>NVUI01000007.1:0-103910 GCA_002733105.1 Methylophaga sp.
ATCTTTAGTGAGCTTGGCCATGAGACCTGAAAATAGCGACATTAAACTTTTATCCTCAAAATTCTTTACTAAAATTCACGTTCCTTCACTTGAAAACTCAAGTGCCCTGGAATTCGTGTTTGAGTCTGCGCTTAAAACTGCAAGTGACTCAGCTCTGTAATAGCAATGGCCGTACCAACTTTAAAAATCATTAGTTATCAATGGCTTTGCTATTTACAGATAATAAGGGAAACATTAAATCGGGAAATATGTCCCGAAAAAAACATCACTAGGACAATTTGTCTTACGGAGAAATATAGAGATAAAAATCAGGCCTAACAGTAGGACGTGTTGCTTATTTAAACGTTGGCCGTAATAAAAAATCCGTACTTGTAGGAGTCCACATGTACGGCTTTTATGTCTATGGCCCGAACGGCTAGCGCGAAGATGAATTTATTATGTTTGTAATTCTTTCAGTACCAACTGCAAGCTGTCATTGGCATCGCCGAATAACATACGAGTATTCTCATGCACGAACAGTGGATTGCCGACGCCGGCATAACCCGTAGCCATACTTCGTTTAAGCACAATCGTATTATGACCATTCCAGCACTGCAGCACAGGCATGCCAGCGATGGGGCTATTAGGATCATCTAAGGCTGACGGATTCACAATATCATTCGCACCGATCACAATCGTGACATCAACATTAGGAAAATCATCATTGACCTCATCCATTTCATACACAATGTCATAGGCTACTTTTGCTTCAGCTAATAATACGTTCATGTGACCGGGCATCCGTCCTGCTACTGGGTGAATAGCAAAACGAATCTTCTTATTCTGTTTGAGCAATTGTTTCGCTAATTCATAAACCGCATGTTGCGCCTGAGCAACTGCCATACCATAGCCCGGAATAATCATAATGTTCTGAGCATCGCGTAACATTGGCACAACTTCATTCACTTGRATGGAGRCAACATCACCTTTAACTTCAGCAGYWTCKCCACCACCACTATTGCCAAAACCACCAAAAATRACRCTGAGGAAATTTCGATTCATCGCCCGGCACATGATGTAACTKAGRATGGCACCACTACTACCGACTAAGGCRCCAGTGACAATCAAGAGATCATTACTCAACATAAARCCCGTCGCRGCAGCAGCCCAACCAGAATAACTGTTYAACATAGAYACSACGATAGGCATATCGGCACCGCCAATAGCCATGACCATATGTAKWCCAAAWATAAGCGCAAGCAACGTCATCAGRGCTAATGGCCATTCGCCTGCACCTGMTTGGCTCGCGATAACAAATTCATAACCCAAGAAAATAACCGCCACTAACAARGCTAAATTTATCCMATGRCGTCCRGGYAATAAAACAGGSCKGCCACTTATTCGMCCGCGTAATTTKCCAAAGGCAATAACGGAACCTGAAAATGTAATCGCACCRATTAAAATRCCWATGTAGATCTCAATTTCATGTATGGTTTTTTCTATGCCGATCAARYTTGARCTGTGATCAAAGAAATTGGCATAACCRACCAAAACAGCAGCCATGCCCACTAAACTGTGCATGATTGCCACTAATTCAGGCATTTGTGTCATTTCAACTTTTACTGCAGCGCGTGCTCCAATTAATCCACCGATCAATAAAGCGACAATCAAAATTGAATACGTGGTGACAGCATCACTTATGATGGTGGCAAAAATGGCTAAGGCCATGCCGGCCATGCCATAGTAATTTCCTCTACGTGCTGTTTCCTGATGGCTAAGACCACTTAAACTTAAAATAAACAGACTTGAAGCTGCAATGTACGACATGGTGACTAAACTTTGTGACATCTTCTAATTCTCTTCTGTTATTTTCTGAACATTTCAAGCATGCGTCGGGTCACTAAGAAGCCCCCGGCAATGTTGATCGCCGCAATCAAAATTGCTAACGCCGATAACACGGTAAGCAACAAATTATCTGTTGAAATTTGTACCAAAGCACCAATCACAATAATGCCACTGATCGCATTGGTCACACTCATCAACGGTGTATGCAATGAAGCAGATACACTCCAAATCACTTGGTAGCCGACAAAACAAGCTAATACAAATACGGTGAAGTGCGACATAAAGGATTCCGGCGCGACTGAGCCAAAACCAACTAAAACCAGCGCAACAATCATCATCGGAAAAAATTGTTTAAACCTAGCCATCAGTGTTGATGGTTCAGCATCCGCCTCAGGTTTTGCTGCTGGTACTTCAGTTTGTGGAGGTGGTTTACTGACCGACAGCGTAGGCGGCGGTGGTGGCCAAGTAATTGTTCCGTCCTGAATAACGGTTGCCCCACGAATGACTTCATCGTCCATATTCACAAAGAGTTTGCCGTCCTTTTCTGGACATAACTCGGTCAATAAATGGCGTAAATTTGTTGCATAGAGTTGACTAGCTTGGTTGGCTAATCGGCTAGGTAAGTTGGTGTAACCAATGATGGTCACGCCACCAGAGCTAGTGACTACAGTGTCTTTTTCAGTCAAAGCACAATTACCGCCGCGCTCTGCCGCCAGATCGACAATGACACTGCCTGGTTTCATCGATTCAACCATACCTGCTGTTATTAATTCAGGTGCTGGTTTACCGGGAATTAAAGCAGTGGTAATAATGATATCAACGTCCATTGCTTGGCGTGCAAACAAGGCCATTTCGGCTTCAATGAACTCTTTTGACATGGTTTTAGCATAGCCACCAGACCCACTGCCCTCTTCCTCAAAGTCCAATATCAAAAATTCCGCATCCATGCTTTCGATTTGTTCTTTTACTTCAGGCCGAGTATCAAAAGCACGGACAATGGCCCCCATACTTTTAGCCGCAGCGATAGCTGCTAAACCGGCCACACCAGCACCGATCACCAGTACTTTTGCCGGTGGAACTTTACCCGCAGCGGTGATTTGCCCAGTAAAAAAACGGCCAAAATGTTGAGCAGCTTCAACCACAGCGCGATAACCAGAAATATTGGCCATCGAACTTAAGGCATCCATTTTCTGAGCACGAGATAAGCGGGGAATACTGTCCATGGCCAATACGGTGGCTTGTTTGGCCGCCAAATTTTGCATTAAATCTTCATTCTGAGCAGGCCAGATATAACTAATCAGACATTGATGCTGCTGTATCAACTCTAGTTCATTGATGGCCAGCTCAGGATAAGCTGCTGGCGCTCTGACTTTCATCACAATGTCTGCTTCAAGCCATAACGATTTTACGTTATCAACTATCGAGACACCGGCCGCCGCATAGGCATCATCTGAAATATCAGCGTTTTGGCCAGCGCCGGTTTCGATGCAAACATCAAAGCCTAATTTGATGAGTTTTTCAGCTTCACCAGGTGTTGTGGCAACACGTTTTTCGCCAGCGAAGACTTCTTTAGGTATTCCGATCTTCATATGTTCTCCTACCTGTTCAACGATTTGCATGAACAAACACGTTTATTATTATTTTTATTAACAAAACAATGTCTAAAACATTGTTTTGTCTGTGTTGGGGAACAAATATAATATGACGTCAATCAAGACGAAGTAGTATTTCGTTCCCCCTCTTGAGAGAAAAAACCCTATATTGAGCATAGGTTATTAACAGCACTTTTTCAATGTTTTTGACTCGATAACCACCTTAAAACTCAAACAAGCCATCAATAAATAGAGTAATCCTCTTAACGAAGGTTATGCTTTAACTTATTGTATTATATATGGTATTAAAGTTAATTATGCTTTTTTGCATCACAATAAAACCAAATATAAAAACAGGTGCCAATACCCACATGTGAGCGCACTCGAATTTCTGCACCAAAGTGGTTAAGAATACCACTACTGACATACAAACCTAGGCCGGTACCGCCTGATGTTTGGGTAAAGAAAGGATCAAATATTCACGGTAAAGAACCTTCTTTTATGCCCAAACCATTCTCCGTGAGGCTGCCTTTGCTATAAACTTAAATCACGCAAGGTATCGACAAATTGAAAATTTCGATTCAGCAAAACACCACCAATTAATACTGCTTTAACATTTTGGCCTGCGTTCATAACCGGATAATAACTGTGTAATACCATGCCTCTATTTTCAGCAATATTATTCACCGGTCTTGTTCGTGGTGTTTCAATCAGCGGTTGGTAGACCATCTCTGCCAGTTGTGGATCTATTTCTTGTAATTCTCTGGAAGAGAATAAATCTACACCAGAGGCAGGAAATCCTATAATGCTTTGGATAGTAAGGGGCTATTTTTCACATTACAACGAGAAGTGTCCCAGTAGTCACAGCCGTTGGTATCAATCAATTGGATAAAATCAAAACCTTTCTCTTGTTTAAGCTGGTTGAGTAGCGGTTTTATTTGTTTTGCCTCCTTCTCCTTAGTCAATTCATGCGCTTTTTTATCATTGGATGGTAAAGTAACACAGAGGACTCACGGAGCCGCAGATATGAGAAATAACTAACAAAAAGGCATTAGATAGGGTTTCTTTTTCTTTGCTTCCCTTACCAATTAAATGAATAACAGGCTGGTCATTAGCCCTATCAACCCACCAAACACGCCACCCCAAACAACCAGCCAACCTAAATGCTGCCTAATCATAGTTTGAATAATGTCTTTAACCATCGGGGCAGTTAGCTCTTCCAACCGTGATTGCACTACATGTTCTATTTGTTGGTGAATATCACTGCTTACTGGGCCACTCGATAATTTCTGACGAACACTGCTTTGAAAAGAGTCACTATGAGCAATATCATTTAATGATTGTTTCATTTTAATTATAAAGGGTTGCTGCAAAGGCTCTAAAGCTGCTTGGCCGCCCAACATACCTAGCATACTACCAAATGAGGAGTCCATAATCACACTAACCAAACCATCAAATGCAGGGTTTAAATCAGTTTCATCAATCACATCGTGAAAATCCAACAAATGATCGGCATCTTCCGTCACCATTTCAGCAACAAAGCGGTCAAGGTTTTCTTTGCTGAAAAACTGATCCATCACAAGATGATGAATACCCAGTTTAAAGTCCTCAAAACGAGCACTAATCACACCAGAGCCATATAGGCCTGGCACTTTTTCAAATAGCATATGAATAGCTAACCAGTTGGTTACACCACCGGCTAAAGCAAATAAACCAGTGGCCAGTACAGGTTCACGAAAGGGTGTTTCAACAAACAAGCCTGTGGTAACAAGCCCTAAAGCAACGATATTGGTAATTAAGCTTTTATTCATTGGTCCACTTAGATAATGCTTCAATGATTTTATTGGCTTGATCTTTACTTGAGATATTGAACTTTGACCGCTGGCTATATTCACCATTACGTTTTTGGTAACGGCGAATAGTATATTTATCCGCTCCAAACTCACCTGTTTTACGATCTAGATCTTGGTAGCGGAACATTAAAGTTGCCCATGCACCTTTGGTTAACACTACTTTATCTAGTTGTTTGACGGTCACTTCATCGCCTTCCTTATATTCGACCGTTAATTCATCTACTGTTTCAGCCATTACTGTGTTCCTTAAATTTAAGATTAATTAAAAAATTGAGTGAATACTTTGTTTAACATAAATGCATCCTGGCTACCTGCTAGTTCACGGATTGAATGCATAGCAAATGTTGGTACACCTACATCTATCGTTTTCACACCTAAAGCACTAGATGTCATTGGCCCGATAGTACTACCACAGCCCATATCAGTTCGTACAACAAAGTCCTGCACGGGTACATCAACTTGCCCACATAGTTGTCTAAAATAGGCACTGGTTTCACTGTTAGTGGCATATCGTTGATTGGCATTGGTCTTAATAACGGGGCCATGGTTAATTTGAGGGCCATGCTCTTCATCATGTTTATCAGCGTAATTAGGGTGAACAGCATGTGCGTTATCCGCAGAAATCAGTATAGAACGTTGTAACATCCGATGCTGCTGTTCGACATCTGGACATAAACGCAATAAAACAGACTCTAAAAATGAACTACTAGCACCCGAGCTTGAAACACTGCCTACTTCTTCATGATCACTACAAATTAACAAGTTAGCTTTGTTATTATTAGCATTAATTAAGGCGTCCAAACCCACATAACAACTCAATAAATTATCTAGTCTAGCGCTGCTAATAAAGTCATCATTCAAACCGGTAATAGAAGCTGTTTGAGTGTCATATAGACTTATTTCATAGTCTAATATCTTGCTAATATCAACAGATGGATGTTGTGTTTTGGCTTGCTGAAGTAGTAGTTCTCTAAAGTTAACACTAGCACTATTATCAACTTGCATAATAATAGGCGGTAGATGTAGTTGTGTATTGACGGTGCGATTTTTATTAGCTTCGCGATCAAGATGAATAGCAAGGCTGGGGATGACAGCAATTGCTTTATTAAAGTTGATTAATAGTTGATTAATCTGTTGTTGTGAATTGAGGTAACTTACCCGCCCAGCCATAGATAAGTCACGGTCAAACCAGGGATTAAGTAGTGCGCCTCCGTAGACCTCAACGCCTAACTGTAATAGTCCATGTTTAGTTGTTTCAGGCTGAGGTTTTACTTGTAGGCATGGGCTATCAGTATGAGCACCGACCATATGAAAACCTATTTCTGCTAATTCATCCTTGGGCAAAGTAAAGGCAATAATTGATGAATCATTTCGGGTGACATAATAGCGCCCTGAAGTGAGCTTTCCCCAAGTGTCTAATTCATTTAAATGCTTAAAACCCTGTTGTTCAAGATGCTGGCTCATCGTCAGTACCGCATGAAAAGGCGTGACTGAGCTATTTAAAAAATCAATTAGATTTTGATTGAAGTTAGTTTTATTAGAAGGTGTCTTCATAGTTGTATCTTAAAATCCTGAGCTGCATATTGGCAAAACAATGGTTACTTATCAATCAATTATTTTAGAATCATCTTTTTTAACTTTTCGCACTCGTCGTGATAACCCACCGTGCATTCGACATCTATCAGCCAAACACCCTCGTTCCCATCCCTCAGGTGGTCGAATGGCCACCGATAATTTACAGCGGCGCCCATTATTGAGTTTTGCACCACATTCTGGACGGTAACGTTTAATTTTTTCCCAGCCTTCTAAGGCTTGCGTTGCCTTGCGAATAATTTTGACATCTTTAGTGGTCATATCACTTTGCATAATGGGCTTTTTTTGTTGTTCTGATTCTCTCCACCAATAGCGAACTACTGGAATAGGTAAACCAAAACGTCGCGCCAGATCATCTGGCTTGCGAAAAATATCTAATGCTAACAGCGTTAACGCAGCCTTTTGTAAACGTTGGGTAAACTCTCTACTTTGTTCAGGCCTCATTCTGACCTACGGCATTGGGTAACAAAATGATCTCATCTTGTAGATTGTCTACTTCATTATCTGGTTTTGCAATGGAGCGTATTGAAATACCTGCTTTTATTACACTGTTAGGATCATGGGTAATAAGAGGATGCCAAACAGGTAATGGTTCGCCTTCAGCTAATAAACGGTAAGCACAAGTTTCTGGTAGCCAGTGAAAATATTCAGCTTGTTCAACACTCAGCTGAATGCAATCTGGCATAAGTTGCTCTCGATTCTGGTAATCCATGCAGCGACAATTACTGATATCTAATAGTGCACAGGCCGCACGTGTGTAATACATTTGGCCATCATCTTCATCTTCTAACTTGTGTAAACAGCAACGTCCACAGCCATCACAAAGGCTTTCCCATTCATCGTGAGTCATTTGACTGAGTCGTTTATGTTTCCAGAACTCAGTAGATGTTTTATCCTGTTTAGTCATGACTGCTTATTCAGATCTATCAACAATACTGTTACCCTTTCTTGATCGCTATCAGCCCAAATCTGTATTGGTCGTGGGTGAAATAGCGCTTACTTGTTATCAGGGGGGCCAAGATACCAGATTGCAGGTTTTGACAACACCGCTTAGCCTAGAACAATTGACTGAAATAGCCCCGATAGATTTAGCTATCATTAGTGGTATCACTGATGTATTACCGAAATCACAAGCGATGGAGTGRCTTGGTGTGCTCCGCAATCGTCATGCTCCACACATTATTGTTATTTCAGATATTGATAAGACAGCGCAACAAGGTTGGTTATTAGCGGATTTTTTGGCTCTCAGCATGAAACATGTTGGTACTAGCCATCTTCACCAAGTATTCAGTTATGCTCTTGAAAACTACCAGCCTAAAAAAGATTGGCTTAATAGTCGGTTTTGGGCAAACCCTGAAAATTACGGGAAATACCGTTGGTAGGCTCATGATTGTAATAGAATTTAACACGAATGTTTTCAATACACTCTATAATGGGTAGGTATGGAAACAATCGAACTGAACAACCCCGAACTCTATCTTAATCGCGAATTAAGCCTACTAGAATTTAACTGGCGCGTTTTACAACAAGCACTCGATCCTAATGTACCTTTGCTTGAACGTTTAAATTACCTTTGTATTTCAAGCACTAATTTGGATGAGTTTTTTGAAGTACGTGTGGCTGGACTTATTCAGCAAATTGAAATTGGTGACCCCTATCTTGAGGCCGACCAAATCACAGCTCAAGAGGCATTAAAGCTGATTGCTGCTCGCGCTCATGAAATAGTTGATGAACAATATAGAGTGCTTAATGAGGTTTTATTTCCTGCTTTAGCAGAGGAATCTATTGAGATTTTACCTCGTTCTGGTTGGACAAAGGAACAATCGGAATGGTTAAGGAACTATTTTGTTGAAGAAGTTGCCCCTGTTCTTAGCCCAATGGGATTAGATTCAGCTCACCCTTTTCCCCGCTTATTGAACAAAAGTTTAAGTTTTATTGTGTCGTTGGTGGGTAAAGATGCCTTTGGTCGTAATCGTGATTCAGCCATTATTCAAGCTCCCAGAGCCTTACCTCGACTCATTGAATTACCTGAAGAATTCCACAAACAAGGTGAGTCAAAATACGTTTTTTTATCTTCCATTATTCATGCTTTTGCTGACGACCTATTCTATGGCATGACGGTAAAAGGTTTTTACCAGTTCAGAGTCACTCGCAATAGTGATTTGGCCATTGATACGGAAGAAACCAGTGATTTGCTGGTGGCTATTTCAGATGAGTTAAATCATCGTAACTATGGTGATGAAGTCCGTCTTGAAATTGCTCATAACTGCCCTGAAGAGATGGTTGATTTTCTTCGTGTTCAGTGTGGCATGCATCAAGATAGCGTTTATTTGGTTAATGGGCCGGTCAATTTAAGTCGATTACAAGCTGTCTATTTATTAGTCGATCGCCCTAACCTGAAATTTAAACCTTTTACTCAAGGTCGCCCTTCTGGCATTTCAGCGCATAGCGATATTTTTGCCAGTATTCGTAAAAAAGATATTCTGTTACATCACCCCTACCAATCATTTTCACCTGTGGTAGATCTTCTTAAACAAGCGGCTCTTGATCCTGCTGTTTTAGCCATTAAACAAACCTTGTATAGAACCGGTGCAAAATCGCCGATAGTGGATGCACTGGTTGCAGCATCTCAAGCAGGCAAAGAAGTGACGGTGGCTATCGAACTTCGTGCACGATTTGATGAAGAAGCTAATGTAGCATTAGCAGCACGATTACAGCAGGCTGCTGTCCATGTTGTATATGGTATTGTTGGCTATAAAACACATGCTAAAATGTTGCTTATATTAAGGCGTGAAAATAATAAATTACGACATTACATCCACCTTGGTACCGGTAATTATCACCGTGGAACATCGCGTATTTATACCGATTACGGCTTATTGACGGCAGATAAACAAATGGGGGAAGATGTTAATAATCTGTTTGTGCAATTAACAAGTCTTGGAAAAATCCCCAAAATGCACAAATTGCTACATGCCCCTTTTACGCTGTACGATGGTTT
The DNA here is from genome assembly GCA_002733105.1 of Methylophaga sp. Lineage (GTDB taxonomy): Bacteria > Pseudomonadota > Gammaproteobacteria > Nitrosococcales > Methylophagaceae. Next base: position 9,864 of record NVUI01000007.1, read on the forward strand.
ATTAAGCCGAATTGATCGAGAAACCAGCCATGCGGAATCTGGGCATCCTGCGCACATTATTATCAAAGTAAATTCATTAGTAGAGCCTGACATGATTCAAGCCTTCTATCGTGCTTCAATAGCCGGCGTGAAGGTTGATCTTATTATTCGAGGAATATGCTGTTTAAAACCTGGGATTGAAGGACTTTCTGACAATATTCAAGTACGTAGTATTATTGGTCGGTTTCTTGAACATACCCGTGTATTTTACTTTCAAAACAAGGGCGAAGAGGAAGTTTGGGCTGGTAGTGCTGATTTGATGAAACGTAATTTATTGCGGCGTGTAGAAACATGTTTCCCTATTGAAAGTAAAAGATTACGTAAGAGAATCAAAGAAGATCTTGAGATGTATTTATCTGATAATACCCAAGCTTGGATATTATCAGATAATGGGCGTTACCAACGTTCTCACCCTGAAGATGCTCTAGCGATAACAGCGCAGGTGGAATTACTTAAAGTTATGGCAAAAACCTATTAATTCATTAGCCAGCAATAATGAATTTTAGGATTTCGCTCAAAATCTTTCGGTAATGTCGCTCTGCTGATGTCTTTAGTGGTAAATTTTGAGAAGGCATCAAGATCCATTTTAAAATCACGACGATTGGTTGAGAATATTAATTTCCCATCTTCTGTGAGTAGTTTCATTGTCATATTAATCAAGGAAACATGATCACGTTGAATATCAAACACTCCTTCCATCCGAGTTGAATTTGAAAAAGTGGGTGGGTCAAGAAAAATTAAATCATAACGCGGTGATTGTTGCTGTGCAGATTGTAACCATTCCAGACAGTTTGCCCTAACATATTGATGTTGTTCGCCGGTAAAACTATTTAATGCCATATTATCTTGAGCCCATTGTAGATAAGTATTCGACATATCAATAGTAGTGGTAGATTTTGCTTGGCCTGCCGCGGCATAAACGGTGGCTGAACCCGTGTATGCAAATAAGTTTAGAAAATCTTTACCCGCAGATTGTTGTGCGATTATTTGGCGAGTGAGTCTATGATCTAAAAATAATCCAGTATCCAAATAGTCAGTTAGATTGACCCAAAAGTTGAGCTCATTCTCGGATGTTTTCAACCGCTGCTTCTGTGATCCTTGTACTTCATACTGTTGGTTACCACGCTGTTTCTGGCGTAATTTTAATGCCACATGTGATGCCGGTATTTGCAAAATTTGAGGCACAAGCTGCATCACATCATTCAAACGTTGTACTGCCTTAGTAGGATCAATCGTTTTAGGTGGTGCATATTCTTGAATATGAACATGGTCACCATAAATATCAATGGCAACAGCATAGTCAGGCAGATCGGCATCATAAACTCGGTAACATTCTATGTTGCTTTTTTTCGCCCATTTAGCGAGATGTTTCAGGTTCTTTTTCAAACGATTGCCAAACATTTCCGCATGTTCAGATAGCGCATGCTCTTGTTGCGAAATGGTGGCAATATCTACTTGTTGTGTTGTGGTCTGTTGTTCACGTTGAACCCTGCCAGACACCGGTCGAGGAGCTCGGTAACACAATACCTGACATGATATAGGCCCATTATCAAACGGGGTGCTATTAAATTGTGTTAATCCGGTATATTGACCCAAACTTTCATTATCAGTAATCAGGGTAGTACGCCATGCGGGGTAAGATTCACTGACAATATTACCCAGACTTTCATACAGATGATGTAACTCAGCAATATTTCCCATACGTTCACCGTAGGGCGGGTTGCAAATCATTAATCCACTGGTGGGCAAAGATTTAGCTTGTGCTGGCCAATCTAATAGATCACGTTGCTCAACTTGAATACGGTCACTCAGCCCTATTTCAGCAATATTGATAGTCGCTGCTTCAATCGCTTTATTGCTGGTGTCTCCTCCAGTAATAACAGGTAATCGAGCTAAGCCACTATGCCGACGACGTTCAGCCTCAGCCTTTAAACGTTTCCATGCCTCTTTGYCATGCTGTTTCCAGTAAAGAAAACCAAAATAATCTCGTAGACTTCCTGGGGCAATATCAGCAGCCATCATGGCGGCTTCGATCAAAAAAGTACCCGATCCACACATGGGGTCAATTAACCCCCATCCTTGTTTAGCTAAATTTGGCCAATCTGCTGTCATTAAAATAGCAGCAGCTAGATGTTCMTTTAATGGCGCTAGCGTCGATGCAACACGATAGCCTCGTTTATGTAAGCTTTCTCCTGATAAATCGATACTGACAATGGCCTGGTTGTGTTTTACATACACATTAATACGCAAATCAGGTTGATGAAGATCAACTGAAGGTCGCTCACCTGTTTGCTCACGGAATCGGTCAACAATACCATCTTTAACACGTTGTGCTCCAAATTGAGTATGATGAATTTTGGAACGAAAGCTATTGAAATCAACCGCAATAGTACTGCCTTCCGCATCAATATGATCTTCCCATGGAAGGCCTACAATTCCCTCATATAAGGCATCAGTACTCGCGGCAGAAAAATGGGCGATTGGCATCAGCACACGAATAGCAACTCGAGACCACAAACAAACACGATAGGCATCTTCTAAACTACCTGTAAAACGAATATTACCTTGCTCTTGTTTGGTGTCTTTAATGTTCATTTCGGCAAGCTCTTTTGCCAATAGTGGCAACATACCGCGAGCGGCAGTTACCGTAAACTTATGTTTGGTCATGAATGGTTCCTGATATAATTCCGACTATTTTAATACAGGTATAAAATTCATGGCAGTTAATGATAAACAAAAGCGTTATTTACGAGGTCTAGCACACCAGCTTAAACCTGTAGTAATGATTGGTAACAAGGGTTTGACAGAAACTGTGTTGGCTGAAATTCACAATGCCTTAGATCACCATGAATTAATTAAAGTGCGAGTGAGTGGACAGGAAAAAGCAGGTCGCACCGAAATGATGAATGAAATTGCCGATAAAACCAGCTCAAATTTAATCATGAGTATTGGTCATATCGGTAGTTTTTATCGTCCAGCTCAAGAGCCTACCATTCAATTACCGGGCAAAAAAGCAAAGTAGCACTCATCATGATTGAAAAACCTGCTGAGACGGAACAAAAAATTAATAACATCATTGCTGAACGATGGAGTGGTCGCGCCTATGACCCTTCTGTTCCGCTTAGTCATGAACAGGTGATATCATTATGTGAAGCTGCTCGTTGGGCCCCTTCTTGTTATGGTGATCAGCCTTGGCGTTTTATTATCTGGAATAAGCATGAAGATGAACAAAGCTGGCAAAAAGCATTAAATTGTTTATCACCTGGCAACCAAGCTTGGGCCAAAAACGCATCACTGTTAATACTTGCAGCATCAGTAAAAATATTTAGTCATAATAATGAAGATAATCGTTGGATGGGCTATGACACAGGTGCAGCAAGTATTAGCTTATGCTTACAAGCTACTTCGATGGGATTAATAAGCCATCAAATGGGTGGGTTTGATGGTGAAAAAATCAAACAGATATTCTCACTGCCTGAAAACATCGAATGTTGGGCAATGATTGCTGTTGGACATTCTGCTGCTCTAGACAGTTTGAATGAACAACAATTAACACGGGAACTAAAAGCGCGCGAACGCCGTCCGTTAAATGAACAGTTTTTTAGTAATAGCTGGAATACCCCCCTTCACTCAGGAGAATAAGAAATGAAATTGACTATTTTATTTGCTGGCTTGCTGATATCTATGTCTGTATCAGCCTTTGAGCAACTTTATCTAGATCGACTGCTTACCACAGGTATATGCCATCACTGTAATTTAAGTGGTGCAGATTTAAGTGGCAAAACATTAAATGGCTCTGATATGAGTGAAGCGAATCTAAAAGGAACAAATTTTAGTAACGCTAAACTAATAGGAGTTTGGTTTACACGCTCCAGAGTTCATGGTGCTAATCTTGAAAATACGGATCTATCTACCTCTTTATTAGATTATGCGATTTTTGATGGGGCTAACCTAAAAAATGCCAATTTTACTGGTGCCAAACTAAATTTTTCTGACTTGAGTAATGCTGATCTAACCGGTGCAACGCTAGAAGGTGCTAGCTTACGTGGTGTGAAATATTGTAATACGATTATGCCTGACGGTACTATTAACAATACAGATTGTTAACACCTTTATCCACGGGCATTCAAATATAAAATACCAATAGCCAGTTACGTTACAATAACAGGCTATTGTTTTATCTACTGATCAAATTCTTTTGAAACACGCACTGCAACAACTCGAACAATCACTAAAAAACACGATGCTGATCGACCAGTTTTCTTTACGTCGCCGTCTACAAAATCTCCGTAAACAAACAGATATAAGCCCCGAACAACTGCGTTCAGTATCAGACAAGATCAAGGTATCCATTAAACGACGAGAATTACGGCAGCAACAGTGCCCTACTCCCACATTTGATGGTGATTTACCGGTTATTGAACGACGTGAAGAAATTGCTAAGGCAATTACTGATAATCAAGTTATTATTCTTAGCGGCGAAACAGGATCAGGCAAAACAACTCAACTTCCAAAAATATGTTTAGAACTTGGTCGTGGAGTCGCTGGGTTAATTGGTCATACTCAACCACGCCGTATTGCTGCTCGAACGGTTGCTACCCGTATTGCTGAAGAACTCAACAGTGAACTAGGCGATGTTGTTGGTTATAAAGTCCGTTTTCACGATCAAGTTAAAGCAGATCGTAGTTACATCAAATTAATGACTGATGGGATTTTACTGGCTGAAACTCAAAATGATAAATTCCTCAATCAATATGACACTCTGATTATTGACGAAGCACATGAGCGTAGCCTTAATATTGATTTTCTATTGGGTTATATCAAACAATTACTGCCTAAGCGTCCAGATTTAAAAGTCATTATCACTTCAGCAACGATTGATACAGAGCGATTTTCTCAACATTTTAGTGATGCGCCAGTGATAGAAGTCACTGGCCGTACTTATCCTGTTGATATTCGTTATAGGCCGCCTGCCGGAGAAGATGAAGAACAACGTGATTACGATATGATCCGAGGGATCATCGAAGCTGTTGATGAATTATGTAAAGAAGGTCAAGGCGATGTTTTGGTATTTTTATCGGGTGAACGAGATATTCGTGATGTATCTGAAGCCTTAAGAAAACACCATCCACCACAAACTGAAGTGTTAGCTCTGTTTGCTCGCCAATCTGCTGCTGAGCAGAACCGTGTCTTTAAAACAAGTGGTCATCGACGTATCGTGCTGGCAACGAATGTGGCTGAGACTTCTCTAACGGTGCCAGGTATTCGTTATGTCGTTGACCCTGGCTTTGCCCGTATCAGCCGCTACAGCATCCGTAATAAGGTTCAGCGGCTACCGATCGAGAAGATCTCTCAATCAAGTGCAAATCAACGTTCAGGACGTTGTGGCCGTGTTGCCGCAGGTATTGCAATTCGACTATATGATGAAAGTAATTTTCAAAATCGACCTGAATTTACGGATCCTGAAGTGCTTCGAACCAATTTGGCTTCCGTCATTTTACAAATGTCATCGTTAAAATTGGGGGATCCAGCAAAATTTCCCTTTATTAACCCGCCGCCACAAAAGATGATCAATGATGGCTTTCGTTTATTGGAAGAGTTAGGTGCTGTTAATAAACAACATCTTTTAACCAATACTGGACGGCAACTGGCAAAATTACCTATTGATCCACGTATAGCACGCATGGTGCTTGGTGCACAAAAACTAAACTGTTTAACTGAAATACTGATTATTGCAAGTGCGTTAAGTATTCAGGATCCTCGTGAACGCCCGATGGATAAACAGCAAGCGGCAGATGAAGCCCATAGTAAATATAAAGATGAACGATCAGATTTCTTAGCTTATTTAACATTGTGGGATCTTTATCATGACAAGAAAAAACATCTCACTCAAAATAAATTACGTAAATACTGTAAGGAGAATTTTTTATCCTTTTTACGCCTTCGTGAGTGGCATGATATTCACCAGCAACTGTATATTCAAGTCACACAAATGGGACTAAAGCCCAATCAGGTTGCTGCTGAATATCAAGAAATACATCAAGCACTATTATCTGGATTATTAAGCAATGTGGCTGTTAAATCAGATAACAAAGAATACACGGGCACGCGTAATTTAAAATTACATATTTTCCCCGGTTCTGGATTACATAAAAAAGGGCCAAAATGGATCATGGCTGCTGAGCTTGTTGAAACGGGGCGTTTGTATGCTCGCATCGTTGCCAAAATCGAACCTGAATGGATTGAACCGGTCGCCGGTGATTTAGTTCGTAAACAATATTCAGATCCGCATTGGGAGAAGAAGCCTGCTCAAGTAGTCGCTTTTGAACAAATTTCTCTCTATGGCTTGCCTATTGTGGCACGACGTCGGGTACATTTTGGCTCAATTGATCCGGTGATGTCTCACGATATTTTTATTCGTGATGCCTTAGTTCAAGGTGATTGGTTTTGTAAGGCTCCTTTCTTTAAGCATAATATTGAACTCATTAAAACCATTGAATTACTAGAACAAAAATCACGACGGCGTGATGTATTGGTTGATGATGAAATATTATTTGAGTTTTATAAGCAACGCATTCCTGCTCATACCGTTARYSGTNCYGSTNYYYGAAAAGTGGCGTAAAAAAGCGGAAAAAGAACAAGCCAAGTTATTATTTTTAAATCGCGATGATTTAATGCAGCATCAGGCTGAACATATCACTGTTGATAGTTTTCCTGACCAAATGTTAGTCAATCGTGTGCCACTGACACTTGAATATCATTTTGAGCCGGGCAAAGAGTATGACGGCATTACTCAAACTATCCCTTTGTCACTGTTGAATCAAACAAACCCAGATCGGTATGAATGGTTAGTCCCCGGCTTATTACGAGACAAAGTCATCTTTTTAATTAAAAGTTTGCCAAAAGCTCAACGCCGACATTTTATTCCTGTGCCCAAATATGCTGATGACTGCTTAAAAATACTTTCCACAGAGTCGGGGGCATTGTTACCCGCTCTAAGCGATGTGTTAAGAAAACTAACGGGCGTCACTATTGCTGTTTCTGACTGGAATGTCGCTGATTTACCTATCTATCTGCAAATGAATTTCCGCTTGCTTGATGAGAATGGAAAACGACTAGCAGTAAGCCGCGATTTGCAGCAATTAAAACAAGATTGGGCGATTGAAGCCGCTGCTAGTTTTAGGCAAATACCGGACAGTGAGTTTGAACAACAAGGGCTAACTTCGTGGACTTTTGATGAACTGCCACAACAGATAATACTTGACCAAAATGGCCTTGAAATGACGGCCTACCCAGCTTTGGTTGATAAAGATGATCACGTTGATTTAACCTTAATGGATACAGTTGAACAAGCACAAAATCAGACACATAAAGGCTTAAGACGTCTGTTTATGTTAGATCAAGCTGATTCAGTAAAGTATTTACATAAAAACCTGCCTAATATCCAACAGATGTGTATGCATTACGTCAATGTTGCCCCTGCTCCATTTAAAGAGCATCAAACTAATAAGATACAAACCCCTGCTGAACAACTTAAAACTGATCTTATTTCTGTCGCCTTTGATCGCTGCTTTTTGCTTGGCCAGGATGCAATTCATAGTAAAGTTGATTTTGAACAACGGTTGCAACAGAAACGTGGCGACTTAATTAATATTGCCAGTGATCTAGCCAAGCAAGTTGCCAAACCGTTGGCTGAGTATCATATTATTGCCAAACGTTTATCTGGAAAGTTGCCGCTTGCAGCTCTTAGTGCTGTGAAAGATCTTCGTGAACAATTAAATCATTTGCTCTATCAAGGATTTGTACATCATACACCAGATGATGTGTTGAAGCGCCTGCCTATGTACTTTCAAGCGATAGGCCAACGTTTGGATAAACTCAGCAGTGATCCAACTAGAGATCAACAATGGATGACTGAGATTAATCCTCACTGGCAACGATATCTTCATAATATAGATAAACAGACATCAGCAGAGTTTGAACATTATCGCTGGATGATTGAAGAATTTCGTATCTCATTATTTGCCCAAGGCGTTAAAACGGCCTACTCAGTTTCAGCTAAGCGATTAGATAAACAATGGGCTCTATGCTAAAAAATAATTTGCTATTCTATTAGCCATTCGCTGTCACTGATAATCCATGGTTGTGGCGGTCCTGCCCAGTATCCTTGAGCATAATCTACCCCTAACTCCTTAAGTTTATCGAATATGTCTTGGTTCTCAACAAACTCAGCAATAGTTTTTAAGCCCATAACGTGGCCTATACCATTAATTGAATCAATCATTGCAAGATTCACAGGGTCAGTCAGACAGTCTTTTACAAACATGCCATCGATTTTTAGATAATCGATCGGCATTTGTTTTAAATAAGCAAACGAAGATAAGCCACTACCAAAGTCATCAAGTGCAAATTGACAGCCAACAGCACGTAATTCGGTAATAAAGTGTAGTGCTGCTGTCATATTAGTGATGGCGGCCGTTTCAGTGATTTCAAAACAAATAAATGCACCAAATTCTCGCAAGTCGTTTTCACGTATTCGTTCAATAATATCTTCATAAAAACGGGTATCACCAAGTGAGTGTCCAGACAAATTAATACCGTAGATCCCATTAATGTCCTTACCTTCCGAATGAGCTGTTTGTAGTGTAGAGATAACATGATCTACCACCCATAAATCAATTGCAGCAGCTAGATTATAGCGTTCAGCCGCGGGAAGGAATAAATGGGGAGAGATTACTTTGCCATCATTACCTTGCATTCGGATCAATAATTCATAATGTGGTAATTCAGCCTTGCCATCTATTTGTACTATCTCTTGAAAGTACAGTACCATCTTATCTTCAGCTAAAGCTTGTTGAATTCGAGAGACCCACTGCATTTCCCCTGTACGCTGAGCCAAAACTAAGTCGTCAGGACGATATATATGTAACCTGTCCCGCCCGGCATCCTTAGCGGCATAACATGCACTATCAGCTTGCTTAAGCACTTCCGTCATTGTGCTGGACGAAGTAATGTTAACTAGCCCCAGACTGGCACCAACATTAAAACTGCTTTTGCCATAAATAAAACGGAAATTGCGTACTTTGGTTAAGAGTAAAGTGAGTTGCCTTTCAGCCGTCTCCATTGTGCAATTAAACATCAATATGGCAAATTCATCACCACCAATACGAGCCAAAAGATCAGATTCTCGCAAGCCTTGTTTCATCACCACAGCAAGTTGTCTAAGTAATTCATCACCAGCGGAATGACCACAGGTATCATTAACCACCTTAAATTGGTCTAAATCAAGATAACAAAGCACATGATTGCGAGCATCTTTCGAACTCAATAAAGATTGTAAATCCATCTCAAATGATGAACGATTTGGCAGTCCCGTTAGGGCATCATGTTGTGCCTGATGCATCAGTTTTTCTGTCAGTTCGTGCTCTTGACTAACATCCTGGGAATGCACCACTGCATATTCAAAATGTCCCTTACTATCCTGAACAGAGGACACGATGGCATCCACCCAAATACTCTCGCCACTTTTTGCCAGATATCGTTTTCTCAACTGATATTGAGGGCGTTTTCCTGCCACTAATTCGGCAAAGAACAGTTCACTCTGTTGGCGATCACTAGCATGTGATAGCGTCAGCAGAGACATCCCTAATAGTTCACTTTCTTCATAGCCAAACAAATGACAGGCTGCTTGGTTGATCTTGAATATACGCATATAGTTATCAACCAATCCCATCGCTACGCCTGCTTCATTAAAAGCACCACTAGAAAGTTGCTCACTTTGACGTAATTTTTCTAATAACTCACTTTGTTGATCATGACTTCCTTTTAAATCTTCATTGCGAAAGCGTAGTGTTAAGCTGTCAATTAATATTGTATTTAGACGTTTTACCAATACCATCATAAATAAAAGATGTATAAAAATTAATAAGCCGGCGATCTCAATATGGGTATTGTACATTCCAAATATTAAGGGTAACAACAACGGGATTACAAAGGCATAGTAACTAGGCAGACTGCTCAAATTTGAACCAATAGCACTCACCGATGCGCCCACTAATACAAAAGGGACAAGAGCTTGTATATTGGTTGGCCAGCTAGTGTCAATAAAAAAAGCCAGAACACCTAAGGAAAGACCACTACAAAAAGCACCAACAGCATAGATGAGCTCATATCGGTTAATTTGAGCGGGTAGCAAAACTTTATCTGGGGGGCTGAGTTTTCTTTTTACTTTAAAAATAAATAGCTGGCGAAAAACGGCGATAACAATAACAAAGGTTACCCAAATCATCAGTACTAGAAAGCTAGTGATATCTTTAATGACAACAGCAGCTAATATAAGACTGACAAGTGCACTAACAATGATCGCAAATTGTCCTTGCGATACCAAAAGATCTAAGCGCAAGCTATCAATCCGAAAATCTTTTTTATCTGTATGATCTTGTCTATTCAAAAGGACACCATATGATTGATGACTAGAGCCATCATATGTCTGAATTTTAATGATTGCAATGAAAAACAAGCTATCAATGTGTTGTATTAGGTAAAAAATAAGTTTATTCAGTTTCGGTTCATCATGCCATTGTTAATCTGTGAATAACAGCTAATAACAGAGGAGAGCTGCAATGAAAAACTTATTAATAACAGCAAGTTTAGCAACGGCATTAACTTTGTCTTCGACCGCATCTTTTGCAGGTAATAAGCATCATAGTTTTCGTGATAGTGCTCGTGTTACTCATGTGGAAACTTTATATAAAACTGTACGCGTTTCTACGCCGCAAAGAGAATGCTGGGAAGAACGTCCGCACTACAGATCGAACAATAATCAACATCAATCTTATACTAGCACTATTGTAGGCGGTATTGTTGGAGGACTTTTAGGTAATCAATTTGGCGGTGGTAGCGGAAAAAAAGTCATGACCGTTGCTGGGGCTGTTTTAGGTGGTTCAGTGGGCCGCGATATGGGATATCAATCTCGTTCTAACCAAAATAACTATCGTGGTGGTGAGCAATGTCGTGTTGTCGATCGCTATCACGAAGAAGAACGTGCTGATGGCTACAATGTGACTTATCGTTATCAAGGCAAAAGCTATACAACTTATATGGATACTTACCCTGGGAAACGTATTCCAGTAGAGGTGTCAGTCCGTCCTATTTCTCGTCATTATTACTAATTATCATATTCCTTCAAAAGGAGAGAAAAATGAAGTTAAATAAAAATCTTGTTTTAGCAATCAGTGTGACTACTTTAATCATGGGTGCAATTTCAGTGCAGGCTCAAGAACAACCCTACGTAGTGACTGATGGTAATAAATTAGATGCTGATAGTTATAAAGGGTTTAAATTATTTCGCAACTGGTGTGCACGCTGTCATGGTACTTATGGCCAAGGTATGGTTGGGCCTAATTTAGCTGATAGTTTGAATGTCATTAGTAAAGAAGAGTTTTTCGATGTTGTCGAACATGGTAAATCAGGTTCAATTGGGAGTATGCCTGCCTGGAAAGCCAATATAAAAGTGATAGAAGGTCGTGAACAATTATATTCATATTTAAAAGCACGTGCTGATGGTGCCATTGGCGTAGTTAAACCCAAAAAAGCCAAATAAATAACTAACAAATATCCTCAGCACATATTTATTGTGCTGAGGGGCTTGCACTCTTATCCAATACCGTTAAAAATACACCTATAGAAATTAAAAGGTAAATACATGAAAGATATTCGGTATCTTTTTATAATTCTCATGATGACATTGTCGACAGCAGTCTCAGCTAATCATTTGCCCGATGATATTGAGCCAGGTGATGTTGTGAATGATATTCAATTACCCCTGACCAAAAAATCTGCAGCTGAATTAGCTCATATTGAAACAGGGGGTAAAGTTATGTCGATCGAACAAAAACAAAAACATGGCCAAGTATATTTCAGTGCAAAAGTGCTTCATGATAATGGCAAGGTTAAAATCTATCGCTATGATAGAAATAGCGGGCAATCATTTCAGTAGAGTATTTATATGCGTATTTTAGTGATTGAAGATGAAGTTCGTTTACGTGAACAAGTCAGCCAGCAATTAAGAAAGCAACATCTTATTGTTGATGCAGTAGCTGACGGCGAAGAAGGCTTATATATGGGAACAGAATATCCTTATGATGTGGCTATCATCGATCTGGGACTTCCCCTACTATCAGGTATCGACGTTATTCAACAACTGCGGCAGCGCGGTAAGAGCTTTCCCATTCTGATTTTAACAGCACGGGGACGTTGGCAAGATAAAGTTGAAGGTCTGGATGCCGGTGCTGATGACTACTTAGTTAAACCTTTCCACTTTGAAGAGCTACTGGCTCGGGTGAATGCACTCGCTCGCAGAGCATCAGGGTGGGCTGACTCAATTTTACGTTGTGGTCCTTTATCGTTAAATCCTGCCTCGCAACAAGTCAACAAAAATGATGTTGCAATAGACTTAACAGCTTATGAATATCGCCTACTACATTTTTTAATGTTGCACGCTGGTGAAGTCTTATCTAAAACAGAATTGACGGATCATATTTATGAGCAAGATCAAGATCGGGATAGTAATGTTATTGAAGTATTTATAAAACGATTACGTGCCAAGCTTGATCCTGATAAAACGATCAACCCCATAGAAACACTACGTGGACGTGGTTATAGGCTGACGCTTCCTCGTGACATTTAAATCACTTTCTCTAACACAGCGTTTATTAATTGCCGTGGGTTTTGTACTGCCCGCTTTTTTGGGTTTATCCGCATTTAGTTTAAATAACGCATTCCAAGCCAGTGCGGAAAAGGCACAACAAAAAAGGCTGATTAATTATGTTTATACCATTCTCACTACAGCAGATTTTAGAGAGAATGGCGTTCTTATTTTATCGGATATTTTAGCAGAACCCCTATTTTACATTCCTCATTCAGGACTGTACGCTCAAATTACCACGGGTAATGAAACCGTCTGGCAATCACCCTCCTCTTTAGGCGTATTTATAGCCTTACCAAAACATCCGGACACATCTAATGAATATTATTCAACTATCACGTTAAATTCCGGCGTTAAATTGCTCAATCTTGCCTATGGAATTGTCTGGGAAAATGATCAAGGTAAGGAGTTTGAATTTACTATCAATGTCTCTGAAGATCTTGATGATATTGAACAACAAGCAGCAGAATTTCAACGGAGTCTTTGGTATTGGCTCGGTGGCACTGGGCTGCTATTATTAATTATTCAAGCGCTTATTTTACGCTGGGGATTGCAACCACTTCACAACATGTCTAGTGAATTAAATGCTATCGAAAAAGGAGATCGACAACGCCTATCTCGTGATTATCCTAAAGAGCTAAATCAATTAACACGAAATATTAATACCCTACTTGATCATGAGCAATCACGTCATGAACGTTATAAAAATTCATTAGCTGATCTGGCACATAGTCTTAAAACCCCCTTGGCTGTATTTCGAGGTGAACTTGAAAGAAGTGAGAGTATCCTAGATTTGAAGGAAATGGGACAAGAACAACTTGAACGTATTGCCTCACTGGTGGATTACCAGTTGCAACGAGCTGCTACGGAAGGCCAAAGTAGTTTATTAGCACCTGTTTCATTAGGTACAATTATCGATAAAATACTCAACTCACTAGATAAAGTTTATCGAAACAAGCAAATCATTCATCAATTTGAGATGGCGCAAGATGTATATATCCATGCTGATGAAGGTGACATGTATGAGCTACTGGGTAACCTGCTGGAAAATGCTTATAAATATTGTGTTAAACGGGTCAACGTGGTTATTCAAGTCAAACGAAAAGTGATTGAAATCCTGATTGAAGATGACGGTGATGGTATTCCAGCATATGCACAGGCCAACATTATTGAGCGTGGAAAACGAATTGATACCCAAGTAGAAGGTCAAGGGCTTGGTTTAGCTATTGCCAGCGATATTATTGAGGCCTATCAAGGTGAAATTAAATTAGAAAACAGCCACCTTGGTGGTGCACGTTTTATTGTTGAACTACCTCGGCGTTAAGACTCATTTTCTGGTTGATTTATCTGACATTGCTGTAAATATTTGAACAAAATACGGGATGATTTAGGTGGTTTATTTTGTGCCGATTCCTTATTAGAATTTCTCACTAATTGCCTAATATGTTGAATGTCCAAGTCTTCAAATTGATGACGTAATACCGTCATCACATTTTTATCATCAGCCAGCAATTCATCACGCCACTGTTCTAATTGGTGAAATTGCTTTACCTCACCATTATGCTGTTGCTGGATTTTTTCTATACTCTGTTTAATGACATCATAATCTTCATGAACCATCAATCCACCAATAAAACTTATTTGCCTTTTTAAAGCGCCATGAGTCATTCCATGTGCTTTCAGCAGAGACTCATAAAGCCGTTCGGACAGATTAAGTTTTTCAAGATCTTTTACTGGCAAGGCAAACAATTCTTTACCCAAAGCTTTTAACGCCAATAACTCACGTTTAACTTGAGATTTACTCTTCTCATCATCAAACTCATCTTCATATGTCCCTAATGGGCCAAACTTCACCATATTTATGCCTTAAACTTCAATTTATATCTACATTGTATCTTGTTAATAACAATACATCTGTCATTACTCACCTTGAACCGTTATCGTTAACTGGCGATGATGCCCAAGTGTTCGATGTTCCCAAAGATAAATACCCTGCCAAATCCCCAATTCACATCGGCCGGTGCTGACAGGCATGGTTAAATCAGGGTTGGTTAATACCGTCCTAATGTGTGCACTCATATCATCAGGGCCTTCATCTTGATGCCGAAACATAACATCACCATCCGGTACGATATGCTGCATGTAGGTTTCTAAATCAACACGTACATCTGGATCTGCATTTTCACATAACATTAATGAAGCACTAGTATGCTGTACAAAAACATGGCAAGTGCCTGTTTGAATAGCTGATTGCGCAACGATTTGTTGAATTTGTGAAGTAATATTAATAGTGCTTCGACCCGAGGTAGAAAAGGTTAGTTTTTGCTGAAAAACCATTAATCAGTTCCTTGGTTAAAATGTGCCAGTGCTTGGCCACTTTTTATGACTTGGCGTACATGATCTGCTGCTTGTCGTTGAGAAGACTGTAATCCACAATGCCATAAGGCTAAAGCACTACCATAGACCAAGCTATCGAATGCAGCACCTGATTGGCCTGATAAAGCTTTTAAGCCTAATTCAGCGGTTTGTTGTGCAGTGACAATATCGCCAGTAACAGGCAAAACACCGCGAGTAGATTGTTCAATATCAAATTTTTCCGGTTCAAAAATACACGCATTTAAGTCTCTAAAGCAATTGGATGCTTCGCGTAAAGTTGGCAATACTCCGCCTTCTATACCCCGAATAATCAATGCTGAAGCAAAACCTGCTTGTTGGGCTAACCACGATAAAACAGGTGGATAAGCTTTATGTACAAAACCGATCTGTAAGTGTGTTTTAACTTGTGCTTTTATAGGTATGGTCATCTTTTCCAATGTCGCTAAACTTGGACGCTTTATTATTCTTGTACGTAATTCTTGTAAGGCAAACAGTGATGGTGTTGCTTGCGCCTGATCAATATATGCCCACCCTATATCAGGATGATTAACTCGTTCAGTTGCAGCTTGTGTTGATAACTCAGTATCAAACCCAGCATAAGCGAGCACCTGCGAATGAGTGATGCCAAATTTAGGCCCCATTTCTTTCACTCCCTGTGAAACAGCGGGTAAGCCTGATGCTGCTAGTACAGCAGGTAGAAAGCTACTGATTGGACAATGACGATTATAGCCATTGTATGGATCGGCAATAAGCAGTAGCTGTTCAACCGTAGCAGTAGTTTGAACCGTCTCTGCTTGAATAGCTTGTAATAGTCCTAAATTTTCTTCATTAGTTTCACGTTTCATTCGTAACGCAATCAGAAAGATTGCTGCTTGCACTGGATCTGCCTGACCAGATAAAATTTCAGACATCGCCAGTCTGGCTTCTGGTAGAGTTAAATCTTTTGACAAATGAGGCCCTGTTGCAACTTTTTTAATGGCGTCAGCTAATACAGTCATTTTAATTCCTATTTAAACCAATCAAGCATGGCTTGCTCATTTAGTACTGTTACACCTAGTTTTTCTGCTTTAGTCAATTTAGAACCGGCATCTCTTCCTGCTACAACATAATCTGTTTTGTTCGATACACTGCCAGCGATTTTTGCCCCCAAGGCGAGTAGCTTCTCTTTTGCTTCACTACGTGACATCTGCTCTAAAGTTCCTGTTAATACAATTGTCTTATCACTTAGTATTGAATCTGCCGCTATTTTTTGCTCTTCAGGCCAATCGACACCAGCATCAAGCAGTCGTTCAATCACTTTTTGGTTATGTGCTTGCTGAAAAAAAGTCACAATATGATGAGCAACAATAGGACCGACATCTTCAATTTCAATCAGTGCTGCCTCATTGGCAGATGTTAGAGCATCTAAGGTTAAAAAATGACTCGCTAGAGAACGGGTAGTAGCTTCCCCCGCTTCTCGTATTCCCAAAGAAAATAGAAAACGAGCAAATTTAGTGTGTTTAGCAGCTTGTAATGCTGTCACCAAATTAATAGCTGATTTTTCACCCATTCGTTCTAATGATGATAATTGTTCAATTGATAGTTGAAATAAATCGGCTGGATCATTAATCAAACCTTCATCCACCAACTGTTCAACTAATTTGTCACCCAAACCATCCACATCCATTGCTTTGCGCGAGGCAAAGTGTTTTATCGCCTCTTTGCGTTGTGCGGGACAATACAACCCTCCACTACAACGTGCTATCGCTTCACCTTCAGCTTTTTCAACTTCTGACTGACATATCGGACAAAGGGTTGGAATGCTAAAATTAACCGTGTTTTTAGGTCTTTTTGACATCACTACCTGAACCACTTCAGGGATAACATCACCAGCACGGCGAACAATAACCGTATCCCCCACTCGCACATCTTTTCGATCAATTTCATCTTGATTATGCAAAGTTGCATTACTCACTGTGACACCGCCAACAAACACCGGTTTTAAGCGTGCTACGGGTGTTAAAGCCCCTGTACGTCCTACTTGAATTTCAATCGCTTCAATGACTGTTATTTCTTGTTGAGCAGGGAATTTGTAGGCAATCGCCCAGCGAGGTGCTCTTGAAACAAATCCTAACCTTTCTTGTAGCGATATTTTATCGACCTTGAATACCACACCATCAATTTCATAAGGCAGAGAGTCCCGGCGTCGATTTAGCTGTTCAATATAGTTCAAGCAGTTTTCAACACCAGATACCTGTTGCAGCTCAGGGGATATTCGACAGCCCCAACTAGCGATCAAGTTCATCGATTCACTATGACTTTGAGGTCTTTCCATCCCTTGGATCTCACCTAAACCATAACAATAAATTTCTAATGGTCGAGCTGCGGTGATTTTTGAATCTAATTGACGTAAAGAACCCGCAGCGGCATTACGTGGATTAACAAATGGTTTTTTATTATCTGCAATCTGTGCCTTATTTAAACGTTCAAAGCCTATTTTAGGCATAAATATTTCACCACGTATTTCAACAATATCGGGAATATCGTTGCCTAACAGTTTCAAAGGAATCGATGTGATTGTGCGAACATTTGCGGTCACATCTTCACCAACGGCACCATCGCCACGCGTGGCAGCTTGGACTAAAACACCTTGTTGATAACGTAAGCTAATCGCCAGCCCATCCAGTTTAGGTTCGGCAGCATAAGTGGGTGATTCTGTTGTGTTAAGCCAATCTGATACACGTTGATCAAAAGACTGTAACTCTTCAGCATTAAAAGCATTATCTAGTGACAACATCGGCAGTGCATGGGTAACTTGATTAAACTTATCAAGTGCTGCACCGCCCACACGTTGTGTAGGAGAATCTGCCGTTAACAACTCAGGATCATCTAACTCAATTTGTTTGAGTTCATTAAACAATCGATCATATTCTGAGTCAGACACTTCGGGGTTATCTGACACGTAGTATAGGTGGTTATATTTGTTTATTAATTGTTTTAGTTCGTTAGCACGACGCATTAATTCATTCTGAATAGTCATTAGGATACTGGCTGGTTTCAGCCTGAATGGTTAAGTTTAAAGTTAAGATCCGTCCACGCATTTGTTCTAAAGAATGTTGACTGATAGGCTCACGCTTTTCATCACATAATGTGCCTGATAATTTTATCGCTAGCTTCTCAGCCGTCTCCAACAAGTCATCAAACAAGGCTAAACCATTAATAGGCCCTGGTAGTCGAGCGAAAATTAATAGTCCAGGTGTTGTCATGGTGGCCAACGACTCTGGGCTAAGTGTCCCTGGGTCAAGAATGTTAGCCACACTGAATAATGATTGTTTCTGTATTCCTACCGTATAACGATGATATGTTTGTAACTCGCCAAAATGCATATCTACACTTTCTAATGCTGCTTTTATGGCCTTACCAGTAAATTGATTAGCTTCAGATGTCATGATGGTAAAGGCAACAACCATGTCCCAATCACGAATATTTGCTTGTTCTGAATCGATTTCTATTTCAGTTTCATCTTTCGTGCTGTTCATTAACTCACTCTGCTGTTCAGCAACCGCCGATGATAATGAAACCGTAGGCTCACTATCAATACTCTTATCTTGAACTATTTCATTCGTTAATGGTTGATTAAATTGTTGTTCAAACACATCACTAAAACCATTATCAACTTCTTCTGTTGGTAATTCTTCATCAATAAATTGGTATAGCTCTTGTTGGCTTCGCCTATGTGCGTACCAACCAACAACAAAAAAAGCCACAATCAAAACAACGGTAATAATGATAAATGCTGTCACTTATGAAACCTCTGCTGACGTCTGAATGTGTCGAAGGTTCAAAATTTCAACGCAAAAATTGGAAATTATGCAAGTGATGTGTGAGTTCATGACTTAATAAGAGGTTCCTTCATATGATGCCCTTAAATAAATCCACCAACTAGGGGATAATATAGCAGTCTATTTATTATATTGAGATTTTTCATGTCTACCAAACCAAGCAAACAACTGGAAACCTTCGACAACGCAATTCCAGAACGTGATTATACCATTCACATCGACACACCAGAATTTACTTGTTTATGTCCTAAAACAGGTCAGCCTGATTTTGCCACTATCAAAATAGATTATGTGCCAGATTTGAAATGCGTCGAATTAAAATCATACAAGCTTTATATCTGGTCATATCGTGATGAAGGTGCTTTTCACGAAAAAGTAACCAATCAAATATTAGATGACTTAGTCGCAGCGACTGAGCCTCGTTTTATGCGTGTGACTGGGATTTTTAATGTGCGCGGTGGTGTTTATACCAATGTGGTAACGGAATATCGCAAACCAGGCTGGGTGCCACCAACACCCGTTCAACTACCATAGTCATTACTCAGCGTTATGGGCAATAACGCATATATAGGTATAGATCTCGGCACTTCGGGGTGTCGAGTGATCGCGATTGATGATCAACAAAATATTATTGCTGTTCAGCAACACGCTTTAACAGATGCCTTATCACCCGAACAAGATCCGCATGCCCACTGGGAAATAGTACTACAGGTTTTAACTCATGTTATCTTTCAATGCCAAGGCTTCATCATTAAAGCTTTAGCTGTTGATGCGACCTCTGGCTCTATCTTAGTTACCGATAAACTGGGCGTGCCTGTTTCACCAATATTAATGTATCACGATGCTCGTGCTGTTGAGCAAAGTAACAAAATCACCCATAGTGCTCCGGCACAATCAGGCGCACATGGCGCAAATAGTGGTTTGGCTAAGCTACTTTACCTTCAACAGCAGAAGGATCTACCGACTGACATTAAACTATTACACCAAGCGGATTGGATTAATGTCAATTTAGGCGCTCCAGTGGGGATTACGGATGAAAATAATGCCTTAAAATCAGGCTACGACCCTGTTGAACGACAATGGCCACATTGGATTGATAATCTTATTAAACGATCTRTTTTACCCAAAGTTGTTCCRCCRGGAACAGTGATCGGCCGATTGTCAGCACAACTTTGCAGCCAATTTGAGTTAGAAAATAGACCTGATATTGTTGCTGGCACTACAGATAGCATTGCAGCATTAATGGCTACCGGCGCGAATGAAATTGGTGATGCAGTAACATCATTAGGTTCAACTCTGGTGGTTAAATTAATCTCTAGACATCCGCTATTTCGACCTGAACAAGGCATTTATAGTCATCGTCTGGGAGATAAGTGGTTGGTAGGCGGCGCATCCAATAGTGGCGGCGCAGTACTCAAACATTATTTTAATGATCAACAATTACAACAGCTCAGTGAACAGATTTCAGTTGATGACAGCATTGAAGATTATTACCCATTATTAACACCGGGAGAACGTTTTCCGATAAATGACCCTCAACTTCAACCACGCTTAAATCCGCGTCCATTAAGCGATGTTAAGTTTTTACATGGCATACTGAAGGGCATAGCCAATATTGAAAAACAAGCTTATCAATGTCTACAGCAAGCTGGAGCGTCACCATTAGCATCAATCAGAACATCAGGTGGAGGCGCATGTAACCATGTGTGGCAAACTATACGACAACAACTTTTGCCCGTACCCTTGATTACAGCTAAACATACTGAAGCTGCCTATGGTGCTGCATTATTAGCCCAAGGCACACATTAAACTGGAAATATACTGATGCAAGATTTATTTAAAGGCGCCGCTTATTTGCTAAAGGGCTTTAGCCTGATCCATCAAAAAGGTATTCGCCGTTTTGCTTATATCCCGATGGCCATCAACACCCTGTTATTTAGTTTTGCTATTTGGCTGGGTATCAGTAAGTTTGATCAATGGATTAATAATTTAATGCCCACTTGGTTACCTGAATTTTTGCTCAATTGGTTAATGTGGATTATTTGGCCTTTATTTGCCTCAATGCTGATTTTAATTGTTTTTTTCAGCTTTTCCATTCTTGCCAACTTACTATCTGCCCCCTTTAATGGTGTGTTAGCTGAAGCTGTGGAAATAAAATTACAAGGTAAAGCGCCTCCAAGTCTTGCTTGGAAGGACATCATTAAAGATGCTCCACGGATGTTGTGGAATGAAATGGGTAAAATCATTTATGTTTTATTATGGGTAGTGCCGCTTTTTATCTTGTCGTGGCTGCCCGTTGTAAACATTATTGCCCCTCTATTATGGATACTCTTTTCCAGCTGGATGTTAGCGATGGATTATCATGATTATCCTATGGGAAATCATCAACTCAAATTTCCACAACAACGTGCATTACTAAAACAAAAACGTTCACTGGTGCTAGGTTTTGGCTTAGCGACACTTGGCGTCACGATGATCCCTGTGGTGAATTTTTTAGTGATCCCAGCCGCTGTCGCTGGTGCTACTGCGCTATATTTGGAGAATATAAAGATTAACTTTTAACGCTAATTATGTTATTTAGTGCTTTACTATAAAAAATGTATGGTTTTCAATCTTAGGTACGGACAGAATTAAAGGAAACTATTTCATCAATGACATTTGTATTCAGGCATTTTTCATTAAGAATAAAATTATTATCCGTAATGCTACTCTTTACGTTAATAATCATGTTAGTTTTATCTGTGGCTGACTCATATTATAACTGGCATAAAAAATGCCAAGAATTGTTATTGTTACAAGATAGAATAACGTTATTCTTTATCAATAGTATTGAAAACTCGGTGTGGAGTTTAGACGAGAATGCCACATCCCATTTAGTGGATGGGATTTTAGGGCTAAAAGAAGTTGCATCGGTAGTTATTATCAACAATGCAGGAGATATATTTATTGAAAAAACCAAACATCTCCCTACCAAACCCTCTGTTATTGAATCACTTTTCTTCCGAGACTATTATCACTTCTCCTACCTTTTGTACCGACCTAGCAACACAGAAGGAACCCCAACAGACCAAAATATTGGTCAACTAAACGTTAACCTTGATCATCAAGTAATATGGCATGATTTTATTGCCCAAATTTATTACTCTATTCTCATCTTACTAGTACTCGTTATTTCATTATTTTTAATCCTAGAGCGCAGCTTTTATTTCTTATTGACCCGTCCGCTGGAGCAACTTTCAAAAAACGTATCTGAAACCAATATTAATGACTCCGAACCCTACCTTTTTCCTGTGCATCATATACATAGTACTGATGAATTAGGCATTCTCACTAACAAAATCAACACTACTTTAAGCCGTGTTTTCGCGATGAAAAAAGAACTTTATCAACGCGCAACGATTGATCAAGTAACGGGTTTGTCTAATAGAAGCCGCTTGCATTCGGTCATTAAAAATTTTGAATTTGAAAAATTACCGAAAAATGCTAATTACACAATAGTACTGATTGATTTAGATAATTTTAAGTCTGTGAATGAATTATTAGGTCACGATGTTGGTGACGACGTACTTAAAATAATTGGTACGCGACTTAAGAATGGTGTTGGTAAGTTAGGATGTCTTTTTCGTTTAGGTGGTGATGAGTTTGTGATCATCTATAAAGCAAATATTTCCGAACAAAAGGTCAATAAAAACATACTATTTCTGCTTGAAAACATACCAGAAGAGATCCTAGTCAAAAAAAATATCTGTAAATTCACCATGAGCATCGGTATTTCCTATATGCCACGTTTAACAACACACAACCAGACCGTACTCAAACAATGTGACATTGCGATGTATGAATCGAAAAAACTTGGGGGTAATACATATC
This sequence comes from Methylophaga sp., assembly GCA_002733105.1. Lineage (GTDB taxonomy): Bacteria > Pseudomonadota > Gammaproteobacteria > Nitrosococcales > Methylophagaceae. The sequence goes on from NVUI01000007.1 coordinate 32,676, forward strand.
AAGTTTATGAGCCATTTATGGAAGACTCAATTAAAAGTTATGCTGAAATAAGTGAACTTATTCACTGGGCACTCAAACACTCAAAGTTACAGGCATCCTATCAAGTTAAGGTGTGTGCAAAAACAAAAAAAACGATAGGATACGAGTTGCTAGTTCGCATTTTAGATGCTCAGAACAAGTTAGTGCCTCCTGACAAATTTATTGCTGTTGCAGAAAAAACACGGCAAATCATAGAAATTGGTCGCTGGGTCCTTGAGGAAGGTATCAAACGGTTTCACAATGATTTCCAAGCGAGAGGCATTCAATCAATTGCAATTAATGTTTCTCTAGTGCAGCTACTTCATGATGTCAATTTTACTGACTATGCATGCTCTTTATTGGATCAATACAATATCCCTGCTGATGTGATAGAACTGGAAATTACTGAGAATTTTCTTATTGAAAATTCCGACTTGATTTTGACAAAATTGGCAAGTTTGCAATCTCATGGCTTTAGTATTGCTTTAGATGATTTTGGAACAGGCTACTCATCCCTTTCCTGTATACAAAATTTGCCCATCAATACTTTAAAAATAGATAGGTCGTTTGTAAGCAAATTGCCAAGTCAATATGCAATTCCCCTAACAATTATCGCTTTGGCAAAGAATCTTAAATTGTCTATTGTAGCTGAGGGCGTTGAAACTATTGAACAAAGTGAGTGGTTAGAACGAGAAAGCTGCACTAGTTTACAGGGGTATTTATATGGAAAGCCAGTTCCATTTGAGCAGTTAAATATGAAAGATAATGTTGATATTAATAAATAGAAATAATATTTTTATAAGTATTCTGTTGATGACGCTTGGGCAATTTGTCCAAGCTGAAGAGCGCATAATTATGGCTGAAGATTACCGTCCATTCCAATATATAGAGAATGGAGCATGGTCTGGATTGTCCTTTGAAATTGTCAGTGAAATCCTCAAAATAATTGATCAACCAAGTAAAATAAATTTATACCCTTGGGCAAGAGCCTACTCAGAAATAGCAAACAAACCAAATAGAATTTTATTTTCTATGGCTCGAACAGCTGACCGAGAGCACCTTTTTAAATGGGTTGGGCCTATTATTGAAGATAAGGTGTTTTTTTATAAAAAAAGAAGTGTCAAAATTAACATTAATGATATAGCCGATGCAAAAGCTGTGGGTACTGTGTTAGTTGTAAGAAACTACCCGGAACATGCCGATCTCCAAAAAAGGCTGTTTACTAATCTATATATTGTAAACCAGCCTGTTCAACTCTTTAAAATGTTAGTTTTAGAGAGAGGAGATTTAGTCCCATCTGGTGAAATAACGGTGTTACCTATCTTACAAAAGGCTAATATTGACCCTCATTTAATAGAACAAACTAATGCTCTATTGTTTGAAAATAAACTCTACATCGCTTTTTCAAAAGACACATCAGATCTTGAAGTGCTCAAATGGCAACAAGCGTTAAATCAGTTAAAATCGACAGGGAAATATGCTCAAATTTTAAATAACTATTTACCTAATTTTAAACAATCAAAATAATACTGATTACTTTTTACCCAGCATCAATGAAAATACAGATTTATAACATCCATTCTATACGCTAGCGATCGTGCTAGCCTATCCACTATCGTCACTAGAAAAATAGTGTTTTTAATGACGTTAATAAATATATTAACGTCATTCTTGTTAACATGAATATCCTATTTTCTCTCAGAAAATGAGTACAGGTCGTTGATAAGGTATTGTAAATTAAAGGCTGGCTAGCTTATCCCGAGCCGAGACTAATTAAATATTTCATGATGAATCATCAAAGGTAAAATCTATGGAACACAGCAAAATATCAGGCAGTTGCTTATGTGGCGAGATTCGATATCAATTTGTTGGGCCGATTAAGGTGTTTCAATATTGCCACTGTTCTCGATGTCAAAAAGTTACAGGGTCAGCTCATGCCTCTAATATTATTGTCGACCCAGAACAATTCCAATGGCTTAGTGGTGAAGTCTTTTTAGGACGATTTGAACTGCCTGACACCAAGCACTTTGCGAGCTCATTTTGTAAGCAGTGTGGTTCATCAATGCCTTGGCTGACAAAATCAGGCAGAGCATTGATTGTACCCGCAGGTACATTGGACAAGGACCCACAGCAAAAGCCAGTTCACAATATATTTTATGCTGATAAAGCCCCTTGGTATAACGATGTGAATGCTTTACCCAAATATGACAAGCTCCCCGTTAAATAGGTTATATACTCGCTATCGCAGTATTTAATGTAGCGCTGGGTCTCATTGCTTGAGAGGCTAAAGTTGAGTCAGCAAAATAGTAACCATTAAGATCAACCGCATTACCTTGGGCAGTATTTAGCTCTGCTACAATTTTATCTTCATTGTCAGCTAAGGTTTGAGATAATACTGAGAAATAAGTCTGTAAATCGTTATCATCAGTCTGTTCAGCCAATGCTTGAGCCCAATAAAGTGCTAGATAAAAATGGCTACCACGATTATCTAACTCCCCTACTTTACGAGATGGCGACTTATTGTTATCTAAAAATGTGCCCGTAGCCTTATCTAAGGTATCAGCAAGTATTTTCGCCTTAACATTACCGGTAGTGTTGCTTAAATGTTCCAATGAAGCAGCTAAGGCTAAAAACTCACCTAAAGAATCCCAACGCAAGTGATTTTCTTGTTGAAACTGTTGCACATGTTTAGGTGCTGAACCACCGGCACCTGTTTCAAACAAGCCACCACCATTCATTAAAGGTACTATTGACAACATTTTTGCACTAGTCCCTAATTCAAGAATGGGGAATAAATCTGTTAAATAATCACGTAAAACATTACCGGTCACTGAGATGGTATCTTCACCATTGCTAATGCGCTCAAGTGAAAATTGAATAGCCTCTTCTGGTGACAAAATACGAATATCCAAGCCTCTGGTGTCATGGTCAAGCAAGTATCGTTCAACTTTACTAATAAGCTGAGCATCATGAGATCTGTTTTCATCTAACCAAAATATAGCCGGTGTTTCGGATAGTCTTGCTCGGTTCACCGCTAATTTGACCCAATCTTGAATCGGTGCATCTTTGACCTGACACATGCGCCAGATATCACCTTGTTCAACATGGTGTTCTATCAGTGTGTGGTCATTATCATCAACGATCCGAACCATTCCCGCGGTGGGGATCTCGAACGTTTTATCATGTGAGCCATATTCTTCTGCTTTTTGAGCCATTAATCCCACATTGGGTACGCTACCCATCGTAGTGGGATCAAAGGCACCATGTTGTTTACAAAACTCAATGGTTTGTTGATAAATTCCGGCATAACAACGATCAGGAATAATCGCTTTAGTATCTTGTTGCTTGCCGTCTTTATTCCACATTTGACCAGAAGCACGGATCATCGCCGGCATGGAGGCATCAACAATTACATCAGAAGGTACATGAAGATTAGTAATTCCTTTATCTGAATCTACCATGGCTAAATCTGGGCGTGTAGCATAAACAGCTTGAATATCAGCTTCTATTTCTGCTTGTTTATCTGCTGGAAGACTTTTAATTTTGGCGTAAACATCACCTAAACCATTCCTTACATCCACCCCTATCTGCTCAAATGTGGCGGCATGTTTATCAAATACATCTTGATAAAATACTGAAACAAAATGACCAAAAATAATGGGGTCAGATACTTTCATCATGGTGGCTTTTAGATGCACTGAAAATAAAACACCTTCATTTTTGGCCTCTTCAATTTGAGCTTCAATAAAACGGCGCAGTGCATTTTTATTAATGACTGAAGCATCAATGACTTCTTTAGCAAGCACAGCTGTTATTTGCTTTAATATTATGATATCGCCTGCTTCATCGACTAATTCTATTCGAACATTACCTGCAGTCGATAGGGTCACAGACTTTTCGCTAGCAAAGAAATCTGAATCCGACATACTGGCGACATGAGATTTTGAATTCTCACTCCATGCCCCCATTGAATGTGGATGTTGTCGAACATAGTTTTTGACTGCTGCTGGTGCACGTCGATCAGAGTTTCCCTCACGAAGAACTGGGTTCACAGCACTACCTTTAATTTTGTCGTAAGTGTTCTTAATCTGTTTTTGTTCATCCGTTGTCGGATCTTCAGGATATTCTGGTAGTTGATATCCCTTTTGTTGTAGCTCTTTAATAACCGCTTTTAATTGCGGCACCGAAGCACTGATATTAGGCAGTTTTATAATATTAGTCTCTGGCTCTAGTGCGAGTTGACCTAATCTAGCGAGCGCATCATCAATACGTTGTTCTGCTGTTAAATAACGGGGAAAATTAGCGATGACCCGCCCTGCTAAAGAAATATCACTTAATTCGATTTCAATATCTGCTGCTGCTGTAAATGCTTTAATAATGGGTAGCAAAGACAGTGTTGCCAATGCGGGTGCTTCATCTGTTTTGGTATAGATAATCTTTGAAGTGGTCATTTAATTTCCTAATAATATGAAGCCCATAAAGAGACAATAATATCACTTTGTTGGTGATCATTATGGCTGAATGTTACTCATTCTTTCTACTGCTGCTAATAATTTTTGTTGATCAGAAGTATAGGCAAAACGAATATGTTGGTTTGCTAAAGAATAACCAAAGTCATTTCCCGGCGTGACCGCTACACCTGCATTTTTCAGCCAAAAATCGCATAAGGCCACACTGTCAGGCAAGTCATCATTTAACAATTGCTGACAATTAGCATAAAGATAAAAAGCACCTTGTGGTGTTGCTTGAATATCTAAGCCTAGATTTTCTAATGCGGGTAATAAACTATTTCTACGCTGTTCAAAAACTTGGCGCCGCTGTTCCAAAATAGCTAAAGTATCACTTTTAAATGCTGCAAGCGCTGCATACTGTGACATGGTGGGTGCGGCTAAAAATAAGTTTTGCGCCAAGCGGTCCATCACATCAATGTAACCCTCTGGTACAACTAGCCATCCCAAACGCCAGCCCGTCATGCCAAAAAACTTGGAAAAGCTGTTAATCACAAATGCATTTTGATTTACTGACAATACGGTGGGGGCATCAAAATTATCATATGTTAGCCCATGATAGATTTCATCCACCACTAAATGGCCTTGTTTTGCTTGAATAGCTTGGCTTAGATCGGATAATTGCTGCTTGGTTAGCACCGTGCCTGTCGGGTTTGAGGGTGAAGCAACCAAAGCCATGACGGATTGTTCATCCCAGTGTTGGTTAATATGATCTGCTGTTAACTGATAATTACTCTCTGCATTAACATCAATAGTTTTAGCCTTAGCTTCGACAAATCTAGCAAAATGACGGTTACAGGGATAACCTGGATCAGCTAATAAAACATTACACCCTTTGTCCAGCAACGCACCCATGACTAATAATAATGCCCCTGATGCACCGGGTGTCACTACAATACGGTTGAGCGAAACATCTACTTGATATCGTTGTTGATACCACTGAGCTATGGTTTCTCTTAGTTCAGGCAAACCTAGTGCAGGGGTGTAATGTGTTTTACCCGCATGTAGTGCTTTAATACCAGCGTCAACAATAGGCTGTGGTGTGGGAAAGTCAGGCTCCCCCACTTCCATGTGAATGATATCTTTACCTTGTGCTTCAAGGCGTTTTGCTTGTGCCAGAATATCCATCACATAAAATGGTTTAATATCCTGTGCACGTTGCGCAATCGGCTTATTACTCACTGGTGTGTAATTGTTTTAATGAATCCACAGTAATATAGCTACCGCTAATCGCTTTTCCTGAAATACGTTCGTAAGGCAGATCAGGCTCTCCCAGATGGTCAAATACACTAATAGCACCGGTAAAATCATCCTCAGAGGTGTAGTTGTTGGATGTTACTACTGTTGGAATATTAGCGGCACATGATGAACGCACACCATTTGCAGAATCTTCAAACACTAAACATTCATCTGCTGATAAGCCAAGCTGCTGAAGACAGTAGTCAAAAATATCAGGTGCTGGTTTTTTTGCCGGCACAATATCCCCTGCGGCAATACAGTCAAACCAGCCTAGTGCTTCTTTACCTAAAGTGTTTTCAATTAAAGCGGTTACATTAGCGGGGGTTGTTGTGGTTGCAATAGCCAGTCGTAATCCAGCGTCACGTATCTCATTAATCAACCGGACGACACCTGGCCGCAAATCAATTGCATTGCCTTCTAATAAAGCAACGTAATGTTTAGTTTTAATGGCATGTAATTTAATGATTAATTCGTCGATATTTCCGTCATATTCAAAATCAGGATGAAAGTTTGAAAGGAAGTATCGTATACGCTCTTTTCCACCGGTCACGGCTAATAATTTGCCATATAGTGCTTCATCCCAATGCCAATTAAGGCCACTATCAGTGAAGGCACGATTGAAGGCAACTCGGTGTCCATCACGTTCAGTTTCGGCCAAAGTACCGTCCACATCAAAAATTATTGCTTTTAATTGCCTCAAAATTAGTTTTCCTAGTCAAAAATAAGATAAAATAGTATCAAATTTCTGCACTTCAAAGTTTTATCTATTAAAGATAAAGCCTTAAGACAATGAAAAATATGAGGTTTTCAATGGATTCACAGCTAGATGCAACATTCTCTCCCTACGAAGAAAAGGCGGGAGAAGACTATATGAGCGATTCACAGTTAAGTCACTTCCGACTTATTCTGGAGAATTGGAAAAAAGAATTAATGGTAGAAGTTGATCGCACAGTGCATCACATGCAAGACGATGCAGCAAGCTTCCCTGATCCTAATGACCGTGCGACACAAGAAGAAGAGTTTACGCTTGAACTGCGCACACGTGACCGCGAACGTAAATTAATTAAAAAAATCGAAGAGTCTTTGGTTGATTTAGATAAAGGCGATTATGGCTACTGCGAGTCATGTGGCACTCATATCGGCGTTCGTCGTCTTGAAGCACGTCCAACCGCAACATTATGTATAGATTGCAAAACATTGGCTGAAATCCGCGAAAAAAATCGCGTTTAATGACCCCATATCAGTATTAGCTATTTATGCAATAATTATAGGCAAAAAAATACCCCGAGTTTATCGGGGTATTTTTATGTTTTCAACTTGAAGCAATTAGCCTACAAGTCATCACCATGTTTAGCTAGGTAATCTGCAACACCTTCAGCATCAGGTTTCATACCTTCATCACCTTTTCTCCAACCTGCTGGACATACTTCACCGTGCTCTTCATGAAATTGTAGCGCATCAACCAAACGTAACATTTCATCTACTTCGCGACCTAATGGTAAATCATTCACGACTTGGTGACGAACAATACCACTTTGGTCAATCAAGAAAGAGCCACGTAAAGCAATACTTGCAGGGTGTTTAACACCATATTTTTTCATGATCTTATGATCTGTATCTGCAACTAATGGGAAATCAATCTGGCCAATACCACCGTTTTCTATTGATGTATTGCGCCACGCTAAATGGGTAAATTGTGAATCTATAGATACACCGATGACTTGAACACCACGTTTTTTAAATTCTGCCACACGATGATGGTGAGCAATAATTTCAGATGGACATACAAAAGTAAAATCTAGAGGATAAAAGAAGATAACAACATACTGACCTTTATAATCAGACAATGAAAAGTTTTCATTGATAGTATTATCTGGCATCACTGCTGCTGCTGTAAATTTTGGGGCTTTTTTAGTAACTAAAACACTCATAATTGTTCCTTAAATGTTAGTGAAAATAATAGACAAGTCATCTCTAAAAAGACTTAATGAATTACTGAGTAAAACACTCGGCTATGCTATCAATAAGCGTAAACATTGTCTAATGAAGTTATGGTTAATTTGACAGGTTGCTATCAAAATATTTAGCTCGATATTGGCTTGGCGAACAGTTGAAAAACTGGGTGAATCGTCGGCTAAAATGGCTAAGGTCTTTAAACCCAACATCGTAACAGGCTTCGGTAATGGTTTTGCCCAGCTGTAGTCTTTCCGCTGCTAACTTCAAACGTTGTTGATGCAGGTATTCACTAGGTGAACATCCAAGTTGCTTCTTGAATTCAATGTACAACTTACTTCTACTCATACATGCGCAACGACATAGCAATTCAATATCAAGCGACTTTGTAATGTTATTTTCAAGGTAATGAATAACCGCTGTGATGCCATTTGTGTCGGGCGCATATCGACTATAACTTAATAGAACATCTCTACCTTGTTGTCGTAACAGTCTAATAATCAATTCCGACACACTCAAATCCATCATTATTTCTTTGTCAGGATGATTTTGAGTAAATAATAAAACTAATCTTTCTAAAAGTTGCTGTGTGTCTGTGGTGTGATGTGTATGAATGATCTGGGGCTGATATTGCCAATCATGATCAATACTTTCTAATGTCGTAAGATCCCGCATTCGTTCAGAGATTGTTTCAAGACGATCTTTTGTTAACTCTATTGTTAGGCATGTTGTAGGCTGTGCTTCATTTGCATCTGGAAAATCAATTTCAACATATCCCCCTGGTGGCATCACATAAGACTCATTAGGCAAAAATATTTGGCCTTGTTCATCATTGTGACTTCCGTTATGCATGATTTTTTTGCCTTTAACCATGCCGCAATACATTAACTGTGGCGCATCCAAACCAACACGTGACGCAACACGATAAGTATCATAAATACTTAACTCTGATTCAGGGCCAAAAAATGTCAGTTTGTTTTCAATTAATAGCTGCCTGTTCTCACGCCGTTTACTTAGCGGTAATTTTTCAGTTTGTATCGTGTTATCAATAATACTATCTCGATTCATAACTAGATTTTGTGTCTGATTTGGACTATAAGTCAAGTCATTGAGAATATCAGTCAAGTAACAATTGTAAATTATGTTTTATCCTCAATACGCTAACTATAATTAAATGACGAGAGAATTATTATGATTTATTCACAACCAGGTAAAGATGGCGCTTTAGTTTCAATTAAAGAACGTTATGGTAATTACATTAATGGAGGCTGGGTAGAGCCTGTAAAAGGTGATTACTTTACTAATGTTACCCCCGTTACTGGTGAAGGGTTTTGTGAAATCCCCCGCTCAACGGAAGAAGATATTAACCTAGCGCTTGATGCCGCTCATGCAGCCAAGGATGCTTGGGCTAAAACATCCATCACAGAGCGCTCTAATATCTTATTAAAAATTGCCGATCGTATTGAAGAAAACCTTGAAATGCTATCGGTTGCAGAAACATGGGATAACGGTAAAGCTGTTCGTGAAACACTGAATGCTGACGTTCCTTTATGTGTTGATCACTTCCGCTATTATGCGGGTTGTATCCGGGCTCAAGAAGGCACCATGGGTGAAATAGATGAAACAACGGTTTCCTACCAATTTCATGAGCCTCTAGGTGTCGTTGGTCAAATTATTCCGTGGAACTTCCCATTATTAATGGCAACATGGAAATTAGCACCAGCCTTGGCAACGGGCAACTGTATCGTGATGAAACCAGCTGAGCAAACCCCCTTTTCAATCCTTAAACTAATGGAAGTCATTGGTGATTTATTACCACCTGGCGTTCTTAATATTGTTAATGGGTATGGTAAAGAGGCTGGTCAAGCGCTCGCTACTAGCAAGCGTATCGCCAAAATTGCTTTTACCGGTTCAACCCCTGTCGGTGCTCACATTTTGAAATGTGCTGCTGAAAACATTATCCCTTCAACGGTTGAATTAGGCGGTAAATCTCCTAACATCTTCTTTGAAGACATCATGAATTATGAAGAAGACTATATTAGTAAATGTGCTGAAGGCTTGGTGTTGGCAYTTTTCAACCAAGGTGAAGTTTGTACCTGTCCTTCACGTGCATTAATACAAGAAAGTATTTATGACGAATTTATTGCTATCGTCATTGAACGTTCCAAAAAAATAATTCGTGGTAATCCACTTGATACAGAAGTTCAAGTCGGCGCTCAAGCATCAAAAGACCAATTTGACAAGATCCTCAGCTACATGGAAATTGGCAAACAAGAAGGTGCAGAATTATTACTTGGTGGCAACATTGCCCAAGTTGGCGCTGAATTTGATAGTGGTTATTATATAGAGCCAACATTGTTGAAAGGCACTAATAACATGCGGATCTTCCAAGAAGAAATTTTTGGCCCTGTTGTTTCTGTCACCACTTTTAAAGATGAAGCTGAAGCTTTGGCCATTGCTAATGACACTGAGTTTGGATTAGGTTCAGGTTTATGGACTCGAGACATGAACCTTGCTTATCGTATGGGCCGTGGCATTCAAGCGGGTCGTGTATGGACAAACTGTTATCACCTCTATCCTGCACATGCTGCATTTGGTGGCTATAAAAAATCAGGTATTGGTCGCGAAACACATAAAATGATGTTAGATCATTATCAACAAACTAAAAACTTATTAGTCAGTTATAGCACTAGCCCTCTCGGTTTCTTTTAACAACTCATAGCAGCGTTACCCTCTCTTAAGAAAGTTTAAGAGAGGGTTTTTTATGTCAGCTCAATTCATTTATACTCTCAACGTAGAACAAATAATTCCAAAGGTATAGTTATATGTCCCAAGATAATATTCAATCTACTTTACATGAAGACCGTCATTTTCCTCCCAGTGCTGAATTTGTTAAAACATCTGCACTCAATGCAGATAAATTAGCGACTTTGTATGCGACTGCTGAAAGTGATAATCAGAGTTTCTGGGCTGACCAAGCACGCACAGAAATTAATTGGGAAACCCCGTTTTCTACTACTATGGATTCATCAAATGCTCCATTTTACCGATGGTTTCCTGATGGAAAATTAAACGTTTCATATAATTGCCTTGATCGCCAACTAGAAAAGAATGCAGATAAAACAGCCATTATTTTTGAAGGTGATGGTGGTGATGTACAACATATAAGCTACCGAGAATTACATGCTCGTGTTAGTATTTTTGCCAATGCACTTAAAGCTCAAAATGTAGTTAAAGGCGATCGCGTTATTATTTATATGCCAATGATTGCTGAAGCGGTTATTGCTATGCAAGCTTGTGCACGTATTGGCGCGATACATTCAGTTGTGTTTGGTGGCTTCTCAGCTTCATCATTAAAAGATCGTATTGAAGACACACAAGCCAAAATAGTGATTACTGCTGATGGTGGGCATCGTGGCGGTAAAATCATCGAACTCAAATCAACCACTGACAATGCTTTGGAGAATGGCTGCGATACTATTGAAGCCGTTATTGTATTTAAACGCACGGGTCATGACATTAGCATGCAATCAGGCCGCGATATTTGGTGGTCTGATGCTGAACAAGGTCAATCAGCCGAATGTGAACCTGAATGGGTTAATGCGACTGATCCTTTGTTTTTACTCTATACCTCAGGTTCAACAGGCAAACCAAAAGGCATTCAACATTCAACGGGGGGCTATTTATTAAACGCTATTACCTCTATGCGTTGGGTGTTTGATATTCAAGATACCGACGTATTTTGGTGTACTGCCGATGTGGGTTGGATCACGGGTCACACCTATGTCGCCTATGGTCCATTAGCCACGGGTGCCACTATTGTTATCTTTGAAGGCGTACCTACCTATCCTGATCCCGGTCGTTTTTGGGATATGTGTGAGCGACATGGTGTCACTATATTCTATACCGCCCCAACAGCCATTCGAGCACTGATCAAACAAGGGGATGATTATCCTAATAATCATGACCTATCTAAATTACGTCTTCTCGGTACTGTTGGTGAACCCATTAATCCAGAAGCATGGATGTGGTATCACAATGTGATTGGCAAACAACGTTGTCCTATTGTCGATACTTGGTGGCAAACAGAAACAGGCGCTCATATGATTGCACCTGTCCCATCAGTGACAGTAACCAAACCAGGTTCATGTACACGCGCCCTACCCGGTATTGATGCCATTGTTGTTAATGAACAAGGTGAAGAAATTACCATGGCAAATGAAGGTGGCTATCTTGTTATTCGTCAACCTTGGCCTTCAATGATCCAAACGATTTGGGGCGATGATCAGCGTTATAAAGATACTTATTGGCCTATGTTTGATGGCAAATACTATCTTGCTGGTGATAGTGCTCGTCGTGATGAAGAGGGTTTCTTCTGGATCATGGGACGTATTGATGATGTGCTCAATGTGTCAGGCCATCGCCTAGGCACCATGGAAATTGAATCTGCACTGGTTGCCAACCCGCTTGTTGCAGAAGCTGCTGTGGTGGGTAAACCACACGAGATTAAAGGCGAGTCTGTATTTGCCTATGTTGTGCTTAAAGGTGATCGCCCCGAAGGTGGTCTCGATGATGAACTCACGCAGAAATTACGTGCTTGGGTCGGTGAACAAATTGGTGCTATCGCTAAACCTGATGAGATTCGTTATGCAGATAACTTACCTAAAACACGTTCAGGTAAGATCATGCGTCGATTATTACGGACTATCGCCAAAGGTGAGGAAATCACTCAGGATACCTCCACCTTAGAAAATGAAGCTATCTTGCCTCAACTGCAAGGTAAAGCTTAAAATACCAAGGGCACTTCTTATTATTTGAAGTCTCATAGCATACTTCTTTAATAATAGAGGTGCCTTCGTATGGCAAAACAAGAAATCCCCCCTGAGAACAATCAACGATTAGATAAATGGTTGTGGGCTGCACGTTTTTTTAAAACACGTGGGCTGGCAGTAGAAGCGATTAATGGGGGTAAAATTCACCTCAATAATAATCGAGTTAAACCCAGCAGAATGGTTAAGCCTGATGATGTACTCAATATCTCAAAACCTCCCTACGAACACATCATTACGGTATTGGGCTTGTCCAAGCAACGACGACCTGCGCCTGAAGCACAACAACTCTATATTGAAAGCGAAATAAGCATTGAAAAGCGTGAAAAATTGCGTGAAGAGCTTAAAAATCAACCACTCGGTTTCAGGTATGACAAAGGTCGCCCTAATAAACGTGATCGGCGACATATTATTAAATTCACTCGTAAAGAATAAATATGTCTATAAAAAACTCACTGCTTGAACAAGCTGATAAATCATTACCAAAACTTAATTATGCTGTTGAGTTGCAACAATACGCAGCTTCAGTTGGTTTTGACTGGCCTAATATCCACGGTGTTATCGACAAAATTAATGAAGAACTTAATGAAGTTACAGCTGAAATTAACATCCCCAATAATCAAGATCGACTTTTAGATGAAATAGGAGACCTACTATTTGTCTGTACAAACCTAGCTCGCCATTTAAATATCGATCCGGAGCAGGCATTAATAGCCGCTAATCAAAAATTTTACCAACGGTTTTATGCACTAGAGCAGATTATCCATACCAACAAGCAAGATATCTCTCAATGTTCTCTTGAACAATTAGACAATATTTGGGAACAAGTTAAAAACCAACAACAAAAATAATTAGTGATGAAACTGTTGTTGGCCATTATAAACAAGAAAGTGTTTACCTTTTGCTCTGGCGACTATGCCAATACCGATCTGTTTAGCCAAGCGCAAGCCCATTTCAGTCACGCCTGAACGTGATAATAATAAAGGCACCTGCATCTGGGCAACTTTGATCACCATTTCAGAGGTTAATCGACCCGTAGTGTAAAACACTTTGTTTTCACCTGTGACCCCTTCCAGCCACATCCAGCCAGAAATAGCATCAACAGCATTATGACGACCTACATCCTCAACAAATACCTCAACCTCATGATCCTTACATAAAGCACAGCCGTGTACGGCTCCAGCCTGTTTGTAAATTTGGTTATACTCTGCCAGCCCATCTAATACTTTGTATATCGTGTCTGCACTAAAATCAGGACATTGCAGTGACAGTTTGCTAAGTGAATCCATCACATTGCCAAACATCGTACCCTGGCCACAACCACTGGTCACAATACGTTTAGACATTATTTTATCCAGATCAGGTCGTGTTTGACGTGTAGTAACCGCAACAGCTTCAATATCCCAATCAACTTGTATGGCAATAATATCTTCTAGATTTTGTACTAAATCCTGATTACGCAAATAACCCAATGTTAGTAATTCAGGTTGAGAACCCATCGTCATCAACGTGACTATTTCTTGCTTATCCAGATAAATAGTAAGCGGTCTCTCCCCTGTTAATGACATATCCCTAGCTTCACCATGTTCATCTAATACCGTAGTGGAATGTAGATTACTAATACCTTCATCTGTCATCGAAGGTCGATAAAATGCTTTATTCTCAACCACCGGTCACACTCATATGTCTAAAAATAATAGGCTGCTCTTTAATATCAAAATCATGACCTTCAGGTTTAATATCCATTGAATCAATCATTGCTTGTTTTAATCGCTCAATATCATCTGGATATTCTCGAATGATTGCGCGTAAATCAATAGAATGCTCTTGGCCCAAGCAGAGTAATAACCGCCCTTCTGTTGTCACCCTCACACGATTACAACTCTCACAAAAATTATGGCTATGTGGTGAAATAAAACCGATCTTGCTTGATGTTCCTGCTACTTGGTAATAACGCGAAGGCCCGCCCGTGTTGGTAACGCTAGGATGTAATTCAAACGATTTTTGTAATTTAGCCAACACTTCATCACTGGAACAAAAACTTTCATGGCGTTGATGAGTCACCTGTCCCAATGGCATTTCTTCAATGTAAGAAATATCAAGATCATGATCTATAGCAAACTGCGCCAAATCAACTATCTCATCATCATTGCGTCCTTTCATGATGACAGCATTCAATTTGATCCGTTTAAACCCGGCTTGTTTTGCGGCATCAATCCCCGATAAAACAGTATCTAACTTTCCTGTACGTGTTAATTCTAAGAACCGTTGGGCATTTAAAGAGTCAAGACTAATATTTACCCTATCAACACCAGCAGCTACCAAAGAATCGGCATACTTAGTCAATTGTGAACCATTGGTTGTAATGGTTAATTCTTTCAACGCTGTTGTCTGTTTAAGCTGACCAACCTGTTCAAACAACCAATCAACATCACGCCTTACTAGCGGCTCCCCTCCGGTGATCCTGACCTTCTCAACCCCAAGCTCACAAAAAGCTCGTAATATTAATACAATCTCTTCCAAACTCAATACCTGATTGCGAGGCATAAAAGTCATTTCTTCATCCATACAATAAACACAACGGAAATCACAACGATCGGTAATCGACATACGCACATATGTCACTTTACGACCGAAGTTATCAACTAATTGTGAAGTAGATGTATTCATAACCATTATTGTATCGCAAAAACAAACAAGCCCCGCTATAAATAACGGGGCTTGTTAATTTTAACTTTTAAAATTGTAAGGACTAATCATCACCAGAAAATGCATATAGCAAATGTAATAGGCTAGTGAATAGATTATAAATAGTGACATATAAAGTCACTGTTGCCATGATGTAATTTGTTTCACCACCATGAATAATTTCACTTGTTTGATACAAAATCAAACCTGACATTAATAAAACAAACATCGCTGAAACAGCTAATGACAAACCTGGCATATTAAAGAAATATGCACCTAGGCCAGCAAGGAAGGCCACTAAAATACCGACCATTAAAAAGCCGCCCATAAAGCTAAAGTCTTTTTCACTTTTAATCGCATAAGCAGATAAAGCAAAGAAGATAAGCCCAGTGCCACCTAAAGCCTGCATAACCATTTCACTACCGTTTGGGGTGCTGAGATAAAAATTAAGCATAGGCCCTAACGTTAGCCCCATAAAACCGGTTAGTGCAAATACAGAAACAATTCCCCACACACTATTGCGTAATTTAGTTGTTAAAAACAACAAACCGAAATAACCCACCAAGGTAAAAAGACCAAGATATGGAAAGTTCATTGCCATTGCAACACTAGCTGTCAAGGCACTAAAGACCAAAGTCATTGCCAATAAACTATAAGTGTTACGTAACAACTTGTTTGTGACTAGTACTGATTCTTTTCTACGAACCACTGCTGGTTGAGCATCATAATTCATCCATTAATCTCCTATGATTGTGATGAGTCTATATTTATACATCTACAGACAGGATCCTACCGTATAAGTTCAAAAGTGCAAGTATTCATTTTAAATACAATAAATTTAACTTCTGGGTTGTTTTGTCACCCTATTCCTAGTAGAATTTCGCGTCTTGGAGAGTTGACAGAGCGGCCGAATGTACTGGTCTTGAAAACCAGCGTAGGTTTATCCCTACCCAGGGTTCGAATCCCTGACTCTCCGCCATATTCGCCCAAATATAGCTTATAAATCAATAAGTTATATTTGGGCAGTCATTCTAATATTAGCATTAATGATACACTTAAGTGATACATAAATGCTATGCGGATACCATCCTATCTTGTAAAAAATCATAACGGTATATACTATTTTCGTTATGTTATTCCTAAAAAAGACCTTTATCTCTTCCCCAAGAACTCACGAGAATTCAGACGTTCCCTTAAAACAAGAAGCAAACCTGAAGCTATTAAACGTGCAAGAGTCTATTGGGTCAGAATGATGGATAAGAAAAATCAAAATCTTGAACAAGAAATTTCGACATGGGAAAATGAATTAAGACAAGGTTCTAGCTTACTCGAACAGTTAGATCATTATGAAAAAAGTTATCAAACAACATTTGATCCCTCAGACTACGAAGAATTTATAGCTCATTTATCAAATTATGACGTGCATTGTATTGAGCTTGCTACTAAATATCGTCAATCTCAAGCCAATAAAGATCCTCTAGATAAAAATACGATTACAGCTTCTTCAGTTGCGATAAATCTATCTGATATATTTGTAGAGTATATAAAAGATAAAGGAAGTATTGAACCGAAGACATCTGAAGGCTATACAAGGCACTTTAATCTCTTTATTAGGATAACTAATATAACCACGACTCAAGAGCTCTCAGTGCTTTCTGTTCGTAGGTACAAGAATATTTTAGCTGAGCTTCCACCTCGCGTAGGACAAGATAAAAAGTTTATCAATAAATCAATTGATAGCATTTTAGAAATGGAATATCCCAGCAAACTAGCATTCAAGACAATGAAAGAAAACCTTGTTACTGTTAGGTCATTCTTAAAATGGTTATCTGTTCAAATGTACATTGAAACTGATCTTTCAGGTCTTAGCTAATATTAAAAACCCAAATAATAAGAAAGAAAGTGAACACAGAGCAGCATTCACACAATCAGATCTTACTAAATTATTTTCTATTCCTGAATATCAAGTTGACTGCTTTAACAAATACAGCTTTAGATATTGGCTTCCCCTACTCGCTCTTTATACTGGAGCCAGAGCAAATGAATTATGTCAATTATTAGTGGATGATGTATACAAAATTGATGATATTTTAGCACTGGATATAAACGACCATCAAAATAAAAAGGTCAAAACCACAAATGCCATAAGAAAAATACCAGTTCATCAAACCATCATAAATTTAGGCTTTATGGATTATGTTGATACTGTAAGGAAAACAGGAGAATCCAAATTATTCCCAATGCTAAAACCAGATAGACATAAAGATTCAGCTAGGAAGTTGTCACGATTCTTTAATGAATCATATAAAAGCTATAATGGGTTACTGGACTATTGTGGAGTAAAAAAGCATACACCGATTGGTAAAAAAGTCTTTCATTCATTTAGGCATACATTGATAAATCAGTGGAAACAACAACGTCTAGATTCGAGCATTCTCAAACAAATTGCTGGCCACTCTAGTAGTGATTTAACTCTCGATACCTATGGCAAAGATTTCCCATTATCTGAGGTTTATAAGGAACTAAACAAAATTAGTTTTGATATAGTTAAACTTCCCCGAAAATGGCATAAACGCTATTATTAAAATGCTCTTTTTTATCAAAAAACATAACTGAAATGTTATCTGGCTGCTTTCGACCCAAAGCGGACATAGAATTATTAATAGATAAAGTGCAGCGATTACTGTCAGAAAACACCTTTTGTATATTTAAAAAGGTAGGGGACATTTAAAATCTAAACGCGATTTTAGAAAAACTAAACATTACCGTCATCATATGGCAGCATCACCGAAAGCCGATAATTTGATTCATGCCATCACGAAGGCCGCAGTAAAAAGAAGATTCACATGAAATTTAGCCTCGTCTTCTTTACACGTTGGCATCGTAATATAAAGAGATATATGATGAGGCTTGATTAACAGATTATTTTCCTTAAATTTTTTCTTATAGGTTCGGTAGTAAATGGAAGTGTTACCCAAAAAATTAAGTCTCGTAATTTCCAATATCTCATCTCATAACCTAGTTTATTCTGCACTAATTCTGTGGTTTATTTCTTTGACTCTACCTGTCTTTGGTGAGTTTAGCTCACCTGATGAAAATAATCATTTGGGACAAGGCTTTTATATTCTTCTGATGGGCTGGATGGCACTATTCCAGCTTAATTTTGCTTGGTTAGCTAATANTTTTTTTCTTGCAGGGCTTGGGTTAAGGCCTAAATCGTATGCCTACAGCGGCTTAGCAGTTGTTTTTTCTTTAGACACATTGCGTTTTACTGAGTATTTAGCCAATGAAGGCGGCTCAACAAGAGCTATAACAACCTATGGATGGGGTGCGGTCATTTGGGGGTTGGCAATGTGTTTACTCTTATGGGCTAACGAAAAATATGATTATGAAGAAAAACAGAAAATTGTAGAGAAAACAGGACAAAAACTAAAACAAAGTTATATTGGCGCCTTTTTGTTTTTTTTGTTACTGAGCCTAAGTGTTTTCTGGGCAATTAGCGATAGGGTCAATGCCAGTGACAATGAACTATATAACCTTAAGCATTACGCTTTTAAAAAAGGAGATATTTGTCGGCTTCAACCTGAAGAATTTATAGAGCGAATACCATTAGACCGGCAACATGGGCCGCTAGAAATTGTGGTTGTGGACAAGACCAAAGACTATACTCGAGGCTCTATAGCCAACCCTAAAAGGCTTGTTAGTGCCGGAATACCTTGGGTTAGATATCAGGGTGACTTTCATCTCGAAAAAGACAGCAATACAATCGTTATAGCTGAGGCAGAGGCCACGCCGCCTTTTGCCACGATATTTGTGAAAGATATAAGAGAGGATGACGAAGATTATGTAGAAGTGAAGTTAGTTGAAACATCGGCCAATAAAGTCATATTTGAACAACGTTGGAATTTCAAAACATATTTCAAAGCATGCCCAGATTATTATTTTCATTCGTGGAGAAATAGGCTTGATGTACCTAGTAGAATGTTATTTGAGGCACTTAACTTGCCCATAACAGAACCCGGTAGTAGAGCTGTTATTGCACCACAAGAAGCTAAAGAAATAGAAGTTAAGGTATCAAAATATGAGTTAAATTCAGAGCATCGAATCATAGCGACTATGCGAGGTAGAAATAAACAAAATGGAATAGAGTTCAATGACTCTTTCAAAATAAATAATCGAACTTATATAGGTAGGAGTGATTTAAGGAATCTATTGGTTCAGGATGGCCGGCTATATAAATACTCAATCAATAAGTCATCTGGTAAAAAGAAAGCGGCAGTCTATATCAGAGAAATTTATCCAGATAGCTTTTCTACGCGTTGGTATGCTTCTGTGCCTGTAGAAGTTCCTGATGTGCTAATTGATAGAACAGGTATTTCCAAATTAGTTGTTAAATCAATCCACGAAAAAAATGGCAAATTGTCGGTAACAGTAATTGATGTGATCGAAATGGAAAAGATTGATATTCAAGCATCAATAGAAATGGATAAAGCTGTCAGAGCTATAAGCCCAGATATCAAAGTAAATTTAAATTCTAGTGATATATCAGTCCAAACAATTGAAGATTTGATAAAAAATAAACGAACAAGCTATAAAAAAAAGGAACAAGAGACAAATAAAAGGAAATGTAATGATGCTGCTTGGTTAAAAAAGAAACAGGCAGAATTACAACTTAAAAAACAACAAGGAAAGAACTTAAAAGATTGGGAAGAAAATAAGCTAAAAAGAGTAGTTAAGCCTGATCCGGAATCTAAATTCTGTAAAAAATATTTAAAGAGCTAATGTCTGCTTGTGGCACGTAAGCGACGGTTTACTCAAAAGTCATTATTAATTACATTTTTAGGCCATAAAATATACATTTTAACTACATACCCTATATTATATATAATAGGCTTCATAGTCAGAATGTATCCCAGTCAGACCAATCTGTAGTTATCGGGTAAGCTAAACATATCAATCGTGAAAAACTCATTCACATATAGCTTAATCGTAACGGGAGTTCCATTTCGTTTATCTTTTACGAATATTTCTTGAATTGTAAAATGTTCGTCCAACGTAATTTTATGATTACTAATAAGTTTAGGCTCAACACCTATTGCATCTGCCAGCTTTCCCACTTTAGCCATAACGTAGGTATCTTCCTTTATTTTCCACTCAATCTTATCAATCAATTCAATTGTGTTAGCTCGCCGCCTATCGTCAGGATCTTGAATTATCAACCTATCAATAACAACACGTTGCACCTCATTGGTAAATAAAAATAACTCCTTTGCTTCCTGTGTATGTACCATCCGTAATCTATGCAATGCTTGCTCAGTTTCACCTCTACAAAAATGCTCGATCAATCCACTCATAATGGGATTGGCATAGTGAGGACGTGCTGTCTCATAATGAGGTTTGTCTTTTAAATTAAATATTTCTATATTGTTTTCAGTCACAAACTCAGAATCAAGATCATCACCAACGCGGAAACCATAATTTAACATTCTAAACATGTTTTCAATTGCCGTATTACCAATAAAATGCCTACCAATCACATATAACTGCTCTACATCTTCAAAGCGATTTAAACCCCGTATATTGCCAAAATATCCACTTGCCACAACATTATTCAGCTTCCCTTTCAACTTACTAACAATATGACGATACGTAATAATGCCAATTTTTTTACCTTGCGAGAGCCTTGATATTTGCTTTGCTAATCGTTCAAGTTTTATGTCTGTTTCATCTTTAAAGTATGATCGGCTATAAGTTTTATACGCATATTGGGTAATCGATACTTTGCTACTTGGCTGAACATTAATCTGTTTAAAATTCTCATCAAACTTACCACCAAACACCTTACTAACCACTGCTGCATTGGCTGTAGCATCCAAGTACATCATCGGGATATCATCAAACCTGCTCATTAATTTCTTTGGCTTGGCGACATAAAGCATGTCATTACTTACCCAAATACCATCATTTGTAATGTTTTCATCGTCATTTTGGGCATTCATTTGAAGTATCGGTTTAAATGCTGAGCAATAATTGATTCTTTCGGCAGGTATGTAATTTTTGATTATTTCATCTACATCTAGTGTGCTGTAATTTAAATTATCAAATGATGCATCATAAAGTTCTAACTGCCTCTCCTGCTCATGATAATCATCTATAAGCTGTTCTGCGTTATCATTAATAGCCTCACGCAAGGTTGTACCCATTCGCACCGTCGCCAGTATATTTTTTATACTCTCCGGCGAGCTATACATACCATAGGAGTCCGCCCCACTTTGACTAAGTACTTGCCCAATAATATCTTCATCAACAATTAAATAATGCGTTTTATTTCGATGTTCATTCGGGCCAAAATTATCAGCATCAAATCCTCCAGCCCATAAGCTACTGTAGTTAAATAAATCATTGTGGGTAACAATTCTGATTAAAGGTGAAGCTTCAAACTGAGATACGTACTGACAGCCCACCCTTAATGGGCAATTGCAACAAAAACGACTTATTTTCTTGTCAAATAACACCTTATCTTCTACAAGTAATGGGTGCTTACAATATGATCCTTCAGTGATTGCTACCTCACCATCAATAATGTTCGCTTGATATCGTCCTTTGTAGTGCTGTATTAGTTTCTGGGTATTACCTTTTAACATCGCCTTTTTTTGTTTTTGCCTAAAATCTCCCCCTTCAAACTGATACTGCTCACATAAACGGTTAAATTTATCTATATATTCCTCGGCTGTTTCGTGCGTTTTAACAAAAATGGTTACTCTTTTCCCACAACCCTTGACGATAAATTCGTTAAACAAATACCGCTGGATAGTGTCGGTTTTACCAGCACCAGCAGTTATATTTACAAATACATCTTTTTTAGTTTCAAAAAAATCATCTACTATTGCATTAAGTTTTTCAGTTGCATGTTCAGCAGGTATGAAATCGAACTCAAAGGTTGGCTTTAATTCAGTTATTTTCGGCTTACTATTTCGTCGTGGAGCAATGTAGCCATGCTTATGTGCAGTATAAAACAGTGATTTTATCGTGATGCCATTACTTGATGATGTTGCTTTTGTCCAATTATCTATTTGTTTGATATGTTTTTCTTGCGTGTTATCAGGTTTATTCCAATGTGATAGCAATAACCCTTTGACCTCTTGCTCATTAAGTACATTAAGCAATGCAAAGGTAACTTCCATTCGCTCAGTATAGGAATAGTCTCGGGGTATATACGACAACGCTTTTTCTATGTCTTCATGATTGATTTTGTAGTTTTCAATATTACTAATCTGTTTTGCATTAACGACCTGTCTATCTTTCGTATTAAGGGCTACCTTTTTAGCAAAGAGCCAATCAGTCACTGAAACCGCCAAACAGTGCTCGTTATAATAACAAGTAGCATCAGAACCATAATAGCTACCCGCATTGATGTTTTTCATTGCCTTATCTAAGGTGATATCCAACGTGTTTTGGTATCTTTCGTGTAGATCTAAGTAAACAAGAGCGTAGTCCTTTTTATCTTCTAGTTCGTCATCGGTATAGATGGCAAATTTTAATCCACCGCTTGGACTGTAAAAGCAAAATAATATTTCTGGTAATACGATTAACTGCTGTCGAACAGCTTCAATATCCTTGTGTGGGTTATCTTTTTTATCTAAATCAAATAACACAACACCTGTTACCGTGTAGTTTTGAGATAGCGCTCTAGTTTCAGAGATAATACAAGGGTTAAAAAATGGCCTGTTTTTCTTGGCTACTACCTTGTATTTTTCAGTTTTCACGTCATGTATCACATCAGACAAACTTACTGACTCAATATCATTAACCCGCCAAACATGAGGCATGCTGTAACATGTAATGGTGTGTTGTAGTGTGGTGGTTGAGGTTATTATGTGAAAATTCATATCGTCTAAGCTCCTGTGTTACGTGAAAACTTAGTGATTGAAGACTTTACTTTTCCTTTGAGGAAATTGTCGCTGCCGGTCTTTTTTACGGATCTGAGGCCAGCACTTTTTAAGTCAGCATAGAACTGTTCTATCAACGAGCAGGATACAAGAACGACGAGGTGGCTTTTAGTCTGGACATATTGCTTAATATGTTGGCCTAAAGCATGGCTTTTGTTAGCACCGAAAAGTGCAGAAACGATATTTACAGTCGTATTGCTGTAATTAAAAATAGCATTAGAAGACATGGATACTCCAATAGTGTCTTCATAATATAGTTGTAACTCACGGGGTTCTTAGAAAATGGTGAGATTGCCCTCACACATTGTGTTAGTTTTAGTTGTTTTCAATTCGACTAAAAACAGCGGATATTTTAACATTTTTCAACTGATTTAACTACCCGACAGTATGACTCGACGGACAAGTTTAGTAATGGTAGAGTGCTAGTTGGAAAAATCATAAGGTCAGGATGAAATATGTTCAAAAAGCAGCCCATCTGTGAAGTATGTGGTGACAATGAAGCTACCTTCGTTTCATTAATCCCAGTCCAACCAAACTCAATGGATGGTAGTTGGAAATTTACGTGTGATTGCACGTCACAAATCGAAAAAAATCCCCTCCCGATTAACAAAATCTTTTCAAGCCCTACTGCTACAGCTGAATGGTTAGAACACATGCGTGAAAAAAATTGGTTTAAGAAAGATGATTTCTTGGCGATGATGAACCGTTATCATGATTGGCAAGGTATAGAAAAATAAATCTCATGAGTGCACAAAAGTTTGCCGAATGAAGCGATTTATGACGGAATTGCAATAAATTACTTTTCTTACAATAAAACACTTTACTCAAGCGATTCACCTTTATGCCAGCGATCCCACATCAGGGCTTTCTGACTTTCCGTGTAATAAATCCGTGGTCTTTATTGCATCTGCCTTTAGAAGACGTTCTTTTTCCGTCTTTATATCCGATGTTATAGGGTGAATGCCGAAAACAGCTTCTAAGTATATTTTAGTGGTAAGCCACTAATTCTTTGGACAAGACACCCAATATCTTCTCATAAATACTGCTTTTCCTTTTTTCAAGCTCGCAAAAATAATTGCCTTTAAAATTAAAGGCTCATGCCACCACTTAAACTAATTACTATACTTGTGTATAAAACATCTTATTCATGATATCCCCTAAAATTTAGTTACTACATTTAAATAGAGCATCCATGTAAACAACTCCAGATATTTCAGCATTCTTTAAGCCTGCTCGAAATAGCTCAGCTTCCCATTTAGACATATTTTCATTTTTGTTCTGTTCGATACGGGTTAAATCATATGCCAGGTCTTTTCTGTCATCTTTAGAGGCCTTTATTGAGTTTTTATGTATAGTTACGTAAATACAACCACAATATTCTTTAAAATCAGCTCTGCCTTCACGTACCTTATCTTCGGTAATTTCGTTAGAATTTATTAGTAGTGCCATAGACATTATTCTTTCACCTTTAGCTAAACATGCTTCATATGGTTTATTAAAAGGTCCAGATGTAACACTTCCAATATTTTCTTGAACAAATATGGTTTGGTTTGATTTTGCAGTTTTTACAGTTTGTTGCCTCTTTATTTCTCGGTCTCTTTGAAGTTTAGCTTCAATAATTTTATTTTCAGCTCGTATATCAGAGAATATCTCACTTACAGTTCGATCATCAGTATGATTTCCAGATTTATATTGCTCTATTAGTTCTTCAGCTTTAGCTAAATTAGCAATAGATTTTTCAGAAGAATATTTCGGACGATTACGTTTAAGACTCGAAATGATACGAATTAATTTATTCCTAATTTCATGCCCATTCATAACATCAACCTGTTCTTCTGCATATCGACATCTTTTAGTTTTAAATTTCTCTGGGCAGTATTCCTCTGCCTCCTTAATATAGGGCTCTACCGTATATTTCATAGGAGCAACTTTTACTGTTTTCTTAACATAGAAACGATGAATTTCATTATATCTGTCACTATTTTCACCACCATTTATAATATACCCATCACGAGTCATAGTTGGTGTTTCCTCATTTGGTGATTTCGTTTCTTTTTGTGGTGTACTTACTGTTTGAATAGCTTCCTTAACAACTTCATCTAATATTTTCCCGAGATCGAATCCAGCATAAGATGGTGTAGATATTAAAATAGTTAAAAGTAATAATTTTTTCATAATATTTTCTTTCTCAAAGTCTAATAAAAAAGCCTCTGTATTTAAGAGGCTTTTATTGGTGTAATTAAGTGCAAAAGAATTATTTAGATAAAGGAAGCGTTACACTTAACTTTTTTTCTATCTCATCAATTTCACCATTTTCAGCCGATGTAACTTCATAGCCCTTTGATACCAAACCTTGTACGTATATTTTGTTGTAAATGAATCCAAATATAATACCCGTCCAAAGAGGTATTGACTGTGGTGGCACAGTTGGCGCTACTGTCGTAACAAAAGCTCCGAACACAATAACAATTAGAAACATAATGATCGCCCATTTCCAATCACCACGTAAAAGTGGAACAAAAATAGTAAAAAACAATGTTGTCCAAGAATATCCGACTGGTGCCTTTTTCATTTGATCTGTATGTTTACTTTTAAAGTGCAGTGTCTCTTTTGCCATTACATCTATCTCCTAAAAATATTTTGTAGTAGTTATCAAAAATAGCTATGACTCTAATAGCTGTTTCTTTTGCAGGTTAAATTCATTAAGTGTAAGAATTCCTCTATCCTTCATTGATGCTAGTTGCTCTAGTTCATCCATAAGCTCCTTTGTTGATGTTGATGGAATATTATTTGATACAGATATTTGATTTACTTCTTGGGCTGTTGCTTTAAATGCCTGTTTAAAATATTTGATTGGGTTATCTTTTGAGCTGAAATTGAGAACAGCGGCACATAGAAAAAAAACCATGAACACACCTGTTAAAAAACCCAATACACAGAAAAACCACGCCAACTTACCGAGCTTAACTGTCCCTTTTGCATTCAGTAAAAGCTGGCCATTTTGTATCCTTATTTTAGCTTCTGCCTCAACAACACCCCACTCCCACATCCCTTTTAAACCACTACTAATCTTTACATGGTCAGAGTTGATATTAACGCTATCATCATCATAATAATTTACTAAATGAGACTGAAACATCTTCAGTATTTCTTCTTCAGTAATGGTGTTATTAGTTAATACTTCTGCTTCATGTACCTCAATAAAGGCCATAACAACTTCCTTGAACTGTTTGTAAATAGCAATATATTTAAGCTCAATTATATTCTAATTTCGAATATCTTGTAAGCACAAGCATATTAGATTGGATATGATAAAACCCAAATCAATATACGACCCCCTATACAACAGCTTTATTAAACGACTTGTTCAAGAACGTAAGCGACTTAATTTATCCCAAGTAGAAGTTGCCGATCGTTTGCAGATGACTCAATCTGATGTATCAAAAATAGAAAATAATGAGCGAAGGTTAGATATTTTAGAGTTGAAAAATCTACTCGCTATTTATCAACTAAATGAAAATATTGAGCTTAAAAAGGCTCTAAAGAATTTCTTTGATCTAGATATCAAATAGCATATCCATAAAGGCTACAAGTGGCATCTACTGATATCATTACCCCCTACTAACCAATGTGGAACTAAGTTGATAATTGCTGATTTAATGCCTGCCTAATCACATTAGATACAGTTTCACTGTTTTAATGCTTCCAGTAGTTCAGGACTAATTCTAAAAGCATATATTTTCTTATTCATTAGTTTACTTTTTAAATTTTCGTGATTTTTGTAATTGATATGCCATGCTACCAAGTGAAAAATGAAGTGTCTTCATCAAGATATCGATCTTTTTGGCAATATCGTTAGTTGAATGAACAGCAGTTAGTGCTGATTTTAATTTTCTTTCAATTGCTACAGCAAATAATAGACCTTCATTGGTCTGTTCTATTACTTTAATGTCATGTGTAAATTGTTTATACGTTTTCATATTAATAATCGTTAATCCTTAAATGTCTGACACAACTTAACAATAAAGCAATTTAAATTATGCCTTTAACCAAATTACGTAGAAGAAATTTCAAAATTAAAACACATCTTCAATGCTTTCGTTATTTACCCTATTTACTGTAACGTCTTGTGATTTTTTATCCTTGATAACTCTACTTTTATTTGTATTACATAGTTATTTATAAAAGTTTGAATTCGTAGTCCATCATATGTTTTCCATACGCTTACTACTGCTTAATAAACAGCAAACTGAAATAATGTAATAAAATATACAAAATATTACATTTACTTATATACCAACACTTATAGAGATAAATAATTTACGTGTTCACATATTTGTAATAAAATGTATAAGATTTATTTTTTTATTACATTAAGAGAGAAGGTATGGGTAAAGCCGGACGACCTAAAGGAACAACTGGACAGGCACAAGTCCTCGCTGGGAACGATGTCAATGAACTATTAATTTATCTTTATCAAACCCATAAAAAAAACGGTAAGCGAAACATGGCAATAGTGATGATGAGTTTCAAATTAGGTTTGAGGGCAAAAGAGCTGGCAGCTCTAAAAATTAAGGATGTCTACGATGGAAATAAATTAAAAAACACACTTCGATTAATCGCTGAATATACAAAAGGCAACAAACACCGAGACTTGCCATTAAACAATGAAGTACTTATCGGGATACTTGAGACCTACATCGAAACAAGAAAAGGTTAATATTCAATATAAATGCCCCCTTGTTCAGATCACAACGAGGCAGCTATTTTTCTCCAAATGCAATGGTTCGCGTTTTAAAAAATATTTATATTAATGCTGGATTTGAAGATGCTAGCTCGCATAGTGGAAGGCGATCATTATTAACGAAGCTCGCTGATGAAGGTGTTTCAGCATTTCATATACAAGAGATTGCAGGTCACGCTAGCGTACTCACAACTCAAAGATACATCGATCACAACCCAATTGTAATCGCTAATATTTTAAAAAATGTTTAGTGTAATACATCTCATTTTACATCTTATGCTAGCCTTTCCTCATTGCCAAAATAGTCTGGATATCTATCATGACGAAGTAATACTTAAATTTTTAATGTTTTATTCTGTTTGTTATAAAAGTCACCAACACACCTTGGGCCGCTATTTAAATCTTCATCTATCATGGATGTTGTGAATATAATTTGATGATCTATTTCAAGAGCATCAGATAATTTTACGACTTCACGTTGAAAAAGTTGACTTCTTTCCTCTTTCATTCCCTTATCTTCAATATTATCTATCAATAAAAACCGAGGGTACAAATAAGTTGAATCCATACAAGAAGCTTTTAACATTGCCAGTCTGAATGAGTTTTTTAGATACACCATTGAACTTGCAGAAAATAAAGCCCTTTGATCAATAGACACTCTATCATCAGCAAAATCAAACTCAATATTTCTTCCATCATTAAAAACTTCTTCATGTCCAGTATCAGCATGAACTAATTCAAGTGTAGCTTGTGATAGTTTATATTTTTTTTGTCTAATTGCACTTTCATTTCGGGCTTCTAATCTTTTAATATCTGCATCTAGAGAAGTGACTCTGCCTTGTAAATTCTCACGCTCTTCATATAATCCATAGAGTTTTGCAAACTCTTCTTTACTTTTATTTAAAGCTGAAACCTGATTATTTAGTGAGCCAATTTCATTAAGCTTCATCCGTAATTCCAGAGTAATCTCTCGTTGCGGCTTACTCAATACTTCAAAGTTTCGTTCTTTCTCATCAAGTTTCGTTTCTACCTGACTTAACGCAGTTTGATACTCTTGGAGGTAACTCTGCTTATATTCGATAAGCTTTAATGACTCAGCTATCTGAAACTCAATTTCTTTTCTCACCTTAAAGGTTGGATCAAAACCACTATCTTCAACAGTTTCGTTATTACCACATACAGAACAACCTAAATCATGTTTAATAAGCTCCTTCTGGCATGCAGGGCAATGATTAAATGCAATATCTGATAATGCATTAATCGTCTGCTTAGTTTCTTTTAAAGCTTCTATACGAGCTTGTAATGAAGTAATAAAAAGTTGTGAATCATTAATTTCAAATGAAGTTGTAGAAATTTGATCTGATACTTGAGCTTGCAGTTTTCTATTTTCTTGCACTTCTATCGTTAGTTTTTGTAGGATAGACTGTTCACTTTCAGAACTATCTTTTCCAGTAGAGGAATCAATTTCTCTTTCTAACTTGTCTACAGAGTCTTGCCTCTCATTAATCTCTGAATCAATTTCAGCCACAGTCTTAATCGTGCCACCCAGGAAAGAATGAATGGTTTTAATTTCTTTCACTCTACTATCTAAAAGGGCTTCTAATTTTTGTAAATCTACTCGTTTTTCATAAAGTGAAAAATCTGACAACCCTATTAACAGCTCGCCTATTGCTTGTCTTTTTCGTGGAGAATCAAACTGATCAAACTTAAATAATCGATCAGGTGACGTCATCTGGTCTACATACATCATTCTCAATAATTGATGCATAGTGATACTATTTTTATCTTCCGACTTTGAATATGGAATTCCTAGTTCTCTGAAAATAACCTTATAAAAACTTTCTTTAGTATCGGCATTGTATGGATATCTTATCCAGTCTGTAATTTTCGCTTGAATTGCATCATCAAATGTACCAGAAAAAATGTCCATTCCTTTACGTCCACCTTCCTTTATCTCCCGTTTAAGAGTAAATATGTTCCCACTCAAATTAACTTCAGTAAAAACAAAGTCACATGATTTCGCCTCTTCCTTAAATTTAGTTAAATCACCACCCAGGCCATAAAAAATAAAATCAGCTATAGTAGATTTACCTGAGCTGTTCGAACCTCGAATAATATTGACTCCTAAGCCAAACTTTTCGTCGTATGCTGTCTTATTTCCTTTCGTTATAACTAATCGATTCACCATTAAAAAGGGTTTAAACTGGGTCATATCTGTACTCCATTAAACCTGTTCTTTTTTTCAATCCTGACTCTCCCATCAGATCAACTTGATTCAAAATATCAATTAAACTACTCATGTAGCCATCAGAATATTTCTGATTATTACTTAATAAATTAGTTATTCCTTTAGCATCAAAACCTCTTGAGAGCCTTAGCTTGCCATTAATTTCACTAAAGATATCTTTAGCAATCAGTATTTGAAGAGCTTGAATATGATAATCTCCCATTTCAGAGAATAATCGTTTTTTATCAGGTAATATTTCATATGGTTCATGTATCTTTGCAGCTTTTTTCTTTACATCTAATACACCCTTAACTCTTGGAAAAGCGATACTTTCAACGAGATATGGAAATACAAAAAATATATCGTAGATTCTTAAACGAACGAAATCAAACTCTTCAAGATTTTGTAACTTAGCAATTGTGATGAACCTGTACATGCAATGATATAAATCATTGCGAGGATGATAAATAATCACCGCTTAATCCCATTCAATGTAACAATTACCTGTAAGCACATACAATAAACCATATAAATCCTCCTTATCTATTAGCAAGCTACATCCTTCGACACTATGTAACAGAGGTCCGATAATTTTATTTACCACCAAATCGTCTATTTCATATTCTTGGAATTCACGAGACTTTACTCGTGAGCTAATTTCAGATTGAAAGGTAACTCTGATTTGCACGAGTAAATGTGTGTAAATTTTCTGAGCAGATTCAAAGTGAGAATTTTTCATTATTTTTTTTGTTATGGACTCTTTCAGATCCATCGCCATTTCAACTAAATGAGCTCTATTTCCACTATTTAGTTTTTCATTCAAATCGCGTAGAGAACCTTCTACTTTTCTATAAAGAAAATTATTTAACTTATCAGAAAACTCTTTATATTCATGATCTAACAGTATTTCTTTCTCATGCTCTTCAACTAGTTCTTTTAATATTGTATCTTCACGATATATCAATGGCCCATAGTTATTATTTATAGAGTTATCTATTAAATCTCGGGCTGCGACCTTATCAGCAGTTATATTCTTTTGTGTCGTCTTATTCGCGTCAAATACCGGCACTCTGTTATCCCTTCTTATCCCGCCCAGTAACATCACCTCCAGCGACAATATTCTCTTGTTTCACTTGGTTATCAGGGTTTTTTTTGCGAAAAACTATCCATCCAAGCACACTTCCGATAACACTTATAATGAAAACGCCTATACCTGAAAAAAGCACATCAAAGTTATCCTTAACCCATTGAAAACAATCTTTCACGACAAACTACCCTCTTAATTAAAGCTACCTACTCATTCAGGGCATAATTTATAATAAACCCAAAGACTTAAGGCTAACATATCATAGAAATACAATGCAAAGATGAGTCTTTAAGTTAATCATGTGATAACTGATACACATTCCTGATACATTTGTATTATAATTAACACTTATGTGTGCTGATATAACTGCCGTATAGCAGTGTCTTGGTTTTGGTGGTAAGTCCCTGACTCTCCGCCATTATATTAAATTAAGCCTCTGTTTTAAGGGGCTTTTTTGTTTTTACGATTTCACAAACACGTCTGTTGTACCACGTGATAGCCGTTGAATTCTACCCATCCAATAAATCACTTTATGAAATGGAGACATTTCACCATCATCACATTCTAGTCAAACAGCTTGGAATGCCCTGCAGCATTACTCCATGTGCTATAACTGCTCTATCAGCTAAGTCTTGATCTACTGTTGATCAAGCTGGACTGGATTAAAGATATATATAATTATCCTTAAAATGTAGGAAAAAGAGGACGAACAACATACTATGGCACATCCCAAATCATTCCGATCCTGGGCATAAATCTGAATTTAGGAATTAACATGAAAGAAATTACAGTTGATAGCAACCCAAGTGAAACACTTTTAAAAGAAATGGGTGCTGCTCACTGGCCAACATGGGAAAAAGAAGTATCTGTATTTACGTGGGAATTTGTTACAACAGAAACAGCACTTATTTTAGAAGGTGAGTGTGAAATAACACCTGCAGATGGAGGCGCTTCAACTACTTTCAAAGCGGGTGACTTAGTGGTATTTCCATTAGGCTATAAAGGTAGCTGGGAAGTGAAAAAAGCGCTTAAAAAACGCTTCAAACATAATGGGGGTAACGTTGTTAAATGTGCTTTTAACCGTTTGAAAATATGGTCAAACTTCACTAAATCAATTATAAAATAAAATTCACCTCTATTATTGCCACAATAACTGCTTCTGATATTTTGACAAATTGGTATTCTGAAGATGAATAAATATCACCTTCTTTACTACCCCGTGCTATTAAAAAAATCTGGAATTTTTTCTATTTTTCTTGTTACAGCTAATATACTTATAGTGTATTATCTGTAACAAAATAAACTATATTATCTCTTTAAATCAATAATTTATTGACATTTATAACCCAGCTCTAATCTACTGTTTTGTGAGTTAAATCCCGGCTTCAATCATTTTTTGTTAACCATGCTAAAAATACCTCTTCAGTGATCAAGCCAGTTATTTTTGTTTTCTTATGGTGTTCATCAAATAAAAAAGTTAGTGGTAGCTCGCCTCGCCAACGCTTATCAACATCAAAATATAAAGTCTCAGCATGCGGCATAGCAAAAACCCACGCTTCCATTTGTTGCAAATTAAACGACGCTAACGTAGATCTGATCGTGTCTTTATCCAGAAAGGGATCGGTTGCTACGGTGATCAAGTTTATCTCAGGATGCTGCTGCAGAGTTTGGCCAAACTGCTCTAAT
Organism: Methylophaga sp.; assembly: GCA_002733105.1. GTDB lineage: Bacteria > Pseudomonadota > Gammaproteobacteria > Nitrosococcales > Methylophagaceae. The sequence continues at coordinate 65,604 of NVUI01000007.1, forward strand.
TCTTTCATGCAATATGCACAGTCCTCAGACCAAAACATGATGAGATAAGCTTTGCCCTGATAGTGTTTTTGTATGTTTTCAAATGAGCCTTTAACAAAATTGTTAACTTGTTGTTGCTCAGTGCAAGCACAAATAAGCCAAATACAGATCGAAACAATAAACAAACGGCTAATTATCAATTTCATCACCGTTAATAATTAATTTTGTTTGTAAACTATGAGCACCACCAACAGTGCTTTCAGTCCATAGCAGTAAAAATTCTTTATTCATTGCTATCACTCTAGGGTGTGATGAACGGATGCCTTTTGTTGATATTGCTATCTGCTCACCCCATGTTTCGCCACCATCCTGAGATAAGGCATATACCACTTCAAAGCCACTTTCGCTGATCTGATCCCATGTTGCTAATACGATGCCATTGTCCAAAACAGCAATATCACTGTGTACAGCACTGCTATCACCTAATTGAATTTTGGCAGACCAACTTCGGCCTTGATCTACCGAGTTAAGATAATAAACCCCAAGGTATTGCTCATGACCTGTCGCCACAGTGGCATGAAATTGTCCTGACTCATCAAAAGCAAGACCACCCCCAATATGTGGGCAGCCTTCAAAATCCCAGTTAAAGTCTCCGACTGAACTTAAACGCTGCCACTTTCCGTGTTGATCCACTTGGCCTAAGGCCATATCAGACGGTTGTTTGTCTCGGTATAAAACATAGAGTTGGCCTTCACCATCAAAACGAGCCGTGTTCCAACAACATGCACAGGTTTGTTGATCTAAGGTTTTATTAGCGAGCCATGTTATTCCGCCATTTTGGCTGTGGGTATACCGCATACCTTGTGAGCCTTTGCCAAGCTGTTGTCGGCTATCTAACCAAACTAGCGAGATCTGTTTCTCATTGCTATCCATAGCAAAAAAACCATGTGCACCATCCCAGTCTGCCGGCATGCCTGCTTGCTGCCAACTTTGTCCACCATCAGCCGATCGAACACTCATCATCGGTCCGGCATTATGCGGTGCCCCTTCTTTTTTGCTCATCCATACCGCCACAATATTATTGCCTTGCACCGCCAAACGCGCATCATTGCCACGATGAAATTTTGCCGTGATATCCATAGTCGCAGTGATATTCACTAACTTGGACCATGTTTGGCCATGATCTGGAGAAGATTGATACCAAAGGCTTGCTTGATCTTGATCTTGATCTAATTTCCCCAGCAATAAATGCAGCCTGCCATTAACAAACTTTATATCAACACTCACCACACCGCTTGTCGAATGAGGCCGAACAGAAACGCCTGCTTGCTCAGTCGTTGAGCCATGTTGATGTGTGGTTCTATCGTGACTAAAAAAATAGACGGCTAAAGCCAACACAAGCACAGCTAAGCCTATTATTATTTTTTGCTTATTCATTATTTATCAGCCTCAATATTACGCTACAGTTTAAAGTCAACACCAATATAAACTTGCCTTGGTGCACCCGGTGTATAACGTTCACTACCATAGTTAATGGTCGCACTTTCTGCATAGAGGGTATCGGTGAAATTATTCACCCGAGCATGCAAGGATAATTGCTCATCTAATTCATACCGTAATTTGATATTACCCACGTTATGACCATCATATTTTTTGGTATTTTCATCATCCATCCAAGATGAACCCACATGTTCCCACTCCACCATCGCGGTGAGACCTTTAACTGCTTTGGGGGAGTAAATTAACCGTATATTAGCCACATTATTAGGTGCACGAGATTGCTCATTGTCACCAAAATTGTCATCATCTTTGAACTTGTGTTTAGAATAGCTATAAGCAACTTTGGATATCAATTCGTCGGTCAACTTGGATGCCAACGATAATTCGATGCCTTTATGAGTAGTTTCATTGCCATTGACATAAAAACGATCGCCCGAGCCATTTTCTCTACGTACAATCGTATCGTCAATAAGCAAATAGTAAATAGCAGAACTAAATTCATGACGTGCTGTTTGCCATTTATAGCCGATCTCATAAGTATCAGTGATTTCTTCATCTAAGGAAAAATCAATATTATTAGTTCTTAAACTATATAAACGACTGGCTTGTGGGATGCGAAAGCCATTAGCATAACGGGCATACATAGTTTGTGAGTTTGATATTTGATATGCCAAATCTAATTTTGGGCTTAAATGATTAAAGGTTGGATCATTATCAGAACTTGCACGAGAATAACTAGAAGCAGCATATTGGCCATCCGCTAAATTATTGCTATATTTATAACTATTAATGTCATAACGCAAACCAGCCCCTAATTTGAGTTTATCATTTAGCTGAATTTCTATGCGAGAATAGGGTGCAAAAGCACGGTAGTTAACGTCATAATCATAAATTTTACCTGCCGCGACAGATGTTCCCCAACCACTAGGAACATAATCAAACAATTGAGTATATTGACGATTTGCACGAGTAAATTCAACATCGAATCCAGAAATATTACGAATCCGGCCAAAGTTCATGCTAGCTTTTAGCAATAAGCCCACTGTCTTTTCTTCACTATCATTCTCAGGTAGATTATTTTCCCAAGTGGCGATATAACGATTACGGTTGCGTCGTAGGTAAGCGATTGAATTTAACTCAACATTATCATTTATAACATGATTCCATTCTATATTTAAACGAGCAAAATCAAATTTACGCTCAACATCAATACCACTGGAGATAGCATTTTCTACATTACCTACAGACTCGGTATTATGTTTAAACTCATCTTCACCAATTAAGTCTCCTGCCATTTCAGCTACCGTTTTATTGATGCTTAGGCCAAACTTTATCGTATTGTCATCATCAATATCATTGACATATTTCAGCGCAAATTCTTCACGATCATATTTAGTATGATCACGCCAACCATCACTTTCGGCATGTGAAATAGTGGCAGAGATATTTGAGTGATCGTCAATTTCAAGGCCACCTGTTACCCCATAACGACGAAAGCCATCACTACCCATTTCAGCAGAAACCTTAAAACCTTGTTCTTCAACGGCAGCTACAGATAAGACATTAATTGTGGCAGCCACGGCATCAGAACCATAAAGTGCCGTACCCGCCCCTTTCATTACTTCAACAGAACCTGCAGAACTGAAGTTGGTATAAGCAAGACCGTTATGATTGAAAAAACCGGAAGATTGAACAGGCACACTATCTTGCAAAAACAAATAATAGGGACCGGTATTAGTGGGCAATCGAATGCTGGTCATATGACCAATCGATGAACCTGTTTGGCTGATACGTACACCGGCAATGGAATTTAACAATTCTTTTTGAGTTGCAGCATTATCGAGCTTCAGCTCTTCACTTTTTTTATAACCAATACTGACAGACTGTTCAAATGCAGATTGCTGTGTGCGTGTTGCTGTGACCGTCATACCATCTAATTCAGCATGTTCTGCATAGGTGTTACTCGCCGTTGCCAAAACCACAATACCAGATAAAACAGGCTTAAAATTTAACTTCATATACATTACTCTCTATTACTAACCAACGTTATTTCTACTCGCTAAAATAGGTTAGCAGCCTAAAATGTCATAAATAAAGTATTGATTTTTCTCCTTGTTATATTTAGGTTTTTTGACTTAATCAAAAAGTGTCATTCGGTGATATGCCACAAAAACAGACCAAAACCTGACATTTTTGTGACAGTAGAAACAAACAGGATTTAGTGGTTGCGCAAAAAGAGTCTGGGGGCAGGTTCAACTAACCGTTCGTAATCAAGTGAGGTGAATTAGATAAGAATTGAAACTATCATGAGAATAGACGGCCAAGGTACCGTTATTGAAATTGAAATGTTTTGAGGTGAGTGAAGTTGTCTAAATGGTGTTGCAGATTTTTATGTGGATAGTATTGAAGGCTTGAAAACTGTCATGAGACAACTTGTCAAAAAAAGCGCTCAGTCCTAACGATTACTTTTACTCACTCAAGCAAATGAAAACCCAGCATCAAGTGATTTATCCAAATGCTAGTTAGGGTTTTGTCTCATATCAACAATCTTCAATTACGCTACTCTTTGAATAACTGCACGGCTGAAGGTTTGTTCAAGTGATATTCACTCAATTTCTTGGATTGCTCACAGAAGAAGACAGCAAGTGGTTTAGTGTTGCCAGATGTTTGTGCGTGTTCCAAAGTCGCATAGTACATCGCTTTATTATAACCATTAATGTCAGGTGGCATTAAACCAGCTTGTAAGTATTGTGCAGTCATAATTAACCGTCCAACACGACCATTACCATCACCAAATGGGTGGATAGACTCAAAATGTGCGTGTGCTTTAGCCATATCCATAACAGATTCTATGCCACGATATTTACTCACCCAGTATTCTATTTCTGCTTCAATATCTTCAGGATCAGTGGTAGCCACTTCTGCATCAGGAATGATCCGTATATTCTTAGAATATTGACCCGCATCGCGACGAATATTTTGCATCAAATTATAATGCCAATCGCGGATCTGTCTTGAATCAATATCAAAACTGTCTTCACTAATCGTATCCATCATTCTACGTGTTGCATTAGCCACACCAACGACTTCAAGTACCGCCTGGGTATTCATATCATTAGGTATTATATTGTCAATGACTTGCTTAAACTTTCCTTCATCAACAGACACTTCAATTTCCAACGAGCCAAAACTTAATCGCCTTGCTAATACATCTTTTAAATTAGGTTCAAAAAAGAAGTTATTAGGTAATACTGTTGATTCAATCTCAATATCATTAAGTGAATCCAAGCCAATGACCTTACAGTACCAAAAATCAATTGAATCGCGATTTTCTGCATTGATATGACTATCATCATCACGCCAAACCACAATCGTGTTTCGTGAAACACCAAGTAAATTGCTTAACTTAACTGAAGTCTTAACAGTAGGATGATTTAATAAAACCTCAATTTTATCTTTGTATGAAACATCTTGATACGCCATATTGATCACCAATAACACGGGTTAACTGTCATTTATTATGACATATTAGCACATAAAGTGCATGGTTAACTATAAACAATGCATTTTACCATGCATTTTTCGGCTTAAATTCATTATCATGAATGTAATGTGCATTTGATTACACTAAAACCAGAAATTAGCGACGATAGTAATACTTATGAGTAGCCCTCTCACACACTAAATCGTTTTCCTATGCCCAAAGGGTTTCCATGCTGGTGCAATCACATTAGGCATGCTTGAACGATCAATTAATCGTAATGGTGCGATAGTAAACTCACCATAGCGTTGATTGATGTTATCTACAGTTGTGTTAAGTTTGCTGCGTTGTTGCGTTTTATTGCTATCGATAAACAAGTCGGCTTGTTGTTCTGTGTGGGGATCAAGCGCAGTGACTTGTACTTGCCAGACACCCTGCCCCTGCCAATGTTGCATGGTAAATTGTCGGCATATAGCAAACAAGATATGCCCATCATCGGTATCAGATGACAGTCTAGTTTTGGTTTGTAGCCAGCCTTGTTGAATTTTAAGGCCAATATAAAAATGACTCGCCTTATATTGGTGTTTTCTTAATCTAGCAGCGACCTTCTCACTCATATGCTGGAAGTAAGTTAGGATGGTGGTTAGCTCGTTAGTTTGTGGTGGCATGACTTTACCATGGCCAATAGTTTTAGGTGGCTTTACGTTAACCTGTACCGACTCTGGGTCTTTACCTTGTGCCATGAGCCATATTCGCCTGCCTACATTGCCAAATCGTTTTGCAGGAATACTAATAGGGATCTTTTTCATATCGCCACAAGTGATAACGCCATAGTCCTTTAGGAAATTGGCTATACCTTTATTGATCCCGCTTATTTCAGTGACAGCTTGTGGTGCTAAGGTTTGCTCTGCTTTCCATGGTTCAATCAGCGTTAAGCCATCTGGCTTATGTAGTTTTGCAGCATACTTGGCCGTTGTTTTATCGCCGCTAACACCCACACTACAAGTGAGTCCAGAGACATTACTCACGACCTGTTTAACTTGTTTAGCAATGTCTAAAGGTGAGCCTAATAGGCTTTGACAATGAGTGGCATCAAGAAAGGCCTCATCAACGGAATAGACTTCTAAATCAGGTGTAATACTTTGCAGGGCTGCCATAATATTAGTGGATATTTCGGCATATCGGTATGGCCTTGATGGTGCTTGTATCAGTTCAGGGCAAAGTTGTCTGGCTTCTTTTAGTCTCATCCCCGTTTTAATACCATAAGCCCGAGCTTCATAGCTTGAAGTGATAATAGTTGTACCTTGTTTTCCGTTAGTAACAGCGACAGGCCTATTGTGCCAGAAAGGGTTATCTTGCTGTTCTACGGCGGCAAAGAAGCAGTTCATATCCATCAGGATGATCACTCTTGGCCAAGGCTGCGCGAGATCTTTCATTACATTAAAAGATCATATTTTTGAGAATAGCTGTACATATACCTGCCCTTACTCAATGAGAATATAGTGAGAAGAGAAAATATAGAGAAAATCGAACAAGAGATCAAATTGGGCTATTTATCTTGTTGATATAGCTTATCTCTAATAATAGTTATTTTTTAAAGTGCGCTAACAGCCCATTTATATTGACGGCTATTTAGTGCTGTCACGGTTATTTCAATTAGGCTATCTAAAAATAGCTCTTCAACTGTCATTGCTTCGGGTGTATCGTTAAGGTAATTTATGGTTGCTCTACCTTTTGATCTCGTTAGTAACAACGCATATAGGTAATGACATTATGGACCAGTTGAATAAGAAACCGTGGCACCACATACATCAAGATGAAGTTCTGGAATATTTTGAAACGTCATCAATAGCTGGTTTGAGTCAATTATCTCTAACAGAACGTCAGCAAAAATATGGTCTAAATGCATTACCTGAAGAAAAATCACCTAGTGCTTGGCAACGTTTTTTGTACCAATTTCATAATGTATTGATTTATGTATTGATGATGGCTGCCATCGTCACTGCATTATTAGGGCATTGGGTTGATACCGGTGTGATCTTTGGTGTGGTGATCATTAATTCAATTATTGGCTTTATCCAAGAAGGTAAAGCTGAAAATGCCTTGCGGGCGATCAAACAAATGCTGTCTTCAAAGGCAACCGTCATGCGAGATGGTCGACAGCTAACAGTGAGTGCAGAAACGTTAGTGCCAGGTGATATTGTATTATTACAATCAGGTGACAAAGTACCTGCCGATCTTCGTTTAGTGCGAGTAAAGGGATTACAAATCCAAGAATCAGCCCTCACCGGAGAGTCAGTTCCTGTAGAAAAAATGGCTGAGTTGGTTGCTGAGGAAGCCGTAATTGGTGATCGTCTTTGTATGGCCTATTCAGGTACATTTGTCACACATGGTCAAGGCTGTGGTGTGGTGATCGCAACAGGTGGCCATACTGCCTTAGGACATATCAGTGCCTTAGTTGCTAATGTCGAAGGCGTAACAACCCCCCTGCTCAGACAAATGGCACAATTTAGCCGTTGGCTAACACTGGCAATATTAGTGATCTCGGTCGTGAATTTTGCCTTTGGTTACCTAGTTAGAGACTATGGTGTTGCCGATATGTTTTTGGCATCAGTCAGTTTAGCGGTTGCAGCTATTCCTGAAGGTTTACCAGCCATTATGACGATTACTTTAGCTATTGGCGTGCAACGAATGGCACGTCGTAATGCCATTATCCGTCGATTGCCAGCAGTAGAGACGCTGGGCGTAGTATCGGTAATTTGTTCTGACAAAACGGGTACTCTCACCCGCAATGAAATGACGGTTCGTACTCTTGTAATGACCGGGAATCAATTTAATTTTTCTGGTACAGGCTATGATCCACATGGTGAAATTACGCTAGCCAATAATGTACTTGTCACAGAATCACATCCACAATTAATGGCAGCATTAGAAACTGCAGTTCTGTGTAATGATGCCTCACTTGAGCAACATAGTACCGGCTGGAAAGTACATGGTGACCCAATGGAGGGTGCATTATTGGTAGCAGGGTTAAAATACGGTATCTCTGCTGAATCGATTGGCAAGCGTTTACCTCGAACAGATATTATCCCGTTTGAATCTGAGCATAGGTTCATGGCAACACTGCATCATAGTCATAATGATGAAGCCTTTATCCTGCTAAAAGGTGCACCAGAGCATGTGATTGAGATGTGTAGTTATCAACGTACCATTGGTGATGATCAACCGCTGGATAAAGCCTATTGGTTAGAACAGATTGAAGTGATGGCAACTAAGGGTCAGCGAATATTAGCTATTGCTACTCAGACTGTACGTCATGATCAACGAACATTGAATTTTGAAGACTTGAATAACGGTTTAACGTTGTTAGGGCTATTTGGCTTAATTGATCCGCCCCGTGAAGAAGCAATTTTAGCCGTTCAGACCTGTAAAAAAGCAGGTATTAGAGTGAAAATGATCACCGGTGATCATGGTGCAACGGCGCTTGCAATTGCCCGGCAACTTCATCTAATCAATACAGAAAAAGTGATCACTGGACAAGATTTAGAACAAATAAGTGATGAACAATTACAACAACAAGTAGAAGAGATCGATGTTTATGCACGGGTGAGTCCAGAGCACAAATTACGGCTAGTGAAATTATTACAAAAACAAGGACTAATTATTGCTATGACCGGTGATGGCGTTAATGATGCGCCGGCGTTAAAACGTGCAGATGTGGGTATTGCAATGGGACAAAATGGTACCGAAGCGGCGAAAGAAGCTGCCGAAATAGTATTGGTGGATGACAACTTTGCTTCTATTATTCATGCGGCAGAAGAAGGAAGAACGGTATACGATAATTTACAAAAGGCTATTTTATTTATTTTACCGACTAATGGTGGCGAAGCTCTTATTATTCTCGCAGCCATTATATTTGGTTTTCAACAATTACCTCTCACACCCGTGCAAATCCTATGGGTTAATCTGATTACTGCCGTGACTTTAGCGTTAACACTTGCATTTGAACCTCCAGAAAAAAATGTAATGCAACGACCACCACGTGACGCCGCTGCACCGATATTGTCACAGTTTTTAATTTGGCGAGTTTTATTTGTGTCGATAATATTGATGGTTGGCACTATAGGGTTATTTCTATGGGAAACAGCACAGGGTGCTAATATTAATTATGCACGCACGGTTGCTGTGAATACATTGGTCATGTTCGAGATTTTTTATCTATTTAATTCACGCTATATTATTGAATCGGTACTCAATTGGGAAGGCTTTACAGGCAATCGCTTCGTACTAGTAGCCATTGGACTATTGCTTCTTTTTCAGCTTGGTTTTACTTATTTATCACCTATGCAGACATTATTTGGCACGGCATCTATTTCTATCGATGCTTGGTTGCGGATTGTACTGGTGAGTACTTCGGTATTATTTTTAGTCGAGATTGAGAAGTGGTTGGGGCGCTATTTTAGAAAGCACTGAACATTTGTTGATATAAGAAACTAGACATTAATGGTCTTACCAATTCGGCCGAATTAGTATATTGATTTTAATTATGCCTGATTGTTCAAACTCTAAAAATAGGGTCGCTTTACTGCCATCAATAAAGATCACGGGAGACAGATCTGAAAACATTAAATGAAATGACATAGGTTTTAAAACCAGCTCTGAATGTGCTTCAATCACAATATTAGGTATATGGGTCATGCGTGCCTTGCCTGACTGTATCTCTGTTTTGTGCAACATTACGGCTCCAGCATTACTGGTTATTTTAAGTAATGTGTCTGAGGCCTCACCGGTATTTTTAATAATGCCATAACCTGCGGTGTGTCTAGCGACTTCTGGTGGTAAAACAATCCAAAAACTTTCAGTTTCAATATTAGGCTGCTTGTCTGCATTGCTATTGCCAGCAGATGCTAGCATTAAAACTGAAAGCATGATGAAAACAATTTTTAGCATGGATAGATTATTCATTAATTAGCTGCTGTATTTTTTTGATAAATTGTTCTACTGGTGTACCGGTATATTCTAGGCTTCGTGTAAGCCCTTGTTTATCTATTAAATATAATGTCACTGTGTGGCTGTAGAGTGAGGCGTTATCTTCTTTAGCCTGTTCATCATCAGCAAATAATTTGGGATTAACACGACGAATATTTTGGGTGGGAATATTAAGCACTGATAGCCTGTTATATTCGGCCTGATAAAGTGACACAATATAATCAATCTGTTCTTGTGAGCCAGATAAACCAACAAAGTCTTTATTGAAGTGACCAATAAATGATTTTAAATGTCCGGGCGTATCATATTCTGGATCAATCGTAACAAATATAATACGCGTTTTTTGCTGTTCATTCGCTGATAGTCCACCGTAAAGCCGCTTTAGGTATCCTAAGGTAAAAGGACAAATATCAGCACAGTTGGTATAACCAAAAGCTAATACCACCACCTTGCCAGCATAGTGATTAAACTCAACCGCTTCTCCATTAGTATCCATGGCAGAGAAATCGCCACCGACACCACTTAAAACAGGCAATGTTTGCTCTGCAGTCACGATAAAACTTGAACAGCTGAATAAGCTGATAAAAGCCAGTGTAGCTAACTTGTTTAACATAGTAAGCCCGCCCAAGGTGCAATATCTGGCAGTAAATGTTGTTCTTTAATCGAAATAACATGCCACGCATTATTGTCTTGTATCTTGTATTCAATTTCTTGGTGTATTTTTGCCAGAACAGGCTTGCCTGTTTGGTTAATACCTTTCCATTCAACAATAAGATCCAAGATAAAGGTGTTTGATTTTCCTGCTATCTTTTTTATATCAAGCGAACGCAATAAATGCCCACCTTTTGCTAAATACTGTTTACGCTTAGCCAATGTAGTGGCAACAGATCCCTGTATTACATCACCGCCTATTTTTACTGAATAGCTGGCTTTATCTAGCCATTGATCTGCATATATTGTTGCTTGCATCATTTCCACACCATCAAGATAGGCTATCCATGCATAGGCAAACTCACGCGCTTTATAATGAGCACGATTAAATTTTATCGTGTGTACTACTTCTTTTTGTTCAACCTTATTTATCGATATGCTTTTAATGATGGGTTGAGCAAATGGCAATAATTGAAAGATAAATGTCTCACTGATTAATTGGCTATGTTCACCAGTGGTATTTTTATAGCTAACAAGTGAATCAACACTAAACTGATAATTATCTGAACCTTCCACTTTGGTCAGATCGGTTTCGGTAATATGTATTTGTGTCATATTATGAGGATAATAGGAACGATACAGATCCCATTTTTTCTCGGTCGCGGCAAACGACACATTTTCATTTGTTGTGATTAAACTGCCATACCAATTCATCACGATAGAAGCTATTGAATTTAGTGATGTGGTGTATTCAACTCGGTCATCTACTTCTGCGGGGACTGCTGATACAGTCCCCACACAAAATAGAATTATTAATAAAACAAATTTCATAACCGTTACTGTTGAAAACCTGCTTTTCAAATTTAATCTCAATAGCTTATTGAATCGGGCCAGGTTTTTGTACTTGTTCCATCAAGTCATTATTCCACTCACCTTCTACTGATACATGAGCCGCTGCACCCAACATCACCGCTTCGATTAAGTTATGATTAACATAAGCATAAAGCCCTGGTTGTTTGAAGGTATATAGTGCTGCACCTGCCTCACCACCTGCTATTGACCATGTTTCACGGTTAGTTGTAGGGACATCATTAAATGAGCCACCTGTCCAAACTAAATCACCATGACCACCAATCAAATGAATACGAGTATCACGATTGGCTTGTGAATGAAGGAATAGAACTGTTTCCCCTACTTTGGCTGTCATTGCATTTTCGCCAGTCAAAGCACCGACTTTGCCACTAAAAGTAAGGTGTGTAGGGATTAAATTTTGCATGACAGCCATCGTGTCAGCCATCGCTAATGCTGGGCCATCATAACGTTTAAAATTGCCCTCTTTATCTTGAGGAATATACCAATCTTGCTCACCGATATAATAGGCTTTGTCGTATGTCACCGTATTACCTTTTTCATCTTTTAAACCTTCACGTGGCAATATCATAATGGCACCATTCATACCAGAGACAACGTGGTAAGGAATCATCACACCGCCTGGTGCACAATGATAAACAAACACACCTGCTTTGGTTGCTTTAAATCGAAGTATGACTTGTTGTCCTGGTGCTACATTGGTTAAACCACCACCACCCAACGCCCCTGTTGATGCGTGGAAATCTATATTATGTACCATGGTATTTGTTTTAGGATTTTTTAACGTTAGTTCAACATAATCACCCACATGGGCAACAATCATTGGACCTGGGTTTGAGCCTTCAAATGTCATTGCTTGCACAAATACACCCGGCGCAATTTCCATTTCTTTCTCGACGATTTCCATTGTCATTGCCACAATTTGTGGGCCGCCTTTTGCCACTTGATCATGTTTTGGTAAAAATGGTGGCGCGACTAATGTTTGTGTCACACGCTCAAGTCCTTGGGCCTGTGATGCAATGCCCACTTTACCAACCTCAAGTTCTTCACCAGAAAATGAAGGTATTGAAAATGCTACAAGAGATGCAGCAATGGTCATGCTTAACCCTAACTTTTTCAGATAGTTCATATGTTTCTCCAATAATTTATTAATAAATGGCGCTCGGTTTAATACTGATACGAGTATCCACTCAGTTAACAAGGCCATCCTTGACATAAATCAAGAGAAATAGGTTAAATAACCCATATTTGGGGCTAATATGGTTATTTAACATGAAGTAATGGTTTTTAGCGTGTTAACCGCAAATAAAGTAAAGGTAATTTTGCTGGTAATTCAGCTGCATTTTTGATCAGAATATAAGCATTTTTGCCAAACAGATAAGGTAAGTAGTCCTCTGCTTTTTCATCAATGGTGACACAGAATGGTTGCAGGCCTTTTTTCTCGGCCTCAAGTATTGCTTGTCGAGTGTCCTCAATGCCATAACGCCCTTCATATTTATCTAAATCATTAGGTTTACCATCGGTAATAATCAACAACAGCTTTTGAGTTGATGTTTCTTGTTCTAATAATTGACTAGCGTAACGTATAGCCGCCCCCATACGAGTGTAATAACCGGGACGGACAGCATCAATATAACCTCGAATATCATCGTTATAACTATCATCAAATCCTTTGATATTAGAAAATCGAACATGACTGCGGTTACGTGATGAAAACCCATGTAAGGCAAAACGATCGCCAGTGACACTCAATGCTTCTGAGAATAGATAAAGTGAATCACGGATAACATCAATGACTCTTGAACTATTATTAATATGAGCATCTGTCGACAACGATAAATCGGCAAGTAACATACAAGAGAGATCGCGAGTTTCATTGCGAAGATCCCGATAAACAGGCGTATCACCATTCACTACACCATGTTTGCGATCAGTCAGAAAATTGATATAGTTTTCTAAATCCAGTTCAGTACCCTCCGTTTGTCGGCTTACCCAGTGACGTTGTGGTCGTAAAATTTCAAACTGACGCCGGATCCTTCTGGCTTGAACTTTTAGTCTTATCGGTAATTCAGTCGCCTCAGTATCACGTGATGTCATCGGTATAATGCGACAGTGACCCTTTTGTAGGATCTGTTTTTTATAGTCCCATTCATCAATAGGAATACCTTCACCTAATACGATGTCATCATATTGGCTGGCCGGTAAATCAAGATCCAATTTGATTTTACTTGCTGACGTTTCTGCATCTTGAGCAACAGTGATATTATCCATATCTTCTGCTGTTTGCATGGCATTATCATCGTCGTCATCGGTGCTGGTACGATCTAATTTGCTGTATTCCCCCCAACTCCACAGACTTTCTAGACGAAAACTCATCAAACCATCATTACCTTCAGGCATATCGGTACGATTACCTTGTTTACGCTTTTGCTGTTTTTGCTGCTCTTTTTTAGTTTGCACTGCCTCAGGCATATCAGGATCCGCAGGAGGTTTATTTGTGCTAAATTCTAGCGGTGGTGGCGACGGATGTAACCAGAGTGGTACGGGCTGTGGTGGATGTTTGGCATATTGCAGATTAATTTTTTGCGTTGAATTTAATAATGCTGCACGAATAGCGTGTTCTTGCTTGGCTTCTCGCTGAGTTAAATCCCTTGGATCTGCACGCTGCTCTAAATGAGCATCCACAAGCTGTTGATAACGACTTTTCAACCCCGGCCATACTGCTAATGTTTTAGCCGTGCGATATTGATTTCGGCTGATCCAATCACCCTTTTCAACACTAATAACCGATAATGCCGTTAGCCATAAATAAAGATCAAGATTAAGCTGCCTAGAGGAAAATAAGGCAATATTTTCTGGTAATCGCAGTGTTTCTTCATCTCGCCACGCATATTGCGTTTTATCACCTATCCCGGCAATCCGTTGTAACAATGAACGTCTGGCATTCACTGTAGAATCAGTGGCATTTTCAACACGTAAACCACCTTCACCACCCAAGGCACGAAAAAATATCCCTGCTGTGAGCCGAATATCATCCAGATAAACAATGGCTTCAGGAAATTGTTTATTGGCATGTTTGGTGATGAACCGATGCCATGTTGAACCGACTAATTCTTCTAGCATAAGTTATTTGCCTATGAAGGGTGACCAATCTGGTGGTAACCAAAACATCATAAAAAAGCAGAAAATAACGATGGCTATAAACCAGTAAATAAACGTTCTCTGCCGCTGCGTGCCGTGATTGGGAGGCAAGGGAATACCACAGCTATGGCAATATTCATCACTCTCTTTAACACCTCGATCACAGTGTTTGCATGTCAAATTATTCATTTTGAAAAAGAGCCTATTAAGGGACAGTTGTACTCCATTCCTTTAATTGCCCTAGAGAACCCAACGATACCCACAAATAAGAATAGCGGTACAACCAGCATAAAATAAACCTCTAGAGAAAATAATGCCGTTAACGATGCATAACCATCTGTTAACAATATAAAGGTATTAATCGCAATGAAAATAGTCAGGCTGATAGTACTGGCAATCAAGCTTTGTGTTAAATGTTTTTTGCCAACAGATGAAGTCTGTTGATATTTCATAAAATAAAGGGCCCATAATGCCAAATAGAAGATACCCACAAACAGCAGATTAGCCATAAAAAAAGCTTCTGCAAAAGCAGCTGTATGATCATTTAGTGAAGCTCTCTGATCCATAAAAATATCCCTTAAGCTATCGCTATTTTTGCTTTAACCACTTCCATTAGTGCTGCTACTGTTTCTTCATCATCACTTAATGGTTCTATAATAGCTGCACGACAAGCGGCTATCGGATCAAAACCTGACTTGATCAATGTTGCCGCATACACCAGCAATCGTGTTGATGCTGATTCTTCCAAATCATGATCTTTTAACACTCGTAATGCATGTGCTAATTCGATTAGCTGTGTAGCAATACCATGGCTGATATCGGTTTCTTGCTGGATAATTTTTGTTTCTGTTTCAAGATCAGGATAATCAAATCTCATGGCAACAAAACGCTGTCGAGTTGATGGTTTCATACCTTTTAATAAATTTTGATAACCCGGATTGTAAGACACCACCAGCATAAATTCTGCTGGTGCTTTTAGTATTTCACCGGTACGTTCTATCGGTAATATACGGCGGTCATCTGACAAGGGATGAAGGACTACCGTTGTGTCTTTACGTGCTTCTACAACCTCATCCAAATAACAGATAGCGCCCTCGCGTACCGCTTTAGTTAAAGGCCCATCATGCCAATAAGTCTCACCATCACCAATTAAATGCCGTCCTACCAAATCGGCGGCAGTCAGATCATCATGGCAGGCAATTGTATATAATTTTCGACCTAATTTAGCGGCCATATGTTGAATAAATCGGGTTTTACCACATCCTGTCGGCCCCTTTATTAATAAGGGCAATTGATTGTTATAAGCATGTTCAAATAACTCAATTTCATTATGCTGATCTTGATAATAAGGCAGGTCAATTGTTGTTTCATTCATGTTAAATTCCTACTTAGACGGTAATGAATGAGGATCAAAACCATTCATCACCGCAAACTGTGCTGTAATCATATCCATCGAGTTAACGTGATTATTGAACCACTCAGGCCAAACGTTAAAAACATAGTCTGCAAGCATGCCAATATCCTTATCTAATTCCCATGTTGTTACTATTCTCGTCATTTCAGCCAAGGCATTGTCATGTTCACCAGAATGTACCGGATACATTGGAAAATTAGTCTCTAACATTAGGCTGTTTTCTCGATCAAAGTGGGCTAGTGTATGTTGTAGCCAATTTCCTAATAATGGCGTAATTTTGTTTGCTTCATTTTCCTTAGACGTCTCATTCTGTTGATACTCAGTAATTAATTCACCCAATTCTTGAACCATGTCAATTTCTTCAAAATGCGTATTATTCATAAAATCAATATCGACATGGGGGATACGTTCTTTATTCAAAATTATTTTAATGACTGACGTCATATGGATGCCCCTATTAAATATAGAATGGCAATGGCCAGGCAGACCATTGATAACCAGCCATACATGATGGCCCGCCATAAGAAAGACACACCTTTTAATTCCATAAAATCACGGATAATAAAAATGCCTTTTGTGTAGGCCGTTATGACTAAAATAACAACGGCAATACTACCGCTATGGCCAAATTCACCCATGGCATAACTAGATAATGTCAGTAACATCATTGTTAGCCAAATTGTATGTATGTTGTAGTAGGATTTCATCGAATTATGTACACCAATGGGAATAAAATGATCCAAACCAAATCAACCATATGCCAATAAGAAGCACCTGTTTCTACCCCGGTGTGGTTCTGAGCATTGTATGCGCCTCGTTGCGCTTTTATCGCCACCGCTAATAAAATTATCATGCCTAAAATGACATGCAAAACATGAAATAGTGTCAATGAAAGATAAAACATATAAAAAGTATTGGTGCTTAAACTAATGCCTGTTGCAAAAGTACCCACATATTCGATTGACTTTAAAATCAGAAACCCTGCCCCTGCCGCAAGTGCTGCATAAAGCCAATAAATGCAACTTTTAACCTGGTTAAGCCTAATCGCATGTACTGCACGAATAACAAAATAGCTAGAGCTAATTAATAGCAGTGTATTAGCCGCACCTAATTCACTATTAAGTGTTAACTGATACTGATTAAACAGTTCAATATTCTGTAAACGGGTGACAGCATAGGAGATAAAGAACAAGCCAAACACAAGTAATTCCATAAAAATAAAAAACCAGATGGCTAAATCACCCGGTAATAATTTTGGCTCTGTTTCAATATATTCAGTCAATACGATCATCTTATTTCAATAAATTAAGTGTCTATATTGAAGCTTTAGATTGTTTTATGCCTTGATACGTATCAAGTCATTTTGATAAGAAAGTCTTTTTTAATTTCTCACCAGTCCAAGATCGGGTGAGTGTCCATGTTGCAAACAAGATAAACATGGCGTGAACAATCACAAAATAAGTAATCACATAAACCCAAGTCCATGGTGAATCAAAACCACCCAGAAGAATCATCAGAGCACTCACTAGTAGCAATGCTACAGCTGCCACTAAATTGGTCTTTATACCGACAATTACATAATATCGATCAATCATATTTGGGCTCGTTTTCTTATAGAGCAGTAACAAGAAAATAAAACTGATGACGGGGAAAACCGTCAGATTTAATAATGAAACTAAAGCAGCTGTTGATGCCCGTTTTAACTGTAATTTATCTGCCATCACTTCTCCTATTCCCAAGCAAAGATACCGCCATTATAGGCGGTATCTTTCTAACACTATTGTCATCAAACAATAGTTTATTCCTCTACAAATTCAACCTCTTTGCCTTTGGCAAAGAAACTGTAGATATACAACATCAAGCCTATCAGAAAGACGACGCCTGCTACTTCACGCATCCAATAGAATAATGCTATTTTTTCTTGTACGACCATAAATGGTAGTGGGTCATCTGAATAGCGTTGCAAGTACACTTGCACAATACCTGCACCGGTCAAAAATAGCGTAATGAATACCATCGAGATAGTCATCAACCAGAATGACCACATTTCAAGTAGTTGTGCTGTTACATTGGCTGCTTTTTGGCCACGCATAAGCGGCATTGAATAAGAGATCATCGTCAACACCACCATGACATAAGCGCCATAAAAAGCCATATGGCCATGAGCGGCAGTAATTTGCGTACCATGTGTGTAAAAATTGACCGGAGCCAATGTATGTAAGAAACCCCATACACCTGCACCTAAAAATGCCATGACTGCAGTACCTAATGCCCATAAAACAGCCGCTTTATTAGGATGGTCTCGACGTCTTTTATTCACCACATTAAAAGCAAACAAGGTCATCATAAAGAACGGAATCGGTTCTAATGCTGAAAAGACAGATCCTATCCATTGCCAATAATCAGGTGTGCCGATCCAGAAAAAGTGATGCCCTGTTCCAAGTAACCCCGAAATCAACGCCATGGCAATAATGATATACAACCATTTTTCGACGACTTCACGATCAACCCCTGTCACTTTAATGAGTACATAGGCAAGTAGAGAAGCCATGATTAATTCCCATACACCTTCTACCCATAGATGAACAACAAACCACCAAAAGTATTTATCCAATACGATATTGTCAGGATTGTAGAAAGAAAACAGGAAGAATACGGCTAAACCCACCATACCGGTTAACAGAACAACGTTAATCACTGTTTTACGGCCAGTCAGAATAGTCATCCCAATGTTAAACAAGAAAGCCAGTACAACGATAACAATCCCTATTTTAGTAATAGTAGGTTGCTCTAAAAACTCTCGTCCCATCGTGGGTAATAAGTCATTCATGGTGATTTCAGCTAAGCGTGCATAAGGTACTAATAAGTAACCTAGAATGGTCATTACACCTGCAAACAAGAATATCCAGAACATAACTTTAGCTAGCATGGGTGAGAACAATTCACGTTCAGATTCTTCTGGTACCAGAAAGTAGGCAGACCCCATAAAACCAAACAGTAACCAAATAATCAATAAGTTGGTATGTACCATACGGACTACATTAAATGGAAGTTCTGGGAACAAAAAATCTCCCATAACATACTGTAATCCCATGATGGTACCAAATAAGATCTGGCCAACAAAGAGTGCAATGGCTGCAATAAAATACATTTTTGCAATGCCTTGTGATTCATATTTCATACGTATCTACCCCTTAACCTTGAATATTTGGTGGCCAGTCTCTGGCAGTCTTAACGCCATCAACATATTTGAGAAACTGAGCAAGTGCTTCCAATTGTTCGTCTGTTAAATTGAACTGCGGCATACTGCGTCGGCCAGGGATCCCATCTACAGGACGATATTTGATAAACGCTTTAATCGCTTCAGTACTCTCACCAAAACGGGTATAGACATTGCCAAGCTCGGGTGCAAAATAAGCCCCCTCGCCTAGCAAGGTATGGCAACCAATACAGTTGTTGATTTCCCACAACCGTTTTCCTGCTGCAACTTGTTCGGTCAAATTTTCTGAATTATCCGTTTTGGGTAAACTTTTAACGGTATCAACAGTCAAACCAATAAGTACTAGGAAGAAGAAGACAGCCCCCCCATAGTAAATATTGCGGGCCATACCCTTTGTAAAGGTTTCTCTCATCGTTAATTCTCCTCTCCTATTAGAATTGTGGCACAGTATATTGTGTGCAGAGACGAGCCCGCATTGACTTATATCAAGTCATACAATTGAGTATCGGAGAATAGTGTTTGAACGGGTGCAGAACTAGATGTTATCCCTCAAGCGAAATTAATTGACGTAGCCTTTCAATATCAATTAATTCAACCTGTGGGCCATCCAATTTAATTAATCCTTGTTTAGAAAGATTTTTTAATGTTCTAGATAGTGTTTCAGGCTTAATAGATAGACGTGAAGCAATAACATGTTTAGGTGCCACCAGACTCACACCCGTACGGTCATTATTATCTGTTGGAATATGGCTTAATAGGTAATCAACTAAACGAAAGGTGGCATTGTGTAGTGTTAATCTATCAACCTCGTTCACCATCCAATGCAGTCTTTGACTCAAATTCCCCAGCAAATTAATACATAAATCATTTGATGTATTCAGTAATTTTAAATAGGTTTTCGCATGAATACCCACCACGACTGATGGTGATATTGTGATCGCAGAAACAGGATAACGAGACCCGCCAAAAAAAAGAACAGCTTCGGCAAAGGTCTGGCCAGAGCGAATGATCTCAATGACTTTTTCATCACCACTGGGGGCCAACCGTTGTAGTTTAATACTTCCTGAAATAAGCAAATAGATGTCAGTAAATACGGCACCTCGCTCAAAAAGAGTGCCATTTTCAGAAAGTTGTACTGCATGTGACGCCTGCACAACCTCATCAAATTGCTCAGGCTCTAGTGGCTGCAACAGAACACATTGCCGCATCATATTTAAAATAGTGTCATTTAACTCAATACTTTCTATTGTAGAAAATTTCATAAGTTTTATGACTCACTCTGAGATGGTTAATTAAGGCTAGACCGATGAATATTACCACTATTTTAATGGTTGCTTTTATTAATATTGGTTTTAAAAACAAGCTATATATCTTATTTAGAATCATAAATCGACTAAATCTCAAATTTTCTGGGCAATACCTTGTAATCGTAATTTTCGATTACTATAATTAAAATATCTTGTTTTACTAATGATTAATTATGGCCGACAATCATCATTTATCGACTCTTAACTAGGAATTAATAATGACAAATCAAGTACCAGACATTACATTTAAAACTCGAGTTCGTGATGAAAGCATAGATGGAGATAATCCTTTCCGCTGGCAGGATGTGACAACTAACGATATATTTAAAGGAAAAAGTATTGTCGTTCTGGCTTTGCCTGGTGCATTCACCCCGACTTGTTCAAGTACACATCTTCCTGGTTTT
Source organism: Methylophaga sp. (assembly GCA_002733105.1). Lineage (GTDB taxonomy): Bacteria > Pseudomonadota > Gammaproteobacteria > Nitrosococcales > Methylophagaceae. Next base: position 86,560 of record NVUI01000007.1, read on the forward strand.
GAAGCTAAATATGATGAATTTAAAGCAAAAGGTATAGATGAAATATATTGCTTGAGTGTTAACGATGCTTTTACCATGTTCCAATGGTCTAAAAACCTAGGGGTGGAAAAAGTAAAAATGCTCCCTGATGGTAATGCTGACTTCACCCGGTTAATGGGCATGTTAGTCAAAAAGGAAAACCTAGGTTTTGGTGACCGTACCTGGCGTTATTCAATGCATGTGGTGGATGGTGAGATCAAACAACTATTTGCTGAGCCGGGTTTAATGGATAACTGCCCAGATGATCCTTTCACATGTAGTGATGCTGATACGATGCTGAACTACTTAGTTTAATAATTAAGTCAGTATTATAAAAGGCATCAGGCGATTTAGTCTGGTGCTTTTTTAATTTGGATTAGAGAATTTATTATGTGGACTACACCAGAATATTCAGACATTCGTTTCGGTTTCGAAGTCACAATGTACATCTGTAACCGTTAAGCAATAGTTAAAAAAATAAAAGCCCCAGTATCGTGAGATATTGGGGCTTTTTTATTGTAAAATTACAACAATAATTTAACGAGATATTATTTGGTAATAAGCATCACTTGCAGGGTGAAATTGATGGCCTTTTAATTGTTGCATTTGGCTATCTAGTTGCTCTTTAAATGAAGGCTTCTGTATGTTAGTAGCGACCAACTGGTTATGGGCCTTCACTTGCTTATAGCGATCACTAAAGAAGTTAAACTCTTGTGGACGCAACTGCTCTTTCTGTACTTCTAGTTGATCGGAAAAACTATAATCTGTAGCAGCCTGTGCAGACGTTAATGATGCACTTATAGACAAAAATGTCGTTGCTAAAATAATATATTTCATCGCTTTACTCCAATAAAGTTAACACATTAAAATTCTGAAAAATAATGTATTTATTGTAATAAATCGACTCACTTATATGAAGGGATAAATATCCTATTCTGATAAGGAACCTCTTCCCGAATATACGGCTAAAGGCTACCTGTCCTTAGTTTATAGCCAAAATTAATGTCTTATCGAGCGATCTTGGATAATCTGATATACGATTCCGTCTCGAAAAATTACCTGTGTCCTGAATTGGCCATATTTCTTAAAAGTCCATTTTTCCATTTCATATGTTTCAACTGAAACATATCTCACCTCATAGGTATAATGATAAACCTCAAAGCTCTCCAGATAATACTCAATATCACTTGGCTGATAATTCTTAGGGCAAGCTTTATTGACGTCATCCCAAGACATACCCTGTTGGATCAATCGATTACTACAGCGATAAGAATCTATCAATTTTTGACTGTCCATTAATTTGTTCCTTTTTAATGGAATTCCGTTAATCTCAGTTGCCGACTTAGCGTCATAACAGTTAAGCCGTTCCCGCTTATTAACCATTGACTCACATGAAGGTTCATAGAACATGGCTTCAGCCGAAGCCAGAACAGAAACTAACAACAAACAGAGTGTAAATATCGCTTTAATCATGGTAGATACTGTTTCAAATTGAAATATATAGCTTATCGACAGGTTCAGGCCAAATCGGTTCAATCATTACTTCGGTGCAGTTGCAACAAATGTTGCTCGCACGGGTGCAGGATATCCTTCCATCGTCTTTGTCCGATCGTTAGGATCAAGAAAATCAGCTAATGATTCAAATATCATCCAATCAGTTTGGCGTTGTTCTTCAATACTAGTGGTGTTGACATCAACACAACGTATATTTTTAAACCCACTCCTTCGTAGCCAAAGCTCCATTGTTGTTATCGAAGGAATAAACCAAACATTTCGCATTTTGGCATAGCGATCTTCAGGCATAAGAGTGGTCTCACTATCCCCTTCAATAATAAGTGTTTCAAGCACTAATTCTCCACCGGGACGTAAGCAGGAGCGTAAGTCATATAAATGTTCTATAGGCGAGCGACGATGATAGAGTACCCCCATCGAAAAGACAGTATCGAAACAGGCTAGTTGAGTAGGTAGATCTTCAATACCTATTGGCAGTACATAATGATTCTTATCGCCTATGTATTTTTGCATTAGCTGATATTGCATAACAAAAATTAAGGTGGGGTCAATCCCCAGCACTAAGTCTGCACCCTCACCTATCATTCGCCAACCGTGATATCCATTACCGCCACCAATATCTAACACCTTCTTGCCTTTTAATGAATGGATATGAGGCAACACTCGCTCCCATTTCCAATCAGATCGCCACTCAGTGTCAATATCGATACCAAATAAACGATATGGTCCTTTTCTCCAGGGATGGAATTGTTTCAATTGTTCAATAAAAGCATCACGACGGCTGTCAGCCAGATCTGCTTTGCAACCAATTTCAATGTTATCTTTTAATGCCACATGTGAAGGCTTAAGTTCTGGCAAAGCATTCATGGTAGCTTGCCACCTCTCCATATCACCATGACCATCAGCCACTAGTTTTTCAGCCACCAAATCTTGTAATTGTCGAGCCCAGTCTTCCAAGCCCATTTGTTCAAGCTGAGGATATAAAGACTGATAAGGGTTCACTTAATCGCCACCAATGACATAAAATTAAAGCACTGAAACCAAGTATGACTAAATGTAAATCCAGCATCGCTTAAACGCTGCTGATGGCAGGATAATGTTTCTGCAATAAGTACATTTTCTAGCGCAGCCCGCTTCTGGCTTATTTCTAGATCACTATAACCATTAGTACGTTTAAAATCATGATGTATTGCCGTTTGGAAGTCTTGTTGCTTAGGATCTTCAAAGGCTATTTTCTCTGACAATATCAATATACCACCCGCTTTTAAACCTTGATAAATACGTGTTATTAATATCAAGCGTTCATCCAGTGGAATAAATTGTAAAGTAAAATTCAATACCACCACTGAGGCATTTTCAATATCGATCTTTTGTATATCAGCACAGACAAGTTTTACTGGAACCGTTGATGACGGATCTGAATCCAGTATTTTTTGGCCTCGCGTTATCATTGCTGGTGAATTATCTACAGCAATAATGTCACATCCTGGCTGCTTGATTCGCTGGCGCATTGATAAGGTGACGGCGCCCAATGAACATCCTAAATCGTAACAATGGCTATTTTTTTGGGCATATCGTGCCGCCAAGATACCTATATTAGAAATCAAAGTGCCATAACCAGGAACAGAACGTTGAATCATGTCAGGAAAGACATCCACAACACGTTCATCGAAACGAAAATCAATCATTTCATCCAGTGGCGAGGCATAAATAGCATCTGGATTTTTTGCCATTATTGCTCGCCTTTCTTTTTTGCTACATTATTTCTTAAGTAAACGGGTAAGGCCTGTTCTGCCGGCAATAAAAGCCCGGCTTCAGCTTCGCGTTGAGCAAGCTTAATAATACTACTCGCTTGAGGATAGTGTTTAACGCTTACTTTCGTTAAATTACCCTCAAAATGGTCCGTTAATATTGACTCATATTCACCCCACCCTGTGCCTATGCCTATCCATGATTTATCGCTTTGAACAACAAAATCTTCAGGAGGACAGACTCGTTCTTGATCCAGAATACTAGCCAAACCATTGATACGCTGAAAACTGGCACAATATATCTCACCCATTCGGGCATCCATTGCCACGGCAATATATTCAGCATCGGAACTATCCATTACACCTTGAGCAACCGCTGCTAACGATGAAACAGGAATCACTGGCACATCACGAGCATAGGCAATACCTTGAGCAACACCCACACCAATGCGCACACCAGTAAAGGATCCAGGTCCTCGACCAAAGGCCACTGCATCAATCATAGAGATAGTCGTGCCAGCCTGGTTAAATAACTCATCCATCATCCCCAATATAAGGTCTGAATGACCACGCTGCGTCATTTCAATACGTTCATATAGCTTGCCCTGATAAAGCAAAGCAGCTGAGCAACATTCAGTACAAGTGTCTAATGCAAGGATATTCATTTGTTCATAAAACTGTCAATTAAGGGTAATAACTGCTCATTATAATTCAAACCATGCATCGTGTTCACAGTAAAAGGAGATCAAAATAATGGGATACATTATTGATGTTATTTACATCATGCGTGAAGTGATGATTCTAAGCTTTGTGGTCATCACATCACCTATGGGAATTATTAGTGGTCTGCTACTATTATAGATAGTAGTAGCTTATGAAGGAGATAGTGATGGCCGAACAACATATTCAAGCACTCAACCTGTCTGCACAAGGTGATTGGCATGCTGCTCATCGACTTATTCAAGAATATAGCGACGAATTAGCCTGTCTGGTTCATGGCTACTTACATCGTGAAGAAGGCGATATGAGTAATGCCAGCTATTGGTATAGCCGAGTAAGCCAAGATATCCCTGAAAATAGTCTGGAAGACGAATTTAATCGCTTACAGCAGATGGCTAATAATGTGGGATCAGACTGGTAATTAACCGCGTCGGCGTTTTGTAGGCTTGGTCGCCTTTCTTACATGTTGAGTTTGAAATGTTTTGCCTGTTGAGACACGGTGACTGGTTCGTTTTCCTTCACCATTACTACCTGTCCCTGCCGGTTGCCATGTTGGAATTAAATGTTTTTTGCCATTACCAATTAAATCAGTTCGTCCCATTTTCTGTAATGCTTCTCGTAACAGTGGCCAGTTTTCAGCATCGTGATATCGTAAAAAGGCTTTATGAAGACGTCTAACTTTAATCCCTTTTGGTACGCTAATATCTCCGCCTTTCCGTTTCACTTTGTGCAAGGTGTTTTTGCCAGAATGATACATGGCCGCCGCAGCAGACATTGGCGATGGCWAATAAGCTTGCACCTGATCAGCACGAAAGCCATTACGCTTTAACCAAAGAGCAAGATTCAACATATCTTTATCGGTCGTACCTGGGTGTGCCGCGATAAAATAAGGAATTAAATACTGCTCTTTTCCTGCTTGTTTTGAATATTTATCAAACATGGCTTTGAAGGCATCATAAGTGCCTATACCCGGTTTCATCATATGTTCAAGTGGGCCATCCTCAGTATGTTCTGGCGCAATTTTTAAATATCCACCCACATGATGTGTCACTAATTCTTTCACATATTCAGGGGATAACACAGCTAAGTCATAACGCAGCCCTGAGGCAATCAATACCTTTTTAATACCAGGTAAGGCACGAGTCCGTTTATAGAGCTGAATTAAAGGCGTGTGATCGGTATTAAGATTTTTACAAATACCCGGAAAAACACAAGATAAACGTCGGCAACTGGCTTCTATTTCTTTACTGTTGCATGCAAGACGATACATATTGGCTGTCGGGCCACCCAAATCTGAAATCACACCGGTAAATCCTGGCGTAGTATCGCGAATAGCCTCTACTTCTTTAATAATGGAATCTTCAGATCGGCTTTGAATAATACGGCCTTCATGTTCGGTAATTGAACAGAAAGTACAGCCGCCAAAACAACCTCGCATAATATTGACCGAGAAACGGATCATTTCATAGGCAGGTATATTTTTATCACCATACTGCTTGTGAGCGACACGACTGTAAGGTAAATCAAAAACACCATCCATTTCAGCAGTTGTTAATGGAATGGGAGGTGGATTTAACCAAACATCACGCTCACCATGTTGTTGTACTAGTGCTAAAGCATTACCTGGGTTTGTTTCCAAATGCAGAATACGTGAGGTGTGAGCATAAAGTACTGAATCACTACGCACTTCTTGATAGGCCGGCAGCCTGATCACACTCTTCGATGAATCCTTTGGCATGATTTTATGAAAACGAATAATGTTCGTTTTTGTTGTTGATGCTGATTCTTTTTGCTGCTTAGTTTCGGCTTTTTGCGTTTCACAACTAGCCTCTGTTTGCATCTGATATGGGTCAATAGGAGGATTTACTTTGCCCGGAGTATCCACACTCGTGGAATCTTTTTCCCACCACCCTTCACGCTGTCCGTGCTTAGTAATAAAGGCTGTACCACGGATATCGGTTAACTCTGCAACAGGTTCATTTCTAGCTAAGCGATGGGCAATTTCGACAACTTGACGTTCACCATTACCATAAACCAACAAATCAGCCTTGGCATCCATAATCACACTACGGCGTACTTTTTCTGACCAATAATCAAAGTGAGCAATACGTCGGAGACTGGCTTCAATACCACCAATGATAATGGGGACACCTTTGTATGCTTCACGACAACGCTGGCTATAAGGCACCACACACCGATCAGGTCGTTTGCCACCTTCACCATCTGCAGTATAGGCATCATTACTACGAATACGGCGATCTGATGTGTAACGATTCACCATCGAATCCATGTTGCCACCGGTGACACCAAAGAATAGGTTCGGTTGGCCTAATTGTTTAAAATCTTCAGTGTCGGTCCATTTTGGTTGAGAGATAATACCGACTCTGAACCCCTGTGATTCAAGTAAACGACCAATTAATGCCATACCAAAACTAGGATGATCAACGTATGCATCACCGGTGACCAAGATAATGTCACAACAATCCCAGCCAAGATCATCCATTTCCTCACGGGACATAGGTAATTGAGGCGCTACACCAAAACGGTGAGCCCAAAATTTACGGTAAGAAAATAGTTCAGGAGCGGCTTGCATAAGACCTCAATAACAACTTGGGGGTGAGTTTGATGGTCTATTCTAACAAATTCAGATAATAACTGATAAAAACAATCAGGAATTATAATAATTAATCAATAATGTGGATTTTAGTCCCTACTTTGATAAATCGGCTTAGCTCTTCAATTTCATGATTGCGCATGGCAATACAGCCTTGTGTCCAATCTGCAATCTCGTGGATATCCAATTTATCTTTGGTTTCTTGGCCAATACCATGGATGCCAATCGCACCACCTAACGCTGTATTCTGCGGTGGTAACTCTTTAGCCAAGTGAGCACCTAATATCTTGCGGTAAACATCTCGACTGATCATATTGTTTTTTAATGCTCGCTTAGCATCATCCATATTGGGATAATTGAGCTGTATAAATAGATGAAACCGATCACTATCGCGGACTTTGCTAATAAGGTAACGACCTTTCGGCGTTGTATGATCACCTTCCTGACGTTTTGCTTTTCTACCACCACTACCTAATGCAACTTTAAAAGTGCGTAAGGTATTACCATTTTTTTTAACCACTAAGCGATGCTCGGATCGCACAACAATGAGCTCAATATCATCACTGGCATTTGCCGGTATGAATAGTAAATGAGTGATTATAAAAACACTGCAAAGGGTTGATAAAATAAACTTCATGCAAAAAGTCGACTAATAAAAGGACGGTTCTGACGTGTCAGGTGACGTAATGATTTTGGCAGATTGATATTCAATTGTATTTCCTGCTGATCAATTCTGTCTTTCATTTTCTTTAATGCGGCATGTGTCATCATTTGTTTCATGCCAAAGCCGATAATATTCCCTTTATTTTCAACAGGCAATGTCATCGACTTGCCATTAAAGCTTTGATTGATACGTATCATGGTCTGATGGAATAAAGGTTTATCACTTCCCCACAAATTGACACTCATCACACCCTTCAGTGTTAATAGTTCGGAGCAAGCATCAAAGAATGCCTGCACACCTACGCTAGCAGCCATTCCGACATGATCGTAAGCATCGACTAATAACAAGTCATAACGAGTGTCATCTTGATAGTGACGCTGTTGCACAAACAAATACCCATCACCTAAATGAATCTTTAATCGTGGTTCATTTTCAGGCACTTTAAAATAGGCATGTGCCACCTTAATAACATCTTGGCGATATTCAATCACATCAATCTGGCAATCCGGAAAGTGGTGTAAGAGAAATTTAACAAATGAACCACCGCCTAAACCGACCACTAATATTTTTTCTGGGTTAGGGTTAAAGACTAAACAAGCCATCATTGCTTCGGTATAGCTAAGCTCTAATGTGTGCGGCGTTATCAGTGACATACTGCTCTGCCGAGGCATTGTGCCAAAATGTAATGAACGGGTATCCCCTATATCAACGACCTCAATTATGCCATCATCAGATTGTGATTGATGCACGACCAATCCACCATCATAAAGTCTCATATTTTTAGTTGGCTTCTTGTATTAGAAAAGATTTTTTCAGCCAATCTCGCACCGTTAGCTCTAAGGGTGTTTGCAAGCCATAAAACAGGTGGTTAGCACCGAGTATCTCTCTCATTGCATATTGCTCATTGCCTTTTTGCTTCATGACTATTTTTCTATGTTTGATTGCACTAATTATCATTGCGGGTTCCAAATCACCATAAATATCAAGGATTGGAAAGGAAAATGTTGCAAATATTTGGTCTGAAGGCAGCGCAGGAGTGCCTGCTAAAATAAGCGCAGAAATGGGCGGCACTATGCTGTCCAACAGTTCAACGGCTATTTCTCCGCCTTTGCCGTGGCCTAAAAATATAATCTGTTTTATATCTTTGGCTTGTAACAAGGCTATTGCAGCATCTATTCTTTGTTTATTAGATACTGGGGGCAAAGCATCTGTCGAGCCCATTTCCTTCGAAATGTCACCTCCGATATCGACGGCATCTGTTTTTGGTTCAGAGCTATCCTTATCTGTAGATGAAGACATCTCATCCGAAGCTTGTTCCATAGAAGGTGACAATAGAATATTGGTTTCAAAAGGATAGTCGAGCTGAAGCGTTAATGTTGACCAACCATGTTTAAGCAAGGCATGCCTAAGCGGTGTAACAACACCCTGACTTTCAAATTGCTCACCTTGATCATGGAAAAAGATAATGGCGCCATGACGTTCACCTAATGTTTCTTCCATGTAGGTTGCAGCAATCTCTTGTCCTGCTACTGTCAAAGGTTGATAACCTATCACAGGGCTTGTCACTCGAATCATACGGCTCTCGGAGTTATCTCCATCTACCATTTCAGTATCCGCTGCCACCTGTTCATCATCACCTTCTGCGGCGACAGCAGAAAATATTGTTAAATGAACAAAAATAAAACTCAATAGAATTATTTGTAATCGAGCCACNNAATGACCTCACATTATAAATTTAGACCAGTAAACAAAGTATAGACAGCCAACGCCATTAACAAAAGCGCCTTTTGTTATTTTACTTTAATAACCATAACTAATGACTTAATAGAATGACTAGACTATCCGAAAGGACTGAAAGTAAACAACGAAATGCGGTAGAATGTGTCGATTATTAATATTGACACAACAAATAAATCTACTACAAAAGAGAGTGACTACTATGGCTAAGTTTCAAATCGCCCCATCTATTCTTGCGGCAGACTTTGCTCGTTTGGGCGAAGAAGTTGATAATGCACTAGCATCCGGTGCTGATATTGTTCATTTTGATGTTATGGATAACCATTACGTGCCTAATTTAACCATTGGTCCATTGGTTTGTGATGCTTTACGTAAGCATGGTGTAACACATGAAATCGACGTACATTTAATGGTTAAGCCAGTTGATCGTATCATTCCTGATTTTGCCAAAGCAGGTGCCACCTTTATCACTTTCCACCCAGAAGCATCTGATCATATAGACCGTACCTTACAACTAGTTAAAGGTGAAGGTTGTAAAACAGGCTTAGTCTTCAACCCTGCAACACCATTATCATTAGCAGAGCACGTATTAGATAAAGTTGACCGTATTCTATTAATGTCCGTTAACCCTGGTTTTGGTGGCCAATCATTTATCCCTCATACTTTAGATAAACTACGTGAAGCGCGTAAAATGATTGATGACAGTGGCTTTGATATCGATCTTGAAATTGATGGTGGTGTTAACGTTAACAATATTCGTGAAATAGCCGAAGCAGGTGCCCGTACATTTGTTGCTGGTTCAGCATTATTTAATGCCAAGAATGACAATGACCCGCATCAATATGAAACAATTATTGCTGCACTAAGAGCTGAACTAGCTCAAGCAAAAATCTAAGAAGCGTTTAAAATAATGGCTTTAACAAAACCACAAATGATACTGATTGATCTGGACGGCACGCTAGTAGATAGCGTGCCTGATCTAGCATGGTGCATTGATGAAACAATGAAGGCACTTAATATGCCTGTTCGAGGTGAAGGCAAAGTCAGAAATTGGGTTGGTAATGGTGTGCCACGTTTAATTCAACGGGCACTTATTAATCAGCTTGATGGTGAGGCAAGTGATACATTATATGCTGAAGCAGCGCCCATTTTTATGGCACTTTATGCTGACAATGCTAGTAAGCGTAGTCAGCTCTACCCTCATGTTGCAGAAGGATTGCAATGGTTAAAAGATGCGGGCATTCGACTCGGTTGCGTCACCAATAAAGATGAGCAGTTCACCCTACCTATTCTTGAAGATTTGGGGATCAGAGATTATTTTGAAATTGTTATCAGCGGTGATACTTTACCGCTGAAAAAACCAGATCCTGCCCCCTTGCTTCATGGCGCTAAATTCTTTGATATTAAACCAGAGAATGCCATGATGATTGGTGATTCAATCAGTGATGTCAAAGCCTCTCGTGCAGCAGAGTTTTCAATAGTATGTATGAGCTATGGTTACAACCATGGTGTTGATATTCGTACTGCAAATCCTGATGTTGTTATTGATTCATTTGCTGAGCTTAAAGATTTATTTTAGATATTAACAATGAAACTGGCCAAATTTAAACAATTAGCCAAGCAAGGCTATAACCGCATTCCCATCGCGCGAGAAGTCTTGGCTGACTTGGATACGCCCCTCAGTACCTATTTAAAACTAGCTGATGCACCCTACTCTTATTTACTAGAATCTGTGCAAGGTGGTGAAAAATGGGGTCGTTATTCCATTATCGGTTTGCCTAGTGAAACTGTGGTGCGTATTAGCGGTGATCAAGTCGAAGTCAAACATCTTGGTAAAGTAATCGAGCAAGCGACTACCTCTGATCCTCTAGCGTGGATAGAAACGTTCAAACAACAGTTTAGAGTGCCTGACCTAAATGACTTACCCCGCTTTAATGGCGGTTTGGTCGGTTATTTTGGCTATGACACTGTACGTTACATAGAACCAAAATTAGGCGACTGTCCTAATCCTGATCCACTGGGCTGCCCTGATATTCTATTAATGGTATCAAATGATCTGATTGTATTTGATAATTTAAGCGGTCGACTTTTTCTTATTGTTCACGCTGATCCTAGTGAAAATAATGCCTACCAACAAGCACAAAAAAGTCTTGATATATTAACCCAGCAGTTACGTACATCCACACCAAAATACAATTCTTCACCTACTGGAAAAACGGTCACTGAAGATGACTTTATTTCTGGGTTTACACACGATGGTTTTATCAATGCCGTAGAAAAAGCAAAACAATACATTACTGATGGTGACATTATGCAAGTGGTATTGTCACAACGTTTATCAATACCCTTCTCTGCCCAACCCATGGATTTGTATCGTGCATTACGTACCTTAAACCCATCGCCATATATGTATTATCTCAATCTGGAAGACTTTCATATTGTTGGTTCTTCACCAGAAATTTTGGTTAGGATGGAAGATGATGAAATCACTGTTCGTCCTATTGCCGGGACACGTCCTCGCGGTAAAACACCAGAAGAAGATAAAGCTTTAGAGCTAGATCTATTAGCTGATCCTAAAGAATTAGCTGAACATCTCATGCTGATTGATTTAGGCCGAAACGATGCAGGCCGAGTCAGCCAAATTGGTACAGTTGAACTCACCGACAAAATGATTGTTGAACGTTATTCACACGTGATGCATATTGTGTCTAATGTGATCGGCAAAGTGGTACCAGATATGACCTGTATCGATGCTTTACGAGCAACATTTCCTGCCGGCACGGTGAGTGGTGCAGCAAAAATACGTGCGATGGAAATTATTGATGAGCTAGAACCCATTAAGCGTGGTGTTTATGCTGGCGCAGTGGGATATTTATCATGGTCAGGCAATATGGATACCGCTATTGCCATTCGAACGGCTGTTATCAAGGATAATACCCTGCATATTCAAGCTGGTGCTGGTATTGTCTATGATTCTGTACCAGAAATGGAATGGCAAGAAACCATGAATAAAGCGCGTGCTGTATTTCGTGCTGTCGAAATGGCAGAATCTGGACTAGACGTTTCTAGCCAGACAAGACATAAATAAACAGGCCTCAACCATGTTATTAATGATTGATAATTACGATTCATTTACCTATAATCTTGTGCAATACTTCGGTGAGTTAGGTGCTGAAGTATTGGTTCATCGTAATGATAAAATTACTATTGCTGAAATTGAACAATTAGACCCAGATCATATTGTTATTTCACCCGGGCCATGCACACCTAATAAAGCCGGTATTTCACTTGACGTCATTAAATATTTTGCGGGTAAGAAACCTATTCTAGGTGTCTGTTTAGGCCATCAATCTATTGGCCAAGCCTTTGGTGGTGAAATTGTCCATGCCAGTAAAATAATGCATGGAAAAACATCACCTGTATATCACGATAATTCTAGTGTTTTTAATGGGTTATCAAACCCAGTTAATGCAACACGTTATCATTCATTAGTGATTAATAAAGCGACTCTTCCTGAGTGCTTTAAAGTCACTGCATGGACACAAAATGAAGATGGTAGTTTTGATGAAATTATGGGTATTCAGCATAAGTCATTGGCCATTGAAGGTGTTCAATTTCACCCTGAATCGATTCTGACCGAACAAGGTCATGCTTTGTTGAAAAATTTTCTTGATCGATAGAGATTAATTATGGATCTACAAACAGCAATAAAAACCGTTATTCAACAACAAGATCTCACCCAAGATCAAATGACGGCAGTCATGCAACAAATTATGACAGGCGAAGCAACACCTGCTCAAATTGGTGGTTTTTTAGTCGGTTTACAAATGAAAGGTGAAACTGTTACCGAAATTAGTGCCGCAGCTAAAGTAATGCGTAGTCTGGCAACACCCGTTGAAATCACTGGAAACCATATAGTTGACACTTGCGGTACAGGTGGTGATGGTGCAAGTACATTTAACGTATCAACTGCTAGTGCCTTTGTTGTTGCCGCTGCAGGTGCAAAAGTCGCTAAGCATGGTAATCGTTCTATAAGTAGTAGTTCAGGCAGTGCCGACGTACTTGAAGCTGCTGGCGTTGATCTTAATATCACCCCAGAACAAGTCAAACATTGTGTTGACAGTGTTGGTGTTGGTTTTATGTTTGCCCAAAAACACCATGGCGCAATGAAACATGCTATCGGCCCACGTCGTGAAATGGCAGTTCGTACTATCTTTAATTTATTAGGGCCACTGACTAACCCCGCTCAAGCTCCCTGCCAAGTGTTAGGTGTGTTTGATAAAAGATGGGTAGAACCTATGGCTCAAGTGCTTAAAGAATTAGGCAGCCACCATGTTTTAGTGGTGCATGCTAAAGATGGTTTAGATGAAATCAGCATCGGATCTGAAACTTATGTTGCAGAATTAAAAGACGGTGATATTGACACATACACTATCCGCCCTGAAGATTTTGGTTTAGAACGAAATAATATTAACCAACTGGTAGTATCCAATGCTCAACAAAGCTTGGATATCATTAAAGGCATTTTTGCAGGCAAAACAGGCCCGGCTAGAGATATTGTTGTACTCAACGCAGGTGCTGCTATTTACGCTGCTGATTTAACAACAACCCTTGCCGACGGTATCAAACAAGCTCAAACATTTATTGATAATGGTCAGGCTCAACAAAAATTAGCAGCTCTGATTGCCTGTAGCAACTCATAACAAGAAATTAATATGACTGACACACCTGATATTTTAAAAAAAATTCTAAATCGTAAAAAAGAAGAAATTGCTGATCGTATTGAAAAGATATCATTGCAACAAATAACAGAATTAGCTGAAAATGCTGATCCTGTTCGAGGGTTTGTTGAAGCCATCGAAGCTAAAATTAATGCAGGTCATGCTGCTGTGATCGCAGAAATAAAAAAGGCTTCACCTAGCAAAGGTTTATTGCGTGAAAATTTTATTCCTGCCGATATTGCCAAAAGTTACCAACAACATGGTGCCGCTTGTCTATCAGTATTAACCGACAGAGACTTTTTCCAAGGACACGAGGCTTATTTAAAACAGGCCAGAGAAGCTTGTTCACTGCCCGTCATTCGTAAAGACTTCATTATTGATCCATACCAAGTATTTGAGGCTCGCGCGATTGCTGCAGATTGTATTTTATTAATTGTGGCTGCGTTGGATGACGATCAATTACATGATTTAACGGATCTTGCTTTACAACTTGAGATGGATGTTTTGGTAGAGGTGCATGATCTAGCAGAATTAGAACGCGCTTTAATACTAAACTTGCCATTGATAGGCATCAATAACCGCAATTTACGGACATTTGATACTTCGCTAGATACCACTTTAGATCTGTTAAGCCGGATCCCTGACAATCATACTGTCATTACTGAAAGTGGTATCCATGGTCCAGAAGATGTTCAACGGATGCGAGAGCATGGTGTTAATGGTTTTCTTGTGGGTGAAGCATTTATGCGTGCAGAAAACCCCGGCGAACAGTTAACTAAAGTTTTTATAGATAATTAACGGTTAGTGGGCAACAGCCGTCTTGCGATGAGCGTCATCATAAATAATCATTGTCTTACCCCTGGCCCATACAATTCCTTGGTCCTGAAGCACCCTAAGTACTCTTCCAGCCATTTCTCGAGAGCAACCCACCATACGACTTAATTCTTGTCGTGTAGCCTTAATTTGTTTGCCTTCTGGGTGTTTCATCGCATCAGGTTGTTCAGCAAGCTCTTTTAGAGCTGAAGCAACTCGACCCGTCACATCACTAAAGGCTAACTCACTGGCTTTTCTTGTTGTAGCCAATAATCTGTTCGCTAATTGCTGAGATAACATTTCTAATAGCGCGGGGTAACAGTCTTTTAATTGTGTTTTGGATAATGCTTTCACTTGCTGATGAGATATTTCTTCTGTTCGACAATCTGATCTGGCTCTGATAGTCACTGAGCGTTCATCCGTATCTGCAAACAAGCCAATTTCTCCCAAAAAATCACCTTGATTCAAATAAGCAATAATTAACTCTTCGCCCTCTTCATTCTCCAAACTGATAGACACTGAACCTTCTCGTAGATAATACAAAGTATCAGGGTTATCACCGGGACGAACAATAATACTTTTTGCGGGATACTGTTTACTATGACAGCAATGAAAAAAATCGGCTAAATCTTCCTCAATTTTTTTATGTTTTAAATAGTCCATTGCAAATATCCTGTTAAAAATTGGCTTGATTATAGCCAAATAAATAAAAATTAGTACTGGTTCACATAATTAATATGGCAAAATTACCACTATTTTTCAACATAGTGGCTAATTATTAATGAAAGCAAGAGTTAAATGGGTCGAAGATCTTCTGTTCGTCGGTGAATCAGGAACAGGTCACACTATTGTTATGGATGGCCCAGAAGAATTAGGTGGTCATGGCACAGCAATGCGGCCAATGGAGCTGTTATTGCTTGGTATGGCTGGCTGTACCTCGTTTGATATGATTCAAATGTTAAAAAAATCGCGTCAGGATGTTCACGATTGTGTGGTCGACATTACCAGTGAACGCAGTGATGAAATCCCAAAAGTATTCACTAAAATTCATGTTCACTACACAATCACCGGGAAAGATATTAAAGCAGCCCATGTTAAACGTGCGGTAGATTTATCTACTGAAAAATATTGTTCAGCATCCATTATGCTTGGCAAGACAGCTGAAATTACTCATGAATACGAAATCATTAATGCCAAATAATAGCCAGGAAATATTTGCTCGAATAGAACAAAGCTACCTTAATACATGGTGCCGGTTTCATCCTGAATCTGCATTGGAAGCCGGTATTGATGATTATGCCGGCAAGTTAAAACCTTTTGATGAAGAAGCTATTGGCATTCAAATTGTACTCAATGAAAAATGCCTCGCAGCACTTGAAGAAATAGAGCTTGATGAACTAGAACCTGACTCTCAAATTCATTACCAAATTTTGCACGGCTGGGCTAGTCTTGAGCATCATGCATTATTAGAGCATGACTGGCGCTATCGTGACCCTACGCAATTTATGCCTATTAATGCCTTACATCAACTCACTATAAGACCCGTGTCTAATTTTGATCAGGCATTATCTGATCGCTTATCAGCTATTCCTGACTATCTTAGAGATGCAAAAAACTTTCTTATGGCTGTTCCAGCTGTCATTCCCAAAGTCTGGTTGCAAATGGCTCAAACTGAATGTGAAGCAGGTATTTCATACTGCCATCATTTGCATCAACATCCTTTAGTCGCTAAAGCCATCAATAAACATGATCATATTGAACAGGCGATTGCTGACGCAGCTAAGTCATTAGAAAGTTTTTTATCTTCACTCAATCGTATCGATAAAAAATGTGCAGGTGATTTTGCCTGTGGTCGTGAGCAATTTGATCGCTTACTACAACAACAACACTTCTTGCCTATCAATGCCCAAATACTACATAAATTTGGTCAAAACTTATTTATTGAAACCAAACAACGGCTAAAACAAGCACTAGCTGATAGTGAGTTAAGCCTAGCTGACATACAGGCACAGCACCCTGCCGAGCATGATCTACTGGCAAGCTATCAACACGAAATGCAAGCAGCAGCCGAGTTCCTACAACAAAATGATTTAGTTTCACTGCCAGATCAACAAAATCTTAACGTCATCAATACGCCAATATTTTTACAGCACCAAATCCCTTTTGCGGCTTACCTTGATCCTAGCGTATCCGACTTAAACCAAACGGGATATTACTATGTCACTCCGACCAAACAGGCTAGTGAACTCACTGAACATAACTTTGCTGCCATTAGCCAAACCAGCGTACATGAAGCATGGCCAGGGCATCATCTACAATTTGTCACCGCCAACCTCTCCTCACAAGGTAGTGCTTTATTACGCCGCCTTAATCCTGTTGCTACCTTATATGAAGGTTGGGCCTTGTATTGCGAACAAATGATGCTGGAACAAGGTTTTGAGCGTCACCCCGGTCAACAAATTATTATGCTACGAGATCGCCTGTGGCGTGCTTTGCGTATTATTATTGATGTTGAAATACATACTCAGGCTTTATCATTAGAAAATGCTGCTCAAAAAATGGTTGATGCACTCGGTTTTAGTCATGCACAAGCCATGGGAGAACTTCGCTGGTACAGCCAAGCACCAACCGTACCCATGAGTTACGCCGTTGGTTGGGCGCTCATTAATGCCTTACGAGATATTGTAAATCCGGCCAATAATGATGAATTAAAAGCATTTCATGACCAATTATTAGCCAGTGGTTCAATTGCCCTACCGCTGGTTATTCAACGCCAATTTGGCAAAGAATTATGGCAAAAA
>NVUI01000007.1:103915-131083 GCA_002733105.1 Methylophaga sp.
WCAAMATATATTTGGTGAATTGTGATGAATAGACCTCCTGCAACCCGTGGTATGCGACATGTCGCTATGTTTGTAAATGACCTTGAAGCTTGTGAGCAGTTTTATGTTGAGCTACTCGGTATGCAAGTCGAATGGCGGCCTGATGCTGATAATGTCTACCTCACATCGGGTAATGATAATCTTGCCTTACACCGTGCCAGTAAAGACTTTGATACCAGTGGCCCACAAAAACTCGATCATATTGGTTTTATTATTAATACCGCTGAACAAGTTGATCAATGGTTTGAGTTTCTACAACATCACCACATCACTATCCGTCAGCCACCACGCACACATCGTGATGGCGCTCGTAGCTTTTATTGCTATGATCCTGCTGGTACAGTAGTGCAAATTATCTATCATCCCCCTATTTCCTAATTGAGATCATGAATACATATATTTATAAAAGCAGTAAAAAAGACCAGTTATATCTCTATATAACTAAAAAAGATGATTTTTCAGCTGTGCCACAAGCACTGTATGACTCTATGGGTAAAGAACCTATCTTTGTGATGGCAATTGAACTTACTATTGAAAAACCACTTGCACGTGAAGATGTCACCATTGTGATCAAAAATTTACAGAAACAAGGCTTTCATGTGCAAATGCCACCGCCTGTTGCTAATTTAATTAACTTTAAAGAGCCGGCAAAGTACGTTAATTAATTTGATGTTTGTTTTAACATCTTAACCAGTTGATACAACTGTTCCAATGCTTGTTTTGGTGATAAATCATCCGGATTTAATTTAGCTAAATAATCTTCCACCATCGAAGGTTCGGCAACTTGGCTAAACAAATCCGCTTGCGCGGCACTACCCTCATCTGATGATTGTTGTCGATTAGCTTCAAGTTGAATCAATTTCTGTTTGGCCACTTTAATCACATCATTGGGCACACCGGCTAATTGTGCGACTTGCAAGCCATAACTTTGATTAGCTGGGCCAGATTTCACTTGATGCAAGAACACAATTTTATCGTCATGTTCAATCGCATCCAGATGTACATTTAGTGCTTTTTCATACAATTGTGGAAGTTGAGTCAGTTCAAAATAGTGGGTAGCAAATAAAGTATAAGCACCCAGATCATTCACTAATTTCTCAGCACATGCCCAGGCTAATGCCAATCCATCAAAAGTACTGGTACCCCGCCCTATTTCATCCATCAATACCAAACTATGTTGTGTGGCGTTATTGAGGATATTAGCCGCCTCACTCATTTCAACCATAAAGGTAGAACGTCCAGCCGCTAAATCGTCAGATGCACCAATACGGGTAAAGATCTGATCAACAGGTCCAATCACTGCTTTTTCTGCCGGTACAAAACTGCCTACATGCGCCATTAATACAATTAATGCCACTTGTCGCATATAAGTTGATTTACCGCCCATATTCGGGCCGGTCACAATTAACATGCTTTGTGCCGCTGTCATGCTGACATCATTAGGACAAAAATGATTGTCATTACACACTTCAACTACCGGATGTCGGCCCGCTTCAATCACTATGCCAGCTCGTTCACTAAATTCCGGTGCCACGTAATTTAATGTTTCGGCACGTTCAGCCAAATTGGCTAATACATCTAACTCAGCTAATGCGGCGGCTGAAACTTCAAGTGCAGGTAAATCAGGCGCAACTTTATCGAATAATTCTTCGTATAAAGATTTCTCTAATGCTAAAGCACGTTCATTGGCGCTGAGTACTTGGTCTTCGAATGTTTTTAATTCAGGGGTGATATATCTTTCGGCATTTTTGAGTGTTTGTCGGCGAACATATTCTATGGGTACTTCTATATGGTGAGAACGACTTATCTCAATAAAATAACCATGAACACGGTTATAACCAACTTTTAATGTTGAGACCCCAGTTCGTTCACGTTCGCGTTGTTCTAGATCTAACAAAAACTGATTGGCATCATCACGGATATTGCGTAATTGATCTAGCTCAGCATTATAGCCTTGAGCAATCACCCCGCCATCACGTATCAATACCGGTGGTTCATCAATTAATGCTTGTTGTAATAATATTAACAACTCTGGAAAGCTGCCTAGTTCTCGATCTAGCTGAACCAATTTGTTTGCATCAAACTGAGCTAATAAACGATGCAAATTAGGTAACATAGCAAGTAAGTTTCTTAATTGCATAAAGTCACGTGGTCTTGCCGATCTTAATGCAATTCGAGCTAATACCCGTTCAAGATCACCTAGTTGTCGTAAATGCTCATGACAAACTTCGTATTGTTCTGTGGCGATGATTTGCGAAATAGCCTGCTGGCGCTGACGTAATACTTGATGGTCACGCAGTGGTCGAAGTAACCAGCGGCGTAATAATCTAGCGCCCATCGAGGTGGCTGTTTTATCTAGTACAGACAATAAAGTATTGTCGCGTTCGCCTGATAGACTGATCTCCAACTCAAGATTTCGACGTGACTGCGGATCTAACTGCACACTATCACTAACTTGTTCAACACTCAGCCGACGTAAATGAGGTAAGGCTTGTCGATGTGTTTCTTGGGCATAATTTAATAAACAACCCGCGGCGGTGATCGCCAACTCTAAATCATCACAGCCAAAACCTTTTAAATCTTGTGTTTGAAAGTGTTCACATAAACGACGCCTTGCCAGATCCAAGTCAAAATGCCATGGCGGTAAGCTGCGTATATTTTTCGCAAACTCAACTAAGGACTCAACTTGCGATTCCTCTACCAAGATTTCAGCCGCTTGCAGCCGTGTTAATTCTGCTTGAAGTTCAGTCAACGACTTTACTTCGCTCACTGTAAAACGACCGCTGCTTAATTCTGCAATCGCTAAACCATAAGATGTTTTATATTGATGAATAGCAACCAATAAATTTTCATGACGACTATCTAGCAGCGCTTCTTCGGTTAATGTGCCCGGCGTTAATATTCGAACAACTTGTCTTTCAACCGGCCCTTTACTGGTTGCTGGGTCACCAATCTGTTCACAAATCGCGACGGATACCCCTGTTTTTATCAGACGGGATAAATAAGTATCAGCAGCATGATATGGCACACCCGCCATCGGTATAGGATTGCCATCACTACTTCCACGTGCTGTCAGGGTAATATCAAGCAACTCCGCAGCTTTGTGAGCATCATCATAAAATAACTCATAAAAATCACCCATGCGATAAAACAACAAGTGCTCAGGATTTTCAGCTTTAATCCGTAAATATTGTTGCATCATTGGTGTAGGAGTTTGTTTTTTAACCATCTATATAGTTTATACCCAAGCTGATTGAAAGTACTGTTTATCTAGTGTTTACAATGAAGGAACTAGTCAGGCTTATTATCTCAGTAATAACCACTATTTTGCTAGAAAATATAATACAACTAACGCATTATATGGAGACTAGAAACATTGATGACAGGACTATCTCATGCAAATAATTTCTGACGCAGATATCCAACAACGCACCACACAAGTTGCCCAATGCTTGCTACAGCGGCAATGGATGTTAGCCACGGCAGAATCATGTACTGGTGGATGGCTGGCAAAATGTTGTACTGATATATCTGGCAGCTCTACATGGTTTGATCGTGGTGTTATCACCTACAGCAATGATGCCAAGCAAGATCTATTAGATGTTCCAGTGGTCACATTAAATGAATTTGGCGCGGTCAGTAAACAGACAGTAATAGAAATGGCGCAAGGTGCTTTGCGACATTCTAAGGCGGATATCAGTGTCGCTATTACCGGTATCGCTGGCCCTGATGGTGGTTCATTAGATAAACCTGTAGGCACAGTATGGTTGGCATGGGCAACAAAAGATGCTGCAACAATGAGCCAATGTCATCACTTTGAAGGCGACCGCGATATGATCCGACGCCAAGCCGTGCTTATAGCACTAGAAGGAATCATTAAAAACGCTAGAGACTCTTATCTATCTATGGGATAATCACGCGCTTATTCATCTTTGGATTTCATAGGGCAATACAATAATGGACGACAATAAGAAAAAGGCCTTAGGTGCCGCACTTAGTCAAATTGAGAAACAATTCGGCAAGGGTGCCGTTATGCGCTTGGGGGATGCGGCTTCGTCTCATAATGTTGAAACTGTCTCTACGGGTTCAATTGCACTTGATGTCGCTCTTGGTATTGGTGGTTTACCACGTGGTCGTGTTGTTGAGATTTACGGCCCTGAATCGTCTGGTAAAACAACATTAACCCTTCATGTTATTGCTGAAATGCAAAAATTGGGCGGCACAGCTGCCTTTGTTGATGCCGAGCACGCACTTGATCCACTTTATGCTGCCAAACTTGGCGTTAACATTGATGACTTATTAGTTTCACAACCAGATACCGGTGAACAAGCATTAGAAATCACTGACATGTTAGTGCGCTCTGGTGCTGTTGATGTTGTCGTCATTGACTCTGTTGCAGCACTCACACCTAAAGCTGAAATTGAAGGCGAGATGGGTGCTAGTCATATGGGGTTACAAGCACGACTAATGTCACAAGCATTACGCAAATTAACGGCTAATATTAAACGCTCAAATACCTTGGTTATTTTCATCAACCAAATTCGGATGAAGATTGGTGTGATGTTTGGTAGCCCTGAAACAACCACGGGCGGTAATGCTCTGAAATTTTATGCCTCTGTTCGTCTTGATATACGCCGTATTGGTGCCATCAAAAAAGGCGATGAAATTCTAGGTAATGAAACACGCGTCAAAGTCGTCAAAAATAAAGTCGCCCCTCCCTTCAAACAAGTAGTGTTTGATATTCTTTATGGTGAAGGTATTTCACATGAAGGTGAGTTGATTGATTTAGGCGTACAAGAAAATATCGTTGAAAAATCAGGTGCATGGTATAGCTACGACGGTACTCGTATTGGTCAAGGTAAAGATAATGTTCGTTCTTATCTAAAAGAGAATCCTAAAATGGCCGCTGAGATTGAAGCTAAAATACGCGCGATTATGTTGCCTGAAAAAGAAACTGTAAAAGCACCTGCTGAGAACAAAACAAAGGCGTGACAAAACTATCGCTTAAAGCAAGAGCGATGAATTTGTTAGCCCGGCGTGAACATAGCATTAAGGAGCTAACAACAAAGTTATTAACAGCAGAATTTGAAATTGATGATATTAATGACATCATCAGCAAATTAACTGAATCAGATTTGCAAAGTGATTCACGATTTGCAGAAGACTACCTACGTTATCGTTCAAATCGTGGGTTTGGCAGCCAGCGGATCAGGCAAGAATTAAAAGAACGTGGTGTGGCTGATGATATTATTAATGCTGCACTAAAAGAAGCAGACATTGATTGGTTTTCGCTTGCAATGACAGTTCGTTGCAGACGTTTTGGCGAGCAAAGCCCCGATGATTATAAAGACCGTGCAAAACAGCAACGGTTTCTACAATATCGCGGTTTTACTCATGAACAAATAACGGAAAGTTTTAACACTAACACTGATGAAAAGTAGCGCAGACATTCGACAACTCTTTCTGGACTTTTTCCAGCAACGAGGCCATGAAATTGTGGCAAGTAGCCCATTGGTGCCCGCCAATGATCCTACTTTGCTGTTTGTTAATGCCGGCATGGTGCAGTTCAAAGAATTATTTCTTGGCCAAGAAGTTCGTAAATATAGTCGTGCTGTTAGCTCACAACGCTGCGTCCGTGCTGGTGGTAAACATAATGATCTAGAAAACGTTGGATATACTGCTCGCCATCATACTTTCTTTGAAATGTTAGGTAATTTCAGCTTCGGTGATTATTTCAAACGTGAAGCTATTCAATATGCTTGGGATTTTCTAACCGTCACTCTTGAGTTACCACCAGAAAAACTCTGGGTGACTGTATTTGAAGAAGATGATGAAGCCGCTGATATTTGGCTAAATGAAATGGGCATTGACCCAGCCCGATTGTCTCGTATTGGTGCTAAAGATAACTTCTGGTCTATGGGTGATACTGGTCCATGCGGGCCCTGCTCTGAAATATTTTATGACCATGGTGCTGACGTTGCAGGTGGCCCACCAGGTACACCTGAA
The DNA here is from genome assembly GCA_002733105.1 of Methylophaga sp. Classification (GTDB taxonomy): domain Bacteria; phylum Pseudomonadota; class Gammaproteobacteria; order Nitrosococcales; family Methylophagaceae. The sequence continues at coordinate 109,961 of NVUI01000007.1, forward strand.
GAAGATGGCGATCGTTATATCGAGATCTGGAATTTGGTGTTTATGCAGTTCGAGCGCGCTGCCGATGGCACCTTATCACCATTACCTAAACCCTCTGTAGATACAGGAATGGGCTTGGAACGTTTAGCGGCTGTATTGCAACATGTGCATAATAATTATGATATTGACCTGTTTCAGCGGTTAATTAAAGCTATTCAAGATTTATCGGGTACAAAAGATTCAAGTCATACTTCATTGCGTGTTGTTGCTGATCATATTCGTTCATGTGCCTTTATGATCACAGATGGTGTGCAACCCTCAAATGAAGGTCGTGGATATGTATTACGCCGTATTATTCGTCGTGCTATTCGTCATGGACATAAACTGGGGCTTAAAGAAAATTTCTTCTATAAACTAGTCGCGCCGCTTGTGGCTGAAATGGGTGAAGCTTTTCCAGAATTAGCAAAAGCACAACCTCAGGTTGAACGAGCTCTAAAACAAGAAGAAACCAGATTTGCTGATACTTTGGATAATGGTCTTAAAATCCTTGAGCACGCTATCGAAGGGTTAGCCGATAAGGAGATCCCCGGTGAAACAGTATTTCTACTCTATGATACCTATGGCTTCCCTATCGACTTAACGGCAGATATTGCTCGTGAACGAGAATTAACCATCGATGTTGCAGGCTTTGAACGAGAAATGGAAGCCCAACGGTCACGTGCTAGATCAGCGAGCCAATTCGCCGGTGGCTTATCTGATAAAGTTAATATTGAAGGTGAAACAGAATTTTGTGGTTATGAACAATCACAACAACAAGCGGTTATTACCAGTATTCTGCTTGACGGAGAGCATGTCGAACAATTACATCAAGGCCAACAAGGTGTGATTGTTTTAGACCGCTCCCCTTTCTATGCCGAATCAGGTGGTCAAGCGGGTGATTTAGGTCAAATCTCATCTAATACAGCAAACTTTGATGTCAAGGATACTCGTAAACAAGGTAAAGCCTTCACACATGTAGGATTGTGTGAAAATGGTAGTTTTAAAGTCGGCGATCAAGTGACTGCACATATTGATGAACATAACCGTTTGGCGACGGTTTTAAATCACTCTGCAACCCATTTATTACACGCCGCGCTGCAACAGATATTAGGCGATCATGTGACTCAAAAAGGCTCACTAGTCAATGCACAACGTTTGCGTTTTGACTTCTCACATTTTGAGCCTGTTAATGAGCAACATTTACGTGAAATAGAACGTTTAGTCAATCAACAAATTAGGCTAAATCATAATATTGAGACCAATGTTATGGATCTGGAAGAGGCCAAAAAATCAGGTGCAATGGCATTGTTTGGCGAAAAATATGCCGATGATGTGCGTGTATTAAGCATGGGTGACTTCTCAACAGAACTTTGTGGTGGTACCCATGCTCATCGTACTGGTGATATAGGTTTACTTCAAATAAGCTCTGAGGCAGGCATTGCTTCAGGTATCCGTCGTATCGAAGCCGTCACTGGCGAAGTGGCACTAGAATATGTTGATACCAATCAAGCTCGCTTAATGGATGTGTCAAAATTAATGAAAGCAAGCCCTGAAAATGTTGAAGAAAAAACAGCACAATTAGTTCAACATAACCGCCAACTTGAAAAAGAATTAGAAGCACTAAAAAGTAAACTAGCCAGCAGTGCCGGTAGTGATCTTGCAAGTTCAGCACAAGATATTGCAGGCATTAAAGTGCTTGCCTCTCAAATCGAAGGTGCAGATACTAAGAGTTTGCGTGACACCGTTGATCAACTCAAAAACAAACTGGGTACAGCCGCGATTATTCTATCTTCTGTCGATGGCGATAAAATAACCATCATCGCTGGTGTGACTAAAGACATTACTGATAAAGTGCGTGCGGGTGATCTTGTTGCCCATGTTGCAGCACAAGTAGGTGGCAAAGGTGGTGGACGCCCAGATATGGCTCAAGGTGGAGGTAATCAACCAGAAAACCTCGTTGCCGCACTGGATTCTGTCGCAAATTGGATTAATAGTAAGTTGGAAAATTAATGGCACTCATAGTACAAAAATATGGTGGCACCTCTGTAGGCACCGTAGAGCGCATTCAAGCCGTCGCTAAAAAACTCATTCAACATCAAAAACAAGGCCATGATTTAGTGGTAGTCCTTTCTGCAATGAGTGGTGAAACTAACAGACTGGTTGCATTGGCTAATGAAGTAAATGATCATCCGCGTGGTCGTGAATTGGATGTTTTATTATCAACGGGCGAACAAGTTACTATCGCCCTGCTTTGCATGGCCTTAGAACAACAAGGTGTGCATGCTAATTCATTCACCGGCAGCCAAGTTCGAATTTTGACCGACAATGCACATAATAAAGCGCGCATCATGGGAATTGATGAAAGTAATATCCGCACGGCACTAGCAAATGGGCGCATCGTTGTTGTTGCTGGATTCCAAGGCTGTGATGAACACGGCAACATCACAACCCTTGGCCGTGGCGGATCAGATACCACTGCCGTTGCACTTGCCGCAGCTTTAAAAGCGGAAGAATGTCAGATCTATACAGATGTTGATGGTGTATATACAACTGATCCTCGTGTGGTGCCAGAAGCTAGACGTCTTGACCGAATCACATACGAAGAAATGTTAGAAATGGCTAGCCTTGGCACAAAAGTACTACAAACACGATCCGTAGAATTTGCCAGAAATTATAATGTCCCGCTACGTGTTCTCTCCTCCTTTACAGAAGGTGGTGGCACATTGATAGCGGCAGAGGACCCAACAATGGAACAAGCCGTTATTTCAGGAATTGCATTTAATCGAGACGAAGCAAAGTTAACCGTCCTTGGCGTACCAGATCATCCGGGTATCGCATCACAAATCCTTGGCCCAATCGCCAAAGAAAACATCGAAGTTGATATGATCATTCAAAATACCGGTCAAGATTCAACAACAGACTTTACTTTTACCGTACATCGTAATGACTACCAAGCTGCATTAAAAATATTACAAAATACAGCTGAGTCTTTGAATGCAAGAGAAGTCACCGGTGACAATAAAATTACCAAGGTATCGGTGGTCGGGGTCGGAATGCGCTCTCATGCCGGCATTGCAAATACCATGTTTGAAACATTGGCTAACGAGAGCATCAACATTGGCATGATTTCTACATCAGAAATCAAAATATCAGTGGTCGTAGATGAAAAATATCTAGAGCTTGCGGTTAGGTCATTACATAATGCTTTTAACCTCAGTCAGGCTTAAATTAGCTCTCTGATTACCATAAACGCTAGATTTGTGTCACAATATGCTACGTATCACTGGCCTGAGAGATGTTTTAGTTGCTATTGTGGAATCTATAAGGCATCTTATAATTATCGGAACAGTGATTAAAATAGTCGAAGAACTATGACAATATCGTAATAACAATATAGCTATTAGGAAATTTTTTTGGGAGTAAGGAGAAAACAATGTTAATACTCACTCGTCGAGTTGGTGAATCACTTATTATTGGAGATGATGTTGTCGTTAACGTTTTAGGTGTTAAAGGAAACCAAGTCAGAATTGGTGTTGATGCACCAAAAGAAGTTTCAGTTCACCGTGAAGAAATCTACGATCGCATTCAAGCAGAAAAAAACGATACAAATTCAGGTTAAAAACTCAATTTATTACTAGCCAATTTTCACACAGCTGATATAATAGTCGGCTTGTGTGGAGAGCTGGCCGAGTGGCTGAAGGCGCGCCCCTGCTAAGGGCGTATAGGCTAACCCCTATCGAGGGTTCGAATCCCTCGCTCTCCGCCAATAACAATTGAGTATATCGCTGCACCAACGTATAATTACCCATGTTAGCGCCCGTAGCTCAGCTGGATAGAGTACCTGGCTACGAACCAGGCGGTCACACGTTCGAATCGTGTCGGGCGCACCATTAATTTGGTATTACGAACAAGCAGTTAATCACTTTATGGTTAGCTGCTTTTTTGTATCCAACGTTTGCTGTAGCTAAGATTGTTACTTCGCATTGCCTCAACTCTTGTCTAAAAAGATAACAATATCAGAGCGGCTATGCAAAACTCTAATAATTCGAATATGATCGTTGAGAATACGATAAAAAATAACATGTTGATTTTGAGTCAAACTTCTTAATCTTGCTTTGATTTCATTTCTAGAACGCCCTAATTTTGGCTCCTTAGACAAATGAATAAAAACAATATGAAATTGCCTCGTGTACTCTATCGCTTTTTTTAAACCATATTCGAATTCAGTGTAATCAAAAATATCCTCAATATCATTATCAGCTTCTGGCGATAACCTGTAGCCCATAACTATTATCTTGCTCTAGCGGCTAGTTTAGCTTTAACAATGTCTTCAACAGAGCGAGCACTTGTTTCACCCTCCCAGCCTTTTGCTATTTCAGCCCGAAGATCATCAATAACTCTATGACGATAAAATTGATGCATTCTTAGTGCATCACGTACAACTTCACTGGCATTTTGAAAATCACCACTTTCTAGTTGTGCTGCAATATACATTTCTTGTTTATCAGTAAAACTTACATTCATGACTTTACCCTCTTTAACTATGCATTGCAGAATAACATAATTATCCATATTTGATAAATATGGCCATAACTGAAAACAGTTAATCAGCTAGTGGTTAGCTGTTTTTTTGTATTTAAGGTTTGCTACCGCTGTATAATAGTGGTTGATTTTACAAACTCTCGGTCATATGCCGGCATTGAGGAAAATTTGAACATCCTCAAAATTTGTGTCCTTTGTTTTGACCTCTACTAACCTTCCTCAATACAAGCTCACCATTACATTTAGGACATTTTCTTTCTTTTATAATGCTGAGCTCATCGGTGTGAACATCCGGTTCGCTTAATATCTTTTCAGAAGAATCATCGTTTACTTTGGAAAGCACTTCTGTGATGATAGCTAACTTAATATCCTTGCTAACCGTATCCGACTGATAAGTCCTAGCAACATCAAACCTCACGAAGGGGATCCTGGTAACATCTAACACTTTAGTAACAAATTCATCACGCTGTTGACGTTTCACTTGTGAATGAGATCGATCGTCAAGTTCAATAACACATAAAATTTCAGACGTATTCTTATCGCATAATACAAAGTCTATATGTTTAGATTTAATCTTATTAAAAGCTTTACCCCATTCTGCTCGAACCATTCCTTTATTCACAGCAATCAAATCAGCAAGACGAACTTTCGCAAATATATCGTACTGTTCTGATACTGCAATTTTGAGCACATGATAAAAGGATAATTCAGCAGGTGTTAAAAGAGCTGATATTTTGAAATAAGGGAAAGAATTATCTTTTTTCAGGTCGGATTGAGAACGCTTGTTCTTGGTGAACAATATGAAGCCAATAAAAAGTAATGCGGCAACAAATAACACAATTTCCATATACATTATTCCTTACAAAATCGGTGTGTTTCAAGTGCAGTGTAAAACACTGTAACCCATTATGTAAAAGATTTTGTTCAGTAAAACTAAATAACACTAAACTGTAGTAACTATAAAATATTGGAAGAGGTACCCGCAATTTTTAAAAGGTATATTTAAAAAACTTAACTCAAAGTGTGCAAAATTGTGTCAGAATTTATCGGTTATTACTAAAAGCAATATAAAGGCTCCAACAGCATGGCTCAAAAAAACTTATCCATCTTCGAGCGATATTTAACAATATGGGTATTATTTTGTATTGTAGGTGGCATCATTCTGGGTAAATTAGCTCCTGATGTGGCTACTGCACTCAATGACTTTTCAATTTATCAGGTATCTATTCCAATAGCTGTTTGTCTATTTTTTATGATGTATCCCATCATGGTCAAAATTGATTTTTCTCAGGTCATCAAATCAGCAAAAACACCTAAGCCAGTACTCCTAACATTGTTTATAAATTGGGCTATCAAACCATTCACTATGTTTGGGATCGCTTATTTCTTTTTGGGATATCTGTTTAAAGACTTTTTGCCAGGTACCGAGATCCTTGCTAATGGTGAAGAAGTAGAGTTATGGCGTAGTTATATCGCAGGAACCATTCTACTGGGTATTGCACCGTGTACCGCCATGGTGCTTATGTGGAGTTATCTAGCAAAAGGCAATGGTGGATTAACATTAGTCATGGTCGCCATCAACTCATTATTGATGCTGGCATTTTATGGACCCTTAGGCGCTTTGTTGCTTAACGTAAATTCAATGCCTGTGCCTTGGCAAACGATGTTACTTTCGGTGTCAATTTATGTCGCATTCCCTTTAATTGCAGGCTATTTTTCAAGAAAATACATTCTGAGATATAAAGGAATCAACTGGTTCAATGAACGGTTTTTACCCTGGCTAAACCCGATTAGCATCACCGCATTACTTATAACATTGCTGCTGCTTTTTTCGTTCAAAGGTGAATTGATCATTAATAACCCACTGACTATTTTATGGATTGCCATTCCTCTATTCATACAGACGATCTTCATTTTCGCAATTGGCTATTTTGTGTTGGCAAGATGGTTAAAGCTTTCTTATCAAGATGCCGCTCCAGCAGCCTTGATTGGCGCTTCAAATCATTTTGAAGTGGCGATAGCAACAGCTGTTATTATTTTTGGCTTATCTTCTGGTGCCGCTTTAGCCACTGTAGTGGGTGTTTTAATTGAAGTGCCGTTAATGCTATTGCTGGTTTCATTGTGCAAAAGAACCAGTTACTTATTTGAAAATAAACCCTGAGCCTTGCTTGTCATAGCCCTGTTATCCATTGAATACCGTTAAGCCGCTTTTGTTGCTGAAGGTTCCAGTTAGCTCTGTTTTTTAAATGTTGAGCCGGTTTTGCTGGATCATAATTTAATGGGCTAGGTAAGCTTGATGCTAATAATGCCATTTGCATAGACGTTAATCTGCTGGCTGATTTACCAAAGTGATACTGGCTAGCGGCTTCCAAACCAAATACACCTTCACCCCACTCAGCAATATTCAAATAGACTTCTAGAATACGTTGCTTACCCCATGTTAATTCAATCAATAATGTAAACCATGCTTCTAGGCCTTTTCTTAACCAACTTCGCCCGGTCCATAAATAAACATTTCGGGCTACTTGCTGGCTAATGGTGCTTGCCCCGCGTAGTTGCCGCTGCTTGCCTAGTGATTGCAATACACTCACGATTGCATCAATATCAAAGCCATTATGCAAGGGGAAAAGCTGGTCTTCTGAAGTCACAACGGCCAATGCTGCTTGTTTCGGAATCTTATTCCAATTGAGCCATTGTTGTTTTAATTTAAAATTGTCATTGGTAGAGCTTAACCATCTATCAGCCATGACCATTGTCACTGGTGGGTTTATCCATTTTAGTGGCACCACGATAACTAAACTCATCACCACAAATACAAAGATAAGGCGTAAACAATATTTAATAATAAGTTGGCGTAATTTTTTCACACCGTAATTTTAGCAGAGCCATCATAATGGTACTGATTTAATAGAAGTTGGTGGGCAGTCCATCAGACTCTTCATGATAGTATTAAGCTAACATTTATTGCTTCTATAAATTTTCATAGGATCTTATTATCGTGAGTTCAAACCCATTAACAAAAACTATAATCATCACACTCGCTATTACTGTATTCATGTCCATGCAAGTAAGCGCGCTAGATCTCGACTTAACTCTGGTGGATAGATCTGCAATAACAAAACTGACTGATACTGACTGGGCACTATTGAAATCAACTGCAAAACAAGCGCTAAACAATAGTGAAGATGGTAGTAGTCATGTATGGAAAAATGCTGAAACATCAAACGCAGGAGTAGTTACTATATTGTCTACTGTTGATAATTGTCGTAACACACGATTTATTAATACTGCTGGAGAGCTAACAAGCACAACCATTGTTAACTTGTGCAAACAACAAGATAAATGGGTAGAAGTAAGTGCAAGATCAACAAGCTCTGAACCATCCGCCTATGACACCTTTGGTGAAACACCCTCTACATCATCAGAAATAACAGCTAAACCCATTAGCCAAACTTCTGATCATTGCCGTGAATTATCCCAAAACATTGCTGCTCTTAAAGGAAAACCGTTAAGACGTTCAGCTGCTATTGAGTTACATAAAGCAGAATGTATGAGATAGCAGCACTATAATGGCTGATATTTATTTGTTTGGCCGTCACTGTATTTTGCTTAAAGGGCTAACGGCGATAAATAATGTCGCCGATTTATTATGACAATAAACAGTACTAAACCACTATAAATAAATTGAGTCTCTATATCTTTGTAAAACTTACATTCATCAATTTCTCCTCATTCAGTATTTATATTTGCTCAATATAGACATAAATTACCGTCCATATCCCCTCGTCTTCCTATATTTTTTATAAGTGATAATGACTAATCTGCTAAAGCATAATATGAAAAAATCCATCTAATTTTATCTATAAACTTTCTAACTGCTTTAAAAAAATAAAATATTGATCTAGATCATAACCACAACATGTAGTGCTTTTATTATTTTAAACCACAATATATAGTGGCTCCGTAGATTTTGAGCAATTCGATTATTTGCTATAAAAACTAAACAAAAATAATCTTAAGCTGATAGTACATGAGCTTTACATATTATCTCTTTTTAAATCAAATTCTGAATTTACAGCTGAAATAATGATCTAAGGAGAAAGACGAGTGTACAGTGAGAAAACAATATCTATTGATGATGCTTTGACAACAAATTTAGCCTCTATTGTCATTAAGCGTAATGGTCAGAAGGTTAAATTTGATCTTGATAAAATTTTCTCTGCAATCCAACGAGCAGGTCTAGCTACTGGAGATTTTGCCGTAGAGGATGCCCGCCTGCTGACCCTTCAAGTATTGAAAATTCTTTGCCATCGCCATACTCACCGTACACTAGGGATCGAACAGATACAGAATGTGGTGGAACAAGTGTTAATTAGCTCAGACTTTTATCACACTGCGCGTGCTTATATTATTTATCGTGAACAGCATAAAAAATTGCGCCAAGATCAAAAGTCTATCATCGATGTTGAGTCCTCGATGAATGAATATCTGGAACAACTCGACTGGCGAGTCAGTGCTAATGCAAATCAAGGTTATTCTTTAGGTGGTTTAATTCTCAACACTGCGGGTAAGGTCACGGCTAATTACTGGCTCAACCATGTTTACCCTGAAGAAATCGGCTTAGCTCATCGTGAGGGCAATTTTCATATTCATGATCTTGATATGTTAGCTGGTTACTGTGCTGGCTGGTCGTTGCGTACCTTATTAACAGAAGGTTTTAATGGTGTGCCAGGTAAAGTTGAGGCAGGCCCTCCAAAGCATTTTTCTAGTGCCTTGGGACAGATGGTTAACTTCCTCGGTGCGCTACAGAATGAGTGGGCTGGAGCACAGGCTTTTAGTTCATTTGATACCTACTTAGCGCCCTATATACGTTATGAAAATTTAGGCTACGATATGGTACGTCAAGGTATTCAGGAATTTATCTATAACCTGAATGTTCCTTCACGATGGGGAACCCAGACGCCTTTTACTAACCTGACTTTTGACTGGGTTTGTCCTGATGATTTGCAGGAACACATCCCTGTTATTGCTGGTGAAGAAATGTCCTTTAGCTACGGTGAATTGCAGCCAGAAATGGACATGATCAACCAAGCCTATATTGAAGTGATGATAGCGGGTGATGCCAAGGGACGCGTTTTTACTTTTCCGATCCCCACTTATAACATCACTAAAGATTTCCCTTGGGAAAGTGACAATGCAGTGCGGTTATTTGATATGACAGCCAAATATGGATTGCCTTATTTTCAGAATTTTATTAATTCAGATATGGACCCAGGGCAAGTACGTTCAATGTGTTGCCGGCTACAATTAGATCTACGGGAGTTATTAAAACGAGGCAATGGCCTATTCGGCTCTGCTGAGCAAACCGGATCTATCGGTGTTGTCACCATTAACTGTGCCCGTCTTGGTTATCTATACAACAATGATGAAGTAACTCTATTTCAGAGTGTTGACCGGTTGATGGATCTAGCCAAAAACAGTCTTGAAATCAAACGCAAGGTCATTCAACGCTATATGGATGATGGTTTATATCCATATACAAAACGTTATCTAGGAACCTTGAGAAATCATTTTTCCACTATTGGTGTCAACGGCATCAACGAAATGATCCGTAATTTCAGCGACGACAACCACGATATTAGTGATGAATGGGGTCGAAGTTTTGCTTCACGGCTGCTTACTCACATTAGAGAAAGACTAATAGAGTTTCAGGATGAAACAGGAAATATGTATAACCTAGAGGCTACACCTGCTGAGGGAACGACCTATCGTTTTGCCAAAGAAGATCGCAAGCGTTTTACTGATATTATTCAAGCCGGTACTACCGCTGCACCCTACTACACTAACTCCTCGCAGTTACCTGTTGGATTAACGGATGATCCTTTTGAAGCTTTATCACTGCAAGATGAGTTACAAACTCAATACACCGGGGGCACAGTGCTACATCTCTATATGAATGAACGGATCTCAGACTCACATGCCTGTAGCACATTGGTTCGGCGTGTTCTGGAACGTTTCCGACTACCTTATATTACGATCACACCCACATTCTCAATTTGCCCTAAACACGGTTATTTATCAGGTGAACATGAGTTCTGTCCCGATTGTGATAAAGAGATATTGGCAGAAAAAAAGCAAACTTCGGTTGAAGTTGCTTCACAATTTAAATTTAATGAACAGGAGAAAAACTATGTCGACTAATACCACGATTGAACTATGTGAAGAAGAACGCCAGCGCTGTGAAATATGGACTCGAGTGATGGGCTATCACCGTCCAATAACGTCCTTTAACCTAGGTAAACAGAGTGAACACGCCGAGCGTAAGCATTTTGTTGAATGCCCAGCTAAATAGTTAACACAGCAAAAGATTAATGGAATGCGACTCAATATTGGTGGCTTAACACCCTTTACCACTATTGATTTTCCAGGCCATTTGGCAGCAGTTGTATTTTTACAAGGCTGTTCATGGCGTTGTAGCTATTGCCACAATCCGCATCTACTGGAAGTTGATAAACAAGGAGATAATTGGGAGATGTTACAAAACTTCCTTGAGCAACGACGTGGTTTTTTGGATGGTGTTGTACTCAGTGGTGGTGAACCATTATTACAGTCAGGCTTGGCGGCAGCCATCGCCAATATTAAAGCCATGGGGTTTAAAGTTGCTCTTCATACAGCAGGATCAAATCCACACAGACTAGAGCAACACTTGACCACGTTAGACTGGGTTGGGTTGGATATCAAAACATCTTTTAAAAATTATCCTAAGCTAACTGGGGTAACAGCTAGTGGTGACAAAGTTCGACAGAGTCTAGCATTACTGGTGGCAAGTGACGTTGACTACGAAGTACGTACCACGATTGATCCAAATTTCTTTACTCGTGCAGCCGTGCTTGAATTAGCAGAAATGCTAATGACAGCAGGTGTCACCCACTATGCAGTTCAGGAATGCCGGCCAGTTGAAAATTATAAGGTGGAAAGCCCCTCATTATTGCTTGACCCTTCTTTATTAGCGCAACTGGAAGGTATGTTTGACCATTTCACCTTACGATATAGCTAAAGTCACAAAATATAGTCATCTCTATTCTTGCTGATGATGATCTAGATATTTTTATAGGAGATTTAAATTGCCACAAAATACAGCTTCTTTTGCAGTAAAAACAGGATTAACAGAAATGCTTAAAGGCGGTGTGATTATGGATGTCACTACCCCTCAACAGGCAAAAATTGCAGAAAATTCAGGGGCGGTTGCCGTGATGGCTTTGGAACGGATCCCTTTTGAGATTAGACAAGATGGGGGTATTGCTCGAATGAGTGCTCCTGAAAGGATCATAGGAATTCAGCAAGTGGTGACTATTCCTGTGATGGCCAAATGTCGCATTGGTCATATTGTTGAAGCTCAAATATTAGAAGCATTAGCCGTTGATTTTATTGATGAGAGTGAAGTGCTGACACCCGCAGATGAACACAATCATATTTGGAAGCATAGCTTTAACGTGCCCTTTGTTTGTGGTTGTCGTGACCTTGGTGAAGCATTACGACGAATTGCTGAAGGTGCAGCCATGATCCGCACTAAGGGAGAAGCGGGTAGCGGTAATATCGTTGAAGCAGTTCGGCATATGCGTCAATTGCAATATGATATAAAAACACTCGCTGCTTTGCCTATTGAACAATTAATGGCCACAGCCAAAAAATGGGGAGCACCCTTTGATTTGGTCTGTAAAGTAGCTGAAACCGGAAAATTACCGGTGGTTAACTTTGCTGCGGGTGGTATTTCTACACCTGCTGATGCGGCATTAATGATGCAGTTAGGAGCAGAGACAGTATTTGTCGGTTCGGGAATTTTCATGAGTGAAGATCCTGAACGCCGCGCCAAAGCAATAGTGCAGGCAGTGACGTATTTTGATGATGCTCAAAAATTAGCTGAAGTATCAACAGGACTGAAAGATGCTATGAAGGGCATTGATATTGCTGAGATTCCAGCAGGTCAACGCTTACAAGAACGAGGCTGGTAGTGAAGATAGGAATACTCGCATTACAAGGTAACTATCAAAAACACTGCCAGATCTTATCCCAGTTAAATTTTGAACCCATATTATTGCGATACCCATATCAATTAGAACAAGTATCTGGCTTAATTATTCCGGGTGGAGAATCAACAACAATAAGCAAGCTGATTCATACGGCTGGCTTTAGACAAGCAATACAGTCTTTTGCTCAGCAATACCCTTTATTAGGCACTTGTGCTGGATTAATCATGCTTAGCAACTTACGGCAAGATGATGTGGGTATAAATCCACTAGGCTTGATCAACGTCAATGTGACACGTAATGGATATGGGCGACAATTAGATTCTTTTATTAATAATGTGACGGTCACGCTTAATGATAAGCAACAAACCATTGCCGCTACTTTTATTCGCGCGCCCATCATCAACGATATTGGGCCAGATGTTGAAGTGTTAGCCAGTTATAACAATAAAGCAGTCGCAGTTCGGCAAGGGCTTCATATTGGTTTGACATTTCATCCTGAACTAAATGATATCACCCTATTTCACCAGCTAGCTTTTGAGGAAAAGATAAATTAATATGAAAACAATAGTCGCAAAAATTGGTATTGTCACCGTTAGCGATCGAGCCAGTGTTGGTGCTTATGAAGATATTTCAGGCAAGGCTATTATTGCTACCTTAAACGATTATTTGAGTTCTCTATGGGAACCTATCTATGAAGTGATCCCTGATGATCAACCTCTGATTGAAGCGACCCTAGTGAAAATGGCTGATGAATTAAAGTGTTGTTTGATTGTAACGACGGGTGGTACGGGACCTGCTAAACGAGATGTGACCCCAGAAGCAACTGAAGCAATCTGTGATCGGATGATGCCAGGGTTTGGAGAACTGATGCGAGCAGAGTCATTAAAGTTTGTACCTAGCGCAATACTGTCACGCCAAACCGCAGGATTAAGGGCTACGACACTCATTATTAACCTTCCAGGCAAACCCAAATCAATACGCGAATGCCTTGATGCAGTTTTCCCTGCTGTACCTTATTGCATAGATTTGATGGATGGACCCTATCTGCAATGCAATGAAGCAATTATTAAACCTTTTCGACCACAAAAATAGCTTTGTGAATAACTCATATTACCATCATAGCTAAAATCTAAATAGTTAAAACAAGGAAGTTAATACTTCAGTTCACCTTGTCTTTTATGATTATCAAGGCACTTGGATGACGGACTAGCATCGAAAAAGGTGCTTTTTTACCCGACAACCACCCTCTTACCTCAACTGTTTTGCCAATATATCGTTCAAGATCGGCAAACAACTCAAGGTTTGCCTTGGCGATCCGCACACTCAGTTTTTCGTTAAAAATAACACGTACATATTTTCGGCTATTTTTAATTGAGGTCACTTCGCCCTGATAACGCTTCCAACCAGAGGCTTTTCTAATTTTGTCGACAGGTATGACTTGATAACGCTTCATAGCCCACATACCCAACTGCTGTTGCTGGGCCTGTTGTTGAGCAGCTAACAATTCATCTTTATAACGTAAATTAGGCGGAAATAAATTAACAATCGCCAAGCCACGTTCGACTAATTCATAGTTAATGTTTTGGCCTTCATCTGTATAAATATAGGCTAATAATCGTTGGTATTTATCTCGTTTCTGCTGATCATATTCCAGATAAATATCAGTATTTTTTAATTGCTTAGTTAACCACTTCTTCGCAGCATTTCCGCCTGCCACCGCTTTACGCTGATAATTAGCAACTTCTGGCGTATCAATACCTAGTAGGCGAACTTTCTCACCATTTTCTAACTTAATGGTGTCACCATCATAAACCCACACTACTTTATGCTTATAACGCTGCGTTGCTGTTGATTTTACTAAAGTTGAGTTAGGAGAAGGTATATCAGAATAACTAGCATTGCCTTGCTCATCTTGGCCACGAAAGATATCTGCCAATAAAAAATTGGCCTGCATCAACAGCCAGGCCAAGATCACTCCTTTGATCAGATATTTCATATATTGATGTTATCCAGAAGTTTTAGTATCTAGCTTTTCACATCGTTAAATTATTATAAATGACTGATACAAACGTATCCGGTGAAATAAGACCACCACCTAGTTTTTCATCAAACTCAGCGGTTGGCTGCTCACTAATCACCTGTTCAAGTGTTTTTCCAGCATTAATCAAAGCTTCAATTTTAGCCGTAATAGTCGCCAGCATATATCTATAAGCTTGCAACTCAATCTTATTCATAATGCCACCATGACCGGGAATAATAATCGTGTCAGCTTGTGCAATGTTTAACATCACATCAACACCAGCAATTAATCCCTTAATAGAACCACCATGTTCCGTATCAATAAAAGGATAAAAACCATTAAAGAGAAGATCGCCACCTACAATGACATTGCTCTGGGTAAAGTGTGCCACCACATCCCCATCGGTGTGAGCTGCAGGTGTGTGAATAAAACGAATATCATCATTGTTGTAATGAAGCGTCATATTGTCAGCAAAAGTAACCGTAGGCAGACCTACTTTCGCCATAGGCAACATTTCTCTTTTAAAGTAGGTGATGAACTGGCGAGTGCTAAGACGCTGCCTAACATTATCGTGAGCAACGATAATGGCATTCTTTTCACCAAAAAATTCATTATTACCAGAATGATCAAAATGATAATGGGTATTCAAAATAAACTTAATATCTTGCTTATTGATTTCTTTAGCTGCTGCTTGAATAATCTCACTTCGATCTGCAAGTTGATCATCAATCAAGAAAGTACCATCCTCCCCGACTGATACAGTGACATTGCCACCATGAGGGCTGATCAATACATAAAGATTATCTTTAACATGAATAGTCTTAATATCAGCCGCTGACGCATAGACAAAAAGAGATAAAGAAAAATACAATAGAAAGGCAATAAATAGCTTCACGGGCAAAGTTCCTTGTGATTATTAAACGGTGGTAAATTAAAATCCACTTGCTTGAAATATGATTGGATTACTTCATAATCAGAGTGAGATCAGACTACAAAAGTTCGTTTTGATTTATCAATATCACACCCCACACACCTATCTTATAGAATTAATTCAAGTCTGAACTTAAGGAGGGAAAATAAATCTGTCCTCTTTTTAGTTGTTTTATCCATTATTTATAAATCACACATACATTATCCTCGAAAAAATGAATTTGTTTAATTTCAGGAAAAAATAGGAATGATTAATTCGAGTCTACTCTCAATTGTTGTGTGTTTCACACAGCTATTAATTGAATTTTTTTAGTAAAACATGATATGTTATACATGTAATATACGTATATCAAAGGAGTTCCGTATGCTTGCAATTAGACTTCCTGAAGAAATCGAAAACAGACTTAGTGCATTGGCAGCAAAGACTGGTCGAACAAAAACATTCTATGCAAAAGAAGCAATTCTGGATCATCTTGATGAAATGGAAGACAAATACCTAGCCCTTAATCGACTAGAGAATCCAAATAAACGCTGGACTCTAGATGAGATGGAGCAAGATCTTGACGTGGAAGATTGAGTTTGAGGATGCAGCAGCAAAAGAGCTTCGCAAACTTGATCGTCAGGCCCAGAAAGAAATTCTAACTTACCTCCGAAATCGCATTGCAACACAGGAAGATCCTCGACGTTTTGGCAAGCCACTAACACATAATCTAGCAAGCTTGTGGCGCTACCGTGTTCAAAACTATCGAATCATATGTAATATTGAAGACAAAAAGCTTATCGTCCTTATTGTCCGTGTCGCACACCGAAAAGAGGTCTACGAGTAACACATCTTTAAATAGAAATGGCTACATAAATATAATCAGAATTTATAACTATCTAGATAAAACCTACTAGACTAATTTAATTCGAGCCTGAACTTAAAGGAGAAAAATAAATCTGTCCCCTTTTTTTAGCTTTTTTTGAGGCTTTAATTAGATTTTAAGCTGGCTGGCTGCCCCCTTGATTTCGGGTCATCCCAATTAATAATCGACATAATGTTGTTAAGTATTTTTCTAGAAGGCTCGATCTGACAGTAAAAATTAATGTTAGCTTGAAGTCTTTGGATAGGGATCAACAATGAACTATGATGATATGCATAAGTAATATTAGTTTCAAAATCATCGTTACCTTCATTTATGGCTGTAGATAAGAATAGAGCTTTTATTATCGTTTGTTCTTGTGAAGCACAGTTCATTTTTTTTATATATCCAAGAGATATATCTTTCAAATTTTGATCATGAAAATTTGCCCAACTAGCCATCTGAACAAGAGCAGGTAAAGTATCGATACCTCTACTATCTAAAGCCTCCAAATATTCCCATAAAACCTTCCATAACTCAGTGGCTAAACGTGGTGTAGCCGCCATTGCACGAAAGTAATAATAAATTGATTCTGTCCATCTAACGACTAATTTAGGAGCCTTCCTTATTTCTGGAGTGAATAATATATTGATATGACCTGCATTTAATTCTGCAGAATGCTCCTCAATTATTTTCCCACTAAAGAATGAAAATAGTGGTGTAGCTATTTTCTTTGGCTGATCACTATCACAAAGATAAATAGCACTTCTCATCTGTTCTAAATAAAATTTAGGATTTGATAGGTTGACGGGGGTATAAGGATCATCCATAGTTAATTTAAACATCTCCTCAGCCGAAATATGAACCTCGACTTACTAGTAATTATAATTACTGTTAACGCCAAGTTAGGTTATTATTAATCACTTAAAGTTTACATACCATTTCAGATAGTATTATATTCACAATATAAAAAGACTAGGGCTATATGGATTTTTCTAAAAGTAATATAAAACACTTAATCATTCACGAGATAGGTAATAAATTAAGAGATGAAAAGGTTTTACTATCCGAAGCATTACAGGACTTAGATGAAGATCTGGAGAAAATCCTTCTAAATTATTTTCTAAAATTATTTTTGGTAGAAAAAGATTTATTTAAATTTCACCATAATTCAAATATAAATTTGAATGAAGTATATACATACTCGCAAGATATCTTTAATAGTGATAAAGATTTATTTATTACAACCTCTCAAAATATCGCTAAACACCTTTATGAATACACCCTACATCCAAAAATAACAAAAGGTGAATTAATAGTCGTACAAATATCTAATGTAAATATTGATAACAATGAGATAGATTTAATAGGTATTTTCAAGTCTGATAATAAAGAAACTTTTTTAAAGTTACTAAGAGAAAATACAAATATCAAAATTAAAACTGATGTGGGAATCAATATATCTAAACTAGATAAGGGTTGCTTGATATTAAATACAAATGAAGACAGCGGGTATACAGTCCTAAATATTGATAACCACAGACAATCAACGGATTATTGGACAAATAAATTTTTAAATTTAAAAATAATTGATAATAACAGCCACAAAACGAGAGAGATACTGAAGTTATGCAGAGGCTTTTCAAATGAAATTCTATCAACTAAATATGATAAAGATATAGAATTTAATTTTAATAATGATTTTATTAATTATTTTGAAGGTAATACTAATTACGATATTAGTAGCTTTAAAGAAAATATATTTAAAAATGAAAATATTGAAAAAGATTTTTTTGAATACAGAGAATCAAATAAAAGCTTTTTTGATATAAATTTAGATGAGCAATTTGAATTAATTCAAAAAGATATTAATACCGAAAAAAAGAAAGTAAAAAATATCATAAAACTAGACACAAAATTAGAGCTAAAAGTTTTGCTAGATAAAGAAGGTGGTATTAAAAACCTTGAAAAAGGTTTTGATGAAGAAAAAGGAATGTTTTTCTATAAGATCTATTTTAATGAAGAAATCAAATAATAAGGACACGTGATGAGTGGTGAGAAGTCAAAAAGCAGTGGTGAACTTGGTGAAACGTATATCAAGAGCTTCTTAAATTTGATTGGGTGGACAACAAGTCAATCTAATGAATCAATCACTTGTAACGAGCCAGAAAAACATAAAAAACCAAATGCCAAAAACGGTAACACGACTCATGGTATTGATGAGCTATACACATATGAATCACCAATGGACTCAAATACATTAATTCATTCTGTAATGTCAGTAAAACATACTGATGAAGTATACCCAAACTCTCCAAATAAACCATTCAAAAAACATATATCAGACTTAGCGTATGCAATAGAATGCTTTATGGAGTCTAATCTTTTAACTGCTAATAGAGATGGCTATGAAATAGAAAGTGAACAAATAGTTGGCATTTTGTTTTGGCTGAGCAGTAAAAGTCCTAAAGACAAATCGATCATTCTAGACATAAAGAACCCTGAACTAAAAAATGATTTACTATTCGATAGAATTCATGTGGTTGATAATGAAAGAATTGAATTTATAACCAATAGTATTACTTTGATAAAAATGAGGTTTCCTTCATATAAGTTCAGTTTTTATTACATAGATACACCTAATAACTTATCTGATAGAAAAAAAGAATGTAGTGGTAATGCATTACCAATAGAAATGTTAAACAGTGACATTCAAGTGTATAAACTTGAACAAGACAAAGAGACTATTCTTACTATTGTAGTTAAAGATAGTTTTGATGCAGAGAGCTTAAAAAGGATTTTTGGTTTAGCGCATCGAATCACAAATAACTTAACTAGTAATGTGGAAATATATTTTCCAAGCTTTGAGCATGAAAGGACAGACAATAAAAACATTATTTCTCGTGTGAAAAATCAATTTAAAGATAAAGAATTTATTAATTCAGCCTATGTTTATGGCTACGATATTGGCTTTAAAGATACTAGGAAGAACATAGAAACTTCAAAAAAAGTTCCAAAAGAAGAAATTGAAGAACAGATTATAGATGATGGAAAAATATTACCTTATGGAGAACACTTAAGAAGTTTACTTAGTCATTCGATTATTACTCCTAGCGAATTAAAACATATACTTAGAGATAAAGGTATATTTGTATGTGATTCAGTTAAAGAAAACACTATTCCTATACTTACATCTATGCTTTTAAGTCCAAGAGAATTCGATATTTTAAAAGAAAAGCAAAAAACAAAAGAAGATAAAGAGAAAAGACATTCATCTAAGTTTAAAACTGAAAAAAAAGTGACAATAGAGGCATTAAAATCAGTACTAAAGACTATAAATTTAAATGATTTAGATAAACAAAAAATAAAAAATTATAAATATAAAACTCCAAAAGCATCTTATGCTACGAATCAAGAAAAGAATGAGTTAGTTTTAAATTATGAAATTGAAAGATACCAACGTAATAAGTCATGGGATGAGCAAACAAACTTTTTTAGAGGAAGTGTTATATTGCATTGTAATGATGACAAATTAGAAATTATTGCAAAGAATATTTCCACATCGAAAGAAACATTAGAAATAAATCAATCAATTATAAATCATACGAAATCTAAACTTATAGAAAATAATATCATTTCAAAAACAGCAAAAGAAGAAAAGATTTTGATGAACGATATGAGTAATAAAGAGGTTTTAAAGTTTTTATTATCATTTACAAACAATGATAACTTAACCGATATAGAATTTCTTGACATCATAAGTATAGATATTGAGATAGATGAAACAGTCTCTTTGCCTGAAACTAGTAAAATCAAGTGGATGGAAAGTAAAATAAAGAACCTAAAACTTGATGGTAAAAAGATAGAAGACATTGAAATTCTTACCGATGACACACATCATGAATATTTAAAATGTTGGGGAATTATTGCTGAGTTTAAATATGATAATCTCACAGCAAAAGGATCTTCAATAATTGAATTTAAATTTAACACTTCTAATAAAGGTGAATTTTTTATTCAAATTTCAAAATCAACATTTGATAAAAAGATTTATAAAGAAAAAGATATTGTGAATATGATATTAAAAGATATTGATAATATTAAATATACTAATCATAGTAAATAATAAAGGTTAGCAGTGGTTTCAATAGCGTTACTGAAATCAATAGAAAATCAATAGGGTCAGACTCTGAGCAATCCCCACGAAATAGTCATTAAAAACAAATAATTAATCTAATTTTAAGGAACTTTCACAGCATCTAATGATCTGATCAGTTACAACACATAACAGAGCAGAAAACACCGTGAAAGTAACTACTATTTTGAACCAACTTTTAATTGATGTTACGCCTTCAATGCATAAAGTAAGAAGAGCCAGTCTTAATGCCATGGTAACTAGCCTAATCTCAGGAGCACCCTGTTCTGTTACAGGCCTAGGTAGAAATATAGAGAGTAAAACAAGTGAAAAACATCAAATAAAACGCAGTATGCGATGATGCAGTAATCCTCACTTGCAACATGAAACCGGAGCCATTTATTCACTCATGGCAAATCGTTTAATCGGCAAGCAACACCAGCCCATTATCTTAGTGGATTGGTCGGATTTAGATCCCCGTAAACAGCATTTCTTATTGCGCGCCTCTGTTGCGGCTGAAGGACGTGCTTTGACTGTGTTTGAGCAGACCTACCCTGTTACACAAAAAGAAAAACCTAATGTTCATCGGCTTTTTATGACAGCACT
>NVUI01000008.1 GCA_002733105.1 Methylophaga sp.
TCGAGTAGTGTTATTAGAATTTAAAACAAGATTTCTTATAACATAGCCACCATCTTGATCAGCAGCGCCACCATCCATAAAAAGAAAACCTGCTTCGACACTTTGGGGAACAATATAAGGTCTATCCTTTGATTCATCGCCATAGTCAGCAATAGTACACAATGCGGATGCGCTACAATTTGGGTTGTAAACAGATTTGTATTTATCTGTTGTCGTGAAAACGCCACCTCGACAAAACAGAACACTATCACCTGCCGGCATAGCATTAAAAGTATTAATTGCTTTTACAAAACTGCGGAAAGGTGTAGATTCTGAAAGCCCGTCATTACTGTCGTTGCCTGTGTCACATACGTAATAATTTTTGGCCTGTACAGTGTTAGCCATAACGAATAATAGTAATGCTGCTAAATAAGTAAGTGTTTTTTTCATGGTTGTTGTCCCATAAGAAGATTTAGGTACGTGGGACACATGATACTAGAAAGGCGTGAAAGATCTGCGACCAACATCACAGATTTAAATTAATTGGATATTATATTTTTCTAGCAGCCAGCCTTTAACACGTTTTACATCAGGATTTTGACTAGGTTTTGATTTAATAATGCGTGATGCTTTTCTCTCTCTTACCATGTCGAGTATAGTCTGTATATCAACAGTATCTTTATCATCTGCAAAAGCGTATACCAAAGCAAAATCACACAAATTGTTAATACGTCGAGGTATACCCTCACTGTAACAGAAGATAGCTGCACAAGCTTCATTACTAAAAATTTTTCGTTCCGCTCCGGCAACATCTAATCGATATTCAATATATTTTTGAGTTTCAGAGTAACCGAGCGCTTTTAAATGATATTCAACACCAATCCGTTGGGCAAACTGCTCTAATTCTGGCCGATTAAGCTTTTCAATTAATTCAGGCTGGCCGGTAAGAATGAGTTGTAAAAATATATTGGTATCTATATTTACATTGGAAAGTAATCGTAACTCTTCCAAAGCTTGGACTGTCAGATTTTGAGCTTCATCAACAATCATTACAACACGTTTGCCTTGCGCATGCTGTTCTATAACATAATCAATGTAGTCTCGATAACGCCCGGCATTATCCGTCGCATCAGACTCTATATCTAAAGCATCTAATACCCAAACCATGAGTTCACCAAATGACTCGTGTGTATTATTAATAAGGCCAATAACACAGTCATCACCCATTTTACTTAATAGTGTGCGAATTAAGGTTGTCTTTCCGGATCCTATTTCACCAGTAACGACCGTAAAGCCTGCATGGCTCATTAGTCCATATTCAAGCATTGTTAATGCTTTTTTATGATTTGGGCTTAAATAGAGGAAGGTGGGATCGGGAACCAAATTAAAGGGTTTATGATTTAAGCCAAAATGTTCAGTGTACATAATTAATAATTTTGATGTTTCGGTGCTCTTTCAGACTTATTTAGCACTGTGCCTAGGAGGTTAGTACCTTCCAGTAACTGTAATGATTTTACAATGCTGTCTTCAGAGTTATGACCATCTTCTATCACCATAAGTGTACAGTCAAAATACTTTGATGCCAGTAGTACATCATCTGTCTGTAGCAATGGTGGTACATCAAAAATAAGTAATCGCGAATCATATTGAGACTTAATGTCTGATACCAAATTAGTCATTTTAGGGCCTGATAATAGTTCTGCAGAATCTTCAGCCCTACCCTTACCGGGGAGAATAACTAACCGCTCTATTCCAGGATTGACCAATACTTCTGGTAAAGAAAGATCTCGTTCCAAATAATCTTTTAATCCCAAATTAACATTCAAACTAAAATAATCACTGATACTAGGATTGCGTAAATCCATGTCTACCAGTAATACCGTCTGATTTAATTCCATTGCAATGGCTACAGCGAGATTTGAAGCAATTAGAGATTTCCCTTCACCTGCTGTAGGTGATGTTATTGCAATAGTTTGCCAGTTATTTTCACGCATTTTTTTTAATATCTGCGTACGTAACATCCTAAACACAGATGACTGTGGATTATTATACAAGCTTGCAACTATTCGTTTCTCTTCAAGTGCTTCTGGAGCAATATTAATCACTTTAGTTTGTGAATAAGTGATCCCTTCTACGGCTGATTGCTCTAACGGATCAGGACGGCGAGGAGAATCAATTTTATTTGCAAATTTGGCTTGCTTAGGCACTAAAACATTCTGCTGTGTATTTCTTTCTTTGGCCTTATCCAGTGCTTTTTGTATTCTATCCATTTTTGATAAATCCCACGTCTATTTTGATCATCAACTATACCTGACTTACTTTTCGCATAATTTTAAACCATAATACTTCTAGATCCATCACATAAAAATGAAAACCTGCGATTGCAGCTAAAAATAAGATAAAAACTAACATCAGCCATCTATTTCTAACAATTTTTTGTTTTTTAATATCAAATGCAGTCAGGATGATAGGTATTACAACTAACGGAGTACGCCTTGTTACGCGAGTGATTTCATTATAGCCTCTCACTCCACCAAATATTATTTCAACAAGTAATGCTAAACCTAACCCAACAGCAATTGATACCATGAAGCCCATAATCATAACTTTTTGCCGATTCGGTTTTTCTGCTTTCGTTGGCGCTAGTGGGGGCTCAATCAAAGTAAAACTTTCACCCTTTTTTTCTGACTCAAGATTTTCGGCTAATTCAGCTTCAAGTTGTTTAGCCCTAAGATCTGTATATTTTGCTTTTGTGTTATCGTGATCACGGGTTAAATCATCGTATTCTCGCTTGACTTGATGTGTTTTAAAAACGCGATTTTCGTAATCAGCCAATTTAACTTTCACATCTCCTTGTCGTCCCCTAATGCGTACAATCTCACGTTCAGCAGAATCCATCCTACCTTTAATCTGTACATATATCGGGTTTAGATCTCGTGTAGTATTATTTGTAGCTGCGGTACTTAATCTTGAGCTCGCTGGCGTTGCTGCAATTATTGTTTTTAACTCTGTTTCTAAATTAGCTATTTTATTTTTTAGTGCTTTAATATCCGGATGCCCTACTGAATATCGCTGTAGAAGTATCGTTAGTTGTGCTTTAGCATTTACAATTTCCTTTTCCTTTTCGAGCTGAGATCCTTTAGTAGAACTACTAATACCTGTCTCTTCTTCCAAAAATTTAAGCTGTCGTTTTAAACTAATCACATCCGGATGACTAGCAGAATATTTACCAACTAATGCGTTATATTGATTTTTCAATTCAATAAGCCGCTCCTCTGCTGAGGAGATGCTAGGCACTGAATTTCCTGTCAAAGATGATCTATCAAGATAAGCTGGTATCGTGCTTAGCTGCAAACTCATTGTTGTTATCTGATCTTTTAACAATAAGATTGAATTTTGATTGGTCAGTAACTCTTCTTGCAGTCGTTCTACAGCTGATAAGTTATATTGTAAAAGCTCAGGTAGACTTTCACTATATTGATCTTTAAACTCTCCGATCGCCTTTTCTATTTGTTGTAGCTTAACTTGAAATTTATCACCTTCTGACTCCAAGAATTTTTTTGTTTGACTAGCCCTTTCAGTACGAATACGTACATTTTCATTCAGAAATGATGTCACTAAATCATTAGTGACTTTTTGCGCGGTTTGAGGAGATCTATTTAAAAATGAGACCCTAAAAGCAATACTCGCTTTTTTACTCCATCCATTCCTATCTGTAACAGTAGCCTGAACCATATCTACAGCCACATTACCTCGAAACCTATCTACAAGAGCAGAAATAGGTGGATTTTTCTCACGCTGTTCGGCATAAAGATTGTGCTTTTTGATAAGCTCAATGATATTAGGAGTCGTCATCAAACGTTGTTTAATAACAGCTATACGCTGATCTGCATAACTAGTGACTGTAGATTTAATCAGATCATTAGGAATTTCCTGTGACTCAATTAGAATCAAACCTTCAGATTTATATGTGGCAGGTAACCAATAGGCAAGTCCTACACTTAGGGCCATCAATATTAATGCAGGGAATATAACCCAATACTTTCTACGGCGGATTATATCCAAATAATCGCCAAGGCCCTTACCTTCTTCTTCTTCCATTTTATGCTCTTGAGTTACTTGTCTTATGTGCTAGCGAGAGAATCTAATTCCTTCCCAATTATATGATAATGTGAGAGATATCGCATTGCTGTCATTTGAACTTCCAGCTGAACTACCACCAGATCTTTTTTGCTTCCGATATGAATAAGCCATGATAAGATCTAGGTTTTCTTCAATACTCCACGTCAAGGCGGGTGAGAAATTAATGTTTTCTCGCTTTTCATCGGATGAATCATCTGAAGCATTGGTAGATTCTTGATAGCTAAAATCAGCACCCATCGTTAAGCGTTCAGATAAATTTCGCGACCAAGACATACTTAGTCTATCTTGTTCATTCACATCACCATCGCTTGAAGGGCTCAACACTCTAGCCAAATTTATTGTAAATGTATCAATTTCTCTAGTACGTGTCGCCGAGAAATCTAATGTGGATCCTGAGCTTTGATCACTATTCGTTATTCCAGCCGTTTTTCGTTCACTATTCAATCTTCGTAAACCGATGCTGCCACTAATATCCCACAGTTCCGATAATTCATATGTAAAAGATGTTGCTATACCATAGGTATCATCATCCGTTGACGAAATAGATGAATCAGCCTGATAATTTGATGCTGTTAGGTCTAGTCCTGCACTCAATCTTTCACTAAACTCACGTTGCCAGCCAGCTGATAATGACTTTGTTTCATTGTCAGAAAAGTCATCAGTTGAGTATTCTCTTTCCGAATAACCTGCAGTCAATGATAATGAATCACGCTCAGTTAGCTGATATCCGTATGAAGGATTAATTGACCGTGTTCTGACCGTTGATCGAGTTGTAAAGTCACCGGTATCTTCTACCGCATTATTTCTGGTCGTATCCTCTTTATAACTCATTGCCAATCCATACTGACTTCTTTCAGTATTGTATGAACTATTCAACTCAATAAATGGATTCTCAGTATCGTTGTCTGAAATTGCTATATATTTATCAATTTGATACCCAAGACTTAAACTCATTTCAGAATTTTCAAGGCCACGTGCAATTGTCAGGGTTGGTGTCACAGCATAATGCATACTTGATTCTTCGTCATTACTCAGAAAAGTATTGTCATCATATTCAGCTGATGGATTTAAATTCCCTGTCAATGACCATTCAGCGGCATGAGTTACTGGGGAAAAGTATATCAATGCCAAAGGCAGAACTTTTATTATTCTGATGTGATTAAGATTCATAATTTTCCACATATTCATGTACCATTTTTAGAGAATTAAAGCCTCATGGAATTAAGATAACATCGCCGCTTTTTAACATAATATTTGTTGCTAAATCTTTACCTTTTTTAATAGATCCATAACGTACATGAATGACCTGTCGTTTATCACCATTACGTCGTACAACTATGATATTGTTTTCTTCAGCATATGGTGACAAGCCACCAGCTAAGCTCAATGCTTGTATTGCATCTATAGGCTGAATCATAATAAATTGGCCAGGGGTTATCACCTTACCCAAAACATGGACAGTGTTACCATCAACACTTAGCACAGATACTGTAACAACTGGATCTGCTAAATATACTGATAATTGTTTTTTCAATGATGCTTGGACATCAGCAACTGTTCTGCCCTGTGCCAAAACCTCGCCCGCTAAAGGAAATGTAATGACGCCATCAGGTAAAACAATCACTTCTTTTTGTAATGATTCTTCATTCCAAACTGAAATTTCAAGGACATCACCCGCATTTAACAAATAGCGATCCGCTGCCAAAGCGGTTCCTGAGGCTATAAATGCGAACCCCAAAATTATTGCTTTCACAAACATGTCCATCGTTTGTCCCCTAATCATAATTTACTTGTGAAATGAAGTATAACATCTTATTTTTAAAAAAAAAAGGGAGCCTAAACTCCCTTTTCTTAAACTAGCAATATTGTTAACTCAATTTGTTTCAATTATGCTACCGATGTAACTCGACGGCGTAAACCGAATAAACCAAGTAGTGCTGGCACAAACAAAAATAACGCTGCAGGTACAGGCACTGCTGTCACTGTCATTGTCACACCCAAGTTACCTAATGATTCACCGATAATATCGAAGAAATAGATTTCAAGAGCCTCTAAATAGACGTATGTAGCAAATGCACCTGAGACTGTTTCAAAAAACGGAACAAAACCACTAACTGTGCTATCAAACGCTAAATCAGCCCAAGCTAGCGTAGTTGAAGGGTTAAATGTCCACTCAACTATTGCCCAAGTATTAACATCTGTTACCGCGCTATATAAAACTTCAAACTCGCCTTCAGTCGCGACAGCATTTGATACAACAGAAGATGTATCATTAAAAGCAGTTCCTAGAAACGCAGCCGAACCAAACACATCGTCATTTACAACGTTAATTGATGCTGCAGATGCGTTCACCGAAAACAATAAAGCTATTGCAAAAAGCATTACTTTTTTCATCACAATTTCCTTTTAAAATTATTAAGTAATGCAACCCAGCCATCTTTAAATCGATTGTCTGAAATAAAAGACCTGTGGCTTTCCGACCTTGCCTCACGACAAGTTTGGCTTTTTAACTAAGTTAGTCACCCATAAAACAGATGATGACAATATATCTACTCTGAAACACCTCACAAGCAGATAGAATAAAAATACAGTTTCTCACTATTAAATCATATTGTACTTTGGTACTAATACACTAAATTTTGTGACATTTAACACATTTTCTCAGTACGGTGATATTTTGACACAAATTTGCTGAACTGAAACTGAACACCCAAAAGAATAAAAAATTTAATCTGGACGCAGAACATTATAATGCATAGAGCACATATTATCACTGTGCAAATTAAATAATTTAAAATTATCAATAAGCATTTTTGTGAGTGAATCCTTTGAATACTGTCAAAAAGATAATTTTCAAATCTAGAAATAACGACCAAGTCTGTATATACAATAAATCATACCGAACACGACCAGCCATCTTATCTAATGTATCAGTTTCACCACGAAAACCATTAATTTGTGCCAAACCAGTGATACCTGGCTTTACCTTGTGTCGCAGCATATAACCTTGGATCTGAGATCGATATTCTTCGTTATGAGCTACGGCATGCGGTCTCGGCCCTACTATCGACATTGTGCCACCCAGAGTATTAAAAAATTGTGGCAACTCATCTAACGAGGTCTTTCTTAAAAAAGCACCATAGGGTGTTATACGCAGATCACCTTTTGTCGCTTGAGTCACTGTTTCGCCATCCTCTGTCACTGTCATTGATCGAAACTTCCAAACTTTTATTTTTTCACCATCAACACCATATCGTGTTTGTTTGAAAAGCACAGGTCCGCTTGAAGTCAACTTTACACCGGCTGCGATGATGAGCATAGGAAAGGCAATCAAACACAGGATTAAAAAACTCAACAAAATATCTTCAAACCGTTTGATAACACTATTGATTCCTGCAAAAGGTGTTTCATAAATACTGATAGCAGTGATGCCCTGAAAATCAACCCAACGAGAATTCAATAAATTAAATGTAAACAAATCAGGTACCAAATAAACTGAAACAGTAGTATCGGCTAATGCTTCGGTAATAAGTTTAATTCGCTTTTCAGCCGATAATGCTAATGTAATATAAACCGCATCAATCTTTGAGGCCTTACAGTCCTTTATTAATTGTTCAACATCACCCATAACTTCAATTTTATCTGCTATTAACCTTCTTTCAGAGGATAGATCAGTTCGGTCATCATAATAGCCAAGAAAGTTAAGACCACTCCAATCCATGTCACTAAATGATTTTTCTAATCTTTGCCCAAGTTGGGTTGCCCCAACAATAGCAACTCGCCGAGTGTTAAATCCTTTTGATCGTAAAATGCCTAAACACATACGAACAATTGCATGCCAAGAAATAAGTTCAATCGGTGTAAGGATGATCCAAACGGCAATAAATGGCGAAGAGTAAACTTGTCGAGCAATAAACAAAAAGTCGATAGCTATCAGCACAAATATAGCTGCAAGCCATGAAAATAATAGTGTGGATATTTCTTCTCCCAAATAGGAACCACGCCATGAGCGATAAGCATCCTCAGACTCTGCAAAAAAGTTAAATAGTAGGATGGAGAAAAGTAATGCCCAAACATATATTGGTTCCCAATCGGCTTGAAACAAGTCAATAAGAGCCAAAAATGTCAGTAAAATAATCCCACTATCCATAAGCCGTGAAAGTGCGTTTATTTTTGAATCGTAGCGTCTTATTTTTCCACTAGCCATAATAAGCTGAACCTGTTTACCTTTAATTTCCGGTTTGTTAGTCTCGATTATAGCAGTCATTCAACCGAACAATGTCATCTTCACCAAGATAACTGCCTGATTGTACCTCAATGATTTCAAGCATGACACGCCCAGGGTTATGAAGTCTATGAACACTCCCTAAGGGTATGAACGTTGATTCATTTTCACTCAGCATCATCACTTTATCATCACATGTCACTTCAGCAGTACCTGTGACCACCACCCAGTGTTCTGCGCGATGATGATGCTTTTGCAATGATAAGGATGCGCCAGGCTTAACAGAAATACGTTTTACTTGAAACCGATTACCACTATCAATTGAATCATAAAAGCCCCAAGGTCGGTAACATTTACGGTGTGTCGTTGCCTCATTTCTATCTTTTTTTATTAACGCTTCAACCACTGATTTAATATTTTCAGCTTTTTCCTTAGAGGTCACCAATACAGCATCAGGAGTCTCAATAACAACGACATCATCCACCCCTAATACTGTAACCAAGCGGCTATCACTGTGGATATATGAATTATTCACATCTTGAATAATCACATCTCCTACCGTGACGTTATTATTTTCATCATGCGCGTGTGTTTCCCATAAAGAGGCCCAAGATCCCACATCACTCCAACCGGCATCAAGTGGAATAACAACCGCTTTATCTGTTTTTTCCATCACTACATAATCAATTGAATCTGAGGGACAAGCAGCAAAACTGTCCTTTCCCAAGCGTATAAAATCTAAATCTTCGACCGAATCGACTACTGCTTGATGGCAACTTGATAACATCTCTGGTGCAAAATGTTCTAGCTCTTCCAACATAGTAGATGCCTTGCACATAAACATACCACTGTTCCAATAATAATTGCCAGACTCAACATAGGCCTTTGCCGTCTCTTGATCAGGCTTTTCTACAAATGCTTCGACGCTACTTGTTTTATTCTTTTCTTGTGCTTTTATATAACCGTACCCCGTATGAGCGACTGTCGGCACAATGCCAAAAGTCACTATATAACCTTGCTCAGCCTGTAATTTTGCCTGTTCGATTGCTTGATGAAATGCAGCGTTATCACGGATAACATGATCAGCTGCCAAAACTAATAAGATGGGATCATTGCCAGTCTGCTGTGCTTGAATTGCTGCGACAGCGATTGCTGGCGCCGTGTTCCTAGCATACGGTTCAAGCAGTATTTTAGCGTCTGTAATCGCTAGTTCATGTAAGTGTTCTGCTACCATAAAACGATGATCTTCATTGCAAATAACAATTGGCGCTTCCAATCCATCAATATTAGCAAGGCGTATTATGGTTTCTTGAAATAAAGAGTGCTCTCCCAGCAAAGCTAAAAATTGTTTAGGTTTGTTTTTTCTTGATAATGGCCATAGACGCGTACCACTACCACCAGACATAATTACAGGGATCATCTTGTTACCTTCAATTAAAATTTCTTATTCCAAAGCCACTGATTAAGATATAGCAATGATCTTCTCAATATTTTAAATTATTATTGCTAACCTACTCTCTGGTAACCAATGGAGCAACAACTAGCAGAAAAACGAGATCACTTGATGTTAGCATTTCAATATTAAATAAAATGGGTTGCCCCACTACTTTTCCTGCCACTATTATCAATGGTATAGCATATGTACGCTCTTGCTTTTTCTATTAAATTTGAATTACTACACAATTTAATTTAATTTCTACGCTTTCAACTGTAAACTATACTAAACTATAGACTTTTTTGACAAGGAATATTATTAAAATGGCCAAATCACCACTGATTCGTAAATGTTTATTTCCAGCAGCTGGTTATGGCACTAGATTTTTGCCTGCTACAAAAGCGATGCCTAAAGAAATGTTACCCATCGTCAATAAGCCACTTATACAATATGGTGTAGAAGAAGCCTTAGAAGCAGGCATGACTCAGATAGGCTTTATTACCGGTCGTGGAAAGCGAGCGATTGGTGATCACTTTGACACTAGCTACGAACTCGAACATCAGATCCAAGGAACATCCAAAGAAAGATATCTTGATGACATTCGTAATGTTATGGATAACTGTGACTTTGTCTTTATGCGTCAACGTGAAATGCTTGGGTTAGGCCATGCTATTTTAACGGGTGAACCCATGATAGGACCTGAACCATTTGCTGTGATTTTAGCCGATGATTTATGTGCCGCGCCGACTGAGGGAGATGATAAAAAAGCATTATCCCAGCTTACTGCTTTGTATGAACGTTATCAATGTAGCATTATCGCTATTGAAGAGGTGCCCAACGAAGATACCGGTAGCTACGGTATTATTTCAGGGGATGAAATTGCTGATGGTATTTATCAAGTCAAAGATATGGTAGAAAAACCAAACCCTGAAGATGCACCCACTAATATGGCTATTATTGGACGTTATATTCTTACACCTGAGATTTTTGGCTACTTAAGAAATACCAAACCCGGTGCAAACGGTGAGATTCAAATTACAGATGCATTACGTCAGTTAGCACAAGAACGACAAGTACTTGCGGTAAAATTTAAAGGGCGACGTTTTGACTGCGGCAGTGTTGAAGGCTTTATAGAAGCTACTAATTACTATTATGAAAATGACTATATAAAATAACGCTTCGTTCTCTATCGCCAGTTTACAAGGATTTCCATACAGCTTTGATTTAATTCTTTAGATCGCTGTTCTGTATCAGCTTCATTATAGCAACGTAATTCTGGTGCATTCCCTGAAGGCCTTAGATGTACAATTTCGCCATTATCAAAGGTGATCCTTAGACCATCAGTCTGATCGAGGGATATAGCCTTGCCCATATTGGTAAATAGTTCAGTAATATTGGCTAAATTGGAAGCGTCGTCATTAACCACCATATTTGCTAATATCTGTTGGCTACGATGGGTAGGAAAATCCTTTAACCGGTCACTAGAAGTAAAACGCTGTGGCAAATTTGCTAACAAGCCTGACACTGTTGTGTTGTCTTTTATAGTCAGCATTAAAATGGATAATGGTACAATAGCAGCATCTCGCGTGGGTAGTGCCATTAAGATTTTGCTACCCTTGTTGATACTAGTGTGCTGTAGAAAACCACCATTTGCTTCATAACCAGCCACATTATTCCGTCCTTCATTCTGTGCATTATTCATTGCCTCAATCACATATGGCGATCCAATTTTAGTACGAACAACTTGTTTGAATAAAGCACTCTTCTCTACTGCCGTATTACTACTAACGGGTGTCACAACAATATCAATTTTTAAGTATTGTGCACATAAGATACCAGCCACATCGCCTCGTAACCAGTTGCCAAACTCATCACTTATCAGTGGTCTATCACCATCACCATCCGTCGAGATAATACAATCAAATTGATATTCTTTTGCCCATTTTTTACCCAACACCACATCTTCAGGTCGAATAGCCTCCGTGTCCACTGATATAAATTTATCTGAATAACCTAATGCAGTAACTTCGGCCCCTAAAGCCTGCAAAATAGCTTTTAGACATACGCTAGCTACAGATGAATGTTCATACAGACCAATTTTTTTATTTTTTAGACAGTCCTTGGGGAAAAATTGGATAAACCGATCAATATAATGCTGCTCAGCAGCTTCCGTCATTTCAGGTAAGACTGGCCCAGCTAACAGATCACCCTTAGATGAAAATAAGTGGTGATCAATAGATACTCTTTGAGCTTTTATCCCTTGTTCATCTGTTTTCAGGATCTCTCCTAAAGGTGTATTAAATTTAATACCATTTCTATCATCAGGAATATGGCTACCTGTCACCATAATGGTTGAAATAGAACGATGTAAACCATATAAAGCAATGGCTGGCGAGGGTATTGTGCCATAGTTAATGGGCTGCAATCCGCTATCCAATACTGCTTGTGCGGCAGCATTCATTATTCGTGGGCTACTATCTCTTAAATCACCTGCAATTCCAACGTCATCACCATCTTGGACGAGATTATTATCTTTCAAATACTGCAAAAAACCGGTGACATAAGCCCAGCACACTTGGTCCGTCATATCGGCGACCAGTCCTCTCACCCCACTAGTACCAAATTGAACACCACTGCTTTCCATCAACTGATTTATTTCAATTTTTATCAAGCTTAATCACTCCCAAACAAATCTCGTGTATAAACCTTATCTGTTACATCTTTAATGTCATCTGTAAGCCGGTTTGCCACAATCACATCTGCCAATTGCTTAAACTCAGCTAAATCTTTAACAACTTTTGAATGAAAAAAAGTATCTTCATCTAAAACCGGCTCATAAACGATCACTTCTATTCCTTTCGCTTTTAACCTTTTCATAATCCCTTGAACTGAAGAGGCTCGAAAATTATCAGAACCTGCTTTCATAATAAGACGATGGATCCCAACCACTTTGGGCCGACGTTTAAGGATGGATTCTGCCACATGGTCTTTACGTGTTGTATTAGCATCCACAATGGCACTAATTAAGCTATTTGGTACTTCTTGGTAATTAGCACGCAATTGTTTAGTATCTTTTGGTAAACAATATCCGCCATAACCAAATGATGGATTATTATAATGATCGCCAATACGAGGATCTAAACAAACGCCCTTGATGATCTGTTTGGTATCAAGATCATGTACTTCAGCATAACTATCTAGTTCATTAAAATAAGCTACTCGCATTGCCAAGTATGTATTTGAAAATAATTTAACCGCTTCCGCTTCCGTCGAGTTTGTGTATAAAACCTCGATATTATCTTTGACTGCGCCACCTACCAGTAAACTAGCAAACTGCTTTGCCCTTGCTGAATCTTCTCCAATAATAATACGTGATGGGTATAAATTATCGTGCAGTGCTTTACCCTCCCTCAGAAATTCTGGAGAAAAGATAATATTGTCACTCGATAATACTTGTTTGATATGAGCTGTATATCCCACAGGAACAGTCGACTTAATAATCATCACTGCATTAGGGTTAATGGCAATAACATCATTGATCACGGCTTCAACTGAACTAGTATTAAAATAGTTCGTTTCAGAATCGTAATCAGTCGGGGTGGCTATTACAACAAAATCAGCTTCTAAATAAGCCTCTTCTTTATCCAATGTTGCTTTCAGGTTTAACGCTTTATTGTTGAGAAAATCTTCTATTTCTATATCAACAATGGGAGATTCTCCCCTATTGATCATCGCTACCTTATCAGCGATAACATCCAAAGCAACTACTTCATTATGCTGTGCCAATAAAACTGCATTTGAAAGACCTACGTAACCCGTGCCTGCTATAGCAATTTTCATTTTTATTAATCCCTAAACCATTGTCTTGTATTATCTAATTAAACAATAATCTCATACTTTCAGATCTCATTAAAATTGCTTTTAAAAAAAAATAGCTAGAACGATGTAAGTCAATATAAAAAATGCGGCGATGCTCTAAAAAACACTTTGTATTAATGACGGTGATAATTGTGTTATCTCATTGTTTTTTATCGGAGTTTAATGGTGACTTTAGACATTCCCCCCTCCACATTATGCTCTCAGTTAATTTGCTATTAAATTATCGTAATGAGCTCTCTAAACAATTAGAATGGCACCCATTATTTCTAGCCTGTTTATGAGCTGCGCTACATATCAATGACTGTTTGCTAGAACAACACCCAACAGAAGTTTAAAATATGGCAATAACACTGGATTTTTCCCCAAAAATTCTGGGGCAATTTTTAATGTTAATTAACCCACTGTCTAGCTTCAAACACACCATCCAGCTTTGTATGAAATAAGTGATTAGCGTAATTACTGATTGTTTTAACAGATATAGCTAAAATAATTTCCAATATATGATGCTCCGTATATCCTGCAGCAAGAAACACATTAACATCATCGTTTGTAGGTAACCCCCGGGTGTTAAACATCACTCTAGTGAACAAAGTCAGCGCAGCTAGTTTGACATTGGGAATGGTAGTGTCATTACGGATAGCATCCGTCACTTCAATAGGTACTTTTGACATATTATCTGCCACAAAGCTATGTGCTGACATACAATAATCACATCCGTTTGCACGGCTTATGGCCAGAAAAATAACCTCCTGCTCTACCGGGTTAAATTTAGACTCATCTCTAAGAAGTTGATAGCCATGACTATAGCTGTCCAATAGTATTGAAGAGTTAGCCATCGCCGCATACATATTTGGCACAAAGCCCATTTTCTGTTTTGTATTATTTAATAAATCCTTTACTCTAGGCTCCGAATTTGTCATTGTTCTAGGTTGCAAAGTTAATTTATATTCTGCGTTCATTGTCGTACTCCTAAAAATAAATGATGGTGCAAGATTAATTATTCCAACCCTGCAATCATTGTTAATTGATGCCAAACATCGTTGAGAGAGCCTTGTAGCCGCCGATCGAAACGCCATCAATAAATATTTGTGGCACAGTCCGTTGACCTGACCTGTTCACAACATCAATTGCAATCCGATAATCTTGCTCGATAAATACCTCAGCATAAGACAATTGTTTTTGATCTAATAACTGCTTGGTTTTTTCACAATTGACACAGTTTTTCATTGAATAAATCTCTATGTTTGGCATTGTGTTCACCTTTATCATCCTGTTAACTTATTTACTTACTCACACCCACCTCATACCAAGGTGTTGGATTGATTGGGCAGCGGTAACGAAAGCCATTATCAGTAATGGTGACCCTAGTTTTAATGGTTTCCCCTACTTCAATAGATGTTTTTTCTAAAAGCTCATGAGTAACAGCATCTTGCAACCAAAAACCCACCAACTTATTTGACTTGTTTTCTACAATAAATTCATAGGTACCAGGCTTTAATCCTGCTAATGTTTCTTCAGCGGAAAAATAACCGTTGTATTCCTCCAAATGTATCGTTGTGACACCATCTACTGTCTGTGGTACATCAGCAAAAGAAACACCTGTTGCTAAAATAACTATCCCAAAAAATGCACTGGCTAATATATTGCTAATTTTCATTTCTTTAATCCTCATTAATCTGCATCGTCATTATTAACGACTGTCGACTATTATAAAGATTGAAAAAAGATGATATATGCCATAGAATCCATATTTAATGTCATTTAGTATTTTTTTGTGGTGAATTAGAATGGATGTATTAAGTGCTATATTAAAGTTGTTACGCTTGAAAGCCAGCGTATATTTTCATGCTAATTTTTGTGGCGCTTGGTCTCTTCATCCACCTGAATCTAATAAAGCTACATTCCACATCATTCAACGTGGTACCTGTTGGCTGCATATGGCTGATGATTCCGATCCCGTTACATTGCGTAGTGGTGATCTGATTTTTTTCCCTAGAGCAACCAAACATATAATTACAGACACGAGTGAATCACCACCTAAATCGCTAGAACTAGGCATCATTTCAGATCCTGATAGTGTTGGTCCGACAACCAAAATTATCTGTGGACACTTTGAGTTTGAAAGCAACTTGGTTAACCCTATCCTAACGGCCCTACCAGATGTCATCCATATAAGAAGTGATGATCCAGAAAATGCTGTCTGGTTAGATTCCCTTATCGGTTTTATTTATCGAGAAACCGAAAGTGACTCTCTCGGGTCCACAGCTGTCGTTGATAAACTATGTGATGTTTTATTTGTACAAATTATTAGAAGCTGGATAAACAAAAAAGAAACCGACCAAGGCTTTCTAGCAGCCTTGGCCGATCCACAGCTATATCAAGCTTTGCAACAATTTCATTCCTCACCTCATGCTGCCTGGTCAGTTGAACTATTAGCCGCAAAAGCAGGCATGTCTCGCTCTGCTTTCGCAAAACGTTTTCAATCTATCATGGGGATAACGCCCATGTATTATGTTGCCCACTGGCGGATGCAACGTGCTCATGAGATGTTAGTCACCAGCAATAAATCCATTGCTCAAATTGCCGAATACTTTACTTATCAATCAGAAGCATCGTTTAGAAAGGCTTTTAAACAACATATGGGGATCCCTCCCGGTGCTGTTAGAAAATCTAAAGAAAAAAATATGCTAGTCAGTGTCTAATGCTAGCAGGTCTTAACATTCATCTAATTTTTAACATTCAAAATAATTTTATCAATTTAGTTATTCGTTATATAAAACAGTAAAATATTTTTACTACTCAACCAGTAACCAATTCAAGCCTACGTTTAGGCTGCTTTGATAATTTTTTCAGCAAAATTCTCAGACATTCTGATTGCCTTAACAAGGCGTTCAGGCATTGAGTTCAAAGGGAAATGACCTGACTCTAAAGTAACAACCTGCTCTACTTTCCAGTTAGAAATCATTTGCTGTTGCAGCGACAAAGTCAGCACTTTATCTAATCTTGCTTTAATGTAATATTTGGGCACAGAGCCAAATTTTTCTTCACTTAACTCAGCTACTGCCATAAAGGGCTGCGTTGCTTGTTTCATTGCAAATGTAGGGATCAGTTTAGCTATTTTTTTCTTATCGTCTATGTCATGAAGAAAAAGGTTTGATACATCTTTGTCACTTAGAGTTGCATAGCTCTGATCTTCAGAAAAAATAATATTGGGTAATAATTCACCCTGGGTATCACTCTGCATCAAACTTAATGGTGAGTCTCCTGTTTTAGGCAACATTGCCGCCACATAAATAAGTTGTTCAATATCTTCGGGGATCAATTCTGCTGCTTGAGAAATAACAGCGCCAGCTAATGAATGTCCAACAAGAATTACTTTTCCATTGATTTGATTAATTGTGTCAATAACTCGCTGAACATAAGCATCCATAGTCACTTCCTCGATCGGCTCATGGCTTTCTCCATGTCCTGGCAGATCAATGGTAGTAACACTATTTTCTTCACTAGATAGCAGTTTAACCACATCATCAAATTCACGTGCATTACCCCACGCACCGTGTACTAATACATAATTTTTCATTTTTAAATCCTCATATAAATTTAGTTTTAGCAGGCTCTAAGAGATGGCTGCCATAATTTCTTCATTTGTCATTGCTCTACCATCAAAATTCCAGGCTCCATCTACCGTATGAATAACATTCACATAGATATTGTCTCTAGGTTGTTTGCCGCCAGACAGTGCTTCAATAATGTTGGTTGCTTCTTCAAAATAGCCCAATTGAACTTCTCTTGAAGCAAAAGCAAATGAAGGAACCTTCCACTCGACCCAGGCCCCAGAAAATTCTTCTCCGCCTGAAAATGTTGTGGTTTTTGGCAGCACATGAACCGTCGCGGTGATATTGGGTGTCATCACTTTATTAGCTGTTAACCCATGATGCTTTAACATCGCTGCTGATAATTGTGCAACAGCTTGTTTTTCTGAACCGGCAGGTATAACACCCTCTGTAAGCGTTAATGTAAGTGGCATAATATTTTCCCTTTATAGATTTAGTTATTGTTTAATTAAATGTTTATGCTTATTCGCAATGTTTCTGTACAGCGGTTATAATAAATATAACGACCGTGATATTATTAAAGCATAACGATCGTTATATTGTCAACAATAAAATAACGATCGTTATTTATGGAGAGTTTAATGAACGATTTGCCGACAAAAAAACAGCAGACTTATCAACGCATTCTTGATGCTGCCAGTCAGAGTTTTCGAAGCCATGGCTATGCCGGCATTGGAGTAGATGGTATTGCTAAAAAGGCCGGTGTAACATCCGGAGCTTTTTATGCACATTTAGGCTCTAAAGATAAGGCATTTAATGCAGCACTCGAAATAGGTCTTGGTGAGGTTATTGCTGCTGTACCCAAATTTCAACAAGATGCTGGTTCGAACTGGGTTGAAGTATTTGTTAACTATTATCTTGGCCAGCCACATATAGA
This sequence comes from Methylophaga sp., assembly GCA_002733105.1. GTDB lineage: Bacteria > Pseudomonadota > Gammaproteobacteria > Nitrosococcales > Methylophagaceae. Next base: position 18,153 of record NVUI01000008.1, read on the forward strand.
AGATCTTGCTTGTGGTTGTGCAATGACAACTCTTTCACCTGAAGTTGTGCGTACAGATCCAGAAATACATGCTCTATATGAAGCAAAGATGAAACAAATCGTAGCTTTAATCGCAGAGGGGCTTGAAGGGAATTCAACAGATGAATGCACCGCTAGAGCATGGTCACTCATTGGCATATTGATTGGTGGGCTAACGATGATAAGAGCCGTCAAAACACGCAAAACAGCAAAGCAGATCACATCATCAATATTGGTTGCGGCCATTAATATCGCCGGAAAAACCAAATAAAACTTAACAGGGATAACCTTGAACTAAGCAAATATCTTCAGAATTACGATGACAAATTTTCGGTGTTTTCCCTTAGTTTCATTATTGTATTAACCCAAGTTAACCCCTGCTTTTGCTAATTAAATTTGGCTATTTATTTAACACTGTATCTTGGGGTGATGTGTTGTGGGCAATTCCTATCCCACGTTTCAACTTTGATGATAAAGGCACGTTCAACCTTGCCTTTGTAATCTGAGACAGACAATTGGCTGATCAGCTGTTGATCATCCTCTATCACCTCAGCAGTACCCCATATTTTGACTCTGCTTCTGTTTGGATAATCCATCAGAAATAGACTCACTTTGTTATTGTCTTCTAAATTGCCATATGAAATGTATTGTCGATTACCTCTAAAATCAGCAAAACCTAGAGTATGATCATCTATTACTTTTAGAAAACCTTTGGGTCCACCACGATGTTGGATATAAGGCTGTCCATCACTATTCACGGTGGCCATATAAAAAGAGTCACGCTGAGCAATAAATGCAGCCAATTCAGGTGTAATCATATCTGGCCACCAGTGTTTTTCAATCTTGGCATAAGACTCTCTAGAGCCATTTTGTGTTTGGATCTTTTTCACACTCTTGGTAAAAGCTATATCACTTGCATACTGTTTCATGATGTTCTCCATGTTGTGTACTGTTCAACACTGAGGTTGAATAAGCCGCCGAAACAAAATATTAATGAATATCGACGGCCCGTTCAAGTTAATTATTGATACTATTTGGCTGGAATAAAGTTTCTAATATAGTCGGCAACCACTTCACTATCTTCTTCTAAAACAAAGTGGCCCGTATCCAAAAGATGGAATTCTAAATTATTTAGATCACGCTTATATGGATGAGCACCTGCCGCTGGGAAAATTTCATCTTTTTGTCCCCACACAATTAATGTAGGTGGTTGGTGTTTACGCATATAAGCCTGCCATGCTGGATATAACGGTGGATTTGAACCATAGCTGTAGAAAAGCTGCAGCTGAATGGCATTGCTACCTTCACGATCTAATAACGGCTGCACATGGTTCCATGTATCAGGGCTAATGTCTTCAACATTACGCACCCCGTTGGTGTACTGCCATTTTGTTGCACCTTCGGTTAGTAGAAAGCGTAGTGCTGCATCATTAGTCATATTAGGTTGTTTATACGCTGCTTTGACGTTTTTCCACCAATCATTGTCTAAGCCTTGGTTTACTGCATCACGATCTTGCCAATACGCTTTAATAGGCTCCCAAAAATTATTGTTGATGCCTTCAACATAAGCGTTACCATTTTGAATAATCAATGATTCAATACGTTCTGGATGTTTTGTAGCAATACGGAAACCAATAGGTGCGCCATAATCCATCATGTATAGGCTGTATTTTTTCAGACCCACTTTATTGATAAATTTATCAACAACATTAGCTAGATTATCAAAACTATAGTCGAATTTATCGACTGCGGGCATTGAACTGTAGCCATAACCCGGGTAATCCGGCGCTATGAGATGAAAACGTTCCGATAACGCTGGGATCAAATCACGAAACATATGTGATGAGGTAGGGAAACCATGCAATAACAATATGGTTGGATTTTGGGGATCGCCAGCTTCACGATAAAAAATATCTAAGCCATCAATGACAGTTGTTTTATATTTAACGTCGCTAAATGATTCTGTAGCAAAGGCAGCTGAGAATAATGCAAAATTAAAAACCATACTGGCTAACACTAATTTTAGAATTTTTATTGCTTGAATTTTCATTATTGAATCTCCTGATAAATGTTTTAAATTAAAGGTTGAGTTTGGCTTAACTCGAATTCACTGCTACTAAGCAATTTAGATAACTCGGTAAATCCTCCAATCGGCTTTTTATTAATAAAGATTTGAGGAACTGTACGTTGTCCGCTTTGAGCTAAAAGTTGTTGTGCCTTCTGTCTATTTTTAACAACATCAACTTCTTGATATGAGATGCCTTCACGCGCTAATAAATCTTTAGCCGCATGGCAATAGTTACAGCTAGGGCTGGTCAATATTTGAACCTGATTCATATTTTTCTCCTTAAATAACCAAAATGGTGATGTAGTTATTGCAGAAGACGTGCCAACACAACCATAGAATATATAGTCGTTTATATTCAGTATGTTATAATTATTTTGTGATATTACTGCTGAATGTGACAGAGGATACAGATAACGATATATCGTTATATGACGATATTATGTTTTTATAATTTAATTATAATTCAAAACTATTCTATATAGAATGCTGGTGATGTCACGCTGCAGATGTAGAGCGCCTAACACCTAATTTACTCATCCTAGAGCGCAGAGTATTGGGATGCATTTCTAAAATAGAGGCCGCCCCCTGTTCACCAGATATTCGCCAATCTGTGTATTCAAGAACTTGAATAATGTAGCCTTTCTCCATAGCAGCAAATGTTTTCAAATTAGCTGCAACATTTGCATTATTTTCATCGATCAGCCTGTCATGCAACGTCAACACATTGTTGTTCGAAAGGATCACAGCACGCTCGATAATATTTTCTAATTCACGTACATTCCCTGGCCAAGAATATTGACTCAATTCATCCATGACTTTCTGAGGGATAGCCTCAATATTTTTAGCCATTTTTTTAGCAAATCTATCAACAAAAAATTGGACAATTATCGAAATATCTTTACCCCGCTCTCTTAGTGGAGGCAGAGTAATTGGAAACACGTTGAGTCGGTAAAATAAATCCTCTCTAAAATTACCTTTTGCTACCATCGCTTTTAAATCTCTATGAGTAGCCGCAATCATTCTTACATCAACTGAAATAGTGGTTGAGCCGCCTAAACGTTCAAACTCCCCTTCTTGCACTACTCTTAATAACTTAACTTGAAGATCTAACGAGAGCTCGCCAATTTCATCTAAGAAAATAGTACCGCCATCAGCTAATTCAAACCGACCAATTCGTCGTGCAACAGCACCCGTAAAGCTACCTTTTTCATGACCAAATAGTTCACTTTCTATTAAGTTAATCGGTAGTGCTGTGCAATTTACCTTTACTAATGGCCGTTCTTTTCGTTGACTTAAGTTATGAACAGAACGAGCAAATAACTCCTTACCTGTACCCGTTTCACCTAACAATAAAACGGTTGTATCTGTTGGTGCAACTTGTTCTACTTGATGAAATACTTTTTTCAATTTTGGACTTTGACCTAAAATCTCTTCAAAATTGCTATTATGTTTTATCTCTTCTTGCAAGTAGGTATTTTCTGCTTCAATACGCTCTTTGAGCTGACTTATTTCTGCTAAGGCTTGCTTTAATTTAGCTTCAGATTGTTTTATCTCTGTTACATCTTGGAACACAACAACCGCGCCGATGATTTCACCATTATCTATAATAGGTGTGCTGCTGTAATACACTGGAAAACTGGTACCATCCTTACGCCAAAACACCTCATCACGTACTTGATGATGCACTTCACCATCTTTCAATGCGGCATAAATAGGACATTCCTCACGGGGGTAAGGGTTACCATCTACACGACTATGATGATGCTGTTCATGTCCTGCTTCACCCAGCGTATCTTCAACACTCCACCCTGTTATTTCAACTGCAGCAGGGTTAACAAAGGTGATCTTGCCATTTTTATCTAGACCATAAATACCTTCACCAGCAGCATTTAATATCAGTTCATACCTTTCTTTTATTTGATCAACTTTATTCATGGCTTCACCTACATAGAACAGGAAATTTAAATATATCGTTATTCCACGGTATATCGTATTTAACGTAAATGCAAGCCTATCAATACTTGAAAGACAAAAACCACCTATCTGACTGTTTTATATTGACTTATCTTTATTTTTCACCTGTTGGCACATCATCTGCAATGTAATTACCATGCTTAGCTTTTAACCTTACATAGGGAGAAATTATGAATATTAAACCACCATTACCCCCGTTTAATCATCAGACGGCTACAGAAAAAGTGCGCTTGGCAGAACAAGGATGGAACTCTCGTGATCCGCTAAAAGTCGCTCTGGCCTACACCATGGATAGTGAGTGGCGTAATCGAGCTGAAATATTCTCAGGACGAGACAACATAATCCAATTTCTTACCAGAAAATGGCAAAGAGAACTTGATTATCAGCTAAAAAAAGAACTGTGGTGTTTTGATGACAATAGAATTGCCGTGACGTTTAACTACGAATGGCATGATGATTCAGGACAATGGCATCGTTCCTACGGTAATGAACTGTGGGAATTTGCACCAGATGGTCTGATGCAGCGCCGAATAGCCAGTATCAATGACAAACCTATCACACTTGATGATCGCGAAATATTTTAATTACTTCCGAAACACATAAAAGACTTTCAGACATAAGATAGAGACTAACCGACATAGATAGTCTCTATATCAACATATAAAATATTTATTAACATGGAAACAATCATAAAAAGGTATCAGCACGTGAATAGTCAAACAGTTTTAGAACAAGATTTATTTAGCCCAGTTCAAATTGGGCCATATCAGCTGAATAATAGAATAGTGATGGCACCATTAACAAGGTGTCGTTCTGATGATGATAATGTACCCACAGAAATGAACCGGATTTATTATCAGCAGCGTGCTACAGCTGGGTTGATTATCACAGAAGGGACTCAGATCTCTCCCCAAGGTGCAGGATACCCAAATACACCGGGTATATATAACGATCAGCAAGTGGAAGCTTGGAAAAGAATCACTGATTCCGTACATGCACAAGGCGGCCATATATTTTTACAGTTATGGCATGTTGGTCGTGTCAGCTATCAAGGGATCCAACCAAATGATCAGGCACCCGTAGCCCCTTCATCAATAAAAATAGCAGGTGATTATAAGCAACCGCATGCCTTAAAATTATCTGAAATTGATGATATTCTTTATGACTATAGAAATGCTGCGAAAAACGCACTTGCAGCTGGTTTTGATGGTGTTGAAATACATGCTGCAAATGGCTATTTAATTGATCAGTTTTTGCGCGATGGCAGTAATAATCGAACAGATCAATATGGTGGTGATTATAAAAATAGAATACGATTCTTATTCGAAGTACTTCATGCCGTAACACATATATGGGGCAATGACCGTGTTGGAGTACGCTTATCTCCCACCAACCCATTTAACAGCATGTCTGATTCTAACCCTGAAGAATTATTTAAATATGTTGTTAAGCAATTAAACTCATTTAATTTAGCTTATCTCCATATGGTAGAAGGGGCTCTCTCGTTTTCTGATACAACGACTGAAATACCTGCATTTGATAGTCGCAGCCTACGTGATATTTACCAAGGCACTTATATGGCTAATCTTGGATATACCAAACAATCTGCTAACCAAGCGATTCAAAATGGTAAAGCTGATCTCGTCTCGTTTGGTGACTTGTTCATATCAAACCCTGATTTACCTGAACGTTTTTTACACAATGTTCCTTTAAATAAAACAAATATGGACACTCGATATGGCGGTACAGAAAAAGGTTATATTGATTATCCACAATTTGACTTCTCTTATGTCTAAGCTAGGATTGTTTTTACAGAAAAATTAAGATGGTAAAGTCAAAACATTAATATAGAAATAAAACAACTCACAATCCACAACAAGAATTGAGTCTTAAATTAAAGGTCATATTGCTATGAATAATCAACCATTCCACCTCGTTGCACACGTGCTATGCCCTTATGTACAACGTTCTATTATTCTTTTAAAAGAGAAAAACATCACCTATAACCGCACTGACATTGATCTTGGCAATAAACCTGAGTGGTTTAAACGTATTTCTCCTCTAGGTAAAGTCCCTGTATTAACCATAAATGAAGATAGATCCCTGTTTGAATCTACTGTTATTTGTGAATACATCAATGAAGTAACGCCTAACTCTTTGCACCCGCAAGACCCTTTAGAAAAAGCCTATCACCGGTCTTGGATTGAATTTGGTTCAGGCATACTCAACAATATCTCAGGACTTTATAATGCACAGAATAAAGATGAGTTTGATGCTAAACGTCTAGAAATAAAAACAAAATTCCAGCAAATTGAGCAAGAAATAATGGGGTCATCTTATTTTTCAGGTGAAGAATTCCATTTAATTGATGCTGTCTATGGCCCTATTTATCGTTATTTTGATATTTTTGATCTTATTCTAGATTTAGAAATTTTTGATGCTTTACCTAAAGTCAGCGTATGGAAAGAGGCATTACAGAAACGACATTCTATCCAACAAGCTGTATCCATAGAATATCCTCGTTTGCTACTGAATTTTTTGATAAACCGCCATAGTTATATTTCAGATTTAATTTTAAATTCACAAACAATACTAAATACTGAGGGCGAAGTAATATAACTTACTTATATCTCATTTATATTGTAATCTAATATAGGGTTATGTAATAAATAATCGGTGTTTAAAAATAAACCTCATAAGCTATAAACCAAAACAGTATTAATAGCTAAAATTAATACTGTTGACAAAGAAAATACAGAAATAAAGTTGGACTAGTATCATTTCTCAGTTTGTAGACTATACGGACAATATATCCTTGAATATAAAGTGAATATTATTAGGTTCAAGACCCTTCATTATTAATCTCAGTGGTCTTGAATTTTCATACATTCTTAATATTTAGGAAGCATCGTTAAATCGCAACATCAAACAACAATTCGGACAAAATTAATGGCCAATAACTTAATAATCGTCATCCTCACCGTTGGTATGATAGCTTCTCTTCAAAATACGTTTGCGGCTGACGCGCAAGCAAATGTCGGTGAAAAGCCACCGGCAATGCCGGTCGAAATCACCATTGTTAAGCAGCAATCCCTTCGATTATGGAAAGAGTTTTCTGGCCGCCTAACAGCTGTAGACTATGTTGAAATACGACCTCAAGCAACAGGACTTATTACTGAAATAAAATTTGAGGATGGCCAGTTTGTCACTAAAGGCGACATTTTATATGTCATTGATCCTCGCTCACTAAAAGCCATTGTTGCACAGAAAAAAGCAGAGTTAATTACAGCACAAAACCGTCATGATTATGCTGAAAAAGAATATACAAGAGCGGTAGATTTAATCCATAAAAAGATGGTTGCAGAACAAGTTATGGATACACGACTAAATGACAAATTAGTGGCTAATTCAGCGATAAAACACGCTAGAGCCGAGCTGTCGGAAGCAGAAATAAACCTGAGCTATGCCTACATCAAAGCCCCTATTTCAGGCCTGATTAGTCGTACAGAACTCACTGAGGGCAACTTAGTCTCGGCAGGCCCTAACGCGCCACTATTAACATCCATTGTCTCAAACAAAACTATTTATGCTGATTTTGAAGTAGATGAGCAAACTTATTTGCGTTATAGAATAGAAGCAACCGGAGAACATGGTGCAACCTATGAAAATCCTGTTGAGTTGAGAATACAAAATGGTGATTGGATGTTCCCTGGAAAAATCCATTCATTTGATAACAAAATAGACCCAACATCAGGGACTATTCGTGCTCGTGCAATATTTGATAACTCAGATGGGAAGCTATTGGCAGGCATGTATGCACGCTTGAAACTTGGTAGTGCTAATGAACATGAACAAGTTTTAATAAGCGAACGAGCTATCGGTACCGATCAAAACCGAAAATTTGTTTATGTGGTAAACGACCAAAACAAAACCACCTATCGCGAAGTGCAACTTGGTGACAGTATGGATGGAAAACGACTTATTCACTCAGGCCTGATGGCTGGAGATAAAGTGATTGTGCGTGGCCTGATGCGGATTCAGCCCGATATGCTCGTTGATCCACAAGAGCCTACAACAGGTAATGTTCAATGAGTTTTTCAAGCCACTTTATTGACAGGCCTATTTTAGCGAGTGTGATTTCACTGGTAATCTTTGCGTTCGGTTTAGTCGCAATGTTTCAATTACCTATTTCTGAATACCCTGAAGTTGCACCTCCTTCCGTGATTATTAACGCCTCTTTTCCTGGCGCTAATCCATCTGTTATTTCTGAAACCGTTGCTACACCGTTAGAAGAGCAAATAAACGGTGTAGAAAACATGTTGTATATGAACTCGTTAGCCTCAACAGACGGCCAACTCACCATGACAGTGACCTTTGCTATAGGCACCGATCCTGACTTATCACAACAACTCGTGCAAAACCGGGTTTCCCAAGCGCTACCGAGATTACCTGAAGTCACTCGTCAATTAGGTGTTACCGTCACTAAGAGCTCTCCAGACTTAACTATGGTAGTGCATCTACGCTCTCCCAATGAACGTTATGACATGCTCTATTTACGAAACTATGCCACTCTGCATGTACGTGATCAATTAGCTAAAATTGCTGGAATTGGCCAAGTCAGATTATTTGGTTCGGGCGATTACGCCATGAGAATTTGGCTGAATCCCGATAAAATTGCTGAGCATAATATGTCGCCTAATGAGGTTATTGATGCCATTCGTGGGCAAAATATCCAAGTAGCCGCAGGCATCATTGGTGGCCCTCCTTATAAAGATAATATTGAGCTACAGTTGCCTATTAATGTGCAAGGTCGATTAAAAAGTGTTGAAGAGTTTGAGCAGATCCTCGTTAAGCGTGGCAGTAATGGTGCTGTAACACGACTAATTGATGTTGCCCGTGTTGAATTAGATGCTCAAAGTTATGGGCTACGCTCTTTATTAAATAATCAACCCGCGGTTGCTATTCCCATTTTTGCTGCGCCCGGTGCTAATGCTCTGGATATTTCTGATAATGTCCGTGCAACCATGGCAAAATTAAAGCAATACTTTCCAGAAGATGTTGATTACAGCATTGTTTATGACCCGACCATATTCGTTCGCAGTTCAATCAATTCGGTCATCATCACTTTGCTAGAAGCGATCGCCCTTGTGGTATTTGTAGTGATCCTATTCCTACAAACTTGGCGTGCCTCTATTATCCCTTTTCTTGCCGTGCCCGTTTCTATTGTTGGTACCTTTGCCTTTATGTACCTACTTGGCTTTTCAATCAATGTACTGTCATTATTCGGTTTGATATTGGCGGTGGGGATCGTGGTGGATGATGCCATCGTTGTTGTTGAAAATGTAGAACGAAATATTCGCGAAGGTAAAACACCGCGTGATGCCACTGTGCAAGCAATGAAAGAAGTCACCAGCCCCATTATTGCCACCTCATTAGTAGTTGCCAGTGTATTTATTCCTATTGCCTTTATTAGTGGTTTATCTGGCCTGTTTTACCAACAATTCTCCTTAACAATTGTAATTGCAACGTTCATCTCAACATTGAATTCACTCACACTAAGCCCTGCTTTATGTGCATTATTATTACGTGCACCTGATGCCCCAAAAGATAAACTATCCAAAGTAATGCAGTTTCTTTTTGGCTGGGGCTTTAATCTCTTTAATAAAGTATTTGATAAAAGTCAGCGTGGATACACAAAAAGCGTTCGTGTATTTGCCTCTCGAAAAGTCATCATGATGGTGATTTTTTCAATTCTTGTTGGCCTCACAGTGCAAAGCTTCAAACTAGTGCCACCGGGTTATATCCCCTCACAAGACAAACAATATCTTATTAGCTTTGCTCAACTGCCCACCGGTGCAACGCTGGATCGAACAGAAGATGTGATGCGTAAAATAGCCGATGCTGCACTTGCTGAAGAAGGTGTTGTCAGCGCCGTACAATTTCCGGGTCTATCTGTTAATGGATTTGTTAACTCAGCCAGTGCTGGCATTGTATTTGTGACTTTAGAAGACTTTGACAAACGTACAACGCCTGAACTCAGTGCTAATGCCATTGCGGGTCGATTACAGCAAAAATACAACGCCATTCCTGAAGCCTTTATTGCCATCTTCCCACCACCACCAGTCCGAGGCCTTGGCACCACTGGTGGCTTTAAATTACAAATCCAAGATCGTGCAGATCAAGGTGAAAAAATATTAGATGATGTGGTTAATGAAGTGAAGGCCAAAGCCTATCAAAACCCTGCCTTGACTCAAGTTTATTCAAACTACAACGTCAATGTACCTCAACTATCTGCCAATCTTGATCGTACTAAAGCAGTGCAGCTGGGGATCCCTATTGAAGAAATATTCCGCACCATGCAAATCTATCTTGGCTCTTTATATATTAATGACTTTAATCAGTTTGGCCGAACCTACCAAGTGATTGCACAAGCTGATAAAGAATTTCGCTCTACGCCACAAGATATTACCCGCTTACAGGTAAGAAATAGCGAAGGAAAAATGGTGCCTTTAGGTGCAGTTATCAATGTAGAAGAATCCTTCGGCCCTGATGTGGCCATGCACTACAATGCCTATCGTTCAGCTGATTTAAATGGCAGTCCTGCTCCTGGGTACTCCTCAGGTCAGGCACAACAAGCTATCACCGAAATCCTTGAAGAAACCTTACCCATGGGAATGGAATTTGAGTGGACCGAACTCACCTACCAACAAATTTTAGCAGGCAATACAGCACTGTACATCTTCCCTTTATGTATCTTTTTGGTGTTCTTAGTACTAGCAGCACAATATGAAAGTCTCGCCCTACCGCTTGCTATTATTCTTATCGTCCCGATGAGTATTTTGTCCGCCATGATCGGGGTTTACCTCTCTGGAGGCGACAACAATATTTTCACCCAAATAAGTCTATTTTTACTGGCAGGATTAGCCTCTAAAAATGCGATATTGATTGTTGAATTTGCACATAACTTAGAACACCAAGGCCGCAGCACATTAGAAGCCGCTATCGAAGCCTCACGGCTAAGACTACGCCCTATCCTAATGACATCTTTTGCATTTATTATGGGTGTATTACCACTGGTCGTGAGTACTGGAGCCGGGTCAGAAATGAGACAAGCCATAGGTATTGCCGTATTTTCAGGTATGTTAGGCGTCACATTTTTTGGCTTAGTTTTTACCCCAGTCTTTTATGTCGTATTCCGAAAGATAGAGATATTTTTTACAAAAGCTAAAAGCAATGAAATAAAAACACAGTAGCTAAAATTAGCTAGATTATTGATTTACTATTCAGGAAATAGAAACTCAACGCTGACTTGATCGCCAACTAATAACGACAAATCTAGATCAACAAAGGCATCTTCATGTGGGCTGGCCCCAAACTGTATCGCTAAACTAAGCGCTTTTGGAGAAAAATATAATGTCACTATATTGGACGCTTCACTATAGTTAGAAAATATAGCCATACCTAATGGTTGACCTGCACCTACATATTTGGGCATAAACGCATCCATCACCCGCTTTATTATTTTCTTTGCAGCTTCACCTTCACCAATTTCTAATGAGTACCATGTTGTCACTATCTTCTCCTTTGTTAGGCAAGAGATCCTATCTTAAAAGGAATGGAAAATATAGCGATGCTATGAGACATTAATAGATATTGTTATAAGTATAAATGGTGTGGTCTCAATCTAATTAAGTCATTTAGCACCTTATACATATAGATTTAAGAAGTTAACATTGTTAATGTTGCCCACAATATATTTTGATGAGCCGATCTTTTTTCTAAAGTTTCTGGCTGAAAAAGGTTGATCCATCAAAATTAATACCTCATCACGGTGAATTTTTCGTTGCTGTCAACAAATCAAATACGATACGAGAAAAACTTTTTGCCCTAGCTGTATCCGATAAAATTTGCATCATCTGATTTTTATGAGCCTCACTACTATCCAAAACGGCACCATCCAGTGCTTTTGAGAAATGACCTAGCATTGCCTGTTCAGCTGAATTATTGGCAATTTGGCTCATGACCAATTTATTTTCACTGATTTTATCTCGGATGGTATAAGCATAATTCACCATATCTTTATCGGTGAGTTCATCGGTAATAAATAACTCATTTAAGCGGTTTATAATCTGTGACAGAAACTCTTCTTTTTTATCTTTGGCTTTTGCTGTTCCAGCTTCATTACCTGGCACAAGATAGTCTGCTACATCCTCTTTGAGTCTGATGTCTTGTTGGCGAATAACTGAAAGACGGTAATGGCTTAAGACTACATTGTCCAAATCTATTTCATCATCAATTTCAATTGCTTCACGCAACATGGGACGAAGATTTCGGGCATATAAACTCAGTTTTTCTAATTCTTTATTATCGTAATCAACAATCTGTGACATAAATTCATAAAAACGAACAAACGTACCCAAATCCTTTTTAAATATTTCCAATGCATCTTTTTCTTGTTTACAGTCTTTAAAACTATTTTCAGCATTAGCAATCAACACTGCATCACCGATTTTCTTAGTACGCTCAAACATTTTTTTAGCTTGTTTAAATGCCTCCACAGCTGATTTATAACGTTTTTGCCAACGCTCTACTGCAGGTTTACATATGTTAGCAATAGCGGCGTTATTTTTGCTTTTAACGAAGAAAGCATCACAAAACTGTTCCACTTCTTGCCACTGAAATATACCCAAAGCCCGTAACTTATCGAATAAATCAAAAATCAGGTCCGGATCAGATACATCCTCTAATTCAGCTGTTTGGTAATACGGCTGGAATGCCTCTAATATTTCATCTGGTTCATTGAAGAAATCTAATATAAATGTACCCGTTTCAGCTTTACCCGGGAAAGTACGATTTAAACGTGAAAGTGTTTGTACACACTCCACTCCGCCCAGTTTTTTATCTACATACATCGCACATAATTTAGGTTGGTCAAAACCCGTTTGAAACTTGTTGGCGACGAGCATTACTTGATAATCATCACTATTAAAGGCTTTACGCATATCTCGGCCTTTAAGGTTTGGATTCATATTCGTTTCAGTAAATTTCTTACCTATTAAAGACTCAGAATTGGGATCTTTATCGTTAAACTCAACTTCACCCGAAAACGCCACCATCGCATGAATCTTTTGGTAGCCTTTTTCAATAATATATTTATCAAAAGATAATTTGTAACGCACCGCTTCTTTACGCGAGCTAGTCACCACCATCGCTTTAGCTTGGCCACCTAGCAGCCCCATCACATTATTTTTAAAGTGCTCAACAATCACCTGCACTTTCTGGCTGATATTGTAGTCGTGCAAACGCACCCATTGATTAAGTTTTACCTTGGCTTTTTTGCTCTCTACCTGTTCATCTCTGCCATCAATTTTCATGGCTAGGTTATAAGCCACCTTGTAGTTGGTATAATTCTTCAGCACATCTAGGATAAACCCCTCTTCAATAGCCTGTCGCATACTGTAAACATGATAGGCTTCGGGCTTATTAGTTTTTGAAGGTTGCTCATCAGGTTTAGGCAGGCGGCCAAACAACTCTAGGGTTTTGGTTTTAGGTGTGGCCGTAAAGGCTAAATAACTTAAGTTGCTGGAGGCTCGACGTGATGCCACGGCGGCATCTAAAATTTCATCACTAGAGAGTTCTTCATCACCCTCTTTTGACTCTATCATCAACACTTCTTTTAACTGTCGAGCCGTGCTGCCCGTTTGTGAACTGTGCGCCTCATCGGCAATAACGACATAGTTTCGCTCTTTCAAACTAACACTGTTTTCAATGGCTTTTAAAACATAGGGAAAGGTTTGAATAGTGACAATAATAATTGCTTGTGAGCTTTCCAAGGCACTAGCAAGCTTTTCTGATTTAGAACCACTGCCCTCTTCTCGGTTGATCCTACCTACCACCCCCTCCACCGAAGTGAACTGAGAAATTGTTTCTTGTAACTGGTCATCAAGCACCGTTCTATCAGTAACCACAATCACCGAATCAAACAGCTTATTCCCCTCAGCCGTGTGAATGGCCGATAACTGATGTGCTGTCCATGCAATAGAATTAGATTTGCCGGACCCCGCACTGTGTTGTATCAAATATTTATGGCCTGGGCCTTCCGTACGGGCGGCATCCACCAGCTTATTAACCACATCCCACTGATGATAACGCGGAAATATCAAGGTCTCTTTCTTAAACTTACGCCCTTCCCAATCTTCTTTTTCTTCAATCTGTAAATGAACAAAGCGGGCTAAAATATTTAATAGATTATCCGGCTGTAATACCTCATTCCACAAGTAATCCGTAGCATACTGATTAATATCTTCCGGCACATCATTGCCGGCACCACCTTCTTTAGTGCCTTTATTAAACGGCAAAAAGAAGGTGTTCTCTCTTTCTAAGCGAGTCGTCATATACACTTCATACTGGCTAACGGCAAAATGCACTAGTGCACCGCGTTTAAAAGTTAATAAAGGCTCCGGCTTTTTAGTGGCAGGGTCAATAGCAAAACGGGTGGTTTTATATTGTCTAATGGCATTTTGCACCGCTTGTTTAAATTCAGACTTTAATTCCAAGGTGACTATCGGCAAGCCATTAACAAACAATACCAAGTCAATGCGCCATGCTTTAGCTTTTTTACCTGTTGCCGCTAACTCTTCTTCATTCGCCCATGGTGAATACACCAGTTCAGGCACCACTCGCAAACGGTTCTGTTTATAACGCGCCAAGGTATCAGGGTTTAAATCATGTTCAGGCTTAAACTGGCATAAGGTGAATCGCGTGCCGCGATCACGCAGCTCATGGCGTAATACACCCAAAGTACCATAAGTGCGCATCTCTTTATTGGCTGTATTAGGGTCGGCTTTGTTTAACTGTGAAGCAACACGTTCTAAAAACTGCTGCTCAGGATTATTAGGATATAAACCGCAAAACTTTTGCCATTGCTCATCCTGAGTGTCTTTAACAAAACCCAAAACATCTTCTTCATACAATGCTAGTTCACGATTATAGTGTTCAGATTTACCTAGCAACCAACCGTTAGCAATGAGTTGACGAATCATATCATTCTGGAATGTAAGTTCATTTGTGCTTGCCACTGCATTACTTCCTTATTTTTATTTTAGCGAAGAGAATGAATCTCAGCTTCTAATTTTATTAACGTTTCAATAATGTTTTCAAAACTAGGTTTGTCACCAAATAACATTTCTTGCATGTTTTTATAATCTGCTTCCAGTGCTGCAATATGATGCGTTGACGGTTGTAATAACAGGCCGGTGAAGGTGGCACTATCATAATTTGCCCAGCCACTTGGATAGAATTTCTTTTTAAACGCTACCACATCACTCAATAAACGCTGCTGCTCCATTGCCTTTTTATACATTCCCGTTTCTACCAATTTATAGACATCATAATAATGGCGTGCATATCGATGGGGTAAAACTTTATCGTTTGGTCGATGCGCTTCGGCATGCAGAATAGTTAACTTCTCCCAAAAGGTACGTGCAACAACAATAGTAGGAACAGCTACACTGGCTTGTTGGAAAAGGTCTGGAAAGTATTGCGCCGCATAAGGCTGAATATCACAATACTCCATTGGCAACATGGCTGCTAACGGTCCAATCTCTAACCTAACCTGAGGTCTTAAATATTCAGAATAAAATGCCTTAGGGTAGGTTATATTAATGGTCTGTGGATCTTCCACATCAATGGCCAGATCACAAATATCACCCATTAGTGCAATTAGGCGAGGTAACAAGGTAGTAGCAATAAACGCCTGTGCATCTTCATTGATATTTTGATTGAATTGACTTTGTTTGGTTTTGCTACGCTTTGCGGCGGCAGGATCTTCACCTGTTAACTGAGTCCAATCTAAAATCAGATCAATATCTTCAGAAAACCGCTCAATAACGCCATAACACTTTGAAAGACTGGTGCCACCTTTAAAGCGTAAATAGCGTTGTAACTCCTCATCGTCAAACACATGAAACAACACCCAACAAATCCAAAAGACTTTTTCTGCAGCAGCGGCAGTAATACTCATAGCATTGGCCGTTTCGCCAAACAACTCCTTTCGTTGTTGCTCACTCAGCTGCGCAACCTGCTTCATGCAGTCTTACTCTCTGAATGTTTATTTGTGTCTAACAAAACCTGACGAATATTGCGCACAATCCAACTGGTCACGTATTGCGTATCCTTCAAGGTTCGCTCAATCACCTTCTGACTTAATACGTCCTTCTCTGAACTACTACTGAGCAGATAAGCATAGATTTTTTGTCGCTCATCTTCCAATAAAGATCGATTGCCTAGGGCCTGAATAGCCTGCACCAATATTTCACTTTGTGAATATTTCAAGCCTAGCTGAGTAAAATGTATTTTTTTAAAATGAACATCAATATTACCCACCTGATAAGTTTTGCTAGGCCCATCACTAAGGTAAATATATTGCGTAGGAACCTGAGTCGACAGGCCCATTAAATTTAAGGCAGCATTACCCGATATTTGAATCTGCCAACCAAACTTACGTGCCAATGCATGGGCAAGCTGATCAATATCAGGACTTAAGGTTGTCTTTAAAAGTGTACTGTAAGCAGGATAGTCATAAAGCCCACGCATAACGCGCCGAATAAGCCCTTTTTCGGCCATTCGGCTCAAGGTGCGATCAATACTGGATGAATCACCCAAACGCGAAAAATCTTTCTTAGAAAAAGACCAACCCCTACCATTACCATAAATACGGCTAATCAATTGTTCTTCAATCGTTTTAACCTTATTCATTTAACACAACCTGTCCGAAAAAGAAGTAGCTATTTCGGACAGAGTAGCAGAAATACTAAACCAATACAAAGTACTATCGCCGTTGATAATTTCTCGTTAACATTGGCGGCTCTGAAAGGCCAACTAGTTAGCCTTGTCTACAGATATGTAGATACGCCGAGAACAAAATTCTGTACCACCTACAGACAATGTACTCATGCGGCTATATTAGTTAGTGGCTTTAAAGAGTCTTACATCTATTTTGCCAGTGACAGCTGCTGATATTAAGGCTGTTCGGCGTTCTTGAAGCAAAGTAATTCCTTTAGCAGATCGGTCTTCCAAATTCTGAAAAATGGACATTCGCTTTTTCAGATCGTTGTTAATAGCAGCTTGTTCTTCCTTTGGAGGTACTGGAATCAAGCTCCCAGACAAATACTCCTGTTCGATACTTTCAACCGTCGCGCCTTCTTTAGACCATTCAAGCAACAGTGATGAAACGTTACCTAGAATATAATTAGCTACATATTCAGTGTCAATCCGATCATTGAACTTTAATGCTTTCATATCTTGGTTAAGGGTTACTTTAATGGTGTTAATAGCTATAGGGATTGTTCTCTGGATAATTCCAGAACGCACAACAATTAGAAGCGCTCCAGCTTCTACAAAATTGGTAGAAGATTCTTCAACAGCTTTTCCAGTCAATTTATCCTGCGTATCAGATAACCAAAATGATTTCATATCCTTAGGTGATACCCACGGGATATCTCCACCAGTCCAGTAGCTAAGATTATCTTTGCTTGGTGTGCCACCACCACTGAAGTTACAAAGATATTTTAGCGGAACCATCTCCCAATGCTCCGGCACTTCACCTAACCACTCAACACCTGAGTCACGCATGGGGGCGTTGGGGTTGAGGCCTTTGGTGACAGCATGGCTGATCACGGCTAGGCGTTTTTCTTTTAGCAGTTTGATCAGCTGTTGCTGTTTTTCGACCAGTGTGTCGATTTTGGCGGTTTCGTGGTCGAGGAAGTTTAGGATTACTTCTTGATCAAATGGGCTAGGAAAAGGAAGTGTCAAAGATTTAACAATGCTTGAATTTAGCCCATGCATGATAGAGCCTTTACCTGAAATCTTTATTTGATTTTCGATTTCATAGCACTCATCAATAAGAAGCCTAAAATATCTCGGTAATATTTCAGTTYCTTTGACTCTTATTCTAAGTAGGTGAGAGTCAATAATCCCAACGTCTACACCTTGAGGTACGAGCTCACACTTTCCACTTGTTCCCATCATAGTGATAAGTAAATCGTTAGGATAAATCTGATAAACCTGCATTTCTTGGAATTTATCCTGACTTATTTTTCTTTTACCTAGAGTAAAATCTTTCTTAATTACATTTTCTTGACCATAAACTCTAGTGCCTGACTCAACCATATCTTCTAATTTAAGTGCACTACCAAAAGGCCCAATTTTTATACCTTCAGCCCCATCCTTTAACAGATACCTTACCTGCTTCGTTTGCCAACTAACTGGAAGCATTCCAAGCATTTGAACACATGACTCTTTATATTCTGGATAAGCTGTATATTTTTCACTTAAAGCTATTTCACCCGTCATTATGAATGTATCTCTTGCAACAGAGTCATAATCTCGGCTGAAACCTTATCCAAATCCGCATCAATATCCACTAAATTTCTAGGTGGCTGATACTGATAAAAATGACGGTTAAACGGAATTTCATAGCCGACGATGCCTACTTGCTGATCTTTATCGTCTTTCTTGTTGGCATCTATCCACGCATCAGGCACATGCGGTTGCACTTCTTTTTTAAAGTAAGCTTCATTCAAATCATTAACTGCTTGGCTTGAGGCAAGCGCGACGTTTTCATTATCGCGTAAATCACCATCGGCTTTGTATTCGATTATTTGACCATCTACATCAAACAATCCATAAATCGGATTCGCCTTAGTGGCTTTATGTATTTTTTTGATCACTTTTTCTGCTGCTGGGTTTTTCCAGCTCACCGCAGTGGTGATTTGTTTTTTCTCTTTAGCCTCTAAGGTAATACCTTGCGCTTTGCAGGCTGCTTTAATAGTGGCTTCATAGCCATTCATATCATCGTGCTGATCAATGCCAATGCTTTGTTGTAGTTGCTTGGCTATAAGCAAGATTTGTTTTTGGTCTGTCCAGGTTTTTCTATCTAACAGATCTTTGATCTTCGTTTCTTTGACTTCACTAAAATTCTCTTTTAGCTGTTTACGAATATCAGCTTCATATTCAGCTAAAACACCATAGTGTGTACAGTCGGCATCATCTGACCAGTTTTGGCTATAGGTTTCATAAATCCATTTCATCGGTGCATTTAAGGGTTTGGCAGCAAAGCGTAATTCAGCAATACGTTCATCACTAAATTGATAGCTTTCACGTAATGGTCGCTCAATAGTAATACGACGATAACCAAATTGATGCGTAGCGAAGATTTTGCTAGCAAAGGTTTTCGGTACTTCCACTTTCGGGTTGGCTGACTGACGGCCACGATTACTTTTTTGTTCTGCTGGTTTATCCAGTTCTCTGGCCGCAACCTCTTCAAATGCACCAAAGGTTCGGGTAATAATAGCAATGTCATCGTCACTCATTTTATTACGTTTTGAGCCTAGTGATTTACGCATTTTTCGATAAAGATTAACACCGTTAATCAGCTGCACTTTGCCTTTACGTTCTTCAGTTTTTTTGTTCGACAGTATCCAAACATAAGTGGCAATACCGGTGTTGTAAAACATATCGGTCGGCAAGGCAACAATGGTTTCTAATAAATCAGCCTCAAGAATATAACGACGGATTTCAGACTCACCGGAACCAGCACCACCGGTAAATAGCGGTGAACCGTTAAGAATGATACCGATACGGCCGCCACCTTCAATGCTGTCACGCATTTTACTGATTAGGTGTAATAAGAATAAAAGGGAACCATCAGAAACACGCGGTAAACCGGGGCCAAAGCGGCCATCAAAGCCTTTTAGCTTATTTTCATCTTTGATGGCCGATTCAATTTTTTTCCAATCTACACCAAAGGGCGGGTTGGATAACATATAATCAAATTTATCGGCATAGAGCTGATCATTCGATAAGGTGTTGCCCAGTTTGATATTAGTGACGTCTTGGCCCTTAATCAGCATATCGGCCTTACAAATAGCATAGCTTTCAGGGTTAAGCTCTTGGCCATAGGCACGCATAACCGCTTGAGGGTTTAACTCGTGCACATATTCCATACCCGAGGAAAGAAATCCGCCGGTACCCGCAGTCGGATCGTAAATAGTGCGGATAATACCCGGTTTGGTAAGGGCGTCATCATCTTCCATAAACACAAGAGAGGTGGTGAGTCGTACAATATCACGCGGGGTAAAATGCTCCCCTGCCGTTTCATTGGAGCTTTCTGCAAAACGGCGTATTAGCTCTTCAAACACTAGACCCATATCGTGGTTAGAGATAGCTTTGAGGCTAAGATCCGTTTTCCTAACTTTTTTTACTATTTCGTATAATAAATCAGCATCACTCAGTAGACCGATAAATTCATCAAACTTGAAGTGTTCAAAAACTTCACGGGCATCTTTGGAGAAACCTTGAAGATAACTTTCAAGATTAGCTTTAATATCTGCTGCACCCAGTTTGGACAAATCCATTTTTGAGGTATTGAAGAAACTTAGGCCACTGGCTCTTGATAACAGCTTTTCTTGTGCCTCTTCAGGAAAACTCATCTTTTGTACTTTTTCGTATTCAGTTAATACGGCTGCTTTGCTATTTTCTAAAACACATTCCATGCGACGTAATAAGGTGAAAGGCAATATCACCCTGCCATATTGAGACTGTTTAAAATCACCTCGTAATAAATCGGCTAATGACCAAATATAGGCGGCTAGGTTGTTCGAGGTTTGTGACATGTAAGGTTTCTTTAATAAGTGGTTTTAATTGATTGTGCCGTATTAACTAGCTTCAATTTCTTTTAATGTTTGCCCTTGTTCATTTTTCCAAGCATCAAGGCCGTTGGTTGGATAACCATTTAATAAACTGGCAGCATAGGATGGACTGCTAAACAAGTATTGCTGAGCAAAGTCATAGCTTTCTTTATTCTCAACTACAATGCCTTCTTTAATAAGTTGTTCAAACAATATAATGGTTGTTTTTCTTTGGGCATCTGATTGCGTTAATGCCATCTCAGAACCTTGATGTACTAAGAACCCATCACTAACCCGCTCACCAAAGGCATTTTTATTGAGTAAGCGTAGCTTTGTTGTTTGTTCTTTATTATTTGGGGTTGCAGTAATTGTCGCATAGGACTCTAAAGTTTTATGGCCTAAGGCACCAAGTAATATTCTGACATTATTAGCAAACTCGTTCATTGCATCACGATCAGCTCGTGGCAGTGTTGGTTTATTCGGTGAAATGGTATTCTGAATGTGATAACGATTAATGTCTTTGGCCTGTTCTATCAATATCGCTTCAAGATATTTCACATGAGACTTGGTTAGACTTTCATCTTTATTAGTAAAACAGATGACTTCATTCCAGAAATCTTTATTGCTGACATGATTTTTAAGGCGGTCACGCACATTTTCAGCTTCACCAATATAAACAGCTTGATGTTGACCATCATCATCGGCACCAAACAAGAAATAAACGCCTGGGCTATTCACTTCATCCCAATCATTTAGAGACTTAATTTCACTGCGAGGGCAAGATAATGCTTGTCCTGTCCAGTTAGCAATTTCAGCATGTCTAATGCCATTTATGCTACCTGATGGAAGATAAATTCGTATGCTTTTCCCTGTCACCATTGTTGTATTTTATCCATCCGAAATACAATGACTTTAGCATATTTTTCTGAATTGAAGGCATTAGCCAACTGATAGGTGTTTGGGGATGTATAAATGGAGGCTGCGGTCGGAATCGAACCGGCGTTTACGGAGTTGCAGTCCGCTGCATAACCACTCTGCCACGCAGCCCTTGGGTAATACAATAACAAAAAGCCGCAGTAAATACCGCGGCTTTTTTCAATCTGGAGCGGAAAACGAGATTCGAACTCGCGACCCCGACCTTGGCAAGGTCGTGCTCTACCAGCTGAGCTATTCCCGCAAAGAAGTCGWGCATTATAGGCTGTTATTTTTCTCTGTCAACCCTTAGATACCAACATTGGCCATGCAGCTTTGAGGTAACTGAACATAGAACCTAGTGTTAACGCAGCAGCGAAATAAAGTAATGCAATGCCTATCTCAAACACAGGCAAACCCAATAGAGGGTGGAAGAAGATCAAACAGCCTATCGAAATCATTTGAAACACTGTTTTTAGTTTACCAAGAGAGGATACTTTAACTACATTTCTCTGGCCTAAGCCAGCCATCCACTCACGTAATGCCGATACGGTGATCTCTCTACCAATAATAATGATGACGGGGATGAGGATGTACCATGCAGGTGTTTTATACAGTACTAATACCAATGCTACTGTCACGAGCAATTTATCTGCCACAGGGTCGATAAAAGCACCAAACGGTGATGTTTGATTCCATTTTCTAGCTAAATAACCATCAAGCCAATCAGTGGCAGAAGCAATAACAAATACAATGGTCGCCCAAAGAGGAGCAGATTCATAAGGTAAAAAGAATAGCCCCATTAAAACGGGTATCAATACAATACGGAGCAAGCTTAATATATTGGGTAAATTCAACATGAAAGTGTGTTTAGTTTGTTAATCAAATTAGCCCCATAGTAACATTATGGCTAGCTTATTTCTCTCCGCGGAACACATCATAAACTTTTTGAGCCAGTGCATTACTAATGCCTTCAACTCGCGCCAAATCTTCTACACCCGCACGCTGAACCTCTTGCAACCCACCAAACTGTTGTAATAACTTCTGTCTACGCTTAGGCCCGAGACCTTGGATGTTTTCTAAAACAGATGTTTTTCGCGCTTTGGCTCTACGCTGTCTGTGGCCAGTTATGGCAAAGCGATGCGCTTCATCACGCACTTGCTGCAATAAATGTAGCGCAGGTGAATCTGGTGGCAAAATCACTTCATCCTCTCTGCCAACCAGAAACAAACTCTCTTCGCCGGGTCGACGTTCAGGCCCTTTTGCAATCCCTAAAATATCAATATCAAGTTGTAGCTCGGCCATGACTTTCTTTGCTTCGCTTATTTGGCCTTTACCACCATCAATCAATAATAAATCAGGCCGCTTACCCTCTCCCTTCTGTAATCGGGTAAAACGGCGCATTAATGCTTGATTCATTGCCGCGTAGTCATCGCCACCGGTGATACCTTCAATATTAAATTTGCGATAATCACTTTTAATTGCGCCTTCTAAACCAAACACAACACATGATGCAACAGTCTTTTCACCACTGGTATGACTGATATCAAAACATTCAAGTCGTTTAGGCATTTCATCCAAGCCCAAGGCGTCTTGTAACATTTCAAAGCGCTGCAATAAATTAGCTCGACTGCTCAATCGTTGGCCGAGGCTAATCTCAGCATTTGTCATAGCCATCTTCATCCATCGCACACTGGTACCACGTTGTGGGCAACGCAGTTGTACCCGATGTTTTGACTCTGATTTCAATACTGCCTGCAACAAGTCCATATCTTCAATTGGATGGCTTAATAAAATTTCAGTGGGGACATCTTTACCAAGGTAATACTGAGGAATAAATGCAGCCAGTAGTGCTTCTGGTGAACTGCCTGCAGACCCTTTGGGAAAGTAACTTTTAGTGCCTAAACTACGTCCACCACGAATAAAACAAACTTCGACAATGGCTAGTCCATCTCGTACCAACACTGCTAACACATCTAAATCACCATGTTCAGAACTGACATATTGCTTTTCTTGTATTCGACGAAGACTCACCACTTTATCCCGAATAACTGCGGCTTGTTCAAAGTCTAATTTTGCTGAGGCTTGCTCCATTTTCTGGGTTAAATCTTCCATGACTTGCTGATTTTTCCCTTCCAAAAACATCATGGTGTGTTGGACATCTAGTTGATAGTCTTGTTGTGAAATCAAACCAACACAAGGCGCTGTACAACGCTTGATTTGGTGTTGTAAACAAGGTCGCGACCGATTTTTATAATAAGTATCATCACATTGCCGAACTGGAAATAATTTTTGTAATAAATTCAAACTTTCTCGAACAGCACCGGCACTAGGGTAAGGGCCAAAGTATTTTCCCTTGCGGCGTTTAGCCCCACGATGAATGCTTAATCGTGGAAAGGGATCGGCGGAAATAAATAAATAAGGATAGCTTTTATCATCGCGTAACAGGATGTTATAGCGTGGCAGTAATTCCTTGATGAGATTATTTTCAAGGATCAGTGCTTCATTTTCAGTGTGGGTAACAGTGGTTTCAATACTGGCAATTTGTGCCACCATCACTTTCGTTTTAGACGTCAGACCTGTCTTACGAAAGTAACTTGTTACCCTCTTTTTGAGATTTTTTGCCTTGCCAACATAAATGGCTATGCCGTCACTATCAAGCATTCGATAGACACCGGGCCGGCTAGTGAGTGTTTTTAGAAATGCAGCCGAATCAAACTCAGGATCAGCTGATTGAATAGTTTCATCAGTCATAGAGAGAGCATAATAAAACTTACCTTAAATGACTACTCTTCTGTTTTGTGTGGGTGATACTGACGTAGATAGCATTTATGCGCCTGATAAAAACTATTGGCAGATAAACCTAATAAAATAACAGCGCCTATTACAGCTGGCACCTCGTCCATGAAGAAATAAAGCATTGCCAAAGCTGCGATTAATTCAAAACTACCAATCACTTTTAACAGTATGACATTTTCAATCCGCTTCATTTTGTCCTCTCCACATAGGAAAATAATCAATTGGACGCCTATTATCACACAAATACTATGGGTAATGTATCTCTGGCTATGAGATCATTTCTTTGTAATGTAATGCTGTGCTATTTGTACCTATTTATGGGAAAATATAAGGCTTTCCTAACGATAATTTTGCCATGACCACCTCTGTACTATCTAATCCGTTGCAACCACAGTTGCCTTCCTCGGTAAAAGACTTGCTTCGCGCGGGTCAGTTATACGGTAGTGCCCATGGCTTATTATTAGCTAAAGCAGCACTGCAACATGATGGGCCCATTTTAGTGCTAACAGATGATACGGCTACTGCACATCGCTTAGAACTAGAAGCACAGTTTTATTTGAGTGAAAATCCTTTACCTATCTTGCACTTTCCTGATTGGGAAACGCTACCTTACGACACTTTTTCGCCTCATCAAGACATTATCTCTGAGCGGCTAGAAACACTACTTCAATTACCAGATTTTAAACGCGGTATTTTGCTAGTACCGATTGCTACTATCATGCATCGAATATCGCCACACCACTATTTAGATAGCAATACGCTAATACTCAAAACAGGTGATCAATTTGATATTGAAACTTGGCGTAGCAAGCTAGAAAAATCAGGCTATCGTTGTGTATCACAAGTAATGGAGCATGGTGAATTTGCTGTACGTGGTGCCATTATCGATCTTTATCCTATGGGCAGTAAATTACCTTATCGAATTGATTTGTTTGATGATGAGATTGATACTTTAAGAACCTTTGATCCTGAAACACAACGATCCGTAGATTCGATAGATTCTGTCCGCCTATTACCTGCACGTGAATTCCCTGTTACTGATGACAGTATCGTATTATTCCGTCAACAATTTCGCCGGCATTTTGAAGGTGATCCTCAACGTAGCTTTATCTATCGAGAGGTTTCAGAAGGCAATATGCCTGGTGGTATCGAATATTACCTGCCGCTATTCTTCGAACAAACCCATAGTTTGGTTGATTACTTACCTAGTAACACATTGTTGATTAATATCAACGACCCTTATCAAGCTGCCACTGAGTTTTGGCAAGAAATTAATCAACGCTATCAACAGCACAAGGTCGACGTAGAACGACCATTACTACCACCTGATGAAGTATTTACCCCTGTTGAAAATTTGTTCGCTCAGTTCAAACAATACGCACGATTGCACCTGCAATCATTTGAGCTTGAGTCTAGTGCTGGCGTAGCAAACTACGCCACGATTATTCCACCACAATTAACGCTTAATGCACGTCAAGACAACACTTGTGGTGCTTTATTACAATTTATAGCTAAATTTGAAGGACGAGTATTATTTGCCGCAGAATCAGCTGGCCGGAGGGAAACATTGCTTAGCTTACTGCGTGAAAATCAAATTCATCCCAAAGTGTGTGAAAGCTGGGATGAGTTTATTGCTAGTGATGATCCTATTTCTATCACGGTAGCCCCCCTAGAACACGGTATCGTTTTACCTGAACTTAAACTTGCTGTGATTGCTGAAACTCAGTTGTTCGGTCAACAAGTGATGCAACGCCGTCGTCGTAGCCGTAAAAAACGTGACGCTGATGCCATTATTCGTAACTTGGCTGAATTGACCATTGGTGATGCTGTTGTTCATGAAGATCATGGGGTAGGACGTTACCTTGGCCTACAAACACTTGATGTAGGTGATATTACCACTGAGTTTGTCACACTTGAATATGCTAAAGGTGACAAGCTGTATGTCCCTGTCGCGGCACTTGATTTAATCAGTCGTTATTCTGGTGCCGCTCCGGAGCTTGCACCTTTGCATAGGTTAGGTTCTGGCCAATGGGAAAAAGCCCGCCGTAAAGCGGCAGAAAAAGTACGCGATGTAGCGGCTGAATTGCTTGATATTTATGCACAACGCGCTGCGCATAAAAAACCACCTGTCGCTGAACCTGACGATCAATATGATGCATTTATCGCGGCATTCCCCTTTGAAACAACACCCGATCAACAAGATGCAATAGATGATGTGATTAAAGATATGACATCAGATAAACCGATGGATCGATTGATCTGTGGTGATGTTGGTTTTGGTAAAACAGAAGTCGCTATGCGCGCTGCATTTTTGGCGGTGCAATCAGGTAAGCAAGTGATGGTGCTGGTGCCAACAACTTTACTTGCACAGCAACATTATGAAAATTTTAAAGATCGCTTTGCTGATTTGCCGGTCAATATTGAAGTGATGTCCCGGTTCCGCTCTAAAAAACAGATTGAGGTGGTGAAAGCAGCGATGAGCCAAGGCACTGCCGATATTATTATTGGTACACATAAGCTTATTCAACAAGACATTAACCCTAAGCAATTAGGTTTATTTATTCTTGATGAAGAGCATCGATTTGGGGTAACGCAAAAAGAAAAAATCAAAAAATATCGATCTGAAATTGATGTATTAACATTAACCGCCACACCGATCCCCCGAACACTCAATATGTCCATTTCAGGGATTAGAGATCTGTCGGTTATTGCCACTCCTCCAGCACGACGTTTAGCAATAAAAACCTTTGTTCAGCAATGGAATTCAGACAATATTCGTGAAGGCATTTTGCGTGAAATCAAGCGCGGTGGTCAAGTATATTTTCTGCACAATAAAGTCGATGATATTGATCGTATCTCACGTGAAATAGAGCAAATAGTACCCGAAGCAAAAGTAGGTGTTGCTCACGGTCAAATGCGTGAACGTGAGCTAGAGCAAGTCATGCTAGATTTTTATCACCAACGATTTAATGTTTTAGTCTGTACGACTATTATTGAAACAGGGATTGATATCCCCTCGGCTAACACTATCTTTATTGATCGGGCAGATAAGCTTGGCCTAGCACAACTGTATCAAATCCGTGGTCGTGTTGGTCGTTCCCATCATCGTGCTTATGCTTATCTGATTGTGCCACCACAAAAGGTCATGACCAAAGATGCGATTAAACGTCTAGAAGCGATAGAATCTATTGAAGATCTGGGTGCTGGTTTTACCTTGGCAACACATGATATGGAAATCCGTGGTGCTGGCGAATTACTGGGTGACGAACAAAGTGGTCAAATGCAAGAAATTGGCTTTGGTTTATATAACGAGTTATTAGAGCGCGCGGTTAATGCACTAAAATCAGGTAAAGAACCTAGCCTTAATATTAATGAACGACACTTTATCGAAATTGATCTACATGTTCCCGCTCTGATCCCTGCTGATTATCTACCTGATGTGCATACTCGACTGGTATTGTATAAACGTATTTCAGCCGCAGCAGACAATGAAGCTCTAAAAGAACTGCAAGTTGAAATGATTGATCGGTTTGGCTTACTGCCAGAACATGTACAAACCTTGTTTGCTATTCATGAATTACGCTTTAAAGCTAAAGCCATTGGTATTCGTAAAATTGACGTTTATGATCAAGGCGGTCGCATTATCTTTGATAAAGAACCTAATATTGAACCGATGACGATTATTCAACTTATCCAAAAACAGCCTGCAAAATATAAACTTGATGGCCAAGATAAATTACGTTTTACGGAAGATATGCCTGATGCTGATAGCCGGTTAATCATGTTGAATCAAGTACTTGATATTTTATCTATTGCATAACAACAATTCAAATATGGCGTTATTGAGTAAGCAGGTAAAAAATATTTCTCCGACTAAACTAACTTAAGCTTTTTCTATGTAACTTTTTGATTTGTTTTTTGTCTGTACCTGTATGGGCAGAAATTTTGCCTCATTTTTCACTTGGAGGAAAAAATGACTAAATTAATTGTGACTGTACTCTCAACCTTTATTCTATCCAGTGCTGTTTGGGCTCAGCCCTATGCTCATATAAATGGAACCAATTCACTTTCTCAAGCTGTGCTTAAAATAGCATCAATGAGATCCCAGCCGCAGGTAGATGTAAAAGTGGAGCCATCTTCACCTTATACCCATGAAAGCGAACAGTATAATTCACTTTCTCGAGCCGTACTTGCAATACAAGGAGCCAAGGTAAACATACGCCTTAATGCTGCAACTGAAGTGACTTACGCTCGTCACTCTGATGCTGTGGTAAGTCAGCGATATAATTCACTCTCTCGCGGTGCACTAGCAAAGTAAAATCCAATTGAATATCTTAATGGGCACTTAAAATTAGTAACCCCTTAAAAGTGCCCACTTTTTTTCATCAAAATTTGTTATCGGTGATTATCCTTAAACAATCTTTATTTGTTTGGCTTGTCTAACAGACTGAATTGCAGCAACGATAGTTTTACAGTTTGCTAGCGCATCTTTCAGTGATAATTCTGGTGGCTTATTATTTAAAATACAGTCACTTAAGTGTTCAATCTCAAGTACAAAATGATTAGCCATGGGCAATTCGACTTGGTGTTGTTCACCGGCATCTGTCCACCAATTAATCACCGGAGCATCATCTGGGTTTTGCCAAACGGTATCGCACTTAACACCACCCAAGGTGCCAATAATTTCATACTCTGATCGGCGAGCACGTTCAAAACTCATATCAAAATGGGCATACTTACCATCGTCAAAATCCAATATGCCGCTCATACTAACATCAGCCCCACTGTCATTTAATTTGGCCATCGCTGCCACAGCAATAGGGTCTTGGTCAAACCACTTACGAGCAGAATGAATAGCATAAGGGCCTATATCCCACATTGCGCCACCACCATTATCCATATCTCTTTCTATTCGATAAAGTCGTGCCGGTTTCATTGGGAAGGAATAACTTGTTTTGACGGTGCGAACTTCACCAATAGCACCAGAATCAATCAAATCTCTTACATATTGATGCTGTGGATGGAAACAATACATAAATCCTTCCATCACTGTCACATTATATTGTTGAGCAGCATCAATAATGGCCTCTATATCACTCACCTTTAGCGCCATCGGTTTTTCGATTAATACATGCTTGCCTTTAGCCATCGCTTTTAAGGCCCATTGGGCATGCTCTTCATTCGCTATTGGTAAATAGATAGCATCCACATCCTCTCTATCTAATAATGCTTCAGGATCATTTAATGTGGCCACATCCGTTTCTTGAGGAGCATATTTGGATAATATTTCAGCTGCAGCACCATCACGTCGGCTCGCAATAGCCACTAACTTTGCATTCTCTGCTGCCACAATGGCAGGTAACAATCGTTCATTTACTCTTGCTGCACCTAAAATTCCCCAACGCAAAATAGACGGTTTGCTCATTGTCTCACCTCCATAATAATTTTTGACAATCATAACATTTAAGACTTTGGATAAAACCCTGTAATCATTAATGTTTTTATCTGCCTTTTTTTGGCTTATGCTGTAAGACATAGCTTTATTAACCCATTAAAGGAATCATCATGACCATCGAAGTTGGACAAAAACTACCCGAAGGAAAATTAACAGAGTGTAATGAGTTCGACCCTGAAAATGGCTGCCCAATCAATCCTCAAGCTATTGATGTCGAGGCAATGACGCAGGGTAAAAAGATTGTTATTTTTGGTGTTCCCGGTGCTTTTACACCGCTATGCTCTGCCCAGCATTTACCGGGTTTTGTTGCCTTAGCGGATCAACTTAAAGCTAAAGGTGCCGATGAAGTTTGGTGCCTGTCGGTCAATGATGCCTTTGTAATGGCCTCGTGGGGTAAACAACAAAATACTGCTGGTAAAGTAAGAATGATGGCAGATGGTAGTGCCGAATATACTAAAGCTCTGGGATTAGATCGCGATCTGACTGCCGGTGGTATGGGTATTCGCTGTTTCCGTTTTGGCATGATTGTCGATAATGGTGTTGTTACTTATATTGGTGTAGAAGGGTCAGGTGAGTTTGGTGTATCTAAAGCTGAAACTATTTTAGAACAACTTTAACCCCCCCTCTCTTCACTAATAAATTAAGCCGACGAGGCCATTTTGCCCGTCGGTTTATTTTAATTGCTGCGTGACCTGCTCATTTTCACCAATAAAAATAGCCGTAGCTAATTGTTCAAAAATACCATGTTCAACGATACCTGGAATAGCGTTTAATTGGTCATTAAGATCTTGACTGTTAATCCCCACATCAAATGTCATATCAAGTATCAAACTACCATGAGAACTCACGGCCAACCCATCCCCATTTGCACGCAGCATCCCTTCTCCTCCTATTTGTTGGACACTTTTTAATACCAGTTGCCAACAAAAAGGAGCAACCTCTATTGGAATAGGATAGTTTTCACCAATTCGTTCAACCAATTTACTGTTATCGACTAATACAAAAAACTGGTCACTTGCTTTGGCTAATAATTTTTCTCTGACTAAATCAGATCCACGTCCTTTTAATAAGGCCATTTGTGGTGATACTTCATCAGCGCCATCGACATAAAGATCTATGTTGCTAAGATGCTCTATTGCCACCAAATCAAGCCCCATTTGTTCGGCTATTCTGGTGCTGACAACAGAACTTGCCACCGTCGTAATGTTGAGCCCTTCTTCACGTTTCTTTCTTGCCAGCTCTGCTATAAAATAATTGGCCGTTGAGCCCGTGCCCAAACCAACAATCATGTCATGTTGAACCCGTGCGGCAGCATGTAGTGCTACTCGCTGTTTATCATTCACTTGTTGAACTGACATATTCATGTTCCTTATTATTATTGGCAAAACCATAGCGCTGGGCTTACTATTTGACTATCTGAAATTATATTGAGAACCACTATGGCCAAGTTTGATTCTATTATGCGCCACATTGAGGATGTAACAGGACATTCATTAATAAACCATCATCTCAATTCAATTAGTGGTGGTGGGATCAATACCGCTTATCAAATAAAAACAGCCGATCAATCCTATTTTATCAAGTTAAATCAGCCTCATTTATTAGCCATGTTTGAAGCTGAAGCACGCGGCATGGAAGAAATGAGAACCTTAAACTGTGTACGGATACCAGAAGTGATTTGCTATGGCCAAGCAGATAACTACAGCTATATCGTTTTGGAATATATTGAATTAGGCAATTTAAAAGGCCAAGCCGCTAGATTATTAGGCCAACAACTGGCTCAAATGCATCAACATACTCAAGCTTTCTATGGCTGGCATATCGACAATACTATCGGTAGCACCACACAACTTAATCATCGTGAACATAACTGGCACTCTTTCTGGCAACAACATCGTTTAGGGGCGCAGCTCAAATTGGCTGCCAAGAATGGATTTTCAGGTCRTTTACAAGATAAAGGCCAACAACTGTTGAGTAATTTATCTGTCTTTTTTGAAGGCTATACTCCCACTCCTGCACTATTACACGGTGATTTATGGGGCGGAAATGCCGCGACAGACCCACAGGGAAATCCTGTCATTTTTGATCCTGCTTGTTACTATGGAGATCGTGAGGCTGATATTGCTATGACAGAATTGTTCGGTGGCTTTGATCCTGATTTTTTTGCGGCTTACCAAGCCGAATATCCACTAGACCCTGGTTATCAAATACGGAAAACACTTTATAATCTCTATCATATAATCAATCATGTGAATTTGTTTGGTGGGGGTTATCTCGGCCAAGCTGAAAATATGATCGAACAACTACTTGCTGAAATTTAAGGAACAGACACTCAATGAGTCAAATCAAAGTACTATTTGTTTGTATGGGCAATATCTGCCGTTCACCTACCGCCGAAGGTGTGTTTAATAAATTTATCACTGATAAGGGTACTACTGATCATTTTATTATCGATTCAGCGGGCACTCATGCTTATCATATTGGTGAACAAGCTGATTCTCGAGCCCAACAGACAGCGCGATCTCGCGGTGTGAATCTCTCCACTATTCGTGCTCGAAAAGTGGCATTAGAAGACTTTGAATATTTTGACCATATTCTTGCTATGGATCGTGAAAATTTAGATATTTTACTGTCAGAAAGTCCTCAAGTTCACCAACACAAAATAAAGCTGTTTTTAGACTACGCACCTGGTGCTGATGAAAGTAATGTGCCTGATCCATACTATGGTGGTCAAAATGGATTTAACCATGTATTTGACTTGGTCGAAGACGCCTCAAAAGGCTTTTATCATTCAGTAATGAAACAAATCTAACCATTGCTACTTTCACATAAAGCATGAGAGGGGTATCATCTGTGTTTTATTTGCCAAAATGTAAGGGATTTCCATGTTGAAAAATAACTCAATATTTACCACGCTTATTTTCAGCCTATTATTATTTTCTTTCCCTCAAATCTCCTTTGCATCAAGTGATGTGCCGATGATCGACCTAACCTCTCATTGGGTAGGTTATGCTGCCTTAGCTGTTTTTGTTCTAGCCTATGTTTTGGTTATCGCTGAAGAAGAAATTCATATGCGAAAATCTAAACCAGTGATGATTGCAGCCGGTATTATTTGGGCCATGATCGCGCTTATTTATGCTCAACAGCCTGATTCAGCTTATCACCACACTGCAGAAGTCATGATCCGTCATAACCTGCTTGAATACGCTGAGTTGTTCCTGTTTTTATTAGCAGCTATGACCTATATCAACACGATGGGCGAGCGCGGTGTATTTGATGCATTGCGTAGTTGGTTAATAAACCAAGGTTTCACTTTACGTACTATTTTCTGGCTAACAGGTATTTTAGCTTTCTTCATCTCTCCTATTGCTGACAACCTAACGACTGCATTGCTAATGGCAACTGTGGCTATGGCTGTAGGTGGAGATAACCATAAGTTTGTTGCGGTGGCCTGTGTCAACATCGTGGTGGCCGCCAATGCTGGTGGTGCCTTTAGCCCATTTGGTGATATCACTACCTTGATGGTTTGGCAAAAAGGTCTGGTTGATTTTCAACAGTTCTTTTCATTGTTTGCTCCTTCTGTTGTTAACTGGATTGTTCCGGCTGTCATCATGTCATTTGCTGTGAGTAACCAACAGCCATCAGCAGCTAATGAAACAGTTACAATGAAGGATGGCGCGCTAGTTGTCGTCTTCTTATTCCTAGTCACTATTACCATGGCTGTTTGTGCCCATAGCTTCCTTCATATCCCACCAGTTATGGGAATGATGACCGGCTTAGGTTTGTTAAAAGTTTATGGTTACGTCATCAAAATGCGCGACAAGAAAGCGGCTGAGGATATCGCATTCAACGGTCAAACAGCTTTGACCGTTGAAGGTATTGAACAACACAAAACGCCTTTCAATATTTTCCAACAACTTGAACGTGCTGAGTGGGATACCCTCATGTTCTTTTACGGCATTATTCTTTGTGTCGGTGGTCTAGGTACTATTGGCTACCTCACACTGGGATCTGAGTTGATGTATGGCATTGATGGTGTCGGGGGCTTAGAAATCGGCAGCCTTTCTGCGACAACAAATGCTAATATTCTAGTTGGGATCCTATCTGCTATTATCGACAATATCCCGGTCATGTTTGCTGTTCTTTCTATGTCACCAGATATGGACTTGGGACAATGGCTACTAGTCACTTTAACGGCTGGTGTCGGTGGCTCACTATTATCAATAGGGTCAGCTGCTGGTGTTGCTGTAATGGGTCAAGCTCGGGGGATTTACACCTTCTTTGCTCATCTAAAATGGATTTGGGCAATAGCTTTAGGTTATGCCGCCAGTATATGGGTACATTTGTGGTTAAACGCTGACCTGTTCACTGGTATAGCTATTTGATAACCGTACTTTAACCACTAAAGTAGACAATCTAAAACGAGCAGGTACACTGCTCGTTTCACTATCTCAATGTAAGAGTATTAAGATACATGCTTTACAGCACCGACGATTTACGTATTACCGGTATTCAGGAAGTTATTCCGCCGGCATTTTTGCACCAAAAATATCCTATGACAGATCTTGCATCTGCAACGGTTTTTAATGCACGTAGTGCTGCCCACAAAATTATTCAAGGTGAAGATGATCGGCTCATTATCATTGTTGGGCCTTGTTCTATTCATGATCCTGATGCTGCTCGAGAATACGCTACGCGTTTAAAACCATTAATCGATGAATTAAAAGATGACTTGCATATTATTATGCGTGTCTACTTTGAAAAGCCTCGTTCCGTCGTTGGCTGGAAAGGTTTGATTAATGATCCTTATCTTGATGGTAGTTTCAAAATTAATGATGGTCTCGGCTTTGCCCGTAAATTATTGTTAGATCTTGCAGAAATGGGGGTGCCCGCGGGCAGTGAATATTTAGACTTAATCAGTCCACAATATATTGCTGATCTTATTTCATGGGGTGCAATCGGTGCTCGCACAACGGAAAGTCAAGCACACCGTGAGTTAGCCTCGGGCTTGTCCTGCCCTGTTGGCTTTAAGAATGCGACTGATGGTGGCTTACAAATTGCCATTGATGCCTGTTTGTCCGCATCAAAATCACATCACTTTATGTCACTCACTAAAGCGGGGCATTCCGCTATATTCTCAACTACTGGCAATCCTGATTGTCATATTATTTTACGTGGTGGAAAAAGCCCCAATTATGATGCGGCCAATATTCAAGAAGCTGCAACACAAATTGGTCGTACCGGCCAAAAATCACTCTTTATGGTTGATTGTAGTCATGCTAACAGTGGTAAAAGCCACGTTCAGCAAGAAGTTGTCTGTCGTGATGTTGCAGCCCAAATTGCTAGTGGTGAAAAACGAATTATGGGGATGATGTTGGAGAGCAACCTTGTCGCTGGTAGACAAAATACTGAAAAAGACCACGAATTAGTCTATGGTCAAAGCATTACTGATGCTTGTATGGCCTGGGATAATAGTGAAGTATTGTTACATGAACTTGCCGAAGCGGTTCGTCAACGACGTCAAAGTTAAGACTGGATAGAAACTATCGCTGGAAAATATGATTTATCGTCATTCTTTGAGCTTTGTGGTTAAGCTTATCTACAAAATTTAAGGAATAGTCAATCTATATAATCCAAGTGATATTAAGGTCATTTACTGCAAAATAGTACGTGAGTTTATAGGCTGTAATGGCCTATTATTAGGTTCATGTAAAACTTCAACAAAAGGATCAATTTGTTGTTGCTGCACTGTCATCACTTTTTTCATCACTAACCATTGCACACCTTCTGAACATGGTGGTGTTGTTAGCGAGCCATTAAAGCGATAGTAATCTTGGTTTGTAGGTAAGATATCGGCGACATTCACCATGGTTAATAATTTCTGTGTTTCTCCAGCCTTTGAAGGCATAACTGACCAGATATTCTTGAGCCATTTATTTGCCGATGCTACTGCAATCACTTGGCGAGAACCGTATTTATCAGTCTGAACTTCAAGTCCTTTATTGGGGACACCTTGTTCAAACATGACAGCCACTACAGCTAAATTTCCTTGTTCATCCGCATGAACTAAATGTGCTTCAAGTGGATAAGACTGTCCATTAATATGATTTTCACTAGGTGCATGAAAATGAACCTGCAATAAATTAAATGTTTTACCTGTTAAATTGATGGAACTACCTTTTTCATAATTTACCTGAATCGTATGGCCATTATTTATAACTTCATGTCCACCGGGCTGATAATTAAACATGATTGGCTCGAGATCTGCTTCAATAAACCCTGTTAAATTTACCGGTGATTGATTTTTGCCTGAGCATGCAAAATTATCTGCCGTCAAACTTGCCCAGTTATCAGGACCTTGATGGCCTGAATAGCCCCAATGGCTATTTTCTGCTGCATACACACTGCCCGTAAAAGACAGTGTAGCAGCGAAAATGAGTAGTTTTTTCATATTCTAATTCCTTGTATATTAATTTATTACTGTTTCTATTAATGCGTTTATTTGGTTAATTATCTCTTCCTGTTTTTGCCTAATATTTGAGGTTTTATCTTGTACATATATCATATATTTATTTGCTTTCCAGCAGATAATTACAACTCCACCACACATATAGTAGGCGAATTAAATAGTTAGTAAAAGTCGAATATTACTGCTAGACTTATCGTAAAATACGAAGAGTAAAGCTGATGATTAACTATAAACATCTACACTATTTTTGGACAGTAGCAAAGCAAGGCGGCATCACTAGAGCAAGTGAACAGTTGCATATCACACCACAGACAATTAGTGGTCAATTGAGCCTATTGGAAGAAAATTTAGGTATAGACCTGTTTACTCGAGTTGGGCGTAATCTAGAGATTACTGATACAGGAAAATTAGTCCTTAGCTATGCTGAAGAAATATTTGCTTTAGGTAGCGAGCTTGAGCAAATGATGCATCACCTTCCGGATGGTCGCCCGCAATTATTTAGAGTGGGTGTGGTGGATGTGGTACCAAAATCTATTGCCCACCAAATTTTATTACCTGCACTTCATATGCCGGATGCAACACGAATGGTATGCAAAGAGGCAGATCTTGATACTTTATTAGCAGAACTAGCTATTCATCGTCTGGATCTTGTTTTAGCAGATCGCCCTATTCCACCCACGGTTAGCACGCGATGTTTCAGCCATAAACTAGGTGAATGTGCCGTTAGCTTTTTTGCCACCAAAGAATTAGCAGCACAATTGTCAGGTGATTTCCCACAATGTCTAAATGGTGCACCTATACTCTTACCCAGTAGAGGTAACCAATTACGCACAAGTATCGATCAGTGGTTAAACAAACAACGTATTCATCCCCGTATAGTGGCCGAATTTGATGACAGTGCATTAATGAAAGCTTTTGGCCAAGAAGGTGTCGGCATTTTTATCGCCTCAACGGCAATTGCGAATGAAGTGATGAAACAATATAGTGTGAGTGCTATTGGCCAAAGCAGTGAAATAAAAGAATCTTTTTATGCAATATCTGTTGAGCGTCGTATTTCGAATCCTATTGTTTCAGCAGTCATCGAATCAGGCCAACAATGCCTTACTTGCCCTTAAATTATAATGAGAAAATAACATGTCTATAAAAATGACTCCAAGAATAGGCATTTATAATGCTCCTTGGGAAAAAAGTTTTGACAAACTGCTTAGCCCATTTGAAGAATTTATTCATCGTCAAACCACCAGTGGCTTACTGTTAATGGGCACTGCAATACTGGCATTAATGCTAGCAAATGGTCCCTTCGCAGCACAATATTTACATATTTTACATACACCGATCAGTATTGGTGTGGGTAGTTGGTCCGTGGACATGACATTACACCACTGGATTAATGATGGTTTGATGGCATTATTTTTCTTTGTCGTTGGCTTAGAATTAAAACGCGAAATATTGGTGGGTGAGTTAGCAACAATGCGTAACGCTGCTCTACCGATTGCCGCTGCAGTAGGTGGCATGGTCGTGCCGGCACTCATTTACTTTGCCATTAACCCAGAAGGTGATGCTGCCATCGGCTGGGGAATACCGATGGCTACAGATATTGCTTTTGCTATTGGCGCGTTAGCCTTGTTAGCAAGTCGAGTACCTAAAACATTAATTACCTTTTTGGTAGCGCTCGCTATTGTGGATGATTTAGGTGCAGTTATCGTAATTGCATTGTTCTATACTGAGACGATTGTGATGCAACCACTAGCAATCACCGCAGCTCTGTTTATGTTGTTACTCGCATTCAATATGCTGGGTATCCGTAAAACAGCTCCCTATTTTATTGTGGCTGTATTGCTTTGGTATTCTCTACTATTATCAGGCATTCATCCTACATTGGCCGGCATACTTGGTGCGATGTCTGTACCGGCGATACCTAAGTACGATCCAGAACGATTTAGTCTACACGTGAAGAAATTATTACACCGTTTTGATGCTAGTCATCAGTCAGGTAAAAGTATTATGACCAATGATGAGCTCAATGCCGTCGTGCATCGCTTGGAATATAGTGTTGAAAGTGTTGGTGTACCATTACAACGGCTGGAACATGCTTGGCATATGCCTGTAGCCTACTTAATCATCCCTGTTTTTGCACTAGCTAATGCAGGTACTGTGATAGATTTTTCATCTTTAGGAGCGACAATACTGCACCCAGTTACATTAGGTATCACCCTAGGATTAATCCTAGGAAAATTTATTGGTATCGCTGGTGTGAGTTGGCTTATGCTGAAATTAGGTCTGGCTGAATTACCTAAAGACACTAAGTTCAGCCAAATTGCAGGGGTTTCATTATTAGCCGGGATTGGTTTCACGATGTCTATTTTTGTTGCTCAACTTGGTTTTAGTGATAATGAAGAGCTATTATTAATGGCTAAAACAGGCATTCTTATTGCTTCTTTTTTGGCAGGTGTCGCAGGCTTTATTTGGCTTTATTTAGTGAGCGAACCGATAGAAATCCAAAAAACATCAACAAATTCAAATTCTCATTAAGGCAGTATAACTAAAATAGTATTTCATATATCTATATACGATAAAGATATAAGTCATTAATAAAAAAGCATTAATTCGAATATAACACTACGAAATGAAGCTAAAATGAGCTATAATAATTGGCTATTAAAGTCAACTGTATCGCTAACATAGAGCTAATACAGTTAAATCCTGATTAAATCAGTAGGTTATTGCATGGCAGACTATGCCCTCATCTTAATTAGCACCATTCTAGTCAATAATATTGTCCTAGTTAAATTTCTAGGCTTGTGCCCGTTTATGGGTGTCTCTCGTAAACTAGAAACTGCAATGGGCATGGGCCTGGCAACCACTTTTGTTTTAACCTTGTCATCGATCACTAGTTATTTGATTAACGAATACCTGCTTGCACCTTTGGAGATAGAGTTTCTACGCACCATTAGTTTTATTTTTGTTATTGCTGTTGTGGTGCAATTTACTGAGCTCGTTGTGCACAAAACAAGCCCTTTACTTTATCAAGTATTAGGTATCTTTCTGCCCTTGATTACCACTAATTGTGCCGTACTAGGTGTGGCATTACTTAATGTTCAAGAACAACATGGTTTTCTTGAATCTGGCCTATACGGCTTTGGTGCTGCACTTGGTTTTTCTTTAGTTTTGGTTATTTTTGCCTCTATGCGAGAGCGTATTGATGCTGCCGATGTACCTGTCCCATTTCAGGGTGCAGCTATTGGTTTGATTACAGCTGGTTTGATGTCTATGGCCTTTATGGGCTTTGCTAGTTTGGTTGATTAGTTATGATTTCGGCTATTCTTGCCATTTCACTAATGGCGCTATTTTTTGGTCTATTATTAGGCTACGCCTCAATTCGATTTAAAGTCGAAGGCGATCCTATTGCTGACCAAATTGATAAATTGCTACCTCAAACACAATGTGGCCAATGTTCATTTGCTGGTTGTCGGCCTTATGCCGAAGCAATCGCGGCAGGCGAAGCAGGCATCAACCGTTGTCCGCCTGGTGGTGAAACCACTATTCAAGCTTTAGCTGATTTACTTGAAATGGATGTAGTACCCCTTGATGATGAGTGTGGCATCGAAAAGCCCAAAACCCTGGCAGTGATTGTTGAAGATC
The DNA here is from genome assembly GCA_002733105.1 of Methylophaga sp. Lineage (GTDB taxonomy): Bacteria > Pseudomonadota > Gammaproteobacteria > Nitrosococcales > Methylophagaceae. Next base: position 58,178 of record NVUI01000008.1, read on the forward strand.
GGTGTATCGGCTGTACTTTATGCATTCAGGCTTGCCCTGTTGATGCCATTTTAGGTGCCGCTAAACAGATGCATACCGTTATTGCTGATGAATGTACTGGGTGTGAATTATGTGTACCCCCCTGTCCTGTTGATTGTATTGATATGGTAGAAACCAAACCCAACCCTAATACATGGCGTTGGCCTGATCCGGACCATATTGACTTAAAGCTAGGAGGAGATAATGACTGATAATTTAGCCTCTTTTCCTGGTGGTTTAGTGCTTGATGGCCAAAAAAAGCGTTCAACGCAAACGCCTATTCGTCAAACGCCTTTAGCTAAGAAACTAATATTACCGCTACAACAACATATTGGTGAAGCTTCTGAGCCTATTGTAAAAGTTGGAGATAAAGTATTAAAGGGACAAAAAATTGCCCGTGCAGAAGGCCACGTTTCGGTCTATCTGCATGCACCGAGTTCAGGCACGATTACTGCCATTGATGAACAGCCAATCCCACATCCATCAGGCTTGTCTGCATTATGTATTACTCTTGAAACAGATGGTGAAGATCGTTGGATTGAACGTCAACAAGTTGATGATTTTACTCGTTTATCTCAGCATGAAATTCGGCAGATCATTCGCGAAGCAGGCATCGTCGGACTGGGTGGCGCTGGTTTTCCAAGCTATATAAAACTTAATCCGGGCGTACATCATCACGTTGAAACATTGATTTTAAATGGTGTTGAATGTGAACCATATATTACCTGTGATGACATGCTGATGCGTGAACGTTCAGAAGGCATTCTTGATGGTATTGAGATCATGATCTATGCCTTACGGACTAAAAACTGCATCATAGCTATTGAAGATAATAAGCCTGAAGCCATTGCTGCTATTGAGCTCGAATTACCTAAGCGCCCAAAGCTAAAAAATACTAAAGTTGTCGCCATTCCTACTCGTTACCCTGCTGGTAGTGAAAAGCAATTAATCGAAGTGCTTACAGGTAAACAAGTCCCCAGTGGTGGGTTAACTGTCGACTTGGGTATTGTGTGTCATAACATCGGTACTAGTTATGCTATTGGTCGTGCAATAAAACATGGTGAACCTCTTATTTCTCGTATTGTCACTGTGACAGGTACAGATGTAAAACACGCGGGTAATTTTGAGACTTTATTTGGCACACCCATGGATGAATTATTAGCCTTCTGTGAAACAAAGCGTCACCCAGGTGAACCCTTTATTTTAGGGGGGCCAATGATGGGCTATAACCTTTCGGGCGATCATTTGCCTGTTACCAAAACGGCAAACTGTATATTGGTCGGTGTTGATAATGCTGCGCCTATTACCAAACCATTGCCCTGTATCCGCTGTGGCGATTGTGCATCGGTATGCCCTGTTGGCTTATTGCCTCAACAACTATATTGGCATGCGCGAGCAAAAGATTTAGAAAAAACCCAACAATATAATCTGTTTGATTGTATCGAATGTGGTTGTTGCAGCTATGTTTGTCCAAGTAAAATCCCCTTGGTGCATTATTTCCGTTTTGCTAAAACTGAAACCATGAATCAACAACAAGAAACATTAAAAGCTGATAATGCTCGTATTCGCCATGAGAATCGTCTGGAACGGCAAACATTAGAAAAGACAGAAAAAGAACAGCGTCAACGCCAGCGTAAAGCAGCATTGGCCGCAACAAAAGCAGCAAAAGAGAAAGAAAAAATGCTTGAACAACAACACACCGATAATCAGGAGAATTAACCGATGCCTTTAAGTCGCTTATCATCACCCTTTTTATCAGGCACCAATCGTGTCACGCTACAGATGCTGCAATTATTACTAGCACTCGTGCCGGCGGTGATAGCTATTGTGTATTTCTTTGGTCCTAGTGTACTCATCACAATGAGTTTAGCTATCGTAGTTGCACTGCTCGCTGAAGCATTAATGCTCAAATTGCGTGATCGCCCACTTAAGCCGTTCTTAACCGATGGGAGTGCGATTGTCACTGCTGCTTTACTGGCGATTGCCCTGCCACCTCTTGCGCCATGGTGGTTAGTCGTTATCGGTGTATTGTTTGCCATTATTTTTGCTAAACATCTTTATGGTGGATTAGGTTATAACCCATTCAATCCAGCGATGATTGCTTATGTGGTTCTGTTGATTTCCTTTCCATTAGAAATGACAACATGGTTGCCGGTCACCACCTTAAGTGAACATCCACTTGATTTTAGCTCAGCTTTTCAAGTTATATTTACAGGTCAGCCTGGTGGTAGCCTTACTATAGATGCACTTTCAGGTGCAACACCACTTGATGCGATGAAAACACAAATAGGATTACTCCAAATACCCTCAGATATTGTAAACCAACCCTTGTTTGGATTGTTTGGCGGTAAAGGCTGGGAATGGATCAATATTTTATTTGGGATTGGTGGCTTATACCTTATTTATCGACGGGTTATCAGTTGGCATATTCCTGTTGCCATGATGATTGGTTTAACAATTATTAGTAGTATCACCTGGATTCTCAGCCCTGAAACAACAGGCTCACCACTATTCCACTTACTCAGTGGTGGCACAATGTTGGGGGCCTTTTTTATTGCCACTGATCCAATTACTGCTGCAACAACCATTAAAGGTCGGCTTGTATTTGGTGCTGGTGTAGGGTTATTAACCTATATTATTCGTATTTGGGGTGGGTATCCTGACGGTATTGCTTTCGCTGTTATCTTAATGAACATGCTAGTGCCACTGATTGATTATTACACTCAGCCCAAAGTATATGGAGCCAAATAATGAATCAGATCCAACGCCATATCCTAAAAATTGGTTTTATGCTGGCCGTGTTTGCCATTGTAGCCACAAGCTTGGTCAGCTTAACTGAAATCAATACACGCGAACAAATTAGTGAAAATGAACGTTTAGCATTATTAGCAGCACTTAACGCACTAGTCGATGCTGATAGATATGATAATGATATATTAACAGACACACTTTCTTTAACTGCAGTAACTGAGTTAAACACTAGCGATTCAAGCCAAGTCTACCGTGCTCGAAAAAATAACCAACCTGTTGCTGCTGTATTCACCAGCATTGCACCTAATGGCTATAACGGAAAGATCAAACTACTTGTTGGTGTTTATTATGATGGTAGTCTTGCCGGAGTACGTGTTATTCAACACAAAGAAACACCTGGTCTTGGTGATAAAATTGATAGTAAAAAGGCAGATTGGATTTTAAAGTTTGAAGGATTATCATTACACAATCCTATTGAATCAAGATGGAAAGTGAAAAAAGATGGTGGTGATTTTGACCAGTTTACCGGTGCAACAATTACGCCTCGAGCTATTGTCACTGCCGTGAAAAATGCATTACTTTATTTCAAACTCAATCGTGAAACATTATTTGAGGTAACTAAATAATGAACAGTATATATAGTCCCATTATTCGTGATGGTCTATGGAAGAACAACCCTGCCTTAGTTCAACTATTAGGTTTATGTCCCTTACTGGCTGTAAGCAATACGGTGATTAATGGTTTGGGATTAGGTCTGGCGACTATTTTGACCTTAGTTGCATCTAATGGCTTAGTGTCGTTATTACGACAACATATTCCCGATGAAGCTCGTCTCCCTGTTTTTGTACTAATTATTGCCTCCATTGTCACCATTATTGAGTTATCAATGAATGCTTGGTTCCATGAACTCTATTTAATCCTTGGTATTTTTATCCCGCTCATTGTGACTAATTGTGCTATCACAGGACGCGCCGAAGCTTTTGCTTCCCGTAATCCTGTTGGGCCAGCATTAGTTGATGGTTTTATGATGGGGTTGGGCTTTACTGCCGTGTTAGTTCTGCTAGGTGCTATGCGAGAATTGATCGGAATGGGTACATTATTCAGCGAAGCTCACTTAATGTTTGGTGCCGCAGCAAAAAACTTAACGATCGTCGTATTTGATGACTATCGTGGTTTTCTGCTCGCATTACTACCACCAGGTGCCTTTATTGGTTTAGGCTTAATAGTGGCCCTAAAAAATGTGATTGATGCTCGCCAAAAAACGGCATCCGCTGAGACGGTTGTAGCCGTTGCTGATCCTGTTGCCAGTTAATTGATGAATCAATCACAAAGACAGGAATTTTTTGCTACGCTCAAAGCACAGAATCCTGAGCCAACCACCGAGCTCAATTACAGCAGTACTTTTGAATTATTAATTGCCGTCATCCTATCAGCACAAGCAACTGATATCGGGGTAAATAAAGCAACAGATAAACTCTATCCTCTTGCCAATACACCACAGAGTATTATTGATTTAGGTCTTGATGGGCTTAAACAATATATTAAAACCATTGGTTTATATAATGGAAAAGCAGCAAATATCATTAAAACTTGCCACCAACTGCTTGAGTTACATGAAGGTGAAGTACCCGAAAATCGTGAAGCGCTAGAGGCCTTACCTGGTGTCGGGCGTAAAACAGCCAATGTTATTCTTAATACGGTATTTAAACATCCCGTGATTGCTGTCGATACTCACTTATTTCGACTTTCAAACCGTACAGGTTTAGCTAAAGGCAAAACAGTACGAGCTGTTGAAGATAAACTAATGAAGGTTGTGCCTGCTGAATTTAAGCAAGATGCCCATCATTGGCTTATTTTACATGGTCGTTACGTCTGTATCGCCAGAAAGCCGCAGTGTTCAACTTGTGTCGTATCCCATCTCTGTGATGACTTTCGTCGCCAACAAAAAAAGGTTATTAAAGCCTGATGTTCGGTCAAAATAGACAACAGTTACGCCAAATGTACCACGATACATGGCAAAAAAAACAAGCTAATGAGTCATTGTCAGCACTAGAATCTATGGTTACCCAAGTTATTATTGAACACCCTGAATATCATGCTATATTTAATAGTGAAGCCAGCTTAAGCCAAGAATATTTTGTTGAAAATGGTGAGACCAATCCTTTTCTCCATATGGGATTACATATCTCCCTACACGAACAAATATCGACTGATCGCCCAAGCGGTATCCGGATCTTATATCAACAATTACAAACTAAATTTGGCAATGCACATGATACCGAACATCATATGATGGAATGTCTAACGGAATCATTGTGGCTTGCCCAGCGTAACAATCAGGCACCTTCAGAATCTGATTATCTAATAGCATTACAGAAGTTATTATGAACAAGCAAATTACAGCTTATATTGAATTTAGTTATAAAGGCAAAAACTTAGTACCTAGTGCTGTGTTGAATCTTGAACCCTGATGCAACAGCATGGGGCAATCCCTGCACTGCATCAATTATTGGCAAGATTGAATAACATTGATAATTATTCCTACGAATATGAAATGATGCTGGCTGAAGGCGTCATATTTAGTGATGCGCAAGGGTTAGCACAAAAATTTCTTACCAGTGCTGATTTTGATCAGCTGGGCTTTGGCACTGGCATGAGGAGGAGGCTTTAGCAAAGCTAGCGCCCATCATTAAACAGCATCTTGATATAACAGATATTGAACAACAGCCCGATCTGAAGACGGTGTTGATAGCCGCCTGGAAATTAGGTAAAGCGAAATAATCGTTTAGTATTTGAAACCGACTAACATTTCCTCAGCAACCCATGATTGTAAGAAACTAATCGCTTTCATCGGCGTTTGTTCTTCACTAAAGAAATCCAGTAATTTTTCACATATCACGGCAAAGGTTTCACCCTTCATAGCCAAACTTAATATTGCAATTTCTGCTGTCGATAACACTCTGTAATGACTAACTAAATCTGATCGTCGCCACAATATCCAAGCCATAGAGGCTGTTTGTTCTATTTTGGGTGGCTCATTTTCTTCGGCCAGTGCTTTCCAGACAGGAAAGCTATTGTATTGTAACCATAATATTTGCACTGATTTTTGAAAGATGAACTGTAGTGAACCCCAGGCCTTTTCTGGCAATGCAGCCAGATCATCTAATGTTGCAAATTGCAGATCTTTAGCATCAAAACTGTCAGCAAAAGCTCGCTCTATGCATGCCAACTCAAAAAGTTCAGCCAATTGATTAAAGGGTGCTTCATCCCGTACTAGTTCGGGTAGGTTAATACTAAAGTAACGTAAATTAGTCGTATGAGATGGATATTTTTCAATATATCGCTCCATCAATAGATCAAATTGATCGTCGCCTAAATAACTTGCCAATTTGTCATAATCAGTCGTAATTGCTTCTTTTAATCTTAATTTATAAGCTGTCGCGTAGATATCAAGCCGACCCTTTGCTGATAACATGGGCGTTGATTCAATATCATCAATAATAACGGAGGATTCATCCAACAAATAATCCATAAAATGAGTTTGTAAATCCTGTAAAGTTGGCATTACGCAGCCCCTACCAATATCTTATTTCCACTGATTTCTAACTGCTCAGTAGTGAGCACTCGATTGGCAATTTTTTCTGCAATAGCGAGTTCTTGATGTAACTCAGAAAAGGGGGGGATATTATCATCTCGCTCAATCATTGTACTGACGGCACCAAAGCGCCCAAGTGCATATTCATATAAATCCCATACCGGATCACAGACATCATGATCATGAGTATCAATAATCATCTCGCCATTATAGCTATGGCCAGCGAGGTGAAATTGCATCACACGATCACTGTCTATACCATTCACATAGTGTTGTGGTTCAAAATGATGATTATTAGCACTGACAAAAATATTATTAATATCAAGCAAAATATAACAATCTGCCCTTTTTGCTATTTCGTTTACAAATTCCCATTCAGCCATTTCAGAATTATTGTAAGTGACATAACTCGATAAGTTTTCAATCAACATTTGCTGACCTATGATGTCCTGAACTTGTTTGATTCGATCAGCAATATGATCAATCGTCGCTTCATTATAAGGTAGCGGCAGTAGATCATGACTATTAATATGATTCACTGTTGTCCAACACAAATGATCTGAAATCCAGTGTGGCTCAATACGATCAATTAATTGTTTAAGTTTTTGTAGATAGGCAGTATTCAAGGGATCTGTACTACCAATAGACATGGAAACTCCATGCATTACCATCGGGTAATCTTCGCGTATTTTATCTAGATTTGCCAACGGCTTGCCGCCAGGAATCATGTAATTCTCAGAAATAATTTCAAACCAATCTACCTGAGGTTTGTTATCAATAACATGTTGATAATGATCCGTACGTAAACCCAAGCCAAAACCTAAAAAAGGACGCGTCATCGTTTAATTTCCTACTCTATTTATCTGCTTTACCACCTGCATCAGCACATGCTTTTGCCGTCTTACAATCATTATGACCTTTACAGTACACTACATTATAGGCAAAATATTAGCCGTTCTTACTATATTTGTCGCAGCAATCACAAGTGTCGAGCCCGTTAGCTTAGAAAGCTTTATGGCTTCTCTCATTAATTATCTAAAATCGAGCTTAATTAAAAAAACGCCGTGTCAGTCACAAAAGCACAAACACGGCATTCCTCATCAAAAAAATAGCTCATAATGAGCTATCTAATTTATTTACCTGCTGTACCACCTGCATCAGCACATGCTTCAGCTGTCATTGCTGCAAAGCCTTGGCCTTTACATGATGCTTGTCCTTTACATGCATTACCGGCTGTTTTACAGTTTGCTTGGCCTTTACATGCGTTATCTGCTGTTTTGCAATCATTATGTCCTGCACAGGTATTACCAGCAACTTTACAATCATTATGTCCTTTACAAGCTGTCACACCATAACAATGTACAAGTTCTGCACTCGAAGTACTGGCTCCAGTTGTAGTGGTTGCACAGCCTACTAAACTTGCCGCAGCAATAGCTAGAGCTAGTCCTGTTGTTTTCTTAAGTACGCTCATAAATATCTCCCTTAAAATATTAAATCTCAATTTTGAATCAAAACCCTATTCAATTATTTTTAAATGAATAATGACCAAAAAATGAGGAGGCATATTTGCCTCTCCAAGCTAGACGCATGCTAAAAGATTTAGTTACAAAAATGGTCACATATTTCTTTGTTATTATTTCAATTAAGCCATATAGTATTGATATATAAATTAATTCTATGGTTATATTATGAAAGCGTATGGTTTTAGCAGCAGCAATTCTCAGCCAATATTGTTTGAGCAACCCACAGCTCAACCAATAGGCCATGATCTGCTTATTGAGATTGAGGCTATTGCAATCAATCCTGTTGATATGAAAGTAAAAGCGGGGATTAGCAATACATTGCAGACACCTAAGATAATAGGTTGGGATGCCTGTGGTACGGTGACCGCTATTGGTGACAAAGTGGTGCTGTTTAAGGTTGGAGATAACGTTTTTTATGCGGGTGATGTCACACGGCCCGGATGTTATGCCGACCATCAACTAGTGGATGAACGCATTGTCGGACTCGCACCTAAGTCACTCTCTGCTGCTGAAATTGCAGCAATGCCTTTAACAAGCATCACCGCATGGGAAGCCTTATTTTCTCGACTCAAAATCACGCGGGAACACGATGCAGGGAAAACAATTCTGATTATTGGTGGTGCAGGTGGGGTTGGCTCTATTGCTATTCAGCTGGCTAAAGTTATTGCTGATCTTAATGTTATTACTACAGCGTCAAGGTCTGAAAGTGAAAAATGGTGTTTAAAAATGGGGGCTGATCAGGTGATTAACCATCATGGGGATTTAGTCCATCAATATCATGCTTTAGCACAACACGATCCTGACTATATTTTATGCCTTAATGATACTGATCGGCATTTTGCTGCCATGGCAGCGTTAATTGCACCTCAAGGAATGATTTGCAGCATCGTTGGCAGCCAAGAAAAACATGATTTAGACTGTCTTAAGTCTAAAAGTGCCGGTTTTGTTTGGGAATTTATGTTCACCCGTCCCATGTTTAACACCCATGACATGATTGCTCAACATCATTTACTTAACCAAGTTGCACAATTATTAGATGAAGGGAAGTTAGTCAGTACTTTAACTCAGATTATTGGCCCGATGACTGCCGACAATATTAATACTGCACATCAAAAAATTCAGACAGGTACAACAATGGGCAAGCTGGCATTAGCCCCTATATCAGTATGATCATAATAAGCAATAATCTCATACATGGCGATAACAACATTATCATCGTATAATTGATGATCTAAATTTAATTCTTCAGCTAAGGTTTAATCATGGATACACAAAAATCAAGCAAATTCTTTGTTGGCAGCATCGTTATTTTTCTTATTCTTTTTCTAGTAATTAAAATTATTCTTGCCTCAATGCTAGATGTTGGAAAAAATGCTGTTACTCCTGAAAGCATGACAGATGAAGATGTTGTCGAACGAATTAAACCTATTGCTCAAGTTAATGTCGGTGCCCCCCCTGTCGTTGAAGTAGCCGTCGTGGCTACGGCTGCCCCCGCGATCAGTTCAGCGGGTGGTGAAAAAACAGTCAAACAAGTCTGCGCTCTATGCCATCGCACAGGCATGATGAGCTCACCTAAATTAGGTGATGCAGATGGCTGGGCTCCTCGTATTGAGAAAGGTATTGATACACTTTATGCAAATGCTATAAACGGTTTTAATATGATGCCCGCTCGTGGTGGTAACGCAAGTTTAAGTGATGGTGATGTTAAAGCAGCAGTTGATCATATGCTTTCATTAGTGAAATAACTCATCTATATAAGATCAGCCCGCTCATGTGGGCTTTTTTATTATTTTTACTAGACCAGCTCAACTTAGGAAATTTTTGTGACTAATAATGATGTTTTGCGCCGACTCCGTTACACCTTTGATTATAACGATAAAACAATGATTGGGATCTTTGCTGCCGCAGATTCAATAGTGACACGTGAGCAGATCAGCAACTGGTTAAAAAAAGAAGAAGATCCAGACTATAAAAATTGTAACGATGTTCAGATGGCGACATTCTTAAATGGCTTAATTAATACTAATCGTGGTAAAAAAGAAGGCGAACAGCCTAAGCCTGAAAAAAAAATCAATAACAACATTATTTTTAGAAAATTAAAAATTGCCTTAAATCTAAGAGATGACAATATTCTAGAAATGCTTCTTCTGGCAGATTTACGTATCAGCAAGCATGAGCTAAGTGCTTTTTTTCGTAGAGCAGATCATAAACACTTTCGACCTTGTAAAGATCAAATTTTACGAAACTTTATTCGTGGTATCCAATTAAAATATCGCCCAGATGATGCTCAATCAGACACTGATAATGGCTTTCAGTGGAAAGAATAAATGGAGTCGATGTCCAAAACTGAGTTAACTGCTTCAATCATCGGTGCTTTTGTTGCCATGATTATTGCCAGATTTTTTACCAGTACTATGATTGAAGCTGAATATGAACCGATGATTATTGCCTCAACCGGTGCATCAGCAATGTTAATTTTTGGCCTCCCCCACAGCCCCGTTTCTCAACCTTGGAACCTTATAGGAGGTCATCTACTCTCAGCGCTGGTAGGTGTTACCTGTTATAAATTTATACCTAACGAGCTATTAGCTGCTTCACTTACTATTCCCATAGCAATGCTGCTGATGCATATATGCCGTTGTATGCATCCACCTGGCGGTGCAACAGCCATCACTGCTGTTGTAGGTGGTTCAGCTGTTCATTCTCTAGGATTCGTATTCCTATTACTGCCTGTTTTTTTTCAATTCTATTATTCTTCTATCTATTGCTATGGCAGTAGGAACATTCCGTAAAGATAATCCTTTTACCTCCTAAATTACGACCTTCTAAATAGCATTTACACTCATCACTATTTAATTCACTTCTGCTTTGTAAAAATAATGTAAATCCTCCATAATCGTTACATCCTTAATCTAGCATTATTAGATTAAATATTTTTATGCATACATGAGTGAAATTATGAAACTTGAATCCCTAGCGTTACATCATGGATATGAATCTGAAGCAACAACAAAAGCAGCTGCGGTGCCTATCTACCAAACCACCTCATACACATTTGATAACACTCAACATGGTGCCGATTTATTTGATCTTAAAGTACCTGGAAACATATATACGCGGATCATGAATCCAACAACGGATGTATTGGAGCAACGCTTAGCGGCTATGGAAGGTGGTATTGCTGCTTTAGTCGTAGCATCAGGCATGTCAGCCATTACCTATGCTATCCAATGTATCTGTTCTGTTGGCGATAATATTGTTAGTACCAGCCAACTCTATGGTGGCACCTATAATCTATTTGCTCATTCGCTACCCAGACAAGGTATTGAAGCCCGCATGGTGTCTCATGATGATTTTGCTGGTTTTGAAAAAGCAATTGATGAAAATACTCGTGCTATTTTTTGTGAATCAATAGGTAACCCAGCAGGCAATATTGTTGATCTGAAAAAATTAGCGGCCATTGCTAAAAAGCATGGTGTACCGCTGATGGTTGATAATACTGTTGCTAGCCCATTTTTATGCCGCCCCATTGAATTAGGTGCTGATATTGTTATCCATTCATTAACTAAATATATTGGTGGTCATGGCACAACCATTGGTGGCGTTATCATTGATTCGGGTCAGTTTGATTGGGTGGCAAATAAAGCACGTTTCCCAATGTTAAATGAGCCTGATCCATCCTATCACGGCGTGATTTATACTGAAGCACTTGGCCCAGCAGCTTATATAGGTCGTTGCAGGGTCGTTCCACTCAGGAACACGGGAGCAGCCATTTCACCTATGAGCTCATTCCAAATATTACAAGGTCTAGAAACATTAGGACTTCGTATGGAAAGACATTGTGAAAATGCTGAAAAACTAGCCAACTATCTTGTTAACCACGACAAAGTAGAGTGGGTTAATTATGCCGCATTAGCTGACAGCCCTGATTATCAGATGTGTCAGGAAATTACCGATGGAAAAGCCTCTGGTATCTTAAGTTTTGGTATAAAAGGTGGCGAAAAATCTGGAGCACAATTTATTGATGCCTTACAGATGATTCTTCGCTTAGTTAATATTGGTGATGCTAAGTCCTTAGCTTGTCACCCTGCATCGACCACTCACCGACAATTAAATGATGAAGAATTAGCTGCGGCAGGTGTGAGTTCAGATCTTGTTCGGATATCGGTAGGAATAGAACATATTAACGATATTATTGCCGATGTAAGCCAAGCACTTGATAGCGTCAATTAACTCCTTTCTGACTATGCTCATCCCAAGTTTAGGCAAGTTAAATCAGCTTTGGTTTAACTTGCCTATCTATTACCTGAGCGAGGGTTATTACTGACACGCCTTCTATTGCTATTTCTAGTGCTTTGATTGTGGCTATGGCCTTGAGCATTCTCACCTGATCGCTGACCATCCCGGTGACCTACTTTTTGTTTCTTCGGTTTTTTGGCTCTAACAGGACGATGATTTAAATGAGATTCTGGAACATCATTCATCGGCTCAAAACCATCAATGATTTTACGGGGTAATAACTGCTTAATAAGTCGTTCAATATCACTAAGTTGCTTAAATTCATCTGCAGTCACCAAAGAAACCGCTTGGCCTGTACGACCTGCTCTACCTGTACGACCAATTCGATGAACATAATCTTCGGGCACATTGGGCAAGTCAAAATTAACTACATAAGGTAGTTGATCGATATCTAGTCCTCTTGCAGCAATATCTGTTGCCACTAAAACTTGTATTTTGCCATCTTTAAAGTTGGCTAAAGCTCTTGTCCGAGCACCTTGACTCTTATTGCCATGAATGGCTGCCGCTTTAAGCCCTACTTTTTCCAATTGTGTGGTTAATTTATTGGCACCATGCTTAGTTCGACTAAAAACAAGTACTTGATCCCATTGCTTGTCGTTAATAAGATGAATAAGTAATGCTGATTTTTGCTTTTTATCTACTGGATGAATCCATTGTTCTACTGATTCAACAGTGGTATTTCTAGGACTCACTGAAATTTCAATAGGATTATTGACCAAGCCTTTGGCAAGCTTACGTATATCATCAGAAAATGTGGCTGAAAACATCAAATTCTGGCGTTGCTTTGGCAATAACGCTAAAATTTTCTTAATATCATTAATAAAGCCCATATCCAGCATACGATCGGCTTCATCCAACACCAAGATTTCTAACTGTTTAAATCTCACTGCATTTTGATTATAGAGATCAAGCAACCGACCAGGTGTTGCCACTAAGATATCAACGCCTTGACGCAGCTTCTTCATTTGTGGATTTATCTTTACGCCACCAAATACGACGGCTGATCGTAGTGGTAGAAATTTGCCATAATTAACAACACTCTCACCAATCTGAGCAGCCAATTCCCGCGTAGGGGTAAGGATCAGGACACGAGCCTGATTGGCTTGAGCACGATTACCCTTTGATAATAGCTGCAATATAGGCAACGTAAAACCGGCAGTCTTTCCTGTGCCTGTTTGGGCAGCAGCCATGACATCCTTCCCTTCAAGTACAGCAGGAATAGCCTGGCTTTGAATAGGTGATGGTGTGTCGTATCCCTTCTCTGCAACAGCTTTAACAATAGCTGCAGATAAGCCTAAGGAGGCAAAACTCATGAAATTATCTCTCGTTTATTATATGTGAGCCTGAATCGGCTCATTGAAGGGTGTGTAGCTTACAGTATCTCTATAGCCAACGCTATCAATATCCTTATTTCAACATTGCCCTAATATTCGACATATGGGCTTGTTTTCGTTGTTGTCGCTCTTGTGGATCAACTTCTGTTTTTTCGGTTAGCCAGACAAGATCATCTTCAGGAAGCTCGTCTAAAAATCGACTGTGTTTACACTCAATTTTCTCACCATACCGCTTACGTGTTTTTGCCATGGTAAAGACCAAACTTCGCTGTGCTCGAGTGATGCCCACATAAGCCAAACGACGCTCTTCTTCAATATTATCTTCTTCAATACTGGTGCGGTGAGGGAGTATTTCTTCTTCCATCCCAATCATAAAGACATGAGGAAATTCTAGGCCTTTAGCGGCATGTAATGTCATCAAATGAACTGCATCGTCCTGATTTTCTTCTGCTTGTCGTTCCATAATATCCATTAATGTTAAACGTGCAGCAATATCACCAATATTATTGCCTTCAGGATCTTTTGCCATCATTTTCTCTATCCACGTTAACAACTCCTCAACATTCTCCATTCTTCTAGTGGCTTGACTAGGGTCTGCTGTCACTTCTTCTAACCATCCTTGATAATCAATTTCTTCAATCATATCTCGAATAGCTTCCATCAACTCGCCTCGACTAGCACGATCAGCGATATCCACCAGCCAACAACTAAAACGCTCAATACGTGCCATCGCTGTAGTTGATAATTGTTCTGCCAAGCCTAGTTCAAAGCATGCGCCAAACAGACTAGTCTCACGTTGTTGTGCATAATTGCCTAAAACTTGTAATGTACTGGCACCAATGCCTCGTCGCGGTGTATTAATCACCCGTAAAAAAGCATTATCATCATCCTGATTGGCCAATAAACGTAAGTAACCCATAATATCTTTCACTTCTACCCGTGAAAAAAACGATGTTCCTCCGGTCAAAAAATAAGGCACATTGTGTTCACGTAGGATTTTTTCAATAGGTCTAGATTGATGATTGCTGCGGTATAAAATTGCATAATCTTTATAGTCTGTTTGGTGCTTCAGTTTATGATAGAGCAGCTCCGACACCACTTTTTCAGATTCATGAAAGTCATCTCGACAACCTATGACTCTAATAGGGTCACCCTCTCCCATTGCACTCCATAATTTTTTATCAAAGATATGTGGGTTATGACTAATCAGCTGATTTGCAACCCTTAAAATTCGTCCCATAGAACGATAATTTTGTTCTAACTTAATGATTTTTAATCGTGGAAAATCCTGCTGTAACTGCTGTAAATTTTCAGGCTTAGCACCTCGCCACGAATAGACTGATTGATCATCATCACCCACCACCGTTAAAGCTTCACGAATACCAACAAGTTGTTTAACCAACTCATACTGACAGCCATTAGTATCTTGATATTCATCTACTAATAAATAATGAATGCGGGCTTGCCATTTTTTAAGTACATCTGGGTACAGTCTAAATAACTGTACAGGCTTCAAAATTAAATCATCAAAATCAACCCCGTTATACGCCTGCAACGCTTCAACATACTGCTGATACACTTTTGCTGCCGCTAATTGCTGGCCATCTTCAGCTATTTGCATCGCCTGCTCAGGAAAAACAAGTTGATTTTTCCACTCAGATATTTGCCACTGACATTGTTCTGCATGTTCACTATCGGCAGCAAAATCACGCCCCATCAAGTCTCGCAGTACACTCAAACTGTCATATGCATCAAAGATAGAGAATCCACTACGATAACCAAGAGATTTATACTCTTTCCTTAGAATATTAAGCCCGAGATTATGAAAAGTTGACACCATCAAGCCACGAGCAGAAGCATCACGAGATGCCATTAACTCTGCAACACGGTTTTTCATTTCCCGAGCCGCTTTATTGGTAAATGTGAGTGCAGCAATATTACGTGCAGGAATACCACACTGTTCAATTAGATAAGCAATTTTACGAGTAATCACCCTCGTCTTGCCACTACCTGCGCCAGCTAAAACTAACAATGGTCCATCAATATGACGTGCAGCCTCTCGCTGTTGCGGGTTTAAATCACGCACGCACTATATCCAACCGACGGTATGAAATTGCTTCACTCAAATGAGCTGTTTGAATTTGCTCTGAATCTGCCAAATCTGCAATGGTGCGAGCCACCTTCAAAATACGATGATAAGCTCGTGCAGATAACCCCAAACGACTAATCGCCTGTTCTAACAATTGATAATCACTATCACTCAACTGACAAAAAACCTCTAATTCTTTATGTTCTAATAAATTATTCGCTTTACCCGCACGCACTAACTGCTTTTTTCTAGCAGTAACAACACGCTCGCGAACAATGGCACTACTTTCTTCTCTGTCACCTATCTGTGCGGGTCGTAACATTGATTTTGCTACGGGCGGCACTTCAATCAACATATCAATTCGGTCCATCAAGGGGCCTGATACTTTGGCACGATAACGTCGCACCTGCTCTTCAGTACAATGGCACCTTGCATCACCAAGATAACCACAAGGACAAGGATTCATTGCTGCGACTAATTGAAATCGGGCTGGAAATTCAGACTGATGTGCTGCACGCGAGATAGTGATCTTGCCAGATTCTATCGGTTCACGCAGCACTTCTAATACTCGACGATCAAATTCTGGCAATTCATCCAGAAATAATACCCCATTATGAGCCAGTGAAATCTCACCAGGTTTAGGCTGTCCGCCACCACCCACCATAGCAACTGCTGATGCTGTGTGATGAGGAGATCTAAATGGACGTTGCCGCCATTGTTGAATATTAAAATTTTGTGCGGTAATAGAGTGCACTGTTGCGGTTTCAATGGCTTCTTGTTCTGTCATTTCTGCTAACAATCCGGGCAAACGACTCGCTAACATTGTTTTTCCTGTTCCTGGCGGCCCAGTCAAAAGTAAACTATGGGATCCAGCTGCAGCAACTTCAATTGCTCGCCGAGCATTAGCCTGCCCCCTCACATCTGCTAGGTCAGGATATTCAACCATCGCCGGTTTTGTTGAAGGTTCTGCCAAGGCTAACATTTGCTGCCCATGCAAATGTGCACACACAGCTAATAAATGTTCAGCACCATAACTTTCACTCTCATCAACCAAAGCGGCCTCATCAGCATTAACGGCAGGTAATATAAGTTTCCGTCCTTGTTTAGTGGCAGCTAATGTCGTAGGTAATACCCCTCGCACCCCACGTAACTCCCCCGTTAAGCCCAATTCACCAATAAATTCTTTATCCGTTAAAGAATGAATAGGGATCTGTCCTGATGCCGCCAAAATACCTAAAGCAATAGGCAAATCAAATCGTCCACCTTCTTTAGGTAAATCAGCCGGTGCTAAGTTAATGGTAATTCTTTGCTGAGGGAAACTGAACTGCGAGTTGATCAAGGCTGAACGAACACGATCTTTGCTCTCTTTAACCGCTGTTTCAGCCATCCCAACAATGGATAAACTGGGCAGACCATTGGACAAATGCACTTCAACTGTGACAACTTGTGCATCAATGCCTGTAATGGCACGACTATAAACGGTAGCAATACTCATGTTTCACCATCCTTGGTAGTTTAAATTTTTCTAATCTAGATATGAACAGCAATAATCGGCTAACGCTGTGACTTTTAAGTCAAATGATGAATTTGCAGGCACGTTAAATGACTCTCCACCATTCACCGCCAACCATTCATCTTCACCATCAAGTCGATAGGTTAACTGACCGGCTAATATTTCCATCAATTCAGCTTTAGCAGTACCGAAGGTATATTCTCCAGGCATCATAATGCCTAATGTTTTGCTTGTACCATCAGTAAACGTCACTGTTCGGCTGGTCACATTGCCATCGAAATATACGTTGGCTTCACGCGTTATCGTGACATTATTAAATTCAGACATTTTATTCTCTTATTTTCCAGCTTCGAATTCAGCGACTCGTTTTTCTAATGCTGCTAGCTTTTCACGAGTACGATGTAAAACTTGGGTTTGCACATCAAACTCTTCACTTGTCACCAGATCCAACTTGGCAAATGTTGCACTCATTACTGCACGTATATTTTTCTCAACATCGGCCTGCATCGCAGTTAAACCTGGTGGTAAGGCATCGGTTATCGAATTAATTACTTCTTCAATTTTTTTTGCATCTAACATCACTTTCCTCCACTACACAATACTGTTTATTTTACGGCAATACTATTTAGACTCAAGCGTTAAAAACAGACTTTAATATTTTCACCCCACATTAGGCTAATTGTTGCGCTTGTTCTGGTTTTGGTGGCAAAGGTGACAAATAACCGATCACCAACATTAGCCCACCCACCACTAAGAAGGTGATAATACGCGAAATTGAGCCACTATCAGCAAGGTCAATTAAAAACAATTTAGCCACCACTAGGGCTAATAGTCCTGCGCCTATAAACCACAGTAGTCGATATGATTTTTTAGATCCAATACTCATTAATATTACCGCAATCAAACTCCACACTATCGATGTTGTTGATTGGTATACCGTTGAATGCATCAGGGAATAACGGCTATACGACACATCAGCAAAGAAATGAACTGAACGAGCAATAACGGTATTTAACCAAATGAAACTCATCACGCCTGCCACGCCATAAATGACCGTTGCTGGCATAACAACAATTTGTGTTTCTTCTGATTTGTTAATAAACCACATCCAGCCAACAATCACAGAGAATGCAATGGCCTGTGCAATATCCAGTGGGTTAATAACAGGAATATAACTTAATGGCGAAGGTAAACCTGCACTATGAATAGCCACTACCTGCCAACCTATTAGAAATAACATGATCGGCAATAAGCCCCAACAATAATATGCTCGTTTAAACTGATTCACTGGCCACATTATTTTTTCACCACGACGCATTAGACTTTCAGCTAATGTCACCAATACAAATCCTACGGCACTCATTGTCCAAACACTGGCAAGATTTGTTATACCATCTAGCCAATCAGTTACCGCCCACGTCATAATGAAGGCAATCATTACTACACCACTTGCATGCCAAATGTTTAATACAGTCTCAGACCATAGCTGCTCTTTTCTACGTAATACCAAAAAATGGGTAAATAAAGCCACTGGCCATGCAAGGTAACCCAAACTTTCAAAAGGCCCCATAGCTGAATTGTTAAATAGATAACCGGCAAAATCACCAAGTAATAACAACACCATCATCGGGGTAAACAAAATGAATGATAATGAAATTTTTGACCATGAAAGCTGGTAACTTAGTGTGGCTTGCACAAAGGTTGTTAGTGCAAAAAACAATATCATTGCTGGTAGCTCATAGTGGTTGGAAACATAACGTTCTATTTCTATAACACCTGCCATAAACCACCAAATCAAGCCCCAAACAACCATTATCACGTTGAGTTGCCCCTCAAACTGATAGGTTTGTTGCTGATTTTTTTGGTATAAATAAGCAATCAAAAAAGCAGCTAAACTCACCAAAACCATCCCCATAAAAGCACTATTAAGCAAGGCGATGCTATTAGGTAAATAATCCTGTGTTGATTCAATAAATATTAGGCCAGCACCTACTGAAAGTAATAAACCAAAAACACGGGGTACTAAGTGTGACTGCCGTAGACCAATCCAAACTAATGCTGCACCTTCTAGTGACCACACAGCGGCAGTCCATCGGCCATCAAAATATAAAGGAATGGCTAAACTGGCAAAGGTGACAGCTAGTGCAAGAAAAGACTGTGCCAATAACCTCATTCCATTTTTGTCAGCTTGCCACAATTGTCTGGCCAACCATAAATAAATGATCGCCATCACCACAGCCGTGATCGCCTGTCCATATTCAAACTGTTCAACTAAACGGCTTTGCAAAGCAAAAACAATCAGTGGCAAACCAAACACTAAAGTGCCATCAATATAGCCTTTCAGCTTGGGTGCTTGTCTAGAAGAAAACAGTATGGAGATCATTAAATAAAAGGCATAAAACAAAATTAGAAATGATTCTGTTGAAACAAAATTTTCAGCTTGATACGCCTGATATCCCCATGCGGCACTAATTGCAAAAGTAAAAACAAAACCAACTAAATTCAACACTCGCCAAGATTTAAACCATGCAATGCCCAAAATACCTACATTCAGCAGCGTATAATAAGAAAACAGTGAAATATGACTACCCCCCCCTGTCGACATTAATATTGGTGCTAAAAAACCGCCAACCGCACCAAATAAAGCTAAAGACTTAGCATTTTGCTGCACGGCCAAAACACCGGATAACACGACCAGCAAGAACATCATCACAAAGGTAAAATTAGCAGGTAAAACTTGATAAAATTTACTGGCTGCAAATACTGTTAAATATAATAAGCCAATACCCACACCTTGTAATATCAACCCATATTCCAACTTCTGTTCACGCAATCGCCAACCAACCATCAGCATGCCAATACCTGCAGCAATCACCCCTGCTAACCGTAGTTCTATTGGGAATAAACTTCTCTCCGCAGCATATTTCAACAAAAAGGCAACACCAAAAAACAAAACAATCGCTCCAATTTTAACCACGACATTACCTGTGGTAAAAAAATCTCGTATTTTTGAATACACTTTATCGGCAAGATCGTGACCTTTATCTGCAGCAGTTTGCTCATGCTCAGTTTGTTCAAACACAGCCCAGTCGGATTCTACTGCTGCAGGTTTCGGCTTATCATCAAACTTATTTATATGGGCAAACACATCATTTACTTCAGGTCGTATTAACGTTTTAGCCATATCCGATAAGTGACTTGAAAATACTGTTGAATCAGCGTGGGGCTGACCCTCAGGATTCTGCTGTGAGTGAATTTCAGCATCACTGATTTCTGAATGGCTGGCAACGCCTGTAACCTTCTCAAGTTCCTGTTCTAATTTAGATATTCGACCCTTCATACTGGATATCATGCCAAAAGCTAAGCCAATAAAAAGCCCTAAAACAAGCCCCTCTTCCTCAGCAACAGCCGCACCGATAAACAGTCCAAGTAAAGTTAAAATAATGGTGATCATTCATGTCGTCCCTATGGCGGATCTGTTAGTACTTTGCAGCAGCATAATATCAGTCACGACCCAATGTTGTAGTGATGTTGCCCACAAAAAAACCAATTAGAAATATTGAATTTTTATCTCTCCATCACTTTCCATAAAAGTGACAGTAAAATAAAGAATATGTAATAATCAATGATTCACTTTCAGTGTTAATACGGAATGAAAAATGAGATGGCGTAACCGAAGAGTCAGTAGCAATATTGAAGATAAGCGTTCTCAATCAGTGAGACGACGTGGTGGCAAAAAAGGCGGTATCGGTATCATCGCCATTGCTCTAGTGGCTATGTACTTTGGTGTTGACCCACAAATCGTCATGAGTCTAATGGGGGGTGGTTCTACTCAAACAACCACACAAACAGATCCCAATTATCGACCCAGCCCAGAACAGCAAAGATTGGCCCAATTTACTGGTGTTGTATTAGCAGATACAGAAGATACTTGGCACCCCATATTCCAGCAAATGGGCAAGCGTTACCAAGAACCTAAACTAGTCTTGTTTACCGATACAGTGCGTTCTGCTTGTGGTCATGCACAAGCAGCCATGGGCCCATTTTATTGCCCCGGAGATAACAAGGTTTATATTGATCTCGGTTTTTACCAGCAATTAAAAAACCGTCACGATGCACCCGGTGATTTTGCCCAAGCTTATGTCATTGCACATGAAGTTGGTCATCACGTTCAAAATCTACTCGGTACTTCTGGACAAGTTCATCGTGCCAAACAAAGTGTCAGTGAAACAAAAGGCAATGCCTTATCTGTGATGTTAGAACTGCAAGCCGATTGTTATGCAGGGCTTTGGGCTCACCACACTGAAAAAGCCAAACAAATATTAGAACAAGGTGATATTGAAGAGGCCCTCACTGCCGCCAGTGCTATTGGTGATGATCGATTACAAAAACAAGCAAGAGGTTATGCCTCACCAGAATCATTTACTCACGGCACCTCACAACAACGTGTACGTTGGTTTAAAATTGGCTTCAATACCGGTTCAGTACAAAGCTGTAATACATTTGAAGCGACAAGGTTATAGGTATTCCTGTTTAAGTCTGGGCAAAATAAAATAACCACTAAGGTAAATTCACAAGCAGTGGCAAACTTTCCACAAAGTAATATCTGCTCACGCAGGAGTAAAGAGCCCTGATATACCCGGTTACCAATAAAAATACAGCGCTTACTTGCGTCATCTCAGCATCTTCAATGATAGTGCGATTATGTACAGAGAGCCCGAACTACTACTTAAGTTTCTTAAAGACTGGTGGGCCTCTCACTGCCATAAACACCGTAGAGAATACGCTTGATATTTAAAAGGCTAAATTATTAAAGGCCTATCTGCCTGAATATAAGCTGATATTAGGATCCTACTTTATTCAATATTCTAAGTTTTTTGAGATATTTTGATTTTTTTACTTGTTTACCCCAAGCGTCATATAGCGTGACTAAATTTTCCAATGCAACTTTAAGTTCTGGTTTCAGTGCACTTGAGACTTCGAGCAATTCGAAGGCCTGTAAAAATAAAGGTTCTGCTTTCTTATATTGACGCTTGCTATAGAAAATAGCGGCAGCACGAGCCGCTATATTAGATGCTAGCTGTGGTGATTGCTGAAGTTTGTTATGAAGTTCAACACTTTGTAAATAAAGTTTGAGCGCTTCCTCTTTATTGCCTAGATCTTCTTCAAGACTGCCTAAATTACCCAGTATCAATGCCTGCTCAACACTGTTGTCTTGTCCTAATTGATGCAATGTTGTTAACGCTTTTTGATAGAGAGGCTTAGCCTTATCGAATTGTTCTTTTTGTTGATGATCTAGTGCCAATTCATTAAGATTCATAACGTTTATCAGTGATGGTTTGTCTTGATGCTCCCGAGTCTTGGATGCTTGTACTCGTAGATGGATTGCTGCTGCTTGTTTGTTTTGTACATCAAGAATTACTGCCAATCGTTCTAGTGTTTCGGCGATACGAACATCATCCATTTTTAGTGTTTTCTGCTCATAACTAAGCTCTTGCTCTAATGCTTGTTGGGCTAATATTGCTTGTCCTCGTTTCATGTGAGCTTCGGCTAGTGCATAACTAATCTGGCGTATTTTTTCATTGAAAGATGAGGCTAGGTTTTCTTTTTGATATGTCTCCACAGTACTAGCCACGTCGATAGTAGCTTTGTAATATTGCAATTTATTATTGAGTCTGGTGAGTGCTTGTGCCGTTTTTAAAGCGGCATCTCCATGTGTTTTTAGATTCTTACTTTGTATCAACCACGCTGATTGATAGGCTGTGATAGCTTGTCTTTCTTGACCTGATTGCTCCAGGAAATCACCTTTATTGAATAACATCATAGCTAATTTGGGGTGATCTTTTGCATATAACTGCTCGGCCAGTAGCAAGGCTTGATCAAGCGAGGTTAATGCTTTTTTTTTATCACCTTTTGCCATCAGTACAAAGGCTAATAAATTAAGGCTACTGGCTTTAAATTTTAAGCCATTATCTGCTTTGTCAGCCCTAATAATAGCCTGATTAAGCAATGTTTCAGCATCGTTATAATTGCCCTGCTGATAAAATATTGTTGCTTGTTGCTGATAGTTTTGCCAACTGCTGTCTGCATGTAACAGTGGACTTAATAACAGCATAACTAAGGCTGTAGATACCGATCCTAATACCAGTGAAACAGAGGCTGTAAAAAGTGAATGGAACATGGTTAAAAGCTCCTTTCTAGTTTGAAACTAATCTGATTACGCTGATGGCTGAATAGCCAATCCAGATTACTGTGAACAGTACGGTATCTTAAAGTAAGGTTAGGTGTGAAACCTGCAATCTTAAGTTTAGAAGCCTTTAAAACCACGGTATAGTTTTGCTCTATATCACTACGTTGCTCACCTAATATCTTACTAAATTCATGATTATCTCGTTTACGAACAGAGGCAAAAGCAACCGCATTAATACCATAAGAAAATTGTTTGGATACACCAAGTCTCAAACCCCATTGTGTATAAGCTAGCGTTTTCTCATTTGCCTTATTTTCTAACCAATCAATACCACCAAATACTATCCAGTTTTTAGGTAACATTTGCCATATTGTGGCATTAGCCGAATATGACTCCCCTTCAAAACGACTATGGCTTTCTTTTCGATAGTCTAGCTTTTTGTAATCTGCTTCTAATTTAAACATCCGTTTATTGGAGATATTTCGAGTCCATTCACTATGTAACCCCCATGCGCCATAGCGTATTTCATTACCATAGGATAATAATTCAAAAGAAGGAGCGAACCGGATCTGATCATCTAAATCTTGATAACGATAACCGAATTGGCTAATGGATGTTGCTTCATTATAGTCACGATAATCTTCATAGCTTTGACCATAGAGCAAGGTGCGAAAGTACATGCCATGATGGCCACTGATAGGCAGCTGTTTATTGATAGTTAATTCGTAATCTACACCATGAGCCTCAAGGGCATCGGGAGTTTTTCGATCGTAGAGGCATTGACCTTGATAATATAAAAAACAAGTAAAACTCTCCGAAGATTGGTTGAGGTTATCATTCCATATTGCACCGACAGCAAATGAGCTAGTCCAACTATTTCTCTGTTCCAAGGCCTTAGTAAAACTCATAATGGTATTAATAACACCTTGTTGCTGACTATTTGTAGAGTCTAGTTTAAGATTAACTTTATCAAATTGTTGTTTAGCTTCTTTATCTTTATGGTCTTCAAATAATATTCGAGCAAGTTCAAGTTGCCCGGGTAAAAAGTCAGGGTTCAATGATAAAAGGTGGCGATATTCCGTCTCTGCTAGATCCATATCACCTTGAACTCTAGCCAGTGAGCCTCGAGCATAGGCTAATAATAAGGGATCAGCTTTAGCCAGACTTTGATATTCACTTAAAAAATAAAGCACTGCTTGCCACTGTCTTTGTTGAATTGACACATAGATCGCACGACCCAAATCATTTGCATTATGTTTTACTGGATAAGACTTACCATTTAAGGTTATTTTTGGATGGTGTCCCTGCAGATAATCTTCATTTTTTAATAATTCCTGTTGCTCTTGATTTGTCTGCTGTTCAATAGATTGCTCTATCCGTAATCGCGTATCTAAATCATCAGCTACCGCGGTTAAGCTAATAAGTAGCGTGATAATTAAAGCAGTAATACGGTAATAATTAAACTGAGATTTTAATAACGGCGACATAAAACAGGCTCATTAATAGAAAAAAGAAAAGCCGAGCATGACTTCCATGCTCGGCTTAACACAACACTGTTTTACAACATTAATCCTTGGTACCACCAAATGAGGTATCAAAGATAGTTCCTGCAAAGTCAACCATACCCGCTAGGTCCGCTTGGCCATTGTAGAACTGACCAGAAACATCACCACCTGTAGCCGAGAAAATCGCAACTGTTGCGCTTGCTGTACCCGTACCAGTAATAGACGCATCGGGATTAATGGTCACTGTACCGATATTGACAGAAGATAGTGCACTGGACATTGATCCTGTTAATGTTGAATTATCAAAATCAGCCGTAAAGGTTCCGCTTAGGGCACCATTTATTCCAGCATAGTAATTGTTAATACCTTTAACAGAATAAGTAGCAGTACCGGTTGTGGTGATTGATGTATCAGGATTATCACCTGCATAGTAGACTGTACGTGTTGCAGCAAAAGGTAATCCAGTATCAGACCATTCGCCAAACCAAATATCGCTAGTACCCACTTGGGCAAAATTAAAGACACCTAAATCATCATGGTCAACAGGTGCACCGCTATAAGGGAAGCTCAAGCTATAAACACCATTAACAGGGCTGGTGAAACCAGCCAAACCTTGGAAATCAACCAATAAGCCGGAGAATACTGGAAAGGCGATACCTGTTCTACCAGCGGTATGAGGTGGCATATTGAAATTTGATACGCCCACTGTAATATTTGTAATATTAGATGATCCACCTACTACTGTGATTGCTTGAGCCTGACCTGCAAGAGCAAAGGTAGTTAATGCAAGTGCAATGCTACTGATTAATTGTAACTTTTTCATTTTATAACTCCTGATTGTGATTACTTATTTTCAAAGTGAAAATAAGGTGTAACTAACAAAGAGGCCTCTTTGTGTTTTCTGACCGAACGTTTTATTAAAAACGGGCAGTCAAACTTAGTTTTAGGGTCCTACCCGGCGCCGCCATCGCAGAGCGGGTGGCCGGATCAACATAATATTGGTCGCTTAAATTGCTGCCGCTTAACTCAACAATAAGCTCATCATTAATGTTGTAACGGGCATAGGCATCCATAATAATCACTTCATCCCAACTATAAGCCGTGTTAAAGGTATATCTGTATCCAGGGTTACCGGTGGTGAAAATATGATCGAGGTACCAGTCTAGATCATCATTTTCATACTCTTTATAGTAGGTAAAGCGGCTACCAAGTTCTAATTTCCGTTTAAAAAATCGGCCGCCAACAGACCAATTGGCTGATAATTTTGGAGTGGCTTGTACCAACTGATAACCACTGGGAAATCCATATTCAAAACAGGTGGGTATAGGATTTTTAATGGAGTGAAGTAAGCCCGTAACAGAGAGTTGAGCGGCAGAGTCTTTATCACAAATTTCATTTTGCAAGGTGTAATTAACACCTAATTGAGTGAAAAATCGGCCACTATCATAGCGAAAGTCCAGTTCAATACCTTTTATTTTCTGCTCATCAATATTATTAAATGTAAAATTAGTATCACGCTCAATCACATTTTTAGTGAGATTCTGATAATAGGTCAGTTTAATATCAGCATATTCAGCATCGGGTAACCACTGGGTTAAATCATGCACATAACCTATTTCCCAGTTATAAGCATGTTCTGGTTTTAAACTAAAAGCTCTTGTGTTGGCAGAAAAGCCAATGGTGCTTTCAAACATACTGGGGTAACGTAAAGTTTCAGCATATTTAAAATAGCCGCGGCTATGCTCGGTAAATTCATAAGCCGCTGTTAAATGTGGCACCCAGCCATGGTCTTTCTGTTTTTTTGCTTTTTGAGGTTCGGATTTTGTTTGCGGAAGGCCAATACAACTAGATATATCTGGTACGTCTGATAAATCACCATTACTGCAAGGGTTGGTGCTTAGATCATAATTGCCATCGGCATCTGGATACCAATTGCCAGCACTATTATTATGTGTGCTACTGCCAAGGAGAATAGGATTACTTTTATAGGCCGCTAATAAAGTTTCATATAGATTCTTAGTCGCAGCATCTGGAGCTAGTGCGATAAAAAGTTCAAGTTGTGCGATAAAATTATCACGTACTACCTGATTAGCTTGTAGCTCTGCGGTAGTATAGGGCGTAAAGGTACTATAACTAAGCTGGTAATGAGTAAGATTAAATTGTGTAAAATCATTGTGTTTATCTAAAAAATCATCAAAAGCCCAATAAGATGAATAGGTCATACCACCATTTATTGTTAAACGATTGGTAGTTTGCCATGCTAGGTCAAAATTACCATCCCATTCTTGACGGCGGCCTGCTCGGGGGAAACTGTGGAAAGGAATTGTCTTGGTAAATTCATAATCATCAGCTGAAGACAGTTTTTCACGTTGAAAATGGCCACCAACAGTTAAATCTAATTTACTCGATAGATTCATCTTATTGCTAATGGTTAAGCCAGCACGGGTATTAGTAGAATTAACGGCAGCACCATCAACCAACAGACCATCTATTGGGGTACCATTATCGATTCTCTGCTGATTAGGAAAGCCGCCCGAGGTATAAGTATCACTCTCGGTATCGGTATACCAAAGCGTGCTTTGTAAATCTAGCCATTTATTATCAACCGGCTTATAACTATAGTCGATGTTATATGCCTTGGATGTGACCTCACTTAAAGGCCATTGCACCTCACCAGCAGCATCCGAACTCACTATTCTTGATGGCATGATTTCACCATAAGTGCTATCTGAATGGCGATAATTTAGGCTTAGTTTTTGATCATCCGTAATATGCCAACTACTTTTTAATAACCACGATGCCATCTTGCTGGAGGTATTATGTACTTCATCCCCCGGTTGCCACAAGCCGGCCAGTGCTCGAATTCGATCGCGAAATTCTTTTGCATCGGTAACACTACTAGAATAATAGTCAGAATTATTATTACCGGAAAAATAATTACCGCGTTCACGGTAGGCATAGGCTGCTAAAAAATCAAACTTATCTAATGTTTTGGCCGCCGCTAGACGATAGGAATAATCGTTACCATTAAGTGGATTAAGATCATTACCTGATTTTGATTTAGGTGTCACTCGCAGTGTTAAATCATTAAAAGGAGCAACAGCATTGGCAGGGTAGCCCGCTACATTGGTCGCCAACTCGCCAGTGTGTAAATCTGGCACCCGTTCATCAACGGCGTTACTACTGCCCTCGACTTTTAATTCAATACCAAAATCTTCACCCTCTTCAATAATATCTGCAGGCTGCAAAGTCGTTACCACCATCGCACCACCGACACCACTATTTACATCACGTTCATTGGTGGCACCTTTGTGAATTTGGATAGAACCAATAAGATTAGGATCAATATAGTTACGATTGGTAGCACCGTTATAGCCCCGCCATACGGTCAGTGCTTGTTCGGTACCATCAATAATCACTGGCACACGACCAGGCCCTTGAATACCACGAATATTGAGATCGAGGGCGCCACTATTACGCGCTTCACCACTGAATACTCCTGCGATCCCTTGCAGCAGATCTGATGGAGTGGTGCCTTTGTAACGCTCTATTTCCACTTTCCCCATATAAGTGGTAGAGGTATTTTTATCATAAACATCGTCATAGCCTATTTCATCTCGACCATAGCCAGACTGGCGAGAACTTTCGACTGTTATAGTCGGGATATTAGTCACATCACCAACTTGTTTGGCTTTGATGGTATAACTGCCATTTTGAGCTTGTACGATCAGACCTGTTCCTGCCAAGATACGAGTTAATGCACTGTTTATTGAATAAGTGCCTTGAACACCGTTACTTCGTTTTCCTGCGGTCAAAGATGCATTAATTGAAAGATCAATCCCTGCTTTCAATGCAAAATCATTGAGCACTTTATCCAGTGAACCCTGGCTAATTGAATAGTGATGTGCACTAGCTTGACGAGTATTCTCTGCTGACCAAGCCAATGGGCTTAATCCTGCAAAAAGGGCCATACTGATTGCTAGTTGTATTAATGCAAATGGTGTTAACGGACAGCGCTTTGTTGCTTTCATTCTTTAGAAATTACTCTGCTAATGGTCTATACCTCTAAATACCGAATGAAAAGTTAAAACCCGCAACAAATAGTAATAATTCTTATTATCAATTAGAGCAGAAAGAGTTAAGGATGAAATAAATCCTCTAAATGAAAGAGGCTAAACGGCAGAGATAGTGACCCAATAACGAGTAAGTCGATTGAGTTTAATAGGTAGACTGGCACGCAGTTGTTGTAAAATACGATCAGTATCTTTAAGGGTAAATACACCTGTTACGGCTAAATGATTAAGTGCCGGTGATACGCGTAATACACCTTTTCTATAACGGCTTAGTTCTTCAATAAAGTCAGTTAATGGCATTCTATTAACGACTAATTTACCTATTACCCAGCTAATCGCATCAGGATTAACTTTTTGAATGGACTGGGTTTCACTAGTGTTAAACGCAAGACTGTTGCCAGGGTTTAATATGGTAGTTGCTTGCATATCATGCCCAGTCACATGAGCCGGTTGTCCTCGATATAAACTTACACGGGTGTATTTACTAGTATGCCTAACGTGGAGTTGGCCTTTATCAAGCCTGATTAATCCATTTGGGGTTTTAACATGGTAGGGCTGCGAACCTGGTGAATCAAGCAAAAACTCTCCGTAATCGAGGGCGAGTGTATTTGCTGTTGGCATCGCCATAACCGTGGCAGTATTGATGGTTAACTGACTACTATCAGCTAACACTACACTTTTTATTTCTCCCGTTGCCGTTGTGAACGCTGATGTGCCCATAAAATTAGCTAGTAATTGATTATAATTCCCTTCGTTTTGATACATAGTTGATGCAAGAAATCCACCCGTTGCAAAACCCGTTAGACTGAGGAATCGTCGCCTCGACAATTGTCGACTACGAGTAATAATACGAGATGCTTCTTTGGGTACTTCGCCAAAACGCTCTTGGGCATTCATTAAACATTGCCAAGCATGTTCATTTTTTGGATCTTCATCACGCCATGCTTTGCAGGCATCATGGTCTTGGTCTGATGGGATGTCGGACCAAAGTCTAGCCATCCAATGCGCTGCTGTTTGAATGCGTTCAACATCAGGGCTATTTTGCATCATAGATTATGCTTTAGCATGGCTATAGTGCAGGCCGCTAATCCTCTAGCAATGTATTTTTCTACTGATGATACCGAGACTTTAAGTTGTTCAGCAATAGTACGGTAGCTAAGCCCTTCTATCCGTCGCAAAAGGAATGCTTGTCGAGCTTTTTCAGGCAGATTATGTAGTAATTCATCCACTTCAATTAATGTTTCTATGGTCTGCAAACGATGTTCTGGTGATTCTTGATTCACCTCAGGTAGTTGGCGAATCGTATCTAAATAAGCTTGCT
Source organism: Methylophaga sp. (assembly GCA_002733105.1). GTDB lineage: Bacteria > Pseudomonadota > Gammaproteobacteria > Nitrosococcales > Methylophagaceae. The sequence continues at coordinate 88,389 of NVUI01000008.1, forward strand.
CTATTCTCCAACGTCGAGCTTGATCAACAAGTAGACCTTTTGCCACACGAGTTAGATATTGTCGGGCGTACTCCTCTGGAGGGATTTTTCCACTCACTAATATTTTTAAATATGTATCCTGTAGCAGATCTGCTGCTTGGTGTGAGCAATGGAGTCTTTTTCGTAGAAATATTGATAACCAAGCTTGATGTGCTTGATAAAGTTGAGTTAGATCAGTTTGCATTTTGTATGTTATTTTGTTCATACCATTAAAATCTCTATACACAAATCCAACCTTAATGATAATCATTCTCATTACTATTAACAAACAAAATGTACATTTTTTAATAAACGTTAATGCATGCTTAGGTAATTCATTGTATTTAGTAGAAAAATAAGTATGTAGAGATCATTTATTATTCTTACCTAGCGCAAATAAAATGATGAAATGTAGTCCTCTATAACAATCACATGAAAATTCTTGTTGTTTGGCCGTCATACAAACCTGTCAATTAGCTCACCTAATTTGAAACTGAACTGGGACGATTAACTCTAATACTTCTTTACCCATTTCTTTAGGAAAAGGTGGTAGTGGCTGTGCTCGCTTTATCATCGCTTCAACCTCATCATCAAGCTGCGAATATCCCGAGCTTTGTTTGATCGTATAACTAAGCACATTACCCTGGCGATCCATTTTGAAATAAAGAAGTACAACTCCTTCATGTCCTCTCCTACGTGCACGGCGTGGGTATTTTTTATGCTTTTCTAACCAGCTTTGTAGCAGTGCCATATAATTAGTTGTTGTTCCTTTGATTCCACCACCCGAACTAGCATCACCATCATCTCTATCTTGTTTATCTTTTGTGCCTGACACTGCCATTGTTCCTGATGAACTAGATTTGCTAGGGACTTGTTTAACTTTTTTTACTGGCTTAGCTTTTTTGACTAGCTGAGATTTAGCTGTCACTTTTTTAACAACTTTAGGAACTTTCTTTATAACAACTTCAGCTTCTTTTTTTACTTCCTCAGGTGCCTCTTCTGAAATAGCTTCTGGCTCAACGTGTTCTACAATCGGTTCTTCAACTTTTTCAGGTTCAGGCTCTTCTATTTCTTCAGTTTCAGTTGCTTCTTCATCAACCGAGGTTTCATTAGTTTCTTCAGTAGCAGGTGCAGGAATACCACCCGCTGGGCCTAAAGAAATATCAATACCCTGCAACCCAACCTCTTTAGCCGTTGCCTCTGATGCTTCTTCGTGAACAAAAGTGACAAACAAACCAATATGTAAAAAGAGTGCAAACAAACATGCATAAATCCATTGTCTGGTACTGAAAACTGTCATTCTTTTTTTACTAAGGTCAGCAGCTGTAGTTTTTTCACACCAGCAGTACGTAAAATCTCCATGATCTCCACCACATCAATCGCTTCTACTTGTGCATCTGCTTTTAGTTGCACTTGTATTTCACTTTTTGATTTCATCTGTTCTACGACTATTTGTTCAAGTTCATTCTTTTCAATTGATCCACCATCAAAAACTAATCTGCCATCCGCAGCAAGCAATATGACGGTATCTCCTATTTGGGTTTTACCATCACTGTCTGAAACGGGTGGATCAATACGGAATGGATCGGCTACTGATAAATGTCCTGCAACCATAAAAAATATTAACAACAAAAAGACAATATTGATTAACGGTAAAATACTGTCTTCATTATTTTGAGGGCGTTGTCGTTGTGGAAATTGCATAGTTATTGAGTCGCATCACGACTTAATGATAGATTTTTCCCACCGGCACTTTTAATGCTATCAATAACATTAACAACCGCTTGCAAAGGAACTCCAGCTATCGGTTTTACTAATATACGTTTATCAGGTTGTTGTGAAATCAGCTTTTGTACCTTATTCATTAAATTATCTTCAGAAACAGGCACGCCTCCAATCAACATTTGATTTGGCTGTATTTCTATTAACAGTGCTTCATCATCACTATCGCCTGTAGCAGCATGTACTGGTGCATCAAGCCGTATTTCACGCCAATCAAAAAAGGAGGATGCCAGCATAAAAAATATCAACAAAATAAACACCACATCAATGAGCGGTGTCAAACTAATTAGTTGACGTTTTCTTGCAGGTTTAGTGGCTAACGCTAAGCTTTGCAGATCTGCTTGATACTGTTTCATGTGTTGTTTCACTAGGAGAGGTCAAATCTATCGTAAATACTTGGGTTACTGCATTTTCCATTGCGTGAGCTGTTCTCTCAACAATTCGCTCTAACCAATTCAAAATCACTACAACCGGTATAGCAACCGCCAAACCTACAGCTGTTGTTAACAAGGCTACCCAGATACCGTCGGATAAAATTGATGGATCAACCTGATTCCCTGCCAAGGCAAGTTGACGAAATGCTGCAATCATCCCGATTACGGTGCCAAATAGCCCTAATAATGGCGAAATTGATGCAATGACTTCCAGTGTTCGAAATTGCAGTCTTAGTTGTTCAATTTTTTCGGATCCAAATCGAACAACCTCTTCTCGTATCAACGAGTCTGTCAATGTAGATGCTAATGTGCCATTAATGGCGACAGCAACAGTACTTGCAACAGGATGGTTTGAACCTTGAATTAATGCAAGTGCATCATGACTGTGTGATGATCGATGCAAGCTAATCGCTTTATTTACAGCCTCGTCCCCTTTTCTCAAAACTCGGAACTGCCATATTTTCATGAAAGTAACTGTTAATGCAATTACGGAAAGAACAACAAGTATCACTACCACAGGCCCACCAATTTCAAAGAACTCTTGGACCATCATTATTGGACTAGGCTCCACTGCTGAAACTAAGTCGGATTCCATAATTGATGCTAGATCAGGATCCATAACTGACAATAGATTAGGATCTGCAGTTAGAACTGGCTTGGCATCCACAAGTAAAACTCCTTTATATTTGATAACAGAGTTGAAAAAGTGATGCATTAAAAGAAAATAAGCCGCACTTTTTAGACAATTACTTCACAAGTATACAATATCTAAATGAGAATGAGAATGACTTTCATTAATATTCATACAATGTACAGTGTCACTCACTTTATAAAGCTTGAATAACATTATTTATCATCCGATAACCATTTCCCAACTTGTTCTACAAATCGACTAAAATCAGCTACAATAAATCTGTCCTCTTTTTCTTCAAAAGCAAGCAAGAGGTTATGCCTCACCAGAATCATTTACACACGGTACGACACAACAACGTGTACGTTGGTTTAAAATTGGCTTCGATACCGGTTCTGCACAAAGTTGTAATACATATGAAGCCATAACGTTATAATAAAATTAAGGTTGTCAAAAAGCCTTAAACTACGCTTACAAGCTCAGCTATTTTATAGCGTATAAATTTTAAATTGTGTCTAATCATCTTTTGGAAATATAAATGATTGAATCATCCGTCACACAACTATTGGAACAAAATAACACGTCATTTGATGTCATTAAAATTCCACTATCTGAAGATAAAAAACCCATTCGAAACTTAGAAGAATTACTCCAAGCTGAAGGACGTGATCCTCATTCTGTAGTACGTAGTTTATTGTTTAAAACCAAGTCGGGGGACTTTGTACTACTTGCTGTTGCAGGTAGTGGTCGTGCTGATTGGGCTACATTACGAAAACATCTAAGTGAACGAAAACTGAGAATGGCTGAATTTGATGAGATTGAACACGTCACAGGATATGTTGTTGGATCTGTACCTCCAATTGCTCTACCTGATAACGTTCGAGTGTTGGTTGATGACAGTGTCCATAGCTTTGAAAAGGTGATTATTGGCAGCGGTGTTTTAGGTTATGCCCTATCACTATCAAGCACTAATTTAATATCTCTATTAGCCGATGCCGACAAAGGCATGTTTGTTAAAATAGAGTCCTGAAAAAAGTAATTTATATCACACTCAAAAGTTATATTCCTCAGCGAAGCATCCCTATTTTTCTGCTGGTGTAACAGCCTCTTTGGTGGCATCCCAAGCATCGTTTGAGACTTCTTTTGTTTTATCCCAGGCATCTGAGCTACCTTCTTTGGTAGTATCCCAAGCATCATTTGAAACTTCTTTTGTTTTATCCCAAGCACCTGAGCTACTTTCTTTGGTGGCATCCCAAGCATCGTTTGAGACTTCTTTTGTTTTATCCCATGCGTCTGTACTACCTTCCTTAGTTCCGTCCCACAGACTACTAAAGGCAGCCTTTGTTTTATCCCAGAAGCTAGGCTCTTCCGCTGGCGTACCTTCTGCATATGCCACACTAAACATCAGACTTGAACAGCAGATGATAATGCCAACAAATTGCTTGAACATTACTAATTGTCTCATTTCAATTCCCTATCTTGGGTTGTATATAGTTCTGATAACAGATTGTAACAAACCTTAGGCTGAAAACTGTATTTGTTAAATTAAGTTATGCTCAAGTGCATTTTAAATAGGCCACACTATCGTTTAATGGCAAAAAATAATGAATATAGTGTGGGTACAAATACCAATGTCATTATAGAGCCTATCGCTAGGCCAAAGGCTATAGCACTAGCCATACCATAAAATAGAGCATCATTAGAAAGTATCAATGGCATCAAGCCCAACACAGTGGTTAGTGTAGTAATAAAAATCGGCCGAAACCTTGAAAGGCAAGCATTGATTAAAGCTTGATAACGATCTGATGTTTTTTGTTCTTCAATACCAATTTGGTCTATCAACACAATACCATTATTAATAATGATACCTGCTAGGCTGAAAAAACCCAATATGACCATAAAGCCAAATGAAGCTTGCATTACCACAAGCCCCAGTGTGGCTCCGACCACCACTAAGGGGATCGTCAATAGTATAATTGCCGTTTTCCTGTACGAGTTAAATTGCCAAATTAATAGCAATATGATCAAACCAATAGCATAAGGGAAATTAGCAAATAGCTTTTCATTAGCTTCACTTTGTTGCTCTATCTCACCCCCTACTTCTATTTGAGCATGCTTGGTTACACTATCCAATGTTGGCTGAATTTTATCTAATATTTGAGCTGCCGTAAGATCATCATGCTTAGCTGTAATAGTCAAAGTACGTTGTTGATTCTCACGTTTGATACGTCCGACTTGCCAACCACCTTCTATATCAACTACCTGTATTAAAGGGATCCACGTACTATGCGTAGCTGAATAAATCTGCAGGTTAGAGATTTCGGATAGTGAGTTTCGTGCATTTTCTGTTCCTCTTATCACAATAGGAATAACACTTTCCCCTTCACGGTAATCTGAAATAACAGTCCCGTTAAAATAAGCATCTAATACCTTAGATATTTGGTCAGACGTAACACCTGCTGCTCTTGCCCTTGCTTGATCAACATTAGCCATTAATTTAATGATCTTATTTTCCCAATCCTGCTTAGCAATACTCATATTTGGAATAGCGTGAAGTGCTGCTAATATTTTTTCACTTTGGTCAAAAAGTATATCTTGATCTTCAGAAATGATTCTTAGCTCAAACAGCCCAGCTTCAGATGCACCCATCCACATTTTTTTCACTTCGGTACGTGCTTCAGGAAAGTTTGTTAATAGATATGTATTAACCCGTTCTATCATGGTATCAACCTGATCACTTGAGTGTGTATTCACCACAGTAAAAGCGTGGTGAGGATCAGGATCAGGTGGTGACAATGATAAAAAGAATCTTGGACCGCCACTTGCTACGTAACTAACTGAGCTTGAAATCTCAGGATTAATTTCATTGTCAGATAACCAGTGCGCTAATCTTTGTATTGTTTTATCTGTTTCATTAAGAGAGCTTCCGGCTGGCAAATCAACATACACAAGAAATTGATTTCTTTCCCCTAAAGGAAAGAACTCTTTATCTACTTTACCCAGCACATATGCAGAACCAATAAGTATGACCAACATCATCACAACAAATTTTATCCTATTTCTTAAAACCATATTAAGTAAAGAGGTATATATCTTCTGACTACAACTCTGTTCTATTTTTTTATTAAGTGCTACTTTTAAAAATTTAGCACTGACCATCGGTGTGAGATACAGTGAAAAGAACCAAGAAATAAGTAAAACAATCGTGATAACTTGAGCAAGCGAAAGCGTGTACTCGCCCACACCACCCTCTGCCATTGCAATCGGAACAAAAAATAAAATAGTGGTTAATGTAGATGTCAGTAATGGAATAGCTAAGGACTTACCGGCAAGAATCGCAGCAGAAACTTTGTCCTTACCTTCCGCGATTCTAACGCCAATATTTTCAGCAATAACGATACCATTATCCACTAACATCCCTAGCGATATAACCATCGCAGCAATAGACATACGCTGTAACTCAACATCTAACAAACGCATCACCACCACAGCCGCTAACATGGTGACAGGCACAAAAGCGCCAACAATAAGCCCGGCTCTAAATCCTAAAAACGCAATCACCACAAACAATACTATTGCAATTGTTTGATACAAATTATTGATGGCACCTGATACCGCTTCTTTGACCAATGTCGGTTGATAAGTCGCATAATCAAGCTCTAAACCCCACGGTAACTCTGCTTGAATTTTTTTCACTTTTTGAATCAATTTCTCACCATACTCGATACTGTTAATACCGTCTAACACTGAAACACTCAAAATAATGGCTGGCTTATCTTTAAAGTAAACAGGGGTGACGGGGGGATCAACATAATCTCGAGTGATGGTAGCGATATCATTAAGCCGAATTAATTTATCGGTATTCGGCACACTAATTAAAATAGATGCAATTTCATCTATTGACTGGAAGTCACCCGATGACTCCAACATGATATCAAGCCCATTCGCAGTGATTTTTCCACCGGGTGATAACACATTCTGCAATGCTAAAGTCTCAGCAATCACTCTTGGCTCAATACCTAATTGGGTGAGCTGGTTGACTGATAACTCGATAAATATACGCTCATCTTGAATGCCGTAAATCTCAATTTTCTGTGTCCCATCTAATAAATACAGACTATCTTGAATATCTTCAGCGTAGTCCTTCATTTCTGCAAATGAAAACCCATCGGACCATAATGCAATTGAAGCAAGAGCTGATAATCCAACATCATCTTTAACGATAGGACCTACTGTTCCAGAAGGTAACTCTCGTTTAACATCATCCATTTTATTTCTAAGTTCTTGCCAAACAGCGTTGAGATCATCAACATCATCATGTACTTCAATTTTGATCAGTGAGATCCCTGTTTTTGAATCAGAAAAAATATTTTTTACTTCCGGGATCTCCCTGATCTTTCTTTCAACAGGCTTAGTGATAAGATCCTCTATTTTTTCAGGTGTCATACCCAAAAAAGAGACAGTAACTTGTGCCTGTCGTATCACAATAGAAGGATCTTCTTTACTGGGATATTGCATAAACACTAGAATTCCCAGCACGACTGTCATCAACACCGTGAATAGTGTAAAACGGGAATTATTAATCGAAAATGCTGTGATATTAAGCATACAAATAGTATTCCTATTGTGCCTGGTATGGTTTAACTTTTAATCCATCCGTTAGAAAAGAAACACCAGCAGAGACAATACTTTCTCCTGTATTAACACCACTTACTGCAATGAAATTACCAATAACTCTATCTACTGGTGCAATAGCACGCTTTTCAAGAGATGAGCTTTCAGAATTATAAACATAGACGTATGCTTTTACTTCACCTTTTCCTGCCAACATACTTGTCAATGGGATCAAATAACTTTTTTGTGTTGTGTGATGTTTGTTTACGTTTAGTGTCACTTCAGCAGATAGCCCACTTCTTAGTTCTTCATCAATATCTATTAGGCTCACTTTTACCTCAAATAAATTACCTGGACCCGCACTTGAGCCAATCTCTGTCACTTGTGCAACAAAGATCTTGTCGATCGCATTAAATTTAACTCGTGCAGGGATACCTATTGTTATCATGGATAACTCTCTTTCAGGTACATCAATTTTTATCTCAATGCCCTTGGCGCCATCAATTGTTAATACTTTTTGTCCTGTAGATACCTCTTCATATAACTCAACAACACGTTCGCCAATGGTGCCTGAAAAAGGTGCTTTCATCACGGTATCTGAGACTGTCTTCTTTGCAAGATTGACCTTTGTTAGCATTACATTCATTTGTTGCTTGGCAGATTTCATTGAACCTTCAGACTTATCTAAATCAGTCCGTGTTATCCATCCTTTCTCAGCTAACAACATCTTCCTATTATAATCACTGGCCTTTTCATCAAAATCAGCTTTCGCTTTCATAAATTCTGCTTGGGCAACCTGTTGCTCTAATACGACTGATGATTTATCTAACTTAGCGAGTGTTTGATCTTCAACCACTTTATCTCCAGCAGCAACTAGCATTTCTGCTATTTTTCCTGAAATAGGAAAGCTTAGATCTGAAACTTTAGATGATGATGATTGGCCGGGATAGACCCTATTTTCAACCGCATTACTATCTACGACGGTATATAGCTTAACGGCTCTTATGATGTCTTCAGATGCTTGTTCAGCTTCCTGCTGCTGACAGGCAAGTAGACTGAATATTATAAAAATGCCAACAATGTAGCGATGTGATTTCATATTCAACGAGCATCCTCTTTGTTATCAGATATAACGCCTCTCAAATAGTACTACTCAATAACACTTAAGTATATGTTTGAAGCGACTATAAGGTAGGCTACTAAACACCAATTTAACATGCTCATAATTACTGTCTTCTGAACAAGATACACTGGCATGGTCTCTGCTTTCTTGTTGAAAGGAAAGAATCCGACAAGATTTATTTTCTACTCAAGATTAGGGAAGCAAGCTATGGAAAGAAATAAGCCCATCATTGGTGGACATCAGCAATTAACATTAGAATGGACCGGCAATATAAAAGCGGCAAAAATAACCCTGTCAGTTGCAGGAAAAAATCAGAATGTTAGTAATGACCGTTGGGTGAAAATCATTCGACAATATAAAGTTCACCTACTTTTACATTAAATTTTGACTCTATAGCCAACGATTGACACTATTTTTATAGTCTCTATATTGCTGACCAAATTTTGATTCTAATATTTTTTCTTCAGGAATAATTTGTTGTCTGGTCATCATGACCATAAAAATAGGTAACAGGATAAAAGGTGAAAAACTTCTAAGTAGAAATGCCCAGCCAGTCAATAATAGTAATAATCCAACATACATCGGATTTCTTGAATACTGATACATACCCATTGTCACTAATTTTTCTGTATTCTCAGGGTGAAGAGGATTGATGGTTGTGTGACTACGAAAAAATTGCAGCAATGACATTGCATCAATAATAACTGCTGCAACAATAAATATGATCCCAAATTGATTCCAAGCATAAAAAGCCACCTCAATAATGGGCACAAATCTATCTACTAACCACATTAAACCGGCTGTTAGTACCATATAAATAGGCGGTGGTATTTTTAACTTAAACATATTTAGTCTGGAAAATAATTCATTAGCTGTTATTTTCCACCCAATAATGAGCCTAAAATACCTCGGACCAATTTACGTCCTACTTGTCCACCAATGGCTCGCATAGCACTTTTCATAAAGGCTTCCATCACGGATTGTCTTTGCCGACCACCAGTAGATTTTTTTGCTTTTTTACGTTCTTTTTCTTGGGCAACAGCCACCTCTTCAGCCTGCTGTTTTTTAGCTTGCTGTTCTGTACGTTTAGCTAAAATCTCAAAAGCTGACTCTCTATCAACCATTTTTTCATAAACCCCTGCCACTAATGAATTCGACATTAATACTCTGCGTTGGCTGGCATCAATTGGCCCAATTTGGCTTTTTGGTGGTTTAATTAATGTGCGTTCAACCACTTGTGGTCGGCCTTTTCGATCCAGCAATGAAACTAGTGCCTCCCCGACGCCCAACTCTGTAATCACATCTCGGGTATTGAGTCTTGGGTTATCACGAAAGGTTTCAGCTGCAGCCCTCACTGCTTTTTGATCTCGGGCTGTATACGCTCGTAAAGCATGCTGGATCCGATTACCTAACTGCCCTAATACACTATCTGGAATATCAGTTGGATTTTGAGTAACAAAATAGACTCCCACCCCTTTAGAGCGGATCAAACGTACCACTTGTTCCACTTTATCTAACAATGCTTTGGGTGCATCTTTAAAAATCAAATGTGCTTCATCAAAGAACATAATTAATTTAGGTTTATCCTGGTCCCCCACTTCTGGAAGCTGTTCAAATAATTCTGACATTAACCACAATAAAAAGGTGCTATAGAGCTGTGGTGAGTTCATTAGTTGATTCGCCACCAGCATATTAATAATACCTTTGCCATCTTCATCAGTTTGCATTAAATCATCTAGATTCAATACAGGCTCAGCAAATAATTGGTCGCCACCTTGATCTTCCAGAGAGATCAATCGACGTTGAATAGCACCCACACTGGCAGCAGAAACATTACCATATAGAGTACGAAATTCTTTTGCATTATCAGACACAAATTTAAGCATCGCTCTAAGATCTTTAAGATCAAGCAATAGCCAACCATTATCATCTGCCACTCGGAATACCAGTGATAACACTCCGCTTTGAGTATCATTGAGATTCAACAATCGAGACAATAATAAGGGGCCCATATCAGAAATAGTCGTTCTAACAGGATGACCTTGTTTACCAAATACATCCCAAAAAATTGCCGGGAAACCTTGAAAACTAAAATCATCTAAATGCATGATTTCAACTCGCTCAGCCACTTTAGGATGCTCCCTACCCGGCTGCGTGACACCCGATACATCGCCTTTAATATCAGCTAAAAAGACTGGCACGCCCATTTCGCTAAAACCTTCAGCAAGACCCTGCATGGTAATCGTTTTCCCCGTACCCGTTGCACCGGCAATTAAACCATGACGATTAGCCATACTAGACAACAAACCTATAGCTTGGCCCTCATCACTTTGCCCGATAAATATTGTTTCTTCCACACCGACACCTTTTTAAATTTCGAGTTATGTAATACTAAGCCATTTTTTGAAAATGGTGAATAAATTCAGCTTGTTTTTATTCTAAAGCTCTTGTTTTAAACAGATTTGGAGACTACTTTCAAAACCTCACCAACAAACTACAAACAACTTGACTATACATGCTATGACAAATATCACGCACCCATTTATAATTTTCAGTTTATCAAAACTGATAAAAAACGATGAGTCTCATTTCTAGTTACAAATGTAAAGCCTGTGGGTAGGTATGGTGAACTTTATTATTAAGCAATTTTCCATTTTTATGTTTATTGCGTTTAACTCCATCAGCACTCCATGTGGCCCATTTTTTTTAAAAGAAAGTTATAACTTTGCTCTAAATATTTAATACCCATCACTCTTTCATAGGTCGAGCTTTACTGCCACCCTCGCCGCCCACAATTACACCCAACCAGACATGACTAGGTACTTTTCTCTCATCAAAATACGAAAAAAGTCGATTTTCTCGTTTAGTTAATATTTGATGACAATGTCAGGGTGTTTGTTTGTCTAATAGCATCGAATATCTTGTCAATCAATGAGAAATATACCTCTTCATGAAATATATCACTCATTCAATTCACATTAATTTTTTCTGTTTAATCGGCTCTTGTAGTGTAGTGCTGTAGTTTAAATGAAGCTATTTTTTGTACCTAATAAATATTAGGTTTTATTTTCTCAGCTAGTTATGAGCTGATTATTATTTTAATCCCAAAATTTTTTCATATCATCATATTAAAACTGCTTTAGACAATTCTTTCCAGTCACACATCACATGAATGATAATAACAATGATTTGCATTAACATCCAAACAATGTACAGTGTCACTCACTTTATAACGTGTTTATAAAACTGGAATAACAATTAAATGAATACTGAGCCCTAAAATTTATAAGAAAAAATTTTAGCTTGTATGCATCAAAAATTAATAAGAGTCAGGGGAATTTGTCATGCAAAAAATAAAAAACAGGTTAAAACAGTACTTTAATTGGGTAACGATAAAAAATAGTGTTTTGATGATAGTCGTTATCATTTTTAATATGACAGTTGTAAATGTTCAAGCCCAAGAAATCGTAACTTACAATATTCCCGCAGGTACTTTAGAAAAAGTACTGTCTCAATTTACTGATGAATCTGGCGTTTCCTTTTCTACTGAATCTAAAGTAATTAAAAACAAATTAAGTCAGGGCTTACAAGGTCAATACACTGTTAAGCAAGGTTTAGGCATCTTGTTAAAAGAAAGCGGTATAGTTTGGCGACTAACAGCAGATAATGCACTGATATTAATATCAGAAAATAATAAGCCAAGTACCATGCGCCTCACTCCTATTAAAGTTGTGGGTAACAGAATAGGACATTCAGCTGAAAGTGCAATTTTACGCAAACGAGATGCACCGAATGCTATAACGACGATAGAAGCTGGTCAACTGAATCAATTTGGTGATCAGCCTCTAGGTGATGCCTTACGTCGTTTACCAGGAGTGACATTTGGGGATGCAAATCGTGCACGTGAAGTTCAGCTAAGAGCAATCGGTAGTCAGTACACACAGGTTTTAGTAAATAACAGAGCATTAGCCGATGGTAGTTCTAGTCGTTCAGTTCAAGTAGACCGAATTCCGAGTTCACTCGTTAAACGTGTTGATATCATCCGTGCACCACTGGCAAGTCAAGATGGGCAAGGAGCCGCAGGTACATTAAATATTGTCTGGAAAAATACCGATTTTACGCCACGAACTGAATTTGGAGTAGGAGGTGGTTACTTGGAAGATACGGCAAGAGTTGGGGATATAACAATCTTACATGCAGGAGAGTCTGGAGCTTTTCGTTATGCTCTTTTGGGTGGGGTGCAACGCCAGCGTCGTAACGAAAATGAAGATGTCTATGAATTTAAAGGTGACGGTACAGCAGATGGTGGCTCTATCGAAATCAATGAACGTACTTTCAATCAGGTCAATCTAGTTCCGGCTTTCGAGTTACAACTAGGACAGCAGAATATGTTGCGCTTTGAGCCAAGCTACTTATATACCAAGGAAATTCGTTACAATCCTATTGAAAAGTTAAACGATGATCAGCTTTCCAGCTCTGAAATTAAGGTTAAATTACGAGAGCGTGTGCGTGAAAACTTTGGCTTGCTTACATCGTGGCAGCATCAGTTATCATCAGAAAGTGATTTTACATTCAGTATTGACGCACAAAAAGGAAGCGAAAATACAGAACGTGACGAAACCAAATTTAAACCAATTGGTGCATTTGATTCTCAAACGCTACGTAGCCAGAAAAAGGAATTTACTCGCTTGAGCCCAGCCATTCGGTTTAACCACTATCTTGGTGACCATGATCTAAGTTGGGGTGGCGATTTTAGTCAATCAAAACGCAAAGAAAGTGATATTAAAAATGGTGTTTCTACTGATACCGATACTTTCAAGATACAAGAAGATCGTTGGAATGGTTTTGCACAAAACATCTGGCAAATAAATGACCAAATGATCTTGACCAGTGGCTTACGACTAGAACAATCATCCACAAAAACAACCGACTTTGCTGGTAATAGCAAAACAAAATCAAGTGTGTTTGCATTACCCTCTCTACATATTGTGCATAATCTTGGCGAACAAACTGATGTACGTTTAGGCGTTGCTAGAACCTTACGCCGGGCAGGATTGGGCGATCTGTCGCCAACGATATCAAATGAAAGTGGCACGCTGGCAGATCCTGATACTGCCGGTAATTCAGGATTAAAGCCAGAATCTATTTGGGGCATAGATACCGGTATTGATCACTACTTTTATAATGGTGGCGGTATCGCCTCGGTTAATCTATTTGCACGTGAATTTACTGATAAAATTGAAAATATTAGTACGCTCGAAAATGCTCGTTATGTTTCTCGTCCACAGAATATAGGCGATGGGCGATTATTTGGTATTGAGTTCGAGGGGCGTCTGCCTATGACAATGATCGATTTGCCTAACCTTACCTTATGGGGAAACGCTACTTATATAGATTCAGAAGTAGATACATCAACAGGCGAAACCAGACGATTCTTAGAACAGCATGATGCCGTAGCCAATATAGGGCTGGATTGGTATGTGGCACCTTGGCATTCGACCTTTAGTATTAGTACAAATTGGGTCAGTGGTTATGACCAAACGGTTAAAAATAACGATGGCAGTTCAACAAATACAGTTTTATCTTCTTTGGCTAGACTGGATATGTCAGCGCGAACAGAACTGAGTAAGGAGGTCTCTCTGAATTTATCTTTACTTAACCTTTTAGCACCTTCACAGACACAGACTGATAGAGTCTTCATGGCTAGTGGTACCTTGGATTCACGTAGTAAAGCGACTGAAGTAACTTATCGTTCGGTATATCTAAGATTGAATTGGAAGTTCTAAAATCGATCTAAAAGCTTATAAGCATATTGCCATGCCAAATAGGAAAGCTTGGATGTGGATACACCGATATCTAGGACTTGGCATGGCAGGATCCCTAATATTATCTGCAAGCACCGGCGTTTTTATTACCTTTGAACACAAAGTTGCACAGTACGGTTTTCTTCAAGGAAGCATTGCAGACAAGTTGTTGTTTTTACAGTTACCCTTACATTCTGGAAAAATTTTTGGCCCTATTGGACAAGGAATCATGATCTGGTGGAAAAAACATAAATACCGATTATCTTACAATACGGGAGGTCGATTCTGATAAAATTCGTCATCTATTCTGGCAGTAATAACTGACGTAACTTCAATCTCCTTTAGTTCTCTAAGCAGCACTCTTTAATAAACATATAATGCTATGATTTTAAAGTTATTGATAGACTAACAACTCTGCCAATCCTGTTTCTCGCTGATGTTGTGTGGTTACTGTTTTACTAAGAATTTCTTCACTACACAATAGCATTACTTGTTTCTTTGCTCTAGTAATGGCGGTGTACAATAGTTCTCGGGTCAATAACGGGCTTTCTTCTTCCGCTAACAACACAAGCACATTATCAAATTCAGAACCTTGGCTTTTATGAATGGTAATCGCATAGGCCGTTTCATGCGCTGGCAAACGAGCTAGATCAAACCAATGCAATACATTATCAAATATAAAACAAGCTCGTAATTCACCTGATTCGTCACGCAGGATCACACCCGTATCACCATTAAACAAATGTTGGCGATGATCATTTTGTATTACCATAATTGGTCGACCATGATAAAAATCCTGCTTAGTTCGCCAACCTTGTTTTTGAATCACTCTTTCAATTAACCCATTCACTGACTGAACAGATTGAGAGCCATTTTTTAATGCACACAACACACGCTGTTGTTCAAATAATTGTAGGCAAGTTAGTGCATCAGCACCACTGTTAACTGCATCAAAAAAGGGCTGATAAAGTGCTGTAACGCTAGCTAATATGCTGTTAGGATCACATTGTTGTTGCCACAGAGATGTTTGAGCTGTTGAAATCACCTCAAACACAGATTGAAGATTGCCTGACTGCACCGCTGTTGCTAATCGACCTATATCACTTTGTTGTTCAAAACGATAACTATGTTGCAGCTCAACTACGCCATCAATCAAAACCGTATTATGCTGGCTGGCATTGATTTTAATATCTGTCACTGCAGCCAAATCACTACAAAACCCAGTTGAAAATGACATATGTTGTTGGCATAAGTTTGCCAACACGGCACCCGATTCCACCGAGGCTAATTGTTGACTATCACCCAGTAATACAACACGTGCTTTTACTGGCAAAGATTTCATTAATATTGCCATTAAGCTGATATCAATCATTGAGGCTTCATCAATGATCACAATATCTACTGGTAAAGGTTGTTGTGCATTATATCGACCTTGTTGATTATCGATGGTAATACCTAATAGTCGATGCAATGTTTTAGCCTCAAGTGACTCAAAGCCACTGTTATTGATGGCTTGTTGTAATCTTGCTGCTGCCTTACCTGTCGGTGCAGTTAGTGCAACTTTAAATTGCTTGTTTTGGGTAAATAACATAGATAACAGTCGTAACACTATCGTTGTTTTACCCGTACCCGGCCCACCAGAAATAACACTAAATTGACGTGTTAAAGCCATAAACACCGCCACTTTTTGCCAATCTATACCTTCAATATTACTTGGCCAATTTGCAAATTCCTGTTGAATTTGTTGTTGATTAATCAGTGATATTGACTGACATCTGTGCCGAATAGCGTTGGCTACATTTTGCTCATCAAGCCAATAACGATATAAATAAAGCAAGCCTTGATCGGTCAAAATTAACGGGGTAAAGTCACCTGCTTCGCCCACAACATGGCTTTGCTTTAATCGCTGCACCCATTCTGCTAGCTGTTCAGGTAAAGCTAATGAAACATAGGCTTCATTATCTATGACATGAGCTAGGTTTAAACACACATGGCCTTTGCTGTTAGCATCACTCAATAACGCTGCTGTGATAGCAATTAATGGATCATCCGTTTTATCTAATCGAGCAATAAATTGAGCAAATTGACAAGCTAATTCGCCAAAGCCTAGTGGTCGAAGAGCAGCTATTAATTTTGTCATAGCTCAGCGCCATCGCTATCTTGCAGACAAGCATCAAACTTTTCTAGTAAGGCCATATCAAGCTTGTCATAAAAGATACCCGCTTGCCCCCACTCAGATTTCATCCCTCTAATAAATAAGTAATACACACCACCCAAATGTATTTCAGGATCATAATCAGCCAATCTTAATTTTAAGTAACGATGTAATGCCAGACTATAAATTAAATATTGTAATGGGTAATCATGTGCCACCATGGCATCATCTAACTGTTCGGCTTGATAATCAGTTTCAGTATTACCTAAGTGATTAGATTTGTAATCCACCACATAAAATTTACCTTCATGTTCAAATACTAGATCAATAAAACCTTTCATAAACCCAGTCAGAGAAGCAAAGCTCAAACGTTTAATCACTGTCGCTAAAGTCGAATCAACTGCTAATAGTGGCAATAGCGCTTTTTGTAAATTATTAACGGATAGAGTAGCCACCGGAAAATAAAATGCCAACTCATCCAGCCGTGTTGCGGGTGTTAAAATAGACAGTGCAACTCCAGAGTTATTTAATGGCGTAGCCACCACCTCTTCCACCCATTGAACAACGACGGTCACCCATTGTTCATCAAAACCATATTGTAATAAAGTACGTGAAACCAAGCTTTGTAAAGCATCATCATCTTGGCTAGTGAAATCCCATAATTCATAGATAGCATGCAAACACGTACCGGCTTGTGCACCCCGTGGAAAACCAAACCGATCCATCTTACGTGTCTGGGCTATTGGCGCAATAACAATAGCGTCGCCAGCATCATAATCTGGTAACTCAGCATCATGCCCTCTGGTTAATGCACTAAAGCTACCAATACGCCATGGTTGTTGAATTGTGCCCTTAAAGTCTTTGGCTACTAATGTTTTTGTTTGACCATCTGCGCCAAGATAATGTGTCATATCATCAATATGTAGTGGCTCAACTGAAATGGTATTGTTACTTGCTTGAGCTAATTGAGTTAAATCTTCAAGCATTAATGTATTATCTGCTTTATCCAAACCAGAATGCAGCAAACTGAATAACGCCGATTGACCAACATTTTTAACATCAGCCCAAATCAGCACACAGCGTTCACGTGCTCGGGTTAATGCAACATATAACAAACGTAAATCCTCAGCTTGTTCTTCTATGGTGACAGATGTTGCTGCTTGGCTTAACGCTGGCTCTGAAAAAGCAACACTGGCAGTATTTTCCTGATCATCTTGATGAAAAGTAATCACTTTATTTTCAGCTGCACGCAAATTGGCATCCCACAAAAATGGGCAAAACACGATGGGATATTCCAATCCCTTACTTTTATGAATAGTAATTATTTTGACTAACTGCTCATCACTTTCAAGTCTTAATTGAGCCGTATCATCATTATCATTAGTTGATTGTCTATGACTAGCTAACCAGTGCAACACGGTTTCAATCCCTTCGCCTTGTTGACTACAATGATCTTGGATCAATTCAGCTAAATGCAATAAGTTAGTTAACTGTCGCTCGCCATCAGGCAGGGACAACAACCGCTGCTGCACAGATTGTGATGTGGAAGCAGTCACTAATAAGTGCCTAAACAAACGCATAAAACCATGTTTCAGCCAAAGCTGATGCAAATCATAAAAGAAATTAAGTTGCTCAAGCCATAGCGTCTCATCTTGCTGAAGTTGGTATAAATCTGTTGCACTGAGCCCCCACAAACTAGTGGTGAGTGCTGCGCTTATTCTAGCCTCATTATTAGGTTCCTCAATGGCTAATAACACACGTTCCAACACCTGAGCTTCTGTAGAATTAAATACATTTTCTCTACCTTGTTGCACGCTGTTAATACCACGTGCTTGCAAGCAATGTTGAATCGCATGTGCTTGCCGATGATTGCGTACTAATACGGCGATATCACCACCGGTTAATGATTGCAATTGCTGAGATTGCTCATCTAATAAATTCGCCTGTCCCCCTTGGGCAAGGTTTAATAATTTGGCTATTTCATCAGCAGTCACATTAGCAGCAATGGTTGTTAAGTCTTTCTTGCTCATTGACTTGGCACTGTCTGCCCACAAAATTTGTAACGGTGTACTGTCTCCATTAGCCAGCTGCAATACATCATGCGATTCACGTGCTGCATCTACAGTTTGAAAAGGAATATCTTTATATATAAATGGCTCCGAGTGGCGACTAAATATCTTGTTCACTGCTGACACCAAATGGGGGTGAGAACGCCAGTTTGTCGACAGAGTATGTTTTAATTTTGCTGCCGATTTTGCTTGCAAATAAGTGAAGATATCAGCGCCCCGAAAGCTATAAATAGCTTGCTTGGGATCACCCACCAGGAATGTAATCAAATCACTGTCTGAAAATAATCGGCTAAAACTGGCATATTGAATCGGATCAGTATCTTGAAATTCATCAATCAATGCTGCTTGATATTGTGCTTGTAACTGTTCCACCAGCCAATCACCTTGGCGACCTTTAAGTGCTTGTTCAAGGTTCAATAACAAGTCGTCATAGGACAAAATTTGTTGTTGCTGTTTTTGTTGTGGCACCACTTCACGACAGTATGCTAATAATTTCAGTCGTAATGCCTGACGTTGTAACTCTCGTCCTTGTTGAAGCTGTTGGTGTTGTTCTAATAACAACTCACACGCTAACCAAAAATCAAGCAGTGGTAACACCTGATCTTTTTTAAGTGCGTCTGCTAATTTTGCTGGAGTGAAGCGTTCAAAGCCATCAAATAAGCCTTGTTTCATTTCAGGCTGTGAAAGTAAACTTTCTAAATTACCCAACCATTTTGCAACACTAGTAGTGCGATACTTATTACCGTTGAGTAATGCTTTATTGTGTAGTGCGGCAATGACATCATCTTGTTCTGTTTGCCACAACTTTTTAATACGCTCAAACTGTGTTTGTACTTGTTGAACCAATTGTTCTACATTCACTTCTACTACTGGCAAGCAATTCAAATAAGGTTTAGCAATAATACTGCGTACTGATTGCAGCAATGTTTCTGAGCTTTCTTTTTTAGATAGTAAATAAGCCACAAAATCTTTATCGGCGGTGGTCACTTCTTTACGCCAAAAATCATCGGCTACCGATTGCAATAACTCGCCATCATCACCTATCAAGTCCAAGTCAAAACGCAAACCACTTTCAAAAGCATAATCACCTAACACGCGTTGGCAAAAACCATGAATAGTGAAAATAGCTGCTTCATCAAAGCTTTGAATAGCTAAATTAAGTTTTTTTAGCTCATGTTGTTTGGGTCCTATTTGGCTTAGTCGCTGATCGCGTGCATCCACTAATTTTTGGCGTAAGCGATCTCGTAACTCCTCTGTTGCAGCCCGAGTGTATGTCACCACTAAAATTTGATCGACGGTTAAGTCTTGCTCAAGTATTAAGCGTAAATATAATTCTGCCAGCGTATAAGTTTTGCCCGTTCCGGCACTGGCTTCAATTAAATTGAGGCCTTGTAAAGCAACTGTGTTGACATCAAAAATAGTAAACATTGGTCAACATCTCAGTAATCAATACTTCGGTTTGCTAGGTGAATATTGGGCACCATATTTTTATGAAGAACAGCATAGAACAATACATATTGTTGTTGTATTAAGTAATAAATAACATGGCTTGCATGAGGGAAACTAAAGGTATCAACTGAAATATCAGCTCTTTTTATGCCCATTTTAGGTGCTTCTGCTAATAAAATGATTGTTTGTTGTAAATCTAACAGATATTTTTCAGACTGCTGAACACTCCAGTGTTTTAGGGTGTAATGCCGAATCTTAATAAGATCTGCTTGAGCATCGGTAGTAAATCGATACTTTGCCATAAGCTTAATCGTGTTGACCTGAAACCAGTTGTTGGAAAAATGCTTCGCCATCTGCAGTATTTTTGTCTGTTTTTGCTGTTATAGCGCGATCTTGCAATAACCTTAGCTTCAATGATTCTATATCGTTATATTCATCAATCGATATCATCACTGCAACAGGTTTACCATTTTTGTTGATTTGAACTGGCTCTCGTTGGGCATTTAGTAATAAATTACCAAACTGTGTTTTTGCTTCATTTGCTGAAAGTGCTTTCATGTTTTCACCGCCTGTTTCGTTCGATTTGTCCGTTTTAATTCATTTTAAGTCTATCGCTAATAAATTTCAACTCCATACCTGTCACCAGACCTTATAACTCACCCTCAAGCAAATGGGCTTGCAACGGCTCATAGACCGCTAAAGCTATTGTTTTAAACTGATCATCTAGTGGTGGATCAATATAAACTTGTTGATAATATAAATCGTCTTTTTCACCTGAGAAGTACATATTACCTTCCCATGCAGCTGTCATTGCCGAGTCAGTTTTATTCCCTTTCAAACTTGCTTTAGCAAAGGCATAACTAGTGTTGGGCAACAAAGGCAAAGCTTGCTGTAAACCTTGCCAATACAATGCCAATAAATCAGTTAATATTGCTTCGGCATCTTTAACCGCTTTGAAATGATAGTCTTTATCTTCGGTTATCCAGTGACTTTCACCTTTTATGTTTTCTGGCTGCAAACAATTCAAAATAAGATGTCGGATCCAAACGGTTACTAACTCACTTCCTTTAGCTTTGCCCATGCGATAGCCAAATAAACCCTCACTCGTCATTCCTTCTAATTGACCTTGAAGTGTAAAGCCGTTTAGGGTTAATTCAAACGGTAGAGGAACTAGAAATTCTTCTGGATAATGGGGTAATAATTTATCCGCAAACACATCAACCTTGTCTGCCTGCTCATTAAAAACATAATCACCCACACTACCTTGCGGTAAAACACCTGTTGCCTGAATTAAAGGCAACGCTTCTGCCAACTTATTATTTTGCAAACGTTGTTGCAACAACTGTTGACGTAAAGACCAAGCTTGCAAGCCATCCAAATCAAAGGGTTCGCGCGTTTCTAATTGCTCATCATCCAATGCTAACCAAAGTCCAAGACGCTGCTGCAATAAAAACCGAGCAGGATGCCGATAAAATTTAACTAATGAGCCAAGACTAAGATGACGCCATGATTGATCAGGCTCAGGTAAGGCATGTTCAAACCAGCCGATATTATTGGCATCGTCTTTATCATTTGGTGGGCAATGAGCGGTCACATAACTAAATAATTTTGGCGATGAATCATCAAAATAACGCTGGCTAAATGCCTGTAATGGATGTTGGGTAAAAAGTTGTTGCCAAATATCATCACCATCAGTTGTTTCAAAACTTAGCCGTAATACATCGCGTACATCACTCACTAATACTGAAGGTGGAATAGCTGAATTGTCATATATGCTCGCACCCACATAGCTGATATAAAAATGAGCTTGTGCCGACAATATTGCTTCTAAGAATAAATAACGGTCTTCATCACGTTGTGAACGGTCTCCTTTTCGTGGCGGTGTTTGAGATAATAAATCAAAGCCGGGGGTAGTTTGTCTTCGTGGAAAACTGGCATCGTTCATGCCAATTAAACAAACAACATTAAAAGGGATACTCCGCATCGGTACCATGCCACAAAAAGTTACACCATGGCCCATAAAACGCATTTGAGTTTGGTTCAGATCTAAGTGGCTATCAAACCATTCTTTAACCAAATCTATGGTGATAGTTTGCTTAAAACTGGCCAATTCAGTTGTTTCTACCAAACTGTCTAACGTCTTTCTAATGAGTAGCAATTCAGCCTGTTCAGTCGAATTATCTGCTGAGGGTAAAAAGAAAGTATCTAACAGCGCCAATAACAGTTGCTGCCACTGCTGAGTGGTATGTTGGCCTGTTAACCGTTGCCGATAACGATCTAGACTATCTACAAAACTACATAATTGCGCCATAGTTTCGGCACGATCACCACTAATGTCATCAAAACCTAATTTGCCCTCAAATAAAAGATCTGCAGATTCAGGCATGGCATAACCAAGCAATAAACGATCTAACCCTGCTCGCCAAGTATTAGCTTCAGTTGCAGGCAAACCTAAGGCTGTTTTGTCATCAGCTGACAGACCCCAACGTGTATGTGTATCTCTTAACCAACGCCGGATCAGTTCTAGTTGCTGTTGATCTAATAGAAAACGATGTTGAATGGACTCACATTCTAATAATGCAACAATACTTTCAATATCAAATCTTGATTGGGGTAAAGCTAATAAACCATTAAATGCGGTTAATAATTGGCTTTGGCTTTTTATTCCTCCATCGGCAATGCTATACGGAATAAAGTGTTCACTGGCAGCACAGCCAAATACCGCATCAATCCATGGTGAATAAATCTCAATATCTGATGTCATCACCACCACATCAGTCGGTGATAAATCAGCATGGCGTTCAAATAAGGCTAATAACTGATCATGTAACACTTCAATTTCACGCATGGCACTATGGCATGAATGCACCATCATAGAGTCATCATCAATGGCTATTGGCTGTTTTTTATCGGTCGCATCAATGTCGGTTAAAGCATAAATATCGTAGTGTAATTTTTCTAGTAATGTTCGCTGCTCAGGCACAGAAAAAAATGACTCTTCTGCTACGTTACATGTTTGTAATTGCTCAAAAAAATCTTGTCCTTGTTTACCTAAACTTGCTAATAAAGGATGACCCGTCGTCAAATACTGATCTTGCTGTTCGGACTGCAACTCTCTTTTAGATCGGCTTTTGGGGCTGACTAAATCGCCCCAATAATCATCACTGGGTGATAAGAAAAACAAGTCAATATCACAGTGACGTGACATCAATTCAAACAACTCCAGATAAACAGGTGGCAATGCCGACAAACCAAAAACAGCAATCCGTTCAGGCAAGCCTTCTGGTTTAGTTTGAACAGCTGTTAAATAGTCCTTTAACTGAAACAACAGATTGGCTCGATGTAATGGCTTGCTATCACCTTGTGTTAACAATTGCCATAATTTGGCTTGCCAATGTGGTTTATCACCTTGTTCCCATGCTTGGATCCAGTCTGGGCGATACATTAAATATTGGTCAAAGCTATCAGCAATACGTTGTGCTAAATCATAACGTTTTATGGCATCATCTTGTTCTCCAAGATAGGCATTAACTGACTCAAATCCTGTTTGTTGACGACATTCTGGTAATAGCTCATAAAGTCGCCATGCCATTGCGTCTTTAGAAAAAGATGATTGTTGAGGAATATCAGGTAACATTCGTCTAAACAGTGACCAGATAAAAGCAGAGGGATAAGGGAAATCAATATGGCTGGCCACACCATGATGCTTGGCTAAAAATAATGATAACCAACGAGCAAGCTCATTACTCTGCACAATCACCGTTTCAGCTTCTAAGGGCGAGATAGGTTGAGACTGTTGTAATTCAGCAAGCCGTGTAGCTAATTGTGTCAGGTCATTACTATATAACACTCTCAGCATCGTGATATTCTACCCTTGTGTAATTTTTAGCGCTTAAATTAGTCTGTTACCAAACATCAGATACCATAACAAAAGTTTTGGGCTTTGTTTGTTTTTTAAATTATTAATAATGGATTTTTCTATGATTCGATTCACCTACCGATCTATCAAATTACTGGTATTCAATAAATACGTATTGACCTGCTTGATTTTAGCGGCTGTATTTATTGCTGGTATCTTTGCTAACAACAGAGTATTTGCTCCAGATCTACACCGTCTTTATATGGAAAGCATGATGGTAAATGATCAACCTCCTGTCATACTTATCCATGGTGTTTTAGGTAGCAAATTACGCGACAAAAATACTAATGAAGATCTGTGGCCTGGCTCAGCTAGTCGCCTATTTTTGCATGACTATTCTGATATCGCCTTTGATATCGACTCCGATACCTTAATCCCCATGTCTAGCAATATTGAGGCTTATGCCATATCAGAAGGTGCAGTAGGCAAAGACTTTTACGGAAAAATTGTGCGTACACTGGGTGACTCTGCTGGTTATAAATTAGCCAAAACAGGCGAAAAAATCGATCCAAAACAAAAAAATTACTATGTATTCCACTACGACTGGCGACAAGATAATGTTATCAGTGCAGGGCAACTAGCTGATTTTATCGACCAAATTCAACTTGATTATGATGATCCTGATTTAAAAGTCGATATTGTTGCCCACAGCATGGGCGGGCTCATTACCCGTTATTACATTCGATACGGCAAGCAAGATGTGATTGGAGATAATGAGTTTGATAAAAAAATCACCATGTATGGTGGTGACCATGTTCGACGAGTCATTCTGTTAGGCACACCTAACCTGGGTTCAGTTAAAACACTTAACTTATTTATTAATGGCGTTGATATTGGCTTCAAACAAATAGGTACTGAAACACTGGCAACGATGCCTAGCTTGTATCAATTATTCCCTCATCCACTCAATAATTGGATCGTTAATGGTAAAGGAGAACCCCTTGATCGTGACTTATTTGATATCGAGATTTGGCGACGATTCCAATGGTCTATCTTTGATCCAAAAGTCAGACAGCGCGTTCTTGCTAAATTTGAATCTAAAGATGAAGGCGACAAATATCTAGCGACCCTCGAACGCTACTTTGAACAACAACTTGAACGAGCACGACGATTTGTCTGGTCATTAACTATTCCCTTGCCAGAAAATCATCCTAAATTAACTATCTTTGGTGGTGGTTGCACACTGACATCTGCCAGAATTGTGGTTGAAGAAGTCGACGGTGAATCACTTATCCGTATGTATCCTAAAGAAATTACTCAAGCTGTAGCAGGTGTTGATTATGATGCTTTATTGTTAGAGCCAGGCGATGGATCAGTCACTAAAGCCTCACTATTAGGCCGAAATATTTTGGATCCGAGTATCAAACGACACGAATATATTTTCTTACCGGTGAAACAATCGTTTTTCTTATGCGTCTCTCATAACAGTTTGACAGGTAATCTTAATTTCCAAGATAACTTGTTGAACACATTACTTTCTAGAGACGATGCTGAATAAGGGGTAATAGATGTCATTTTACCAACAAATAATACTGAAATTTCTGCTCAGCAGCACATTGTTAGTGGTGTCATTTTCACTCACAGCTGCCAGCCAAGATGTCATCTATCTTGAACAGAACTGGTCAGATGAAGATCGACAATATTTTTATTTTGCTGATCAAGGTTCTCGCCTTATTCCTTATGATTATTTTCTGAACCTTGAACAAGCTGAAAATGAGACCTTGCTACGCAGTGATGAAAATATGCTTCGTTTTGGTTTTATCCCTGCATCAAAAAGCAAAAACAATCCTGATAGTTTGCCTATAGGTTTGGCTCGAAATGGTGATCATATGGGGCCGACTTGTGCAGCATGTCATACCCAGCAAATCACCTATCAAGATCATATTGTTCGCATTGATGGTGGCCAAGCTTTTATTGACCTTAACCTATTTCTTACGGAGATAGCGTCTTCATTAAAAATAACGTTAGAAGATCAACATAAATTTGTTCGCTTTCAGCAACGGCTGTTAGGTGATAACGCTTCTAGTGCCCAACAGGCAACGCTAAAACAATCATTAGAAACAGTCTATGAAAAACGTAAGAATCAGATTGTAGCTAACCATTCTGATGTTGTTTCTGGCTACTCTCGTCTGGATGCTTTTGGTGCTATTTTAAATCAAGCCCTATTGGCAACCGGCGAAG
The DNA here is from genome assembly GCA_002733105.1 of Methylophaga sp. Lineage (GTDB taxonomy): Bacteria > Pseudomonadota > Gammaproteobacteria > Nitrosococcales > Methylophagaceae. The sequence continues at coordinate 114,568 of NVUI01000008.1, forward strand.
AAGATAATACCAACCCGCCCACAGCACCGACAAGTTACCCTTATCTATGGGACACACCTCAACATGATTATGTCGAATGGAATGGCTCTCAAGCCAATTCAAGTGTTGGTGCCTTAGCTAGAAATATCGGTGAAGTTATTGGTGTGTTTGGTGAAATAGAAACCGAAACAACACACTGGTTAGGATTAGTTGATGGGGGGTATAAATCCTCAATACAAACTGGTGCGTTAATCAAACTTGAACATTTGGTTGCTCAGCTTCATTCTCCTATTTGGCCATTAAATTTTCCTGAAATTGACACTGAACTCGCTCATATTGGTAGAGGATTATATGAGCAACATTGCCTCCAATGTCATGTCGATATCGATCGTACTGATCCACTACGTAAGATCCAAGTGCGTATGAGTACACTAAGTGCTATCAACACTGATCCATTGATGGCTGAGAATGCTATTTATTTCAGAGGAAAAACAGGTAAATTTGAAGGTCGACCACGTTATTATGTCGCTGGCAACCCATTGCCAAGTGAAGCACCTGCTATTCATATTGCCAATAACTTGATGGTCGGGATCTTAAAAAATAATCCAATACAATCTTATCTGGCTAAACGAGATGCCAAAAAATTAGGCCACCCTGACGTTAATCATCCGCCTAAATATGTCGATGGTGAAATTATTGAACATGGTAAAGAAGTCTCAGATCATGCACTACTCGCCTATAAAGCCCGCCCTTTAAATGGTGTGTGGTCCAGTGCACCTTTTTTGCATAATGGCTCTGTACCTAATCTTTATCAATTGCTATTACCCGCCGACCAACGCGTTAAACAATTTAAACTGGGTTCTTGGGAATATGATCCTAAAAATGTAGGCTATGTGATGTCTTCAATCAACAAAGATAATTTTGTCTTTAATACCACAGTGAAAGGCAATAGCAATGCTGGTCATGAATATGGAACGGGCTACTACGACCTCCCCGCCCTGACAGAGCAAGAACGGTGGGCCTTAGTTGAATATTTAAAAACCATCTGATTGATAACAACAAGGTAGAGCACTAATGTCTAAGGATATCGATCTATCAAAAACAGCCCTGCAAACTGCCTTTTCTTTTAAAGAGAACTTTCGCTCTATCTATACTCGCCGAGCTTCCAACTATGCATCAATTGATGGTATCCGTGCCGTATCCATTATCTTAGTGCTGATATTTCATGCCTTCTTTGTCTATCAACTTGCCCACCCAACCGAAACCGTCGAATCTATTCTTAATGAGATAGGCACTGGCTGGGGCTGGGTATTAAATGGTGATAAAGGGGTCGATGTCTTTTTTGTGATGAGTGGATTCCTTATCTCCGGCATCTTATTCAGACAAATCGATAAATCAGGCCATATGGATTTAAAGAATTTCTATATTCGTCGTTATCTTCGGCTTACACCTGCCTACTACTTTACCCTCACCATTTATTGGCTATTGAATGGCCCCAACAGTGACACCATCTGGGCAAATTATCTATATATCAGCAACTTTATTGACTATGGTCACCAAGCCGTAGGTTGGACATGGAGTTTAGCGATTGAAGAGCAGTTCTACTTTATCTATCCACTGCTGTTATTTGTCATTCTTAAATATTCAAAATCACCCGGCTACACCATGTTGTGGTTATTTTTCATCTCCATTGTTATTCGTGCGGGTATTGTGTTGACTGATGATGCAATTAGCAGCTCTCCCGGTAGTCGAATGTTTCTTGATCATGACTATTTCAATCATTTTTTTACTATTCTATATGACAATTTACATTCACGATTTGGTAGTTTATTAGTTGGCTGTATCGTTGCCTATAACTTTCATTTTCATAAAGATAAATTACACAACTTCTTTAACTCCACCATGGGGGTTGTCACCACCACCATCGGTATCATGCTTATTGTTTTCTTTATGGGTTTTGCATCCTATTTACCGGTTTATGATGATTATCAAACCGTGCATGTGCTCTATTACATCTTTAACCGCAACCTATTCTCTGTCGGTGTTGGCATCATTATTCTAGCGATGTTATTACAACAACATGGCTTGGCAAACATCTTTCGCGGCTTCTTTTCATTACCTTTTTGGTACCCATTCGCCACCTTATCCTATTCACTTTATTTGATTCATTTAGTGGTGATGGCCGCCGTGATCCCCGCTCTTATTAACCTCACCATTACCATGCCAGTTGAATACCCTTGGTCTATAGCAGAGACCTTATTTTATGGCTTTGTTATCAGCACTATTTTAAGTATGGCAATGGCTACTTTGATGTATTTGTTTATCGAAAAACCTGTGATGAATTTAAGGCGTTAAAACAATAATGAACATCATCAAAAAACTTCTCGTTTCACTCATTAGTCTGCTAGTTTTGTTACTTGGCTTTGTGGTTTACCATGCCCAAGATAATGCCATCGTCACCACCGAAGAAATTATTGCTGATGATGAGCCAGAACAAATTCAACGTGCCGTTGATAACTTTCTTACCGTCATAAAAGTCTTTCAAACAGATAAAGCTCATCGTGGTGCTCATGCCAAAGGTCATGCCTGTGTCAAAGCCTATTTTGATATCAATGATGATGTAAAGCCTGAACTACAGCAAGGCATATTTAACGATCCTACCAAACGCTATAAAACATGGATCCGATTTTCCAATGGTACACCCAGCATCGCAGTAGATACTGAAAAAGACTCCCGAGGCATCGCCATAAAATTACTTAACGTCGTTGAACAAGGCCAAACACAAGAATTTTTACTGCATAACAGCCCTGCTTTCTTTTCCATTAATTTAGATGATTACAACGGCTTGGTTGAAAGTGAAGATAAGCTTAAATACTTCCTGAATGGCTATAACCCTTTTAACTGGCGGTTAAGAGAATTATCTAATGTGCTCGACACACTCTCAGAACCGCCCTATAGCCCCATTTGGGAACAGTACTTTAGTAATACAGCCTACAAACTTGGCTCTCATAACGTTAAATATAAAGTGCAATCCTGCCAACCTTTTAATAAAGCAGTAGAACAAGATCAAGTTGATCCAGACTTCCTACGCAAAACATTGGCAATAGAACTAGCAAACGGTGATGCTTGTTTACAATTTATGGTGCAGGTTCAAAACCCAGACAAGCATATGCCGATAGAAGACCCCAGTGTATTATGGAAAGAATCAGACTCACCGTACATTGCTATTGCCACCATCATCATTCCACAACAACAATTTGATAGCCCAGAACAACAACAGTTCTGTGAAAACCTGTCTTTTACACCATGGAATGCTCTAGCAGAACACAAACCGATAGGTGCACTTAATCGGGTTAGAAAATTGGTCTATCAAGCGAGTTCATTTTATCGACATCAGTTTAATCAAACAATCGTGCCAGAATCTTTAGATTGGTAAAGAATCCCCGTATACAATTCAAATTTATCAGGATGTCAGCTTCTTTTCCCAACAACAGAAATATTAGAGGCAATTAGCTTATAAGCTTTATTCATCTTAATCTAAGTAACTTGGTGCCCTTGGGCAGTTAAACCAATATTCGGCAACCTCTTCAAGTTCAGTTTTATTGGTTCTTTTTCTTTCAATATCCATTTGTTATAAATGGCATATAACGATAAGCTCAGTTGACCACCAAAAGCAAGCGAAGGCTGTTTTTGGTGGTCAACTAAAGTGCCTTGTTATGTATTTATTGTACAATTTATTTCTCGGCTAATTCTTTCAATGCTTTATTCATTAAATTTAACATCGGGGGGACACCTTTTTCCATCTGTCCTCGAAACATTGGCGTAAGCAACCCTTTAAATGTTTCTGTATGCGTTAAACGTGTTCCTGATTTAGTTTCTTCTAGCTCAAATATTTTATCATTTGTAAAAATAAATCCTGCCAACATATGAGCGCGCCAATGAAAGTATTTAGGTTCATCAAGCTTCATAATAATGGGATTATATTTTGGGCCATCCTTACCTTTTTCTTCACTCATCATCGTGATACTGAGTTTTGAACCAATAGATGCTGCACCCTGAGAAGCATTAATAGTCGGACTCCACTCGTGCCATTTATCAATATCCGTAATAATTTCCCACACTTTAGAGGGCGGTGCGGATATTTCAATTGTTGATTTAATTGTTTGCATGTTTCTTCCCTCAATAGCCAAGAAAATGATGCCGATAAAGACTAACGCGCTAAGTATTTTAATTGTTTTTTTCATATTTTTAGCTCCACTCCTCTTTGTGGTATTTGTTTCAAAACTCAACCTGCTAATGATTCCAGATAAATGTGAAGCTGTTCCATACCTGCGCCCCAACCATTACCGTGTTCTGATCGAGTCGCTTCAAATGCGTTAAGTTCTTCTGGTGTAGGATTTCGTGGTTCCCATAAAAAGGTTAATTTGGTTTTATCGTCGGACAGCTCTTCAAAGAGCAAAGTAGCAAGCATATCTCTCGGCCAATTAGGAATATGAGGCATGGGAACAATATCGCCATTTTCGTTGGAAAAGTATTGTAAAAAAACCAATTTTTCAGGAGATACTACCTCTTCATATTTTGTATAAAGCCACATTTCATGCCCATTGGGCATGGTGACCTTGTGCAATGAGCTACCACCATCAACGATGTTCGCAGATACAAATTCACACTGACATCCAGGCATTGGAAACATCCAGTTATTGAGGTGTTTTACCTGCGTCCATGCATCAAAAACCAGCTGCCTTGGCGCTGTAAATTCACGAACAATTTCTGCAGGAATTATTTTATCAGTGCTCACTGTCTACCCCTTTCATCTGAATTTGGTTTAAATAGTTATCTAGTTGATCCATGGTACTACCCCAATATTTTTCAAATTGATGTATCCATTCTTGAATAGGGCGCAGCTCCTTCGGTTCGATTCTATAATATCTAAATCGACCTTCTTTTCTTTCGGAAACTAAATTCACCTTCTTTAAAACGCTTAAGTGCTTCGACACAGTTGGCTGAGGCCACTGAACAATATCAACCAACTCGTTAACGGTCATTTCTTTAAGGACAAGTTGCTCGATTAATACTCTACGCCTAGGCTCACCAATTGCGCTAAATACATCGTGTGTGGTTTTTAATCTAGACATTGAATTATTATATTCCCATATGGGAATATGTCAAGTCAGCTTGAATCATTAATACGCTTGAACAGAGTCCCTAATGAATAATTAAAAATACGATTATGAATTTGACAAAGTGATGCATTATCAATGAACATAACGCTTTTTTGATAGCAAAATAAGTGATGCTGTTAATTATCCGCAGGGCTATTTATTATGCTTTTTATCAGCGTAGATCGCTCCGAGCGCCGCTCCAGTCAATACAAACTGAATAAATTGAAATATGACGCTATAAAATAGAAAGCTTGATATCGGGTTGATGTCAATTTTAGCGGCCATAGCAAACCCCATAACTGAATAAACCACCGCCCCTATGATGAGGCTAAATTTAATTCCTTGCAGGATCGAACTTCCACCTTTGTAATAGGTTGGATAAAGGTACGCAATAACGGCTCCTTGCGTAATCATGGCGAGCATACCCAAAGGAATAATCGGTTTAGCTCGTGTAAACGCCCCCATTCCTTCGTATAAATCATGAAACCATATCATGTGCCAAGGGTATGCAACCGCCATCGTTAACACCACATAGGAAGCAGTTGCTAARAWTAWYWTYYYKYYAYTCAYGATRRYTWCATCTCCATCATTTCAGCAACAACCATGGTGCCTCCATAATTAACGTGAGGGCTATCCTCAACCATTTTAACCGCAGCTTCTATATTTTCTGCTTGCAAAATAGAATACCCCATCATTGGATCAGCACCGCCACTATCTGTAACCCCGCTAGAAGTTACGGACTTAGCGTTACCTAAAGGAGTACCTTGATTAACCAATGCATCACCAAGACCATCAGCCCAGGACTTCCATTTGGCCATATGTTCAGCCCCTTCTTCTGGGTTTTCAGGCATTTTCCCACCATGGTACATAAGCATATAGTTCGACATTAGTTTTTCCTCACGTTAAAAGCCAGTATAATTTCACTTGCATTATGCAAGTAGAATCATACTAAGCCTTCGACTTGTTATTTGCAAGTGCTATTATGTGCACATGAAAAGAAGTGAAAGAAAATATAGATCACACTGCCCAATAAATTTTGCTCAAGAGCTATTTGGAGACAAATGGAGCCTCCTCATCATTCGGGATTTAATATTTAAAGGAAAAAAATACTATGGTGAATTCTTAACTTCAGGTGAAAAAATATCAACCAATATATTGGCAGATAGGTTAGAAAAATTGGAAGCGGACGGGCTGATAACAAAGACTATAGATAATAAGAACAACGTAAAAAAAATTTACGCCTTAACACCCAAAGGAGTTGATTTACTGCCTATGCTCTTGGAAATGATTGCGTGGTCAGCTAAATATGATGATAAAACTGATACGCCCGCAGAATTTATACAGAAAATGGAGGAAGATAAAGCGTCTCTAATTCGCGAACTGATAGCTGGGCTCTAAGATTTTTAAAACATAATGTTTGAGCTCACGGGGCTTTACCCAGCGCAGCGTAGTAAAATTCCGGTGGGACGATTTGTTAGCTACTTTCCGTCCATTTACACATTTTATTAAGTTCATTGAGGCTTTCGACGACTACTGTTGGTTCAATCCCCCAAGGGTCAAAAACTGCGTCTTTCGAACGCCGAACCCAAACAGACTTCATGCCTGCTGAAACGGCTCCAATAACATCAAATGGATTACTTGAAATCAACCACGCAGTGTGGCCTAATGCGCCTGATTTCTGTAAAAAATATCTATATACAGCTGGGTCTGGTTTAAATGTTCTTATGTCATCTACACTAACAATCCCAAGAAAATAATCTCTTATCCCGGCAGCCGTTAGTAGTTCTTCGATGGCATCCGAACTGCCATTAGAAAATGCGTACATTCTAAAACCAGCAGACTTCAATTGACCCAAGGCCTTTGCCACATCATCAAATGCAGGAAGTGTACGATAGCTTCTAAGCAATTCACTTTTTTGTTCGTTTGTGAGCGAAACATTAAGGTAGCTACAAGTGAAATCAAGAGCATTGCTTGTACAAATGGAAAAATTTTCGTAATTCTGCATTAATCCTCGTCGGAATGAATATTCCAACTGTTTATCTCGCCAAATACGAGAAAATTCGTCCGCTTTATTTTCTACTATTTCCTGCAACTTCGAAACAATACCTTGTGTATTAATCAAAGTTCCATACACATCAAATGCAAGTGTGACTGGCACTGATTTCTCCTATAGCAGCTAACAACTTATTATACGGAACCTTCCATATAACACCTAAATTACTTTTGTTTAATTTTCAACTACTGAGAACAATATAAACACTTGATTTATAACTATTTATAATCATCCTATCATGTACAAAATATTCATGACTACTTTAAACTATTTTCTTCGGGAAAACATTCTAAATGATTATTCATAAACTCTGAAAACAAGTTTTTTTCATTGACTCTAAGGGCTTCCTCTTGATATTTGAATTTTTGCGTTAAACGAAAACTCCTGGCTTATCGGCCAGTTTTAGAGTTTCTCATAATATGAGTCTTCACCCTCTTGAGAAAGCATGCCTAACCATTGCTCCATTACTTCTTCAGAAAATGCATTAACAAAATTCTCATGGTCTCTTTTGCTTTCCCATTGTTCAACCAGCGTTAGTTTATTACTGTCTTCAAGATCTCTGAAGCATTCATGTGAAATGTAGCCTGCTGCTTGTTTTAAGCCTTCAAAAGATTGAATTAAATTATCAACGTGCTCTGGCTTCGCATATAGTGTTCCGATATGTGTGACTGCTTTATTACTCATTGTGTTTTCCTAAGATTATATTTTTAAAAAGATTGACCCTAAGCAAAAAGATCAGAGCCAATGTATATTGATATGAATTAACTCATCACATCATTTAATTTATCTAAAATATTACTCCAACCGCCTTCATGGTCAGAGCGTGTTTGTTCATCTATAAATTTGACATGAGTTAGAGAAATATTTGTTTCATTCTCATTAATTTTAGTAAAATTTAAAGTAACTATACTGTTATCAACTGAGCAGTGAGACACCCAGGTAAAAACTAACTTATCAGGGCGACTAATTTCTAAATATTTCCCGGTATGAGGTAAATCATCATCACCAGCATGCATGGTAATGGTAAAACTACCTCCTTCTCGTACATCATTTTTCACATCAGACTTCGGCATACCAGGCATAGGCATCATAAATTGTGACAGCATTTCAGGGTTTAACCATGCATCAAATACTGTTTCGATGGGTGCATGGATTGTTTTGCTTGCATTTACTGTTAGATCAGTCATTTTTTATTTTTCCTTTAATTATTTCATCAAGTTTGTCTAAACGTAATTCCCAAATTGATTTCAGCTCTGCAAACCAATTTTCAATTAAATTTATTTGTTCTAAATTTGCTTCAATCCAATGGGTTCTACCTATGGTTTTACGGCGTACAAGCTGAGCTTTTTCCAATATTTTGATATGTTTAGATATTGCATTAAGTGACATATCATAATGGTCGGCTAAGTCCGTAACTCGGCTAGCACCATGCTGGCAGAGCTGTGTCAGAAGAGCCCGACGTGTCGTATCACTCATCGCTTTAAGCAATTCGGTTAGCTTTTTATCGTGCTTATATTCAACCATAGAGTTGAATATATATAGAAACACATTTATTGTCAACCAAAAGGTTGAATTATAATTTTAAGAAAAGCTTAGAATAGATGCTTTTGGGACACATAACGCCTTAATAATCGGCGCGAGGTACAAGCGTCCGGCGTCGAAGACACGAAGCTCATTGGTTTGTTATATGACAATTCTTTAATGAGGTACATAAAAACTCATAAACGCTCCAGAGGGACAAGATTCAAATTTGGTTAGCTTGAGGCTTAATGGAGTAGCACCATCAGCAAATAATCGCTTTCCAGAACCTACAACTACTGGAAACGTCCAAAGCCTGAATTCATCGATTAAATTATGAGAAAGTAAAGTTTGGATTAGCTGCCAGCTACCATGAACTTGCAATAGAGGGCCATCCTGTTTTTTTAAGAGAGATACTTTCGAAGCCACATCTCCAATAATTCGCTCTGAATTCTGCCATTCAAGTTTTTGCAAGCTGGATGTCACAACAAATTTCTTTGCACTATTCAGTTTCTTTGCAACTGGGTTTCCGAGATCAGCATTCGCAAAACTTGATGCAAAAATTTCATAGGTAGACCGACCTAGAAGAAGGTCGTAAGGTTCTGCCATTGCTTCACGACTAACTTGCTCCATTACCTCTTCCCAGCAATCATTCGCCCAACCACCGTGCTTAAAGCCACCTGAACAATCTTCTTCTGGGACACTAGGAGCCTGCATAACTCCATCAAGAGTCTGAAAGGTTAGTATTGCTAACTTCCTCATAATATTTCCTTAAATATTTGTGTCTTAACTCAGCTCGGCATGACCATATAACGTCGCCAATAACTGGGCAAAACAAGTGTCGCGAGTCTTTTTTCGCGACGCTTATTTTGATCCACGTTGATTGGCCTTGTTATGTGCTGATATAGATTACACCTGTGCAGCCGATGTAATAAAGTATCTTTTGCATTGGTTTGGATTTATATCCTCTGGCTTTGTGAACAGTGCATACCCTTTTTTTACGTGGCCTTTGGGGAAATATTTTAAAGGTATAGCTTTACCTTTGCTAATTAATTTATCTACTTCTCGCTCTGGCATCTTGAATGCTAGCCCAACTGGTGACCAAGAAACACATATTGTTTGGTTTACATACAGTGCCGCACCATTAAAAAAGTGTTTAACTTCAATTTCTTTGGCAATATCAGTTTCAAGGTTTAATTTTTCAACCAAGTTCTCCAGTTTCTGAAAATATACTTTAGCCATAATTTACCATTAATGTATGTTAATTATGAATTGGATTTATATCCTTAATTTTCATAATTATCAGATAGCAATATTTTTACTTCTTTGAAGGCGATATCCCTGAGAGGAATTATTGATTTATACTCTTCATTTGTGAAAACTTTTTCAGCTATTTCTCGAGATGGGTATTCAACGATAAATACTACATGAGGCATTTCTCCTTGCCCCAAATTCTCGCTTATTATGTACTTTCCTAATAGTTTTCCACCATTTGCTTCTCCATTAGCATTTGAACGCTGGGAATATTCCTTAAACTCAGGTGTATTTTGACCACCTTCATTAAAAGTGCCTTGCAATACTGCTATACATGGTTTTTCTGTACTCATTTAATTTCCCTCATTTATTAAATATAATTGATGTTGTATTTACACATAACGCTTAAGCTCAGTTGACCACAATACAGAGCGAAGCGGCGTATTGTTGGTCAACTGCAGTGACTTGTTATACCTATGTTCGCTCATGATTGAACCGTTGAATATTTTTTGTTTCCTTTAATTTAATATATTGCATTAGGTAATAATAATTTTCTACAGCCCTACTTAATAAATCATTAGCTTCATCTTTTGAGTCAATGATAATTGTTTCATCATCTATATTATTCATGTGTTTCGTAGAATTTTTAGCAAAATTCATAATATACGAAATAGATTTTTTTGATGATTCTTCTCCGTTTAGTAAACGACTAACACGACGAGTAGCTAAACTTAACCTTTCGAAAGCTGATTCACCCTCATAGTGCGTTACATATCTTCCCAGTATTTCTTCTGCAGCGCCTGCACATTGAATGGCTGAGAAATATTGTTGAGTATCATAGTAATGTACTAGTGCTGAATCTAATAGCTCTAGTGCAATAGTGATTTTTTTGATTTCTTCCATGTTTTATTGTTTTCTAGGTATAACGCTTTGCACAGCGGCGTAAGGTACGAGCGTCCGGCACCGCAGGTGCGAACTGCTACAACTTGTTATAAGGCATTACTGGACACCCCTTCGTAATGCTCTACTACTGGAAATGGATCATAGAAGTGATGCAGCAATAATTTCCATTTTTGGTACTCATTAGACTCTCTGAACCCCACCGTATGATCTTTTAGTGTTTTCCAATTTATGAGAAGAATAYAGCGATTTTTATTTTCAATGCACTTTTGGAGCTGATGAGAAACATAGCCATCCATACTGGATATAATATCCAGGGCCTTTTCAAACGCTGCCTCAAATTCAATTTCTTGATTTGGCTTTACATCAAGAATTGCAACTTCCAATATCACTGAGCTCTCCTATGACTTATAACGCTTACATAAGCGGAAAAATGTTGAACGGAGTGAAAACAGCCAACTGTATTTTTTCCGTTTAATGCTCTTATTAGGCATTTTAACTTTCAGACTTGGTTTTGGCTTCTAATACAGCCGCGATTCGATCTAAATTATTATTAACAGCTTTTAATTGATCATTTGTCTTTAAGAAAATTGTATTGTTACGACCTTTCATTGCATCAGCTAAGTCATAAGCAGGACTGTTCCCAGAGTGCATTCCTGCCATGTACTTGATGTCAAGAATAGAAACATCCGAACCTTTTTTCTTTTTCCGTAAAGGCGTTCTATAAATGTAATTAGCAGTTACAGAAAAGTTTTCATCAAGTTGCGATATTAACCCCCCATACTGTCCTGCTTGGTATCTCAATAATTTCCCTGGTGCTAACACAGGGATCTTTATATTTAAGAACTTAGATACATCAATTTTATTAGCCGCCTCAATACCCCAGCAATTTAAGGGAATTGAGCTCGAAAAACTCACATTTCTGGCTGTGCCTCCTCCGTAATTGCAAATAACTAAATCTATTACACTACCAACATTGTCACTTGGTTCGTAATGTACCAATACATTGGGTTTTGCCTGCCTATAAATGGCTAAGTAAGCGACAGAAACTGCAAGAAAAGTAACAAGTGGGCTAATTATGTAAAAAGCAATTTGAAAGTATACAGGATCTTTAATCATACTACTGACAATTATCGGGTCTTCAACCATGTTACTGACTCCTATATACAGTAATGCCTAACGATCATAATAAGGGGCGCGCGGCTTTATTGCGCTCCCAGTGAGCGATAGCGAACGAACTTGATGTTTTTGTTAAGTGTTTTTCTGCTGATCATTTGTCAGAGATAAACACGAAGCAATATGAAAAATTAGAGTAATTAATAGAAGCCATAAAGGTGCTCCAAAAATAAAAATTGTTGCCAACCCCATAGCCGTAAGATTATCTCCTACAGGCCCAGGATTAATTGAGTGGCATATGTAAAGGACAAGAATATTAACTCCAGTGATAACTAGCCAATTAATAGATAGCAATATTTTTGCTTTTGCAAGCGCACTGTACACAGAAAGCCCCCCCCCAATGATAATTGTAAACAGTATCCATTTGCTGGGTTCTGGTGCCCATGGACCATCTCTAAATACAGAAGACGCTGGATAAGAAAAAAGCAGAGCACAAGCAAAACTGTATGCTACGGCACTTATTATGTATTTATTATTTGGTTTCATCGACACCTAACGTTTGAGTTAACCGGCCTTTTTATACAGAGAGCAGCGAAGCGAAACGGCGTATAAAAAGGTCGGGTTGAATGACTTGTTAGCTGTTTTATCTACCATGTTTTGATTATTTCATAGTGTGAAAAGCCTGCCCCTGCTTTTGAACTTGCTTCCATATCCATAAGTTTAAAATATTCTCCACACTGTACGCAGTTACCAACTGCATTACCTGCAGTTATTGCATTATCTTTAGTTTGCCAATGAATAATGTCTGCATATTCACTATCGCTTTTTTTTACAAGCTCACGCTTTATAAAACCTTTTTGACTTGCTAGAAAATGTATATTAACTATATCCGCTGCTTTTATAAGCTCTTGGTCACTAACACCTGAAGCTTTAATGAATGGTGCCCACTCAACTGCTATTGAACCTTCTGCATTTGCATTTGCATTTATGGCTAATATTAAAAGGGTGATACCTAATATAAGAGGTGATAAATATTTGTGCATTAATTACTCCATTTAAATTGTTGCTAAGTTTTTAATTATTTATACAGCTAACGCCCCAATCAGGGGCAACAAAACAGTTGGTTAAAATTAACGACGCAGGAGCAAAACTAATTGTTTTTTGTCCCGCTGTATTGGCTTGTTAGGTGATTTTACCCTTAGACAAAACTTCAACCTTTGCCACCGTTTCTTTTCCATTGAAGAAGGGGGATGGACTATTCCTTTTTCTAAAAATTCCCTTAAGCATAAAACCTATTATTTTAGGCATGAAAGAGAGCGGGAACTTAGAATGTACATCATTAGGCATTTCTCCGATTGAGTACTTCCCAAAGGCCTTCATTGTTACAGGCCCTAATGTATCAATCTTTTCTTGCTCGTTGCTAAATTTCATCAGTTTTACTGACACACCTACAAATGGAATTTTTGCTGAGCTCATGGTATTAGCTATTGGCATATTGCAACATGTAGTATGCCACCGGTATATACCTTTGTCTTTTAATTGTATGGCACTAATCTTGTCTTGACCTTCTGTAATTTTCATATATTCAGGATAGGTTTGGAAAAGTTCAGATCCCCCATGCTCATCCAAAATATTTTCTTTATTATTTAAATACGAGGCAAATTTTTGGCAATCGCAACACAAACAATGTACATGAAAAAATGATCCTGGGACCACCTTAATATTTCCTTTTACAACCCCACATAAACATTCCAATTCAACTATATTCGACACTTTATATCCTCATAATAAACGCTTGCATAAGTGGTGCGCTCATCTATCGTTTAAGCTCAGTTGGCGCCAAAAGCACAGCGACGATAGGAGCGTCTTGTTAGGCCTGAATTATACATAAAAACTTATTAGCTTTAATTAATGCACTGGTAGTTACCAGTAATGTACTGCGTAGCATTATTATTAACACAGCCTGTGCGATTACCTTGCCATGAATTTCGACGTGTTGGACAACGACTAGGACAACGTAAATTTGCTTTATTATCAGCATCTGTTTGTGCTGGGAGTACCAAGTTTACATAGACTTGAGGCTGCACATTCTGGCAGCTGGGTACTTGGGAGGTAGCTTTACCTTCTTGACGAAATAAGTCACTACACCTCTGCACAGGCGGCCAGTCATCGGGATCATGAGCAATAGGATCAGTTTTTTTTGTTTCGACAGTGCAGCCACCTATTAAAATAACTGCAACGACCTGACAAATAAAAATTTTATAAAATTTCATACAAAATCTCCTTTTTAAGTTTTTTGYYTRCRGCCTNAACGCYTTGCTAARCGGCGCGCGTTAGCGCGTCCAATGGAGGCGCGTGTTTTTGCGCCGGAACGATGCTTGAGCAACTTGTTAGNNGNTTNNTCTCCAYTTTCAAAGTGGGCAAATACTTCCGCACCTGTCATATTTTGCGTTTCATTCTTAAACTCGTAATATTCTGGTTTTTCGTCAATGAATATTTGATGAGTTAACTTGTAGCTATCCCCCGACATCAATAGCCCAACTGGAAGGTGATACTGATTATTTGGCACTAAAAAGTAAAACAAGTGTGTACCACATTTGCCGCAGAAACCTCTTTCCGCCCATTCTGATGACTGGTACCTAACAACATTTGACTCACCTGATATTTCAACTGAATCAGCGCAATCAATGGCTAACATTGGGCCGCCAGACCAATTCCTACACATACTACAATGACAGGCCGCCAATTCGTTACTGGCATACTCTACTTCCAATTTAACAGAGCCACATAGACACTTACCTTTACCTTTCATAGATCCTCCAACCTTTGTAATTTGTGTAAAACTTAATATCAGCTAACGCCTTGCTAAACGGCGCGCGTTAGCGCGTCCAGTGGAAGCGCGGCTTTTTTGCGCTGGAACGATATTTGAGCAACTTGTTACATGCTGACCCACTTTCCGGCCTCCGCTGATTTTATTAGTTGTAATACTGGCAAAGGAGCTAAATCATTTGTTTTATACCCGAGCAACCAGCGAACTAAATAATAAGGCCACAAGATTATAAATAATATTGATGAGCCCTCAGGACCAAAGTATATTTCAGATATAGGATCTAGATCTACGTTAAATCTCTTTGCATATTCCTCAAGAAATTCTGCCCCATCATCACCGTCCACGCCAAGATCAATATTGATCAAAGTGCTGGGAGATATTTTCTCTGCTTTTACCGAAGTAAACTCAGAGATAAATTTGATGATCTCATTTTCCATAGGGCATGTAACGCTGAAAGCATGCGCGCGATAGCGTCGCATGGCTTGTATTGTTATGCCTCACTTTCCGCCCTCGCTGAAGCCTAGCTCAATGCTGGTAAGTTCAA
>NVUI01000001.1 GCA_002733105.1 Methylophaga sp.
TCTTGCATTATGCCAATTTCATCAGCAACTGCTACACCTGTAACAGCCAATGACATCATGGCGATTGATAATGTTTTCAGCTTCATAAAGTTTTCCTCTATTGCTTTTTAGTTATTACGTCACGAAAATGTCCCATTCGGAACCTCATGCGTCTGCAAACCATAGACCCAGAAATTATTCTAGTCAAGCATCTTGCTAAGTTTTTTTATGAGTTTTTTCGGGAAATTCTTCCCGAACCACTAAAGTATTGAAATAAAACAATTAATACTCTCACATTTGATCTTAATGATGATCTTTGATCCATTCTATTGCTAACATGATCGCTGATAATGTGCGCTCAGATCCTAGTAATTCCAGTGTTACGTCTAATGGTGGCGACATTGTATTTCCCGTAATGGCAACTCGGATAGGTTGTGCAACTTTGCCCATACCGATTTCTCTATCTAAAGAGCATGATTTGATCTGATCATGAATAGATTCAGCCCGCCAATTAGACAGTTGTGATAGACGATGATACATATCTTGCAAAATATCCAAACTTGCTTCTGTCAGGTTTTTTCGTGCTGCTTTTTCATCATATTCTGTGACTTCATGATAGAAGAAGCGACTATTCACCGCCATTTCGACTAAAGTTTTAGCCCGCTCCTGCTGTAGCTCCACGACTTTAGACAGTTCAGGCCCCTGTGTGGGGTCAATATCCAGTTGCCCCATATGCCAACTCAAATAGTGGGCAATATGAGCAGCGGGGCTACTCTTAATATATTGTTGGTTCAACCATAGTAATTTATCAGTATTAAAGATTGAGGCAGATTTATTAACATCTTTAATATCAAACAGTGAAATCATTTCATCAAGCGTAAATATTTCCTGGTCGCCATGAGACCAGCCTAGACGTACTAAATAATTAAGTAATGCTTCGGGCAAATAACCTTCATCACGGTAACTCATCACACTTACAGCACCATGGCGTTTTGAAAGTCTCGCACCATCATCACCCAAGATCATCGGTAAATGTGCAAATACCGGCACTTTTGCAGCCAAAGCATTAAAGATATTGACCTGTCTTGGTGAATTATTTAAATGATCATCACCTCGGATCACATGCGTTAAGCCCATATCCAAGTCATCAACAACAACGGTTAAATTGTATGTCGGTGAACCGTCTGGACGAGCAATGACCAAATCATCCAGTTCACTATTTTGAAATTCAACATCACCTTTAACAACATCTTTAATAATGACGCTGCCTTCAAGAGGATTTTTAAAACGAATAACCGATTGCATACCTTCTTTAGGTGCTTTTATATGACGGCATCGGCCATCATATCTTGGCTTTTGCTTATTGGCACGTTGTTGTTCTCGCATAGCATCTAATTCTTGTTTAGAGCAATAACAGTGATAAGCATCCCCTTGCGTCAATAATTGAGCAATAATTTCCTTATATCGATCAAAGCGATGTGTCTGAAAAAAAGGCCCTTCATCATATTCCAAACCAAGCCATGCCATTCCTTCCAATATAGCGTTAACCGATTCATCACTAGATCGCTCTATATCAGTATCTTCAATCCTTAAAATAAACTGTCCACCATGTTTACGAGCATACAGCCATGAAAATAGTGCTGTACGAGCGCCACCCACATGTAAATAACCTGTTGGACTGGGGGCGAATCGTGTACGGATTGTCATGTTTACTTTCTCTTACATTCAAATAACGCTATTGTATCAATATGTGTGACATATATATAAGTATATATGGAACTATATAAATAGTTTCACCGTCGTACATTTATTGTCATGCACTTAAAAAGGTATTGCTCATATGCAGAAACTTCTCCATATTTTAGCCTTGTTAACATTAGGGCTTTCTACCTCAAGCTATGGTTGCAACTACCCTATTAAAGAGGTCACCTCGGGCATTTATTACCATCAAGGTCTACATCAAGATGCCTCTGAAAGTAATATTGGAGCCATTGCTAATGTTGGCTTTATTGTTGGCGAGCGTTGTGTTGCCGTTATTGATACCGGTGGCAGCTATCTTGAAGGCACATATCTTCGTCAAGCCATTAAAAAACAGACTGACCTACCTGTCTGTTATGTAATAAATACCCATGTACACCCAGATCACACTTTTGGTAACGCCGCATTCAAAGATGATAACCCGGAATTTATCGGCCATGAAAAATTACCGGCTGCGCTGGCAGCAAGACAATCATTCTTTGCCAAGACCTTCAAAGAAACATTGGGTAAATCATATGAAGGCACAGAGTTTATAGCCCCAACATTAACAGTAAGCACCGAGCATCCTCTCACTGTCGACCTAGGTAACAGACCCATCACTTTTACTGCCTATAAAACATCACACACTGATCATGATTTAACCGTATTTGATAACAAGACAAAAACACTTTGGACCGGTGACTTACTGTTTATAGAGCGTATTCCAGTGATGGATGGTAGTATCAATGGTTGGTTGACTACAATGGAACAATTACAAACCTTGGATGTTGATTATCTCATTCCAGGACATGGCGTTGCAGGCAGTGATAAATGGCAGCAGGGCTTGGCAAATCAATTACGTTACTTTAATGTTTTACGTGATGGTATCCGTGACATCATTGCTGATCTTGGTACCATTGATGAGGCTTCAAAACAAGTTGGACTAAAAGAAAAACAATATTGGAAACTTTTTGAACAATATCATCGTCGTAATGTTACCGCATCATTCGTTCAACTTGAGTGGGAATAATTAAATTTAGTCGGAGAGAAATCATGTTAAACCGTATTACGAATATTTTTATAATGAGTATAACCCTGGCATTT
The DNA here is from genome assembly GCA_002733105.1 of Methylophaga sp. Taxonomy (GTDB): domain Bacteria; phylum Pseudomonadota; class Gammaproteobacteria; order Nitrosococcales; family Methylophagaceae. Next base: position 2,821 of record NVUI01000001.1, read on the forward strand.
ATGACAATGCCTACACACGCTGTGACCCCAAAAGAACCTTTATGGCCTTCACTAAAAATAGAATACTTTGGTGATAAAGCTATTCGTGAAAATGCCAGCGACTTATTAGTCATCGAAGCACCAAAACGAGCTGAAGATGCAGCAATTGTACCTATTTCTGTTAAATCATTAGTGCCACAAACTGCCGATAAATATATTAAAAATATTCATATTGTTATTGATAATAACCCGGAGCCTTATTCTGCAAATTTCACTTTATCACCTGAGTTAGGTTTAATTAATATTTCAACACGCATGCGTATTGATCAATATACTTTTGTGCGTGCTATTGCTGAAATGAATGATGGCTCTCTGCACATGGTGTCGCGTTTTGTAAAAGCTTCTGGTGGTTGCAGTGCCCCTGCAGGCAAAGATGCAGCAGCAGCATTAGCAAGACTGGGCAAAATGCAGATCCGTATGCGTAAGCCTACGATTGGAAAACCCGTGCAAGCACAAGTCATTGTCAGCCACCCTAACTATAATGGCTTACAATTTGACCAAGCTTCTCGTCGATATATTCAAGCACATTATGTCACTAATATTAATATCAACTATAATGATAAGTCATTAATTAGCGTTAAAACAGGTATTTCAGTCAGTGAAGATCCTAGTATCCGCTTTACTTTTATACCGACTGAAACGGGCGTACTAAAAGCAGTTATAAAAGACAGTAAGAATCAAGAATTTAGTTATTCAAAAGAAATTTAGAGCTAAATTCAACATACATAAAAGGCCACAAACTGTGGCCTTTTATGTATTTGTAAACTTAATTTTTTATCGTCTGATACGGCAAGATTTATAAGCGTCGATATGCAGTTTCTTAAACAAGCTAATACCACTACGCACATCCTCATCATCTCTAAATACACCACCACGGTCACCTGGCAGATTCTTCAACTGAAACCCTGTATTTGCATCCTCAAATTCACGTTGAGTAAATACTTCAGCTAACTTATCCATAACACAAGAACACTTATGAGTCGCTTCATAAATATTCATGGCACCTTCATTTAACTGAATACATTCCTGTACATACTGCACACGAGTGACTGTAGAAAAGTCATTTGCTATACCAACGCTAGGCAATACGCATAAAGTGGCAGCCAATACTGATAAACGGGGGTTCCTCATCAAACTACTCCTAAAATTATTGTTTGGGTATAAAAACAAGACTAATGACTCTAAAGCTAAGTTCCATTAATCAATATTTTTTAGTAGAGACAAATCATACCTTAACTTTACCTCTTTGGCTCATTTAGCACGCTTTCATCCTTCTAAATACTATATTTACAGCCATTTATTTAGATCTTTGAGCCCCATCAAATAATAGGAAAATAAAATCACACTAGTTATAAAAGTTAATGTAAACTCTCAAGCTTCCAATTAAAACTATCGGGAAGGATGCTCCCATGAAAAAGTTATTACTTCACCTTGATACTGATCCCGTTCCAAGCACTTTTGACCAAGCTGTTGTTTATGATGCTGGTGTTGACAATGTCATCGCTTTTGGTGGAGCCACACGTGACAATGTAACCTCTCATGTTCATGGTATGATCTTTACTCGCGGTGGTAAAAATTTAAAAAATAGTGCTATTTTTATTGGTGGCTCAAATGTCCCCGCTACGGAGCTAGTCGGTAAAGCGGTGAAAAAGGCTTTCTTCGGTCCCGTTCGCGTTTCTGTCATGCTCGACCCTAATGGCTCAAATACTACTGCTGCTGCTATTGCACGCAAAGTCATGACTAATTATGACATCAAAGGTAAAAATGTTGTTATTATTGGAGCGGGCCCCGTCGGACAACGTACCGCGCTCTATTTATTACAAGAGGGAGCCGCACAAGTTATATTAACCTCTCGCAGCATAGCGCGTACAAAAGTGATTACAGATCATCTTAAAGAAGCCTATGATGTCGATGTGATCCCTGCTGAAACACGCAGTGACGAGGCGATTACTAAATTATTAGCAAATGCTCATGTTGCCATCGCTAGTGGCCCTGCTGGTGTTTGCGTCGTACCTCAATCAGCATGGAAAAATAGTGAAACGCTAGAAATCATTGCTGATGTAAATGCTGTACCACCCTTGGGTGTTGAAGCTATAGAAGTCATGGATAATGGCACTGAAAAAGAGGGTGTCCGTTGTTATGGTGCTATTGCTATTGGTAACTTTAAAATGAAAGTTCACCGTGGCGCCATTGCTTCTTTATTCGATTCCAATGATCAATTTTTAGATGAAACGACTATTTACGATATAGCTCGCAAAATCGACTCTCAATAATAGTGACACCGGTAAAAAAGGAGCAGGCTCACCCCAAACAGTTAGTTAGGGTGAGCGCTCCAGCTCGACTCCACCTTGGCTTTCTTGACCTCAATGGTCAAACTGGTAGAAAGTTTGGTAGTATTGGTCTGGCCATTAGAAGTCACCAGACTAAAATTGAGGTTAAACTCGCCCCCATAACAACGGTTATAAATACCACATCTTCACCTCAAATAAATATCAAAGCCAAGTCTCTAATAGATAAATTCTACACAAGCTTAGGCCAACACATCCCAGCTGAACAACAAGGGATACATCTTTCCGTAATACAATGTATTCCTGAACATGCAGGCCTAGGGTCCGGAACACAACTCGCACTGACTATTGGTACCGCACTGTGTCGCTTACATMAAATTGCARCAAGTACCGCTGATATTGCTGCTCAACTGGGACGAGGATCACGCTCAGGTATCGGCATTGCCACCTTTGATTCTGGTGGCTTTATTGTTGATGGTGGATTAGGAAAACAATCGGCCAGCCCCCCTTTACTCGCACATTATAATTTCCCTGAACACTGGCGAATAGTACTTATCAATGATCCTGATTGCCAAGGTGTTCATGGTGAACAAGAACTTTCTGCATTCAATGATTTACCTCCATTTCCCTTGTTATCTTCCCAAGCAATCTGTCATCAAACACTGATGAAATTACTACCTGCCTTAGTAGAGCAGGAAATTGAACCTTTTGGTCAAGCTCTGACAGAGATACAAATACTCATTGGTGATCATTTTGCACCCGTACAAGGTGGCCGCTGTACTAGTCAGCGAGTTGAAAGGGTATTAAATTACGCTCAGCAGCTCGGTCACACAGGTATAGCCCAAAGTTCTTGGGGGCCAACAGGCTGTATATTTGTAGAGAGTGATGATGTTGCCAAACAACTTACCCACCAACTCTCACAATATATTAAACAGCAGCCACCGCAATATCATCAACTTTCATGTCTCATAACAAGCGCAAATCATATTGGTGCAAATATTGAAAGCATAGCGCTATAATGCTTATATATTTACTCTTGAAATTTACCTAGATAAATAAAGGATCTACCATGGCAAAACGTTCTATCATTCATATGCTTGACCCTAACTACAGAAACAGTCCTTTTGACATTAATATGGCATTAGACGCAGGATTTGATGCTATTATTCCATACCCAAATATCCAACTAGAAGAAATCGCAGGAATGACTCAAGATGCGATATTCTCTCGAGGACCCGCTGGCGCCAAGCAAACAACCTTATTTATTGGCGGTCGTGAAATTGGACTGGCGATGGATATGTTAGAAACAGCTAAAAAATCGATGAGCCCTCCCTTTGAAATTTCTGTTTTTGCCGATCCCAGTGGCGCATTTACAACAGCGGCTTCATTAGTGGCGTGTGTTGAACGTGAATTAAAGAAAATTACCAATAAAGATCTTACTGGTACCCGTGTTGTTGTTTTTGGTGGAACAGGTCCTGTTGGCTTAGCAACAGCCGTTATTGCTGCTCAGCAAGGCGCTGAAACAACTATTGTTGATCACTTTTCTATTGATACAGCATTAGAACTTGCTACTGAAGCAGGTCAGCGCTTTGATGTTTCATTAATCGCAACTGCAGCAGCTTCTGATGCTGATAAAGCCCGCTTACTATCTAATGCTGATGTTGTATTTTGTACCGCAAAAGCAGGAATTGAGGTGTTAAATAAATCTGTTCTTGCAGATGCTAAACAATTAAAAGTAGTTGGTGATGTCAATGCCGTCGCACCTTTAGGTATTGCTGGCCTTGGTATTATGGACTTCGGTGAACCACTAGTTCACGCCATCAATTCACCAGAAGCTGTCGGAATAGGGGCGTTAGCCGTTGGTAATATCAAATATCAATTACAGCATGCCATGCTTAAAGAAATATTACTGTCTGATAAACCTGTTTTCTTAGATTTCCGTGCTGCTTTTGATGGTGCTCGTAAACTAGTTTAATTACAGCTTAATATTGCAATGTTAGAGCAGAAGTTACCTGTTCTAATCTTTGCACAGTGTGGTCGATTTTTAGCACAGTCAGCCACCCAAGCAGGTTACACTGTCTGGGTAGTTGACTGCTTTGGCGATCAGGATACCCTCACCGTAACCGATAGGTGGCAAAAAATACCGCCACTTAAACAGCTCGATCAGCAGAATATTCTAAATACGCTTTTAGAGATCACCCGTGGACAAAAATGTAATTTAGTCTGTGGTGGTGGTATTGAAAGTCATTACCCTTTTTTAACCCAACTGCCTGATAATATCCATCTCCTTGGTAATTCACCAAAGACAATACACACCGTCAAGACGCCCCGCTTATTTTTTGAGCTACTCAGCCGGTTTGATATCGCCTATCCTCCTACTCAATTATCACCACCAGATAATACTAAAAACTGGCTCGCCAAATCAGCCTCAGGCTTAGGTGGATCTCATATCCAATATCTAGCAACCCATTTTCAGCCTATAGATCACTATTTTCAAGCCCACATTCTTGGCCTGAGTGGATCTGCTATTTTTCTAGCTAATGGTCAACATGCCATTGTCCTCAGCATTAATCAGCAAAAGTCGTTGCCTACTAATAAGCACGCATCATTTACCTTATGGTCTATCGAAACACCTTGGGCTATTGCTGAACAGCACCAACGGCAACTTGAACAAGCCGTTAGTAAAATAGTGGTTGAAGCTCAGCTCATTGGTTTGAATAGTATTGATTTTATTATTTCAGAAAAAAACGAATTATTGATCCTTGAAATCAATCCTCGACCCAGCGCATCTACTGAACTCATTCAAGCAGAATTACCTTTAATTCAGCACCATATCAATGCCTGCCAAGGTCGATTGCCTGAAAAAGTCATCAACCAATTCATTATAAAATCATCATTACGTTATATCTTTACTAGTGATGATGTCATTATTCCTAATGGTATGCATTGGCCTTCAGGCTGTCATGACTTGCCCGCAGCAAATACATCGATCAAAAAGGGGGATCCTATTTGCACCTCTATCATTCAAGCTACCGACTTTCAACAAGCCGACCAACAACATGATGCTATTGAAAATAAAATTAACCAACAAATTCGCCAATCCCGCTAAACGAATCAACTGCTCTAGCTAAAACTAGTGTTATAAATCGTCATCTTCAAAGTTATAGTTCAAGTCTTTTGAAGGTTCATGGATGTAATAGCCTTGGGCATAATCAACACCTAAACGCCATAACAATGCCAAGCTATTAGCATCTGATACAAATTCAGCAATACATCGTTTTCCTGCCTGCTTCGTCATTTCTATAATGGCTTTAACTGCTGCTTGATTCTCAGCATCTTTAGCCATATTTTCAACAAAGCGACCATTAATCTTCAAGTAATCCACATCTAACTCAGTTAAACTTTGTGAAAAATCAATCCCGGAGCCGAAATGTTCCAAACCAAATTCACATCCCACTTTTTTAAGCTGAGAAATAATAGCTTTTGTCTGTTCTAAATTTTCAATAGCTGCTGTTTCACTAATTTCAAATGCCAGCGCATTGCCTTCTAAGTTATGGGCATTAAGTGAGGTGCATAACCAATCTACATACTCATGTGTGCAGATAGTTTGTGCTGATAATTTAATAAAAAATCGAGTTTTAGGATGTGTTTTTCGATGAGAAACTAATTTTTCCAAGGCATGACGAATAACCCATTTATCAATTTCACCCATCAATTCAAGCCGGGTTGCGTGGTGAATAAATTCGTCTGCAGCTAGATACCCCAACTCTCCATCTTCTTCATTATTTTTAAGCCGCAATAATACTTCATAAATTTCTTGTTCTTCACCATGCAAACTAACAATGGGCTGGAAGAACATACAAAAACCGTCATTTTTTAGCGCATCGTCAAGGCGATCTTGCCATTTTTCTGATGACGCCTCACTTAGCCGTTGATTATCAGTCTCAGGGCGATATCGTTCAATACTGTTAGTATTTTCTTTTTGTGCCTCCATACAGGCTTTATCTGCGTGGTCCAGTACAACATCACCCGTAGACACACTTTCACTAATCCGACTAATTCCAATACTACAGCTTAGTAGGATATCCTTCCCATCAACAACGGTGATGTAACCATCAATGGCTTTTCGATAAATCTCAGCACGCTCATCAACTTCATTCTCACGGTCACTCGGAATAATGATAGTAAATACTTGATCAGAATATCGTCCAAGGATTTCTCCTTCTTGCCGTTGCTTTCGCAATACTTCTGCAATATTTTTTAACACTACATCACTGGCACCAAGACTAATATTCTCTTTAATTTCCTGAAAGCCGTCTAGTACAATATAGAGCAATTCTGCATCACTGCCACCTTCTGCAGTATTAGTGACTACCGTTTCAAGTTCGTCCATAAATCTAAGACGAGTATAAAGACCTGTCAATAAATCATGATCACGTAACAACTGTAATTGTTCGTCGGAAGTAATATTGTCAAGATCATCACGAATGACAACCTGTGTACAGTCTTCACCTTCTACTCGGGCATGACTAAATTCAATATCGGCTTTGAATACTGTGCCATCTGATTTCACACATTGCACTTCAACTGTTTCAGGCTTAGCATCCGCTCGCTCCGAAAACTGTCGAAAAATAGATTTAAATTTGGCATGGTCATCCATAGAGATCATATCTAAAATGGGTAAGCCATCAATATCTTCAACCTCATCATATCGAAACAAAGATAAATAAGCGCTATTCACATAGATATGCATGCCTTCATGCATATAGGCAACGGCATCTCGTGAACTTTCCAACAATGCTTGTGAGCGCTTTTCGCTTTCGCGTAGTGCTCGCTGGTTTCGTCGAGCCAAACGGCGATCAAATAAATTGGCTAATTCCCGTTCCACAGCAAATTGTAACCGCTGAATATCGCCATACATAATGATATCTTTAGCCCCACAGTTGAATAAGTTTTGCTTATTCGCCTCATCCGATAGCAATACAAGGCATGGAACGTCCTTGTCCAACCTTTGAAGAAGGTTGATTAACTCAGGCGCTGAAGCACTTTCCTCCGTGTCCCTACAAATTAATAAATCCCAAGTATGTCCTGCTAATAACTGTTCAACTGCTGAGATAGTCTGCTCTCTAGTCGCCCGAATTGCATGACCAGCACTACGTAGAGCATTGATCACGCCATCAGCATCAGTGAGTGAATCATCAACAATAAGAAGTCGTAATATACCTTCTGCTTTAACCACGCTGTACACCTTGTTTCTCTCTTGTTTGCAGGACAGGTTTGTGTCCTTCTAATAGGGTCATTTTTTGCTCCATCCATTGATAAACTTGCTGATTTAACTCAGCAGCTGTCTGACCTTCTATTGCTATCTTATCGCCTATTACCAATTTAATCACGTCTGGATACTTAATAAAGCCATGTCGTCGCCATGCTTTACCCGCATCATGTGCTACAGGTACTACTGGGAAGCCTGATTCTACGGCCAGTTTTGCCCCTCCGATACCAAACCTTCCCATTTTGCCACATTGAATGCGCGTACCTTCAGGAAAAACAACAACACAGTACCCAGATGACAACCGTTCTTTCCCCTGCTCAACCACTTGATTAAGGGCCGCTCGGCCTGCACCTCGATCAATGGCAATTGGTTTTAATAATGCCAAACCCCATCCAAAAAAAGGTATCCATAACAACTCACGTTTAAGTACCCATACTTGAGGAGGGAAAATAACCTGCAATGCTAATGTTTCCCATGATGACTGATGTTTACACAAAATAATACAGGGCTCTTCTGGAATGTTTTCACGCCCTTCAACCTCGTAGCGAATACCACAAATTTTTTCCAATAACCACAAATTAGAAATTGCCCATTGACTAATAATTTTGTAACGTACTTTAAAAGAAAATGGCCACAATAAAACCCCCAATAAAGAGAATAAAATGGCTGTGGTAACATGCAGAAATGCAAAAATAAGAGAGCGAATAAACAGCATATATATTTAAACCTATTCGGCAGACTCAAGTAGTGCTGTTACTACGGCAGACAAATCATCATAAACAGCCACACCCTCAGGGATCCCATTAGCTAGCGTCTGTTCTCCTTTACCTGTCTTCACCAGAATAGGAATTGCCCCCGCAGATTGTGCCGCTTGAATATCGCGTAATGAATCACCCACAGCAGGAATTTGTGCTAGCTTAATTCGCAAACGATGTGCCAATTCGACAAAGGCACCATCTTTGGGTTTTCGACAATTACATCCGTCTTCTGGGCCATGAGGACAAAACAATACTGCTTCCAGTTTACCACCAACATGAGCTAGCATTCGTCTCATTTTGCTATGTATTCGGTTCAGCGTTTCAGTATCAAGAAAGCCACGTGCAATACCGGATTGATTGGTAATCACCACCACGCGATAACCAGCATGATTTAAGCGAGCAATCGCTTCTAAACTACCGTCAATGGGCTCCCATTCAGCCGGTGACTTTATAAAGTCATCAGAATCATGATTAATCACACCATCTCGATCCAAAATTATTAGCGACATTGTCTTAGTCTCCGTTTATCCCTGTAGGTGAGAGATATCCGCTACACCTAAAAATAAGGATCTCGTTTTATTCAATAAAGCCAGCCGATTATGGCGTACATTTAAATCATCAGCCATCACCATAACTTGGTCAAAAAAACCATCTACCGTTTCGCGCATATCAGCTAATGCAGTCAGTACAGCTGCATAGTCAGCTTTTGCCATCAAGGGTTTAATCTGTTCAGCGACTGTATTTAATTTAGCAGACAAGGCCTGCTCCGCTAGTTCGGTTAATAAACTTTCATCAACAACAGCTATCTCACCCTCAGCATCATTTTTACGCAGAATATTACCAATGCGCTTATTACCTGATGCCAATGCTTCAGCCTGATCAAGTTGACGGAACTCAGCCACAGCTTTCAATCTTTGCATAAAATCAAGTGGTTTGGTTGGTTGTACCGCTAATACTGCTTCAAATACATCAACCTTATAACCATGATCAAGCGCATAGCCTCGTAAACGATCAAAGAAATAACTAACGACTTTCTCTGCAACGTTATCGTCCGTAAGCAGATCATCAAATCCCTGTTGTGCTTGTTGAATTAAAAAGGCTAAATCAATATCTAATTTATGCTCAATAACTATTCGTAATACACCTAGAGCAGCACGACGTAATGCAAAGGGGTCTTTTACGCCCGAAGGAGGTTGTCCAATACCAAATAGACCGACTAATGTATCTAATTTCTCAGCCAAACTGACGGCTTGGCCTGTTGTTGTTTGTGGCAATTTGTCACCAGAAAATCGGGGCAAATACTGCTCATCTAAAGCTTCGGCAACGTCATCATCTTCACCGTCTAAATGGGCATAATATCGCCCCATAATACCCTGTAGATCAGGAAACTCTCCGACCATTTCGGTCACTAAATCGCACTTGGCTAATGTAGCCGCACGCTCTGCCAGCTTATCATCACCGCCGATCTCTGATGCAATAATGGCCGCTAATTTAGCAACACGAGCAGATTTATCAAAAATGGAACCTAACTTGTTTTGGAACACGATCGTTTTAAGTTTTTCCTGACGATCTGCTAAAGATTGTTTACGATCAGTTTCCCAAAAAAATACTGCGTCACTCAATCGCGGTAAGATAACACGTTCATTACCAGCAATAACTTGTGCTGGATCACGACTTTCAATATTACAAATAGTAATAAAGTACGGCAGTAAATCACCTGCTTTATCTCGTACAGCAAAATATTTCTGATGTTCTTCCATTGAAGAGATCAATGCTTCTGGCGGCAAATCAAGGAAACGTTTATCGAATGATCCTGACAAAGCTACCGGCCATTCAACCAAACCTGTGACTTCATCTAATAAAGCTTCATTTAAAACGGCTTCACCACCTAACTGAGTAGCCAATTCAATAACTTGGCCATGAATTGCCGCTCGCCGTGCGGTCATATCCACTAAAACATGTCCCTCTGTTTCCAACTGGGAGGCATAGCTTGTTGCTGACTCAATACGAATCGATTCTGGATGATGAAAACGATGCCCTCGACTATCTCGACCCGATGTCACACCTAACAATTCGGTCGGGATAACATCATCACCAAACAACAAAACTAACCAATGGACCGGGCGAACAAATTCACCGGGCAAATTCCCCCAACGCATACGCTTAGGAATAGGCAAGTCCGCTAAAGCCTGTTGCAAAATATCGGCAATTAAACTATTCGTTTCAGCCCCTTTTTGCTGTTGTTTAAAGACTAACCAAGCGCCTTTATCTGTTGCCATTTTTTCAAGGTCATCAACCTCAACACCACAAGACCGGGCAAAACCTTGTACTGCTTTTGTTGGGTTACCATCTTCATCAAATGCCGCTGTTACAGCGGGCCCACGTCGTTCCACCAGCCGATCTTGCTGACGTACTTGYAATCCATTTACCACAACGGCCATTCGTCTTGGTGCTGCATACGACTGAATAGAWTCAAAACTCAGCCCTGCTTTCTCCAACCCCTGTTTAATGCCAGTTTCAAAAGCCTGTATTAATTTTTTCAGTGCTTTAGGTGGTAACTCTTCTGATCCTAGCTCAATCAATAAATCACGAACATCACTCATCATTGTGCCTCCAACTTATCGGCTGATGGCACCATCGGAAAACCTAAAGACTCTCGACGTTCATAGTAAGCTTTCGCCACTGCACGAGCCAAAGTACGCACACGTAAAATAAAGCGTTGTCGCTCAGTGACTGAAATAGCTTTACGTGCATCTAATAAGTTAAAAGTATGTGATGCTTTTAATACCAGCTCATAGGCTGGCAAAGGCAGGTCAGCTTCAATCATTTTTGCACTTTCACGCTCATAGCTATCAAAATTGGCAAATAAGCTATCCACATCGGCATGGTCAAAATTATACTCCGACATTTCCACTTCATTCTGGTGGAAAACATCACCATAGGTTACTTTGCCATTGGGACCTTCAGACCAAACAAGATCATAAACACTGCTCACACCTTGAAGATACATCGCAATACGTTCAAGGCCATAAGTGATCTCACCTGTCACCGGACGACATTCCAGTCCGCCAACTTGCTGAAAATAGGTAAACTGCGTTACCTCCATACCATTTAGCCAGATTTCCCAACCTAAACCCCAGGCACCTAAGGTGGGTGATTCCCAGTTATCTTCAACAAAACGGATATCGTGAATAGAAGTATCCAAGCCCAACATTGTTAATGAATCAAGATAGAGCTGTTGAATATTAATAGGCGAGGGTTTCAGTACTACTTGGAATTGATAATAATGCTGTAGTCGATTCGGGTTCTCCCCATATCGGCCATCAGTAGGACGGCGTGAAGGCTGTACATAAGCAGCACTCCATGGTTCAGGCCCAATCGCACGCAAAAATGTGGCGGGATGAAAAGTACCTGCGCCCACTTCCATGTCATACGGTTGCAACAAAACACACCCTTGCTCAGCCCAGTATTGTTGAAGTCTCAGGATCAAGTCTTGAAAGGTTTTTGGCGTCTCTGCTACTGGAACTGAAGTTGTACTCATGGATAAAATCACAATCTATAATCGAAAACCTCGTGATTATAGCTAATTATCCAAGCCATATGTCGTAACTGCCAATAATTATGCTCGGCTAAGCTATCAGGTGAATTAATATTTTAGAATTCCTAATGCCATCGCAATATTGGCTAACTCTGCGGCGGTATTCACTTTGAGCTTAGTTTTTATTGTCGTGTTATAGTTTGCTACTGTTTTATATCCTAAGTGAAGCTCAATAGCGATCTCATGGGTAGTCAAACCTTTTGCCAACAGGCAAAATACATCAAACTCTCTAGGTGAGAGTGAATCCACCATTTCTCGAGATTGCCTATTGCCCCTGTAGTTATCGTCTAATTCAGGAATGGTTTCAGAGACCAGCTCAGGTTCAACATAATGTTGCCCCTCATATACCGCTTGAATTGCTTTTGCTAATGTTTCAGCTGCACTATTTTTACTGATATAGCCCTTTGCACCTGCTTTCAATGCTCGATCGACATAAATTGCTTCGTCATGAATACTATAGACTAGAATGATGGCTGTTCGATCTTGCTTAATTAAACGCCGAATGGCATTAGCATCAAATCATCGTCAAGCTGAACTGTTCATTGGTGAGGAGCGAGTACTAACTCGCGATTTCACCTTCAATCCCGCTACCATTGCAAATGGTGTGGTTATTTCACCCTCATTTGTTGAAACAGACACCGACTTAGAAGAAATAGGCATTACCTTACGTATTACACCTCGTATTAATGCAGATGACACTGTCACTTTAGAATTGGAGCAGGAAAGTTCAACTATCAATCCAGGTGGGGCAACACTGCCTGTAACCGATGGCCGAGGATCCGTGATTAACTTACCCATTGATACCGTCAACACCTCAAGGCTTACTGGTACTGTAGTCGCGCATAACCATCTGACCGTAGCGGTTGGTGGCCTCATTCGTACCAGTAAAACAACTAATGTGAAAAAAGTGCCTATCCTTAGTGAAATTCCACTGCTGGGACGAATATTTCGTTCCTCTATCGACAGTGAACAAGATACTGAAACCGTATTATTAATTACACCTCATATACTGAACAAGGCGATTGATTCAGAACAACTACGTAAAGCTGATAATCGTTTTTACCAAGATCACAATCGTGGTTATCCTGATCTTCCTGCACCACCACTTAAATTTATTAACGCTAAGCCAAAGCCCGATGATATGAAAAAAAACCCACCATTTGTGGTGACAAGTCCTTTCTATCAATCTAGATAATGAACTGCCATTGAAGTTCATTAAGCCTACCTTCGAGCCCGCGCTGTTGCGGTTTCATCTCATTGAATGGCTACTCGGAATATTATTACTTAGCAGTCTCTATTTACACGCTAATATTGGCGGAACAGGATTCCGGCTTCCGAGTAATATCGTTGTGTGGCTAATGGGAGCAATGATAGGGTTCTATTCTCTCTATCACCTGACTCTGCTTAAAGTATTTTACTTGCCACGAAACTACCTACTTATTCTGTTCTTTCCAACCATAGTATTATTCAGTGGATCACTATCTRGTTTTGAAATTTCAGAAGTATGGTTGTTCCGATTACTCTATCTATGGGGTGGCGGCTTATTCCTCTTTGGCCTATTTCAATATAACTTTAAGCAAGGTCGAATTGATCGGCTCTTATTAATGATTGTTTTGCTTGGTTTTATCCATGCCTGCGTTGGTTTATTACAAATCTTCCCAATAAATAACTTACCATCATGGCTGCCTAAAAATCCATCGGCTATTCCAACCGGGATATTTCAGCACATTAATAATCAAGCCAGTTTTCAAGTGACTACCATCATATTAACGCTGTGGTTATTGACTCGACCTATTATTCGCTACGGTCGCCCTTGGTACTTTGGGCTACTGCTTGTGGCATTGGTTTGTGCAACGTTTATTACTAGCTATTCTGGCTCTCGAGTTGGTGCATTAGCCCTTCTCATCGCTTTACCTTTATTTGTACTGGGGCGGTGGGAATTTATCAAAAAAGAGAACAAGCGATCGATGCTGATTTTCTTTGTTTTCATATTATCCCTACTCAGTGCTAATTTACTTGAAAAGCAGCGCGGCCATCAGTCTATTTTAGATAAAACAATGGCGATGAATGCCGGCTTTTCTGGATCGGCTCGGTTGGGTATTTATTCTATTGCTATAGAATTGATTAAAGAAAAGCCGATTCTCGGCCATGGGATTGGTAGCTTTGTTGAAGTTTGGCAAAGAGGAAAGGTTGRTTTTTACACAAAAYATCCAGAAGCAACATTACCATCACAGCGTGTATCWCACCCACACAATGAAATGATAATGTGGATGGTAGAAGGCGGGTCACTCGCCGGCATGGGTTTATTACTGGTGGTTATGTCCGTGCTCTTATCGTTAAAACGATTACCACATGGCCGTCGTTATGCCTATGCAGCAATATTGGTACCAATAACACTACATACTCAAGTCGAACTGCCCTTTTATATATCATCCATACATTGGTTTGTATTTTTAATTTTATTATTTTTAGTCCTGCAACCCAGCAGAAAAAAACATTTCATCCGCATATCAGTGACGGCTAAAAAGTTACTCCGGTTTACCGCTATTAGTGGTGCGGCCTTAACGACCTTTTTTATGAGTCACACCATGGCTGCCAATTTAGAATTCAAGCAATATATAACCCAAAATGCACCGAATGAAAATCCATTTCCTATTGCCATGAAGAATTTGTACTTTAAAAATCTGGCCATCCACCAAACCATGACATCATTATTTTCTATTAGCATGCGTTACGGCATTGAAAATAACATTAAAATATATGCTGACTGGGGGGAACAGGAACTCAAACACAATCCACATATTGTATTTTATCGGACCACTGTCGAAGCTTATTTATATCTAAAACAGCAGGAGAAAGCTTGTGATTTAGCACATGAAGGCTGGCAAGTTTACCCCTCTGACCTCACACTACAAAAATTTGTTAACCACTGTTGATAACAATTTATTTTCCCATCATTCGTACAATATATCGTATCTATTTACCGATATATAGAGAGGTTTAAATGGGTAACAAGCATCATCTAGGCACAGAAAAATGCTCTACACTATTTGAATTTGCTAATGATTGTACGTATGCTCATTTTTCTCAGCTAAATTCATAAATTAACAATACTACTGGCTATAAATCAATGAAAAAAATATTCACTAAGTTACCTCACGTCTCCTTGGCACTCGTGTTGATAAGTTTTTCAGCATATTCCACTGCTGACTTACTCGGTGATTTTAACCAGGCAATTGATTTAATAAAAAAAATAGGAGATGTATTGCCTGATAAGAATGAAGCTTCAGCTGTTCCTCCGGCAACACCATCGCCAAACAACCAACAGATTGAGCCTAAGCCTGTAATACAGCAAGATTTATCCCTGATATTAAACCTGCCACAATACTACTACGAAAGGCCTCAACATTTTAATACCTTAGGCTTTGATCTCGGTGAATATATAACTGTTCAGCCGCTAGATAAAGATACCTTTAATCCTCTATATATTCCCTCTTATAAAGGCGTTCCTCTACTTGCCTTAACGCCTAGTTATCGTCAAGAAAAGGCTGATATCAATATTAAAAATGCGGTCATACACCGTTTTAGAAATGATATGTTGATCTATCATAATTTGCGTTTATTAGCTCTGATGGAAAAGCATGTCACCGAACAAAATCTTAAAGTTGACACCAGTAATGAGCCTACTTTTCGTTCTAAATCAGTTCGAAAAATTTATTCTGTGCAAGGAAAAACACGCCCTACAGACCGCCTCCCTTATGTCTATGTGCCACGCTACCATATTCAAAGCTTGGTCACGACCCTTCTGCCCGCCGTGCACAATAGTTATTTTTGTGAAGTTGAACCTTGCTCAGGCAATATTTTTCAGCGTAGCGTAATGCAATGGGGTGGATACAATAACAATAATGAATTTAAATCGCGACGTGCCTATTATTCTTTTGTAGAAATCGAAGTCCCTAAACTACAGGCCTGGGCAAAATCCCTTAGCAGTGAAACTTATCTTGTTGGCACAGTAGGTTTAGGCGACTATGATTTTGACCGGCAAGGGTTTGAATTATCAATTCATGCACCTAAAGGTATTTCGGGTATTTCAAAACAATTTTTCTACGCCCCTAGAATTAAAGAAAAACGCATATTTACTCAAGGGAATGATCAAGGCCGACCTTTCTTTATTGCTATGTCTGAAACAGATGCCGAAAACCTACAATCACAAACAAAAACAACCGGCTCCCGGTTTTCCCCGCTTTATTTTGTAGTGAAAGCTGAAGTTTATAATGCCCAAAATAAGGGTGCTGACAGAAAATCTCATGGCCAAACTTATGTGGGTGTTCATTTAGCTTATGATGTAACGGGGTCTGTAATAGAATTTTATGCCGATGAATTACTTACTAAAAAAGTATTTGAAGCGCCCATCAATCCATAATTGAGGTATAAGCATGTTCAATTCAAAACACCTTGTTTATATGTGTTTGTTTTTTATTTCAATCGCCATACAAGCGGCTCCTCAAAAACCGTTCACTGCCATTGCGGCGCATCCTGATGGTGAGCTAATACTCCTTCCATCACCAGACAGCACGGTTATAAAAGGTATGCCTATTATGGCTTTTAGAGGGCTACCCGTTTTTGGTAGAAACACGCTAAAGCTCACCTCGGCTGTTTATAGTAAACAAGAGCTCAACCAACTTAATCGTAATGCGGCACGAATTCACTCAGTCTTAATGAAGATCAAGCTGGCAACGATAAAACCTAATGTTGCGCGATTAAAAAATAATTTTAAAGGTGGATCTGCATTCACCGTGACAAAAGGCTCAAAATATTATTTAGAACATCCAGAGCACACAGAAGAAGATCGCATTTGGTACATACTTATTACCCAGTTAGCCGCTGCCAGCTTGACCGAACAATCATATGCTCAATATATGTGTAAAGATAAGCAGCCCTGCGCTAACTTTAACCCCAAAGATCAATCAAGAACGCCTATAGGAACGTGGGGAGGGAGACAAGCTACCCAATTTGAAGCACGTCGTGCTTTCGCCTCATTTATGGATCAAGAGCTCGATAAATATTTAGCATGGGCAAAACAACTCAGCGCTGAACCTGAAATTTATTTTGTGGGCAACATAAACCTCCCTTCTTATGACTTTAATAAAGGTGGCTTTATGATCATGCCTCCCCGTGGAAGCGGCGGGAGCTTAGCCACCAAAATAGTAACGCCCCGTAAGCACTCATTCGTTAAGGTCAATGAAGCTGAAGCAGAAAAAATCGTTGGGCGAGCGCAAGGTAAACAGCTATTTTATGTCTATAAAGCAAAATTAAGCCCCCCAGCCAAACCCTTTAACACTCAGCAATTAGTATTTGATCAAACCATTACCTCCGATGTAATAGAAGTCTTTATTGGATCAGAGTTGCAAGATAAATTATTTGATATTCCGCTTTAATCCTCTCCCTGAACATTCAAATATATTCAGGCTGTACGACTGCTCTTACTACATAGCGCAAGCGACCGCCTGTAGTTAAGGCATTAAACGGATAACACGTCACTAACGTTAATTGATACCGAGTATTGTTCATACCAATCCATGCTACATCATTTTTATCAACGATATGACTATCCTGAATGATGTATTCACGCATTGTACCTTCGGTATTCGTTACTGTAATTTTCTCACCTATTTTGACCTGTTCCAAAAAGGAAAAATGCGTATCTCGATGTCCTGCGATAACCGTATTACCTTGTTCGGTCGGTGCGGCTGAAGCAAAAAAATGCCCAGGACCAAAAGCCAACGATGCACCACTGGAACCTGCCAGTACATAGTAATCAATATCATATTTTGGCATCTCAAGGCGAGCAATGGGCCATGTATCTGCCCATGGCCACGGCTTAATTTCAGTTCGATTTGTGGTTGATTGTTGCCATGCTGAAGCAATAAGCCATTGTGCCAGTTCTGCTTTTACATGGATATAACTTCCCTGTCCCAATTGCCACGTTGCCAAAATGAAAAGTATGAGAGATAACACGTGACGCAGCGTTATCTGCATACTTTTCTCCTACGTAATAATAGCGCTGAGAACAATGAAATGAATCCTATCAATATTTGCAGTGATGCTGCTGTCGCCGTTTGTGGTAATTGGCCCATTGTCCAGCCCGCAGGCATATTACTCGCTATTTTCTGCACATATAGCTGTTCAGATGAACGACGAACAGGCGTCTTATCCACAGCAACTAATGAGGTGAATTTACTCACTAAATGATGTGCTAAAGCCACCTCAACAATATCGCTTTTAACCTGGTTATCTTGGTCAGTCAAACGATAACGATCCATCAGTCCTTCAATCTTACGTCGTGCCCATAAAACAGATACAGCCTCCGAGTGCCCTCCCCCCTTTAATGTGACCGTTTGCTGCCAAGGATCTACGCCAAATAATCCACCAATACTTATTTCATCAGGTAAAACATCTGCTTTTAAGGTCAACATCAGTGGCTCCCCCATATACAAATCTGGTATGACTTGCGGCCATTGCTCCACAACAATGCTGTCAGCTATATTTAATTTAATATCCATCAATACTGGGTGCGACATTTTATTAAATAATGCTGTCATTTTTTGCTTCACGTCTGCTTGATTACCAATATAACTATGGCTACCACGTCCATACCGAGCAGCTCTAAGCATAAAATGACTATTTGGAGCAGAACCAATACCCACCGTAAATAAGCGACTATTGCCTAAATGTTGCTTAATTAATGTAAATAACTCATCTTCATTTCCGACACTACCATCAGTCAAAAAAACAACTTGGCGAAGACGTTTTTCTGCCGGAGCCGTTTCACTGGATAAAGCTAACTTAAGTGCAGGCGCCATCTCTGTGCCACCACCGGCACGTAACCAATTAACATAGTCATAAGCAATATCAACATTACCTTGTGTCGCTAATTTTGCTTGTCTAAACAAGCTATCAACATCATCACTAAATTGAATAATATTAAAACTGTCTTGTGAGCGTAATTGCCCTAAACCATATTGCAACGCTGATTTAGCCTGTTTTATTGAGGTACCATCCATTGAACCCGAGGTATCAATAACAAAAATCAGCTCACGTGCAATACTTTCTACATTAAGCTGTTTAGGGGGCGTCAGCATAACCATGGCATATTGTTGACCGGCCTTATCCTGTTTGAACAATGCTGCCTGAGGGGCTTGCTGCGCTTTAGCCTGCCACACTAACTCAAAGTCGCGATTTGCTGGAACAACATCTATTAATGTGATTTTTCTGGTGCCGTTCTCCAAAGTGACCTGTTCAATCTGATGATAACGACTAACGACATTATCTAAGGTAAAGCCAGCCGCCAATGTCACCTGAATATTAATGGGATTATGTATCTCATCTTTTGATATAACCACGGCAGGAGTGATGTGTGATGCATCGGGCACTTGATCTGTATTCACCGCCCAACCCGCCCCATTAAAATGACTAATTTCCTCAGTATTTTGTATCGCCGTTCCCGGGATGTAGCGCGGTGCAACGACCATCGGAAATCTCACACTAAAATCATTCTGCTCAACTGTGACTGTTTGTTGATATTCAATGATGATTGTAATGTCATCTCCCGGTGCAATATTAGCAACAGAAGTCGTAAACATATTGGGCCGTTGCTGCTCAACCAGACTGGTACGCTTGCCCGCTGCTTTTGCTTGTTGATATATTTTTCTTGCTTGCTTACGTGGTTGAATATCACCTTCAATGACTCGTTCACCTATTTTCATCCACAAATGATCAATTGCAGCTGTTTCAGGTAACGGAAAAACATAGATCCCCTCTTGCCAYTGTAAGGTTGAGTTAGTAAATGTTTGACTTAACTTCACCCTAGACAATAAGCCATTAATATCAATTTCAACCGCAGTACTCACGCCGGGACTTACCAAGTAATTCCCATCTGATTGGCGAAAAACCAGTTGCCCAGATTCTAATGCTGACAATTGCCTGACAACCGACATCTGTTTAACGCTATCAACTTCTGTCGCTTGTACCGCCGAGGTCAGCAGTATCAACCCCATCACACCGCCACTAATGGCTAACCCCACCAAGCAGCCATAGACAAAACATACCCCAAGACTATGCAAAAAACTATTCGCCAAATCTTCTGTCTGTAAATCTGTCATCTTTTTCTCCCTTGTTGTTTTAACCTGCTCTATTTCAACAGAGAACAAGGGGGTTTTTCGGTAGAAATTAAGGCAATGTAGCGATCAAATATGGCGAAAATAAGGCAAAGCCCATACCAATGAGTGAATTCAGGTAGAATCCACCATAACCAATAGAAATAAGGCCAACACCATGAGTCGCCAACTTGGCATTGTGATGGATCCCATCTCAGATATAACAATAAAAAAAGACAGCAGCTTTGCCATGTTATTGGCGGCACAAGCAAAAGGCTGGGCATTATTCTATATGGAACAACAAGATTTATTTCTACATGAAGGTGTTGTCTCTGCCAGCATGAAACCGTTAACTGTGGTTGAAAATACAGCTAAATGGTTTGAACTTGGCGAAGCTAAAACGACACCTCTTAGCGATCTTGATACTGTTCTAATGCGTAAAGATCCCCCTTTCGACATGGAATACATTTACAGTACATATTTACTTGAACAAGCCCAATCGGCGGGGGTCTTGGTGGTCAACAACCCCCAAAGCCTACGTGACGCTAATGAGAAACTCTATACCGCATGGTTTCCCCAGTGCTGTCCTCCTACTCTGGTGACTAGAAAAGCCAACTTAATTCGCGATTTTCAACAACAATATGGCGATATTATTCTCAAACCTTTAGATGGAATGGGSGGGGCATCTATCTTTCGTGTTAAACAAGGCGATCCTAATACCAGCGTTATCATTGAAACATTAACCGAATATGGCCATAAATCCATCATGGCGCAACAATTTATTCCTGACATCGTAAAGGGTGATAAACGTATTCTGATGATTAATGGACAACCCGTTCCATATGCCCTTGCTAGGATCCCGGCCAAAGGAGAAACACGAGGCAATTTAGCCGCTGGTGGCCGCGCCAAAGGGCAACCATTATCTGATCGTGATCGCTGGATCTGTGAACAAGTCGGCCCTACACTACGAGAAAAAGGACTATTGTTTGTTGGCCTTGATGTTATTGGAGACTATCTCACCGAAATTAATGTGACTAGCCCAACCTGCATCCGTGAATTAGATGCACAATTTAATCTCAATATTGCAGGCGATCTTATTGACTGCATTGAACAACAATTATCATGACACTATTCCGAACACTATTATTTTTTTGCTGTTTATCTCTCACAGCCTGTAACAATGATGATCGTGCCCGCCAAGCTAAATTTTATGCCTTTGGTACAGAAATCGATGTCAGTTTATTTGGTGTTGATACCACAACAGCAGATGCCACTATTAAGATACTTGAACAATCTTTCACTCAGACCAATAATATGTGGCACGCATGGCAACCCAGCACATTAACTGACATTAATGATGCGATTAGTCAGGGGCAAGCTATTACGGTCAGTGACGATATTGAAACAGTGATCAATCAAGCCAAGTCACTAGCGAATAATAGTCAGCATTTGTTCAACCCAGCGGCAGGAAAATTATTTGAACTGTGGGGCTTTCATGCTGATAACTGGTTTGAGTCCCATCCACCACCCCATCAATCTGATATTGATCAATGGCTCGCTAATATTGCCACCATGGACAATATTCAAATTAATAATGGAAGTCTCACCAGCACAAACCCAATGGTTAAACTTGGTTTTGGTGGTTTTGCCAAAGGCTATGCTGTTGATACCGCTATAGCAGCGTTGCAACAACTCAACATCACCAATGCCATCGTCAATATTGGCGGTGATCTACGCGCTATCGGTTCGCATGGTAAACGCCCTTGGATCATTGGCATCCGACACCCCCGCAAAGATGGTATGTTAGCCTCAATCGCTTTGCAAGGAGATGAAAGCGTGTTTACCTCTGGTGACTACGAACGTTTCTTCGAATTCGAGGGAACACGCTATCCTCATATTCTTGATCCAAGAACCGGTTTTCCTGCACGCGACGCTATGTCAGTTACTGTATTGCATACTAATGCTGCAGAAGCTGATGCTGCGGCAACTGCATTATTTGTAGCAGGCAATGATTGGCCGCAGATTGCCAAAAATATAGGCATAGAGCATGTTATGCTGGTGACAATAAATGGCCAAATAGAAATGAGCCCCAAGATGGCTAAACGTGTTAGGTTAACGGACCATAACCCCGTCCCTATTATCCGTGAATTGGACAAAATTATACAATAGTCATTATGGTAAAAACGACTGCCGTTGACCGGCTTATTTTTACACTATTATTTTCTGTCATCATTCACTTAGTGATTGTACTAGGTATCAGTTTTGATGCTACCTCCCCACCCACAAATGAACCTTTAGCTAACCTTGAAATCACCCTAGTAAAACAGCAAACTGAATTATTACCCGAGCAAGCTGATTTCCTCGCCCAGGTCAATAACGAAGGTGGAGGTGAAACTGAACAAAAATCCCCTGAACCTTCCCCCGAAACACTTACTCCAGTAATAGATGATGTGGCATCATTATCTGAAGCACCAACATCTATTACACCGCCACTTCCTGAGCCTGTTCCACAACCAGAACCTCAGCCTGTTATTGAAATACCCACCCCAGAACCTGAGTCCGTGAAAGCGGCTGAACCCGCTAAATCAATAAAAAAACCACCAACAAAACCAGCTCAAATAATGACTCAAGCCAAAGCAGAGCGGAAGATTGTGGTCCCCGATACGGTGGCAGACAAACTTGAAGTAGCAGCTGATGTTAAGCCGCCAGCAAAACTGTCTGCCAGCGAACTAATATTTCAAGCTAAACAGGAAATTCAACGTTTAGAAGAAAAACTGTATCAATCAGCCAAAACCTTAAGTAAAAAACCTAAAAAACGTAGAATTTCAGCGGCCACCAAAGAATATGCTGCAGCGGCATATATGAAGGCATGGGAAATGAAGGTTGAGCGAATTGGTAACATAAATTACCCCCAAGAAGCTAAACGGCTAGGGATTAATGGTAGCTTAATGTTATCGGTGGATATCAACCCTGATGGCAGTGTGCCACCTGATGGTATTGTTGTATCACGCAAATCTGGCCATGCAATGTTAGATGCTGCTGCTGTCAAAATTGTCAGGCTTGGGGCACCCTATTCCGATATCCCAGAAAATGTGCTGCAAGGCAACGATATGTTAACTATTATCCGAACCTGGAAGTTTGAAACCAATCAAGGCTTATCTACTCGCTAAACCTGTTAACATCTGATAACCCAGCTTAGCTTTGCTTACATCACTATATTCCACGGGTAAAAGCGCAGAAACTTTGACCGCTAATTGTGTTAATTCATTGATTGAGCCTGTCTTTAGCTCTAACTCTATTTCATGAATAACTTGCACCTTATTACCTGCTGTTATTTCACCACGGTCATAGGCCAATTCAATTTGGGTATTGTTGGGTAGGCTTAATTGTATCGTTTGACGAATAAAATCAGTGGTGAAGACAGTAATAAGGTTTGGCCAAATTTCTGGATCAGCCATCATCTCTTTTAATGGTGTTTGTTTTAATTTTTCGAGATCAAACTCTGCTGAATTTAACTCATATTCCCATTCATCACGTTGATGTAGGCCATCTTTAACTGTGCCAGAATTTTTTACCGTTTGAAACCAAACACCACCACTCTGACGAAGCCGCAAACCAACATTGTGGTTCATTAAATATAGCTTTGGTGTATCAAAATAGGTACTGATAAGATGACTTGTTTCAATATCACCGACTACAAATTTATCCGACCATGGCAATATAGATATATCAATCTTGTCATGAGTCGTAATTTGTAGCTTAATTTCCTGCTCTAGACTCACCGTGCTAAAACTTGTGCTAAATAGTGTCCTGTATATGAATTCGAATTAGTAGCCACCTCTTCTGGCGTACCAACAGCAATAACTAATCCACCACCAGAACCACCCTCTGGCCCTAGATCAATAACCCAATCTGCCGTTTTAATCACATCTAAATTATGTTCAATGACAACAATAGTATTTCCTCGATCACGAAGACGGTGTAATACTTTCAACAATTGCTCAATATCAAAAAAATGTAACCCGGTAGTAGGCTCATCCAATATATATAAAGTCTTACCTGTATCTCGCTTAGACAACTCTTTCGCCAACTTCACTCGCTGGGCTTCACCACCTGATAATGTAGTCGCATTTTGACCTAACTTAATATAAGTAAGCCCTACATCCATCAAGGTTTCTAATTTTTTGGCCACCACCGGAATATTAGTAAAAAACTCTCTCGCTTCTTCAATAGTCATATCTAACACATCGGTAATAGTTTTACCCTTAAAACGAATATCCAATGTTTCACGGTTGTACCGCTTTCCATTACAAATATCACAAGGTACATAAATATCTGGCAAGAAATGCATTTCTACTTTAATCAAACCGTCACCCTGACAAGCCTCACAACGCCCACCCTTCACATTGAAACTAAAACGGCCAGGTGTATATCCTCGCGCTCGTGCTTCTGGTGTACCTGCAAATAACTCGCGTACAGGCGTAAATATTCCTGTGTACGTTGCAGGGTTTGATCGTGGTGTTCGCCCAATTGGACTTTGGTTAATTGCAACCACTTTATCAAGTTGATCCAATCCTAAAATATCACTATGAGGCGCAGGCTCTTCAGAGGCGCCATTCAGTGTTTTAGAGGTTAATTTTAATAAAGTATCATTAATTAAGGTCGATTTTCCTGAGCCCGACACCCCAGTAACACAGGTCATCAAACCAACAGGAATATCAACATCTACATTTTGTAGATTGTTACCACACGCACCACGCAGGCTAATTTGTCGGCCAACATGGAAAGGCTCTCTGACTGCAGGCACCTCTATTTTTCTTTTCCCTGACAAATATTGACCCGTAAGTGATCGCTCACTTTTCATAATATCTTCAGGTGTACCTCTTGCGACTATCTCTCCACCATGAACACCTGCACCAGGTCCAATATCAACCACATAATCAGCAGCAAGAATAGCTTCCTCATCATGCTCAACCACAATCACACTATTGCCAAGATCTCTAAGGCGAGTCAATGTTGCCAATAACCTGTTATTATCGCGCTGATGCAGCCCTATTGAAGGCTCATCAAGAATATACATCACGCCGACTAAGCCCGCACCAATCTGACTTGCCAATCGTATACGCTGCGCCTCTCCACCCGACAACGTGTCTGCGCTACGAGCCAAGGTCAAATAATCCAAACCAACATTCACTAGAAAGGATAATCGTTCAGCAATCTCAGTGACAATTTTATTAGCAATTTCACCTCGCTTACCCTGCAATGATAATGTCTCAAAAAACTGTCCAACTTCACCCACAGGCATACTGGTCACTTGCGGCAGCGTTGTTTGGTCAATAAATACATGCCGGGCTGCTTCATTTAAACGATCACCATGACATTCTGGACAAGATCGTACCGTATGATATTTGGCGAGCTCATCTCGCACACCATTCGATTCCGTCTCATGATATCGGCGCTGCATATTAGGAATAACCCCTTCAAAACTATGCCGACGTACCATGCTTTTGCCACGGTCACTGATATAACTAAAGTCAATCTGAGTACGTCCACTTCCATATAAGATTAACTTTCGAACTTCATCGGATAAGTCTTCAAAAGGTGTTTCTAAATCAAATTGATAATGTGCCGCAAGTGATTTCATTAGTTGGTGGTAGTAAATATTACGTCGATCCCAACCACGAATGGCACCTGCCGTTAAACTTAATTCTGGATGGGCCACGACACGACCAGGATCAACAAATTGCTTAACACCAAGACCATCACAAGTGCCACAAGCACCCGCGGGATTATTAAATGAAAACATTCGTGGTTCAAGTTCAGCAATGGAATAACCACACGTTGGACAAGAAAAATGTGATGAAAACAGTATTTCATCATCCGCATCATCCATTGAAACAATTCGAGCAATACCATCCGCCATCTGTAAAGCTGTTTCAAAAGATTCTGCCAAACGTTGCTGAAGATCTGCCCGGATTTTAAATCGATCAACAACGGCCTCAATGGTATGTTTTTTTCGCAACTCTAATTCAGGCGCATTATCTAATTCAATCACCTCACCATTCACTCTGGCTCGAACAAAACCTTGTGCTCTAAGATTATCTAGTACATCCCTATGCTCACCTTTCCGACCTTGTACCACCGGTGCAAGCAACATCATTCTTTGCCCTTCAGGCATCGCCATCACTAAATCAACCATCTGACTAACCGTCTGTGCAGCTAATGGTAAATTATGATGGGGACATCTTGGCTCACCCGCACGCGCAAACAATAACCGCAAATAATCATATATCTCGGTGATAGTTCCAACTGTCGACCGTGGGTTATGTGAAGTTGACTTTTGTTCAATAGAAATAGCGGGAGACAAACCTTCAATATGATCAACATCCGGCTTTTCCATTATGGACAAAAACTGTCGGGCATAAGCTGATAAGGACTCGACATAGCGTCGCTGCCCTTCAGCATACAGAGTATCAAATGCAAGTGAAGATTTTCCAGAACCTGACAAGCCTGTGATGACAACCAAAGCATCTCTTGGCAGATCTAAATCAATATTTTTTAGGTTATGAGTACGCGCACCGCGAATACTTATGCTTTTCATTTGATTTCCGTAGTAAGATCCAACAGATAACTATACGCTTGATGATCGGTATGACGCAAAAACAAAACACTAATCTAAATATGACCCCTCTAGAGAAACGCAGTATTGCTGGACTATCTGGCATTTTTGCGCTGCGGATGCTCGGTTTATTTATGATTTTGCCTGTTTTTTCTTTAGCTGCCGATCAATATAGTGGCGCAACTCCGATGCTGATAGGTCTCGCCATTGGCGCCTACGGCCTAACTCAAGCTTTATTGCAAATTCCCTTTGGCATGCTATCTGATCGCATTGGTCGTAAACCTGTTATCACTATCGGCTTATTATTATTTGCCGCGGGCAGTATTGTCGCCGCATCGGCAGATTCCATTTACATCGTCATTGCCGGTCGATTATTACAAGGCAGTGGCGCTATTGCAGCAGCCATAATGGCCTTAACAGCCGACCTCACTCGTGATGAACACCGCACCAAAGCCATGGCAAGCATTGGCATCAGTATTGGCTTATCTTTTTCCGTCGCACTTGCTGCTGGAGCCGCACTTGAAAACTGGATTGGCCTATCTGGTATATTTTGGGCAACAGCCTTACTATCTCTGGTGGGTATTGCCGTGTTACACCTTTGGGTTCCTAGTCCGACTCGCTGCGTTAATCATCGAGATGTAGAACCGGTACCCCAACAGTTTCTTAATGTGTTTCGTAACGCCGATATTATGCGTATGGTCTTCAGTATTATGATTTTGCATATGTTGCTAACCGCTAGTTTTTTTGCCCTACCTATCGCCTTATTTGAACAAGCTGGTTTAGCAAAATCTCAGCACGGCCTTATATATTTACCGGTATTAATTGCTGCTTTTATCAGCATGGTGCCCTTCATTTTAATTGCCGAAAAACGACGTAAAATGAAGCCAGTATTTATCGGCGCCGTCATCGTGCTAGGTCTAGCACAAATCGGCTGGAGTGTTTTATCTAGCTCATTAGTGGGACTGCTCATTTGTTTATGGCTATTTTTTACTGCATTTAATATTTTAGAAGCCAGTTTACCCTCGTTAATGTCCAAACTTAGCCCTTTAAACAACAAAGGTACTGCGATGGGTATTTACTCCAGTGCCCAGTTTATTGGTGCATTTATTGGCGGCATCTCAGGAGGACTTATTTACAGCCAGTTTGGTGTCTCCGGTGTGTTTATCTTTGGGTCAATATTAACCTTAGTTTGGCTTCTTTTTATTCTACCAATGAAACCTCCAAAACATTTATCTAGCCGCATTATCCACATTGAAAAGGTCTCTAAAAATAATGCAGATAGCTTAGTTCAACAACTCAATAATATTACCGGCGTGGCGGAAACGATTGTTGTAGTTGAAGAACAAGTCGCTTATATAAAATTCTCGCCCGATGATATTGACACTGAAGCATTAGATGCATTTTGCCAGCAGGCACAGAAGCCGTAGAATAAAGACCAACATTACCCAAGCTCAGGAGCAACATCCATGTCAGTGAACAAAGTGATACTCGTCGGAAGACTCGGCGCCGAACCAGAAAGTCGTGCTTTTCCTGATGGTGGCTCTATCTGTAATCTTCGTCTAGCCACATCAGAAAGCTGGAAAGACCGCCAAACTGGCGAACGCAAGGAGCGCACTGAATGGCATCGCGTTGTATTACGTAATCGCCTTGGTGAAGTTGCCCAACAATATTTACATAAAGGTTCACAGCTTTATATCGAAGGCCGTATTCAAACACGTAAATGGCAAGACCAAAATGGCCAAGATCGCTATTCAACAGAAATTGTTGCTAGTGAAATGACTATGCTAGATAGTAAGGGTGCTGGTACTGGCGGTAGCGCCCCAGCTTATCAACAAAACACTGCTGCACCACAACAAGCTGCTGCACCACAACCAGCCTCACCTTCTGCGGGCCCAGACTATGGTGCACCTCAAGGTGGTGCAGATTACTTGGATGATGATATTCCATTCTAGAGGGATGGACTTCTAAATTAAGAATTTAGGACTTTAAGCTATGTCTTTTATGCTGATGGAACCAACGAATCAAACGTTTAGAGAATTGATCGGTAATGGCGTCAAATACCAAGTGCCACGATTCCAGAGAGACTATGCTTGGTCACAAGAACAGTGGGAATATTTATGGGCTGACATAGAAACTATTGAGCAAGAACAATATCACTATATGGGCTATATCGTTCTCCAACGGAAAAGCCAACATGATTATGAGGTTATTGATGGGCAACAACGATTAATTACATTGTCCTTAATTGCTCTAGCAGCTATAAAAAACATCCAAAAACTGATTGATAAAAATGAAGAACCTGAAGAAAACACAGAACGTGTAAAGGTTTTAATGGATCGTTTCGTAGGCACAAAAAATCCAATATCACTTAGTGTCGACAGTAAGCTATCTCTTAATAGAAACAATAGCACTAATTTTAAATCAATTTGTGCTACCTTGTCAGCTCCTAATCGAAGGGGGCAAACTCATACTAATAAACTGATAAATAAAGCCTTTTCATTTTTTGAATCTAAAAGTATGGGGGATTCCGGACAAAAAATTGCTGAATTTATAGAACGAGTGTCTTCCGGAATGATTTTCACTAAAATTGTAGTTCAAGATGATTTGAATGCCTATAAAGTCTTTGAGACCTTAAATGCCCGAGGAGTTCAATTATCAACACCTGATTTATTAAAAAATTATATCTTTTCTGTTGTAACAAAAAATAATGATGTTACTGATGAAGAGCTTAATGATTTAGATGAAAAATGGTCAGAGATCGTTTTAGAWCTTGGTGACAGTAACWTTACTGATTTCATTCGTTATCATTATAATTTCCAAGCAAAATTAGTGACCAAAAAAGACTTGTTTTCAGCCATAAGAAAATTAGCATCAACGCCTGAAACAGCATATTCTTACTTAAACTCACTAGGTCAATATGCATCTATTTATGCCTCTTTATTAAATGCTCATGATGATTGGTGGCTAGCACAGGAAGATATTAAATATCGTGATGTAAAGAAATATATTGAAGGATTTAATCTATTTAATATCAAGCAACCATTCACTATCCTAATGGTGGCTTTTTATAAATTTACGCCTGAAGAATTTGTAAAACTAGGTAAGTATTTATTCGTATTATCTATCCGTTACAATGTGATTTGCCACTATTCTCCTAGTGAACAAGAAAGTCAATTCAATCAAATTGCAATGAAAGTATTCTCTGGCTCTTATACACGGGCAAGCCATGTGAAAAATAGTGATGAATTTAAAAGGCTTTATCCTAATGATGGTGCCTTTCTTAGTGTTTTTGAATTTCATAAAATGCCCAGTCGCCAGTCTTCTAAAAAAGTGCGCTTTTTACTAGCAGGGATCGAATCATATTTAGGTAATACATCTGACTACATGGCCTCAACCCTAGAACACATTTGCCCTTACCACCCAGACCAATCTTGGCATGACTATTTTGGTGAGGGTGTTAATGATATTCAAGACCGTCTGGGCAATCTGATTTTACTTGAAAAAGATGATCTTAAACGCTCTTCTTTTGAGGAAAAGAAAAAAGCTTATCTTCTAACAGCATACCCCTTAGCTAGAAAAGTTGCTTCATATGAGGAGTGGGATCTTCCAACATTAAATGATTACCAATCTTGGCTAGCATTACAGGCCGTTGAAACTTGGAAAGTTTCTTTTCGCTAAAAAAGGTGTGCTTTATAATTTGAATATCTCCGTTTTTACTAATTAATAACTTGAATACTGTCCACATAAACAAGTTCACAAGCATGAGCACCCGTATCTTCTCGTGTGAGTGAACTTTGCCAACGCCAACCATCATCTGCATCCACTCGAATAAGATAACCACTTAGCTCAATAATCTGGCCTTGTTTGACTCTATCAATCATCTCTTCAACCATGTCGTTGGCTGGGATCATATGCATATTGGCACTTTGGGTTTCAATTGCTTTCCTCGGAATAGGAAACTCTTGTACATTCCAACGGTACCACCGGCCTGATTGTGAGATCTCAATATTCTCCAATACGCTTTCATCTGACATATTTTGCCAACCTAAGGCTAAATCAGTAGGAGATAAATCAGCTTCTCGGCCTAGGGAATAATTTGTTTTTGATAGCACCTTGGCTTTTATTTTAAAACTTGCGAGTGGGGTGATTTGATAATCTTTAAAACGAAAACTCTCTGCTCGTGAGTCTACTTTTTGTATCGGTATCTCGGTCACTTTAACACCAGGCCCCAATACAACAATTTCCTCAGGCCCAAACCATTGCCAAGCAGCTACAAAAATAAGCCCCCAGAACAGTAGTTTCTTCATTTTATAACTACATCGTTAAAATCAAATCGTTTGTTAGCCCATAACACTAATATCAATACAGGGATCCCCATTAATGCCGTTATTAAAAAGAATTGTTGATAACCTATCGCTTCAACCATCGTGCCAGAATAACCGCCTAAAATTTTTGGTAATAGGGTCATTAATGAACTGAATATGGCATATTGCACCGCAGTGAATGAAATATTAGTCAGACTTGATAAGAAAGCAATAAAGGCAGCACTGGCTAGACCAGCAGATAGATTATCAGCTGAGATGACAATATATAACATGGTCATATCGTGCCCTGCACTGGCTAACATCATAAATAATAAATTGGTAAGTGCTGATAATAATGCCCCTAAAAATAGAATTTTCATCACCCCAAAACGAACCGCTAACAATCCCCCTAAAAAACCACCCACGATTGTCATTAACAAACCAAAGCTCTTCACCACACTGGCAATTTCTGGTTTAGTGAAACCTAGATCTTGGTAAAATACATTGGCAATCACACCCAGCACAATATCTGAAATTCGGTATAAACCAATCAATGCTAATAATAGCCATGCTAATGACCAACCATAGCGTTTAAAGAAATCTTTCACCGGTGCTACATAGGTTGTTTCGACTATTTTTCTCTGAACCAGTCCTAATGAAACGACTGTTTTAGCTATGGTGACTGCTATCGCTAATGCCATCACTAAACGACTTAATTCAACTAGAAAACCTGCTAAATAAGTATTAGCGACCATCGATGACAAGACGGCTTTAGCTGTTTGAGCTAATTCAATACTGTAATAGAAGCTGGCAATAAAACCTGCTACGGACAGAACAAATAGTAATAAAAATCCTAGATAATCTTTCTGGCTATGTAACAAATGCTCCTGTCTATTTATTTCAGGTTCAGGAATAGTTAAGGTCGTTATCACACCGATAAACATCACTCCTACCATCGCCAGATACGTCCATTGCCATGCTAAATAATTGTATTCCGCCATGGTAGAGCCAAAATAACTGGCTAATAACAATGCACCTGCACCAGCAATCAACATGCCTATTCGATAACCAGCAATGTAACTAGAAGCCATTAATGTTTGTAAATCGCTATCCGCAGATTCAATCCGATAGGCATCAATCACCACATCTTGTGTCGCTGCTGAAAACCCAAGCAAAACAGCAGCCCAAGCCATTGCTGTTAAGGCGCTGGTCGCCGGATCAATAAATGCCATTAAACTGATGGCTAGCATAATCATTATTTGAGATAACAATAGCCACGCTCGTCGTCTGCCAAGCCACTGCGTCAAAATAGGCAAAGATAATTTATCTACTAACGGTGCCCAGACAAACTTAAATGAATAACCTAATGCTGCCCAACTAAAATAAGTCACCGCAGCTCTTTCTACCCCCGCTTCTCTTAACCATAAGCTCAGCGATGAAAAAATGAGCAATAATGGTACGCCAGCAGCAATCCCTAAAAACAACATGGTGACCACTCTAGGATGACGAAAGGCTACTATTGTTTCCCGCCAACTATGGTGAGCTATTTCATTCATGTCATGGGCATCGTATAGTCATATTCAATAATTAACGGCGAATGATCTGAGAAGCGTTCATCTTTGTAAATCGCTGTTGAAACGACTTTACCTTTCAAGCTGGGTGATAAGATATGGTAGTCAATCCTCCATCCCACATTATTTGCCCATGCCTGGCCACGATTAGACCACCAAGTATATTGGTGCTCTTCCTGCTCCAACTCACGAAAGGCATCAACAAAGCCGATATCATCGAATAGCGTATCTAACCAAGCACGTTCTTCTGGCAAAAAACCTGAATTTTTTTGGTTGCCTTTCCAATTGCGGATATCTTCATTTTTATGAGCAATATTCCAGTCACCACACACGACATAATCTCGACCTGAAGCTTTCATTTCTTCCAGCTTTGCCATCATGTGATCCATGCAACGATATTTAACTAATTGGCGCTCTTCTTTTGCTGAACCAGATGGCATATATAAAGAAATAACACTTAAATTACCAAACCTTGCTTCAATATAGCGGCCTTCCGCATCAAACTCATCATTGCCCATGCCCACAATAATCTCATCTGGTTTTTGGCGACAATATAAGGCGACACCGCTATAACCTTTCTTCTGTGCATCATGGTAAAAACAATGGTATCCCTCTGGGTGATATAAAGGATCTGACAACTGATCAATTTGTGCTTTAGTTTCTTGAATACACACTACATCAGCTTGTGTTGCTAATAACCAAGGGAAAAAACCTTTTCTTCCCGCCGCTCGAATGCCATTAGTATTTGCCGTTATTATCTTCATTTTTCACCCAAAAATTAGCTTTTATTTTTGTTTCGTTTTAGAAATTGTTTTATTTTTCGCTTGGTTTTTTGTTTCCAATCATAATAATTCAAGGGATTACGCCATCCCGCTGCAAACGTTTTACCATATACCTCAAAATAACATTGCATAAAAATTTCACGATTTGGCCAATCTAATTTATAACAAGCTCTTCTTAAATCTATCAACCGCAATCTTTCTGTCATTTTTTTCTGTCTGAGCACAACAGCACGGCCAATATCAATCACTGTTACTTCAATTTGGCCAGCTTGATCTTTGATCATCAGCAAATTACCGCCCGATAAATCATAATGAATAATCTTTCGATCATGCATTTTACAGATGAATTGTGCCAAGGCATCAAAGATGCTCTGTTTGGAGAACCCAGCATGCTCATTTTCACCTTGAGCAAAGGCAGTAAAGGCATCACGAGCTGAAAATGCGTTGGCAACAAATTCACACACGTAATAATTATTTGTAATACCTGTATTTTCCGTGCGCTCGAAATAGGCAATCGGGGTTGGACTACTAATACCGCGGCGAATCATTTCAGCAGCATTATTCCAATGCCGCTGTCCCTTACTTGGCATAAAGCGATAAGTAAATTTTTTGATCCCTTTTGCTCTGTTTTGCTTAACAACCAATACTTCATTTAAGTCTAATGGGTTTTTAATGCTCCACACTTTATTTCGTTGATCTCGATGTACTGCTAATTGAGGGGTATCTAACAAATTTTCTGGCAGCATAGCTTGGGCTTTTTCTTCAACATTCTCACCATATTTCACCGCAATGGCTCCTCGCCAATCACCTTCAGCCCATGGTAAAAATTCAACACCATCTACACAAGGAAATACGGTGTCTTCTGGTAATAAAGACAATTGCTTCATCTGCTCTAAACTAAGTTTGAGTGCTTGATGCTGCTCAAACTGTATAAATATTGGCTGCTCAGTCAAACTGACAAGCTGATGTTCTAGTTGTTCACCACAGGCCGTTAAGAAAGTGGCCTTAGCGAGCTGTTCAGAGGTATAAAGAACATGCAGTGGAAGTACATAGCGATCCCTTGTCCAAGCAACGTGCAGCTGAGTATTTTGTTTGGTCGTAAAAATAAAATGGCTAAGACCATTATCAGCACTCAAAGCTTGCTCACATCGTGTACCGCTCAATTGCTTGACTGTATTCTTTAATGCATAAAAAGCTTTGTGTGGTAAAAACTGTTCATATTGACCACGGATTTCTTTATAAAATGAAACATTATCAATTTGAGGATATCCAGCTGCACCATCATCAATTAAGCCATCACGACTACAAATTAAAGGCCCCCAATACACTCGATCTAATGCTTCACTGGTAGCGGCAATCACTAAGTATCTTGTCAAATAGTCAGCTTTTTTCTGCTCAGGCGCATCTGATTGACGACTCAATCGTTTGGTTGTCCAACATTTATATGTACACATTGTTTGCTGAGCACCATAACGATCACTAAGCTCTTTAAGGATCCGTGCCTTTTTAACTAAATTAAGTTTAAAAATATGAGTCAYCCATCGGCCTAATGCTCGATGATCATAAGCTTCTGGTTCAATCACACGCTCAACAAATAAATTGTCTGTGTGAATATCAGCTGCATAGCCTTGGCGTTGCATTTCAGCCAATAGAGGTATGTTACTAATAAGTTCAAAGTCAGAAACATTAGGGCCTGCTATTAGTATGTTTTTAGCAGCCAACTGCTCATTTGCAATATTCCACGCAACTAAATAAGAATCTGGCTCAAAACCTGACCATCGTCCCCGGTTAGGGGTTGCACCTATTTCAAAGCTAGCAATCTGTCCACCATATCGTTCGGCTACTGTGGTAACAAATTCACGCCAACGTTGTTGTGCTGCCATATCCTCTGCCAACATAGCGGCATCTTCAAACGGAGGTAATAGATCCAACATCACCTGATAATTCTCAGTCAGCACACGCTGTAACAACCTCTCCGCATCTCCAGCTAAAGATGTGTAGGTAAAATCCATACGAACATGATGCAAATCTAATTCTTGTAGGCGTTCAACAATATAATCATCGGCACGAGGATCCGCTGAAGGGGCGATATTAATACCAAAAAAGTCATGAGCAATGTGAGCTCCAGACTGAAGATCCGATGAACAATGAAACCAAAAATGGGCTTTGACAAGTGCCAACAAGGTATCTTTAATCGACCGTAAAAGATACTGAGTGCGAGAATTCAATATGGCACCTGATACTGTTAAAATAGAGCTGCGAATTATAGCATGTGGATTATTGATGAAAGAGCCAGCCCATCGCTACTTCACTAAAGTGATAAAATTAGTTATTGTTGCTCTTAATAATATTTGCATAAAAACACAATTTTCGTTATTAAGCATTTACAAATGATCTAAAAATCAGGATAATGCTCGGTTCTTTATATGAATAGCTGATTTTTAGGAGAAATACTTTGGCCAACTCAGCACAAGCAAAAAAACGCGCTCGTCAGGCAGAAAACAACCGCCAGCTTAACGCCAGTCAGCGTTCTGCAATGCGTACAAGCGTTAAAAAGTTACAAGCAGCCATTGCTGGTGGTGACAAAGAAGCAGCAACAGCTGCATACCAAGACGCAGTTCCTCATCTAGACAAAATGGCTCGCAAAGGTATTATCCACAAAAATGCCGCTGCTCGTAGCAAAAGTCGTTTGAACAACGCTGTTCGCGCACTATAATTTAAGCGACTTGTTCGCTTAATAAAAAACCGGCTTATGCCGGTTTTTTTATGGTCTGACTAAGTACATTAATAGCTTTTTAAAGTACAACTAAATTATCACGATGGATCAATTCTGGTTCATCTAAATAGCCCAATCGTGACTCAATTTCGCTACTTGATCTTCCCTTAATTCTATTAGTTTCATCCGCATTATAATTCACTAAACCACGGGCTATTTCATTGCCCGCCATATCAGTACAAACAACTAATTCTCCTCGAGTAAAGCGACCTTCTACCTGTGTCACCCCAACAGATAAAATACTGCTGCCCTGTTGCCGGATCACATGTACGGCACCATCATCTAAAGTTATTTTTCCCTTTGGATTGTGGCCAAGTAACCACTGTTGACGCGCAGTCATTGGTTCATTATCTGGCCACAATAGCGTACCGACAGCACGACCCGCTGCCAAATGGCGTAAATTATCAGGCTCTTTGCCAGAAACAATGACGGTTACAGCACCCGAGCGTGCTGCACGACGGGCAGCTAACAATTTGGTTGCCATGCCGCCACGACCTAATTCACCCACACCTTCACCTGCCATTGCATCTAGTGCAGGGTTACTGGCTGCCGAGGCTGCTATCATCTTAGCATCAGGGTTCAGCCTTGGATCTGAATCAAACAAACCATCCTGATCCGTCAATATTACTAACACATCAGCTTCAACTAAGTTTGCAGTCATTGCAGCCAAAGTATCGTTATCACCAAAGCGAATTTCTTCTGTAGCAATGGTGTCATTTTCATTCACAACGGGCAGCACATTTAATTCTAGTAAGCTATGTAGTGCACTGCGCGCATTGAGATACCGACTACGATCAGACAAGTCAGAATGTGTCAGTAAAATTTGTGCGGTATGAATATCATGTTGCTTACATTCGGAGGCATAAGCTTGGATTAAGCCCATTTGCCCTACACTAGCAGCCGCTTGTAATTGATGTAGTGCTCGTGGTCGCTCAGTCCAACCTAGCTGCTGCATGCCTGCGGCAACTGAACCTGAAGTCACTAAAATGATCTCTTTGCCTTGCGCGCGTAACTGTGCAATTTCGCCTGTTAGCCAACGGATCCGATCAAGATCTAACCCCTTACCCACACGTGTCAATAAGGCACTGCCTATTTTAATGACCCAACGTTTGGTATTAACAAGTTGTTGGTGTGGGTTATTCACTTTTACTCCTCAGATTGATCTGTTTTTAGCGCTGCTTGCTCGGCTTCTTTAACATCATCAATATAATCCATGATTTGGTCACAGAGTGCATCACAACCTTCTCCAAATTGTCCACTTACTCTAAATACTTTTCCTTGCCAATTCAATCGGTCTAACACTTCCTGGCAAAACTCTTCACGAATATCTTCAGGTATCAAATCCATTTTGTTCAGTATTAGCCATTGATCTTGGCTGCCTAGGGCTTCACTGTAATTTTCTAACTCACGATTAATAATTTCTACACTTTCAACAGGATCCTGATTAACATCATCAGGCGCCATATCTACCATGTGTAACAATAAGCGTGTTCGTGTTAAATGCCGTAAAAATTGGATACCTAAACCCGCACCACCTGCTGCGCCTTCTACTAAACCTGGAATATCTGCAATAACAAAGCTACGCACATCTTTTAAGGTAACAACACCTAAATTAGGGTGTAAGGTTGTAAATGGATAATCAGCCACCTTGGGTTGGGCTGCTGATACTTGGCGAATAAAGGTTGATTTTCCGGCATTCGGTAATCCTAACAAGCCTATATCGGCCAATAATTTCATTTCCAAACGCAGAACACGTTCTTCTCCAGGCGTACCGTCTGAGGTTCGACGTGGTGCACGATTAATACTCGACTTAAAGCGAGTATTACCTAAGCCATGCCATCCACCTTTTGCTACCATTAATGGCTGGCCTGCTTTAGCAAGATCACCAATCAACTCATCAGTACCATCATCCCACACTTCTGTACCAATCGGCACTTTGATAACAAGATCCTCACCTCGAGCACCACTACATAATTTACCGCGGCCAGGCTCGCCTTTATGCGCCTTAAAGTGACGCTGATATCGAAAATCTATTAAGGTGTTTACTTGACTATCTGCTTCTAAGTAGACATCACCACCATCACCACCATCGCCGCCATCTGGGCCACCAAAAGGTATATATTTCTCACGACGAAAACTCAGGCAACCATTTCCGCCACCACCAGCACTTACTGTTATTTTCGCTTCATCTACAAATTTCATTATTTTTAAACCATTTATCCTAACCTTTAATCACAAATGCAAAGATCAGAAACAAAAAAAGCCCCGCATTGGCAGGGCTTATTTTTCATTGTTCGCCCTTACTATAAGTGGGCTAACATTTAATTACTAGTCAGCAACAACACTTACAAACATGCGATTTTGAGGACCTTTTTTCTCAAAAAGAACCTTGCCTTCCGCTGTTGCAAATAAGGTGTGGTCTTTACCTAAACCAACATTACGACCTGCGTGATAACGTGTTCCACGTTGACGTACAAGAATGTTACCGCCAAGAACAGATTCACCGCCGTAGCGCTTCACGCCAAGACGTTTAGACTCTGAATCGCGTCCGTTTCTAGTACTACCACCTGCTTTCTTATGAGCCATCTTTGTATCCTCTTAATATGCTAGAAATCTTAGGCTTTGATACCGGTGATTTCGATTTCAGTGTAAGACTGACGGTGACCCATCTGTTTACGATAATGCTTACGGCGGCGGAATTTAATGATGGTTACTTTATCGCCACGACCATTCTCTGTTACTGTCGCAGTTACTTTTGCGCCATCAAGATATGGTGCGCCGATTTTAACGTCTTCACCTTCACCTACCAACAGAACTTGATCCAGCACAATCTTATCACCAGCTTCAGCTGATAATTTCTCTACACGGAGCTTTTCGCCCTCTTTGACTCGGTATTGTTTACCACCGGTCGCGACAATAGCGTACATCGCTGTCTCCAAAAATATAATGTAAGTTATTGGGATAACCCAACAAAGGACCGGCAATTCTAGCGCCTTTGCCAATATAGATCAAATCAAAATTCAAATATTTGCGATATCTTGCTTTGCGTGAGAAAGTACACAGGATTTACTACATAATTATAGGCAATTATATATCTCCGTGAATATTCAATCTATTTATTCCTTAATAGATAATGATATGGTCGCTGTCGATTCGATGATCCAATCTCGACTGCAATCTGATGTCGTACTTATCAACCAACTGGGCCACTACATTATCAATAGTGGTGGTAAACGTTTGCGCCCTGCTTTAGCTATTTTATGCGCTCGCGCTTGTGGCTATCAAGGCGACAAACATATTAATCTTGCCACTATTATTGAGTTCATTCATACCGCAACATTACTTCATGATGATGTGGTCGATAACTCCAATATGCGCAGAGGCCAAGAAACTGCGAATAATCTCTGGGGAAATGAGGCCAGCGTTTTAGTCGGTGACTTTCTTTATACCCGTTCTTTTGAAATGATGGTGGAGATGGATTCTATGCAGCTAATGCGGATCTTGTCACATGCCACTAATATCATCGCAGAAGGAGAAGTCCTACAATTACTTAACTGTCATGATCCAGATACATCTGAAGCGAGTTATCTTGAAGTTATTCATCATAAAACAGCCAAATTATTTGAAGCTGCCGGCCAACTTGGTGCCGTCATTAGCCAAAGTAGTCCTGAAATTGAGTTGGCAATGTCTAACTATGCCATGCATCTCGGTAGTGCTTTCCAATTAGTAGATGACCTATTAGACTACAGTGAATCTAGTGATGCTATTGGTAAAAATATTGGCGATGACTTAGCTGAAGGTAAAGCGACCTTACCACTCATTTATGCCATGCGTCAGGGCAACAAACAACAGACACAAATTATTCGCGAAGCCATAGAACATGGTCAACGCGAAAAGATTGATGACATTATTACCATTATTGAACAAACGGGTGCCATTGATTACACCTCTAGGGCAGCTCAGCAAGAAATCGAGCAAGCCAAGATGGCTTTATCTATTATTGATGATTCGGAATACAAGCAAGCCCTCATCAGCCTCGCAGATTTTTCATCAAACCGTACTTATTGATTGTAAAAACCAGATCAAATTATGGCTGAAATATATAAATACCATCTCTTCTTTTGTACTCATGAACGTGATGATGGCACCGCTTACTGCCAGCAACATAATGCACAATCATTACGTAATTATGCCAAACAACGCGTCAAAGAACTACGCTTAAAGAAAGTGCGTGTTAATAATGCAGGATGTTTAAATCGTTGTGCGTTAGGACCCATGTTGGTGATTTATCCTGAGGGGATCTGGTACCAATATCAAAATGAAGCTGATATTGATGAAATCATCGAATCTCATTTGCAACAAGGCAAAATTGTCGAGAGACTCCAACGATGACGCCTGATGAATATTGTAAAGACAAAGCCGCCAAGAGTGGTTCCAGCTTCTACTATAGCTTTTTATTTTTACCAGAAAAGCAACGACAAGCGATCATTGCTCTCTACGCTTTTTGCCGTGAAGTAGATGACACTGTTGACGAGATATCTGAAGTAGATATTGCCCGCAGCAAGCTAGAATGGTGGCGACAAGAAATTCAACTCACCTTTAAAGGTGAAGCAACTCATCCGGTTGGCCAAGCGCTGCAATCTGCCCTAGAACATTTTGATCTACATGAAGAATATTTTATGGAAATCATCGATGGCATGGCGATGGATCTAGATCAGTTTAGCTATGCCGAATTCAAACATCTCGCCCTCTATTGTCATCGAGCTGCCAGTGTTGTCGGCCTATTATCAGCAGAAATTTTCGGCTACAAAGACAGAAATACACTTAAATATGCTGAAAAATTAGGTATGGCACTGCAACTGACCAATATTATCCGAGATGTCAGAGAAGATGCTGAACGAGGCAGAATTTATCTACCTCAAGATGAATTGCATCAATTTAACGTAAAAACAGATGACTTGCTTGCTCTTAAATCTAGCCCTGAATTAATTGAGTGCCTTAAGTTTCAAACGGCACGCGCTCATCAATATTATCAGCAAGCGATGCAATCCTTGCCGGACAGTGATCGCTACAGCCAGCGCACTGGCTTAATTATGGCAGCAATTTATGCAGCAACACTCAAGGAAATTGAGCAAGATAATTTTCAAGTAATGCAGCATCGTGTTTCTTTAACCCCTCTCAGAAAACTGTGGATTGCTTGGCAAACTAGTCGCAGAGAAAAGCGTTTATACAAAAAACACCCATGAGTATTGTGATTATTGGTGGCGGTTGGAGTGGTCTCGCTGCAGCGATTACACTTTGTCAGCAAGATCATTCCGTTCATTTGCTCGAATCTGCTAAACAACTCGGGGGCAGAGCTCGC
Source organism: Methylophaga sp. (assembly GCA_002733105.1). Taxonomy (GTDB): domain Bacteria; phylum Pseudomonadota; class Gammaproteobacteria; order Nitrosococcales; family Methylophagaceae. The sequence continues at coordinate 44,346 of NVUI01000001.1, forward strand.
AATGTAGAATGGCAAAATAAAACTATTGATAATGGCCAGCATTTAATGATCGGTGCCTACCATCATATGTTGGCAATGATGGAACTCATTGGTATTGATATTAATAAATCATTTCAACGGTACCCAATTGATATCACCATTAATGACACTGAATACCAACCCTTACATCTATCCGCAAAAGGATGGCTTCCTTGGCCATTCTCCCTCGCTTGGAATCTTGCTAATAGTGCCGGTCTATCGGGGCTAAAACAAGTTGCAAATTTACAATCAAATATTCCAAAACTGTTAAAAAATAAAGATATAAGCGTAAGTGATTGGTTACTTCATACCAAACAATCTGAACGTCTTATTAAACAATTATGGGAACCTTTATGTCTAGCAACCTTAAATACACCTATTGACCAAGCTTCTGCTCATCTGCTGGCTACCGTATTACAAGACAGTTTGGGCCAAAATAAATCTTTTGCTGATCTACTGGTTCCCCGTCAGCCCCTTGGTGATTTATTTCCTCGGCAAGCAGTAAGGTATATTGAACAACATGGTGGTAAAATCAGCTTACAGACTAGAGTTAAGCAATTGCTCATTAAGCAAAAAAAAATTCAAGCTGTTATCACTCAAGATGGTGAAACAATAACGGCTGAACATATTATTGTTGCAACCAGTCCAACACAAAGTGCTGACTTGACTTCACCTCATCTTAATATTGATACTCCTGCTGAATACCCAATCTGTACTATCTATTTACAGTATCCCTTTGACACACGGTTGTCATCGCCAATGCTAGGATTGACCGGTACACTGAGTCAGTGGATTTTTGATCGTAGCAAACAACATCCTGGCTTAATGGCTGTCGTTATCAGTGGCCCTGGTGAACATGAAGCCATGTCTAAAAATGAATTAATCCAACAGGTCTGCAAAGAAATTCATCAACAGTTGCCCTCTCTACCAGAAACAGCAGATCATAGTCTTGTTATTCGTGAAAAACGGGCCACTTTTGCCTGCACTGTCAATATCGAAAAAATGCGCCCTAACAGCCAAACTAATATTTCTGGTCTTTGGTTAGCAGGAGACTTTGTCGCCAATTCTTATCCTGCAACACTTGAAGGTGCGATTCGTAATGGAGAGAGTTGTGCCAAGCTATTAGCGCTAAGTCTTGCCTAATTGTTATACTTCCCGTTCCATATTTCCGGTTTATTTGAAGGGTTAATTATGCTTAATAATGTTCGTTACATAATCACTGCTCTTTTTATCAGTATTGCATTGATCGCCTGTAGTAAAGAAGCTACCGATGTCACTGTAGAAACAGATATGTCTTCACAACAAATAATTGAGATAATCGGTGAACCAACCATCACCCAAGCTTATACTCTGGGTGATTTGACCGTGACTCACTCTGAATGGGCTGATAAATCAGGCACATTAAGCGTTCAATTCCAAAATAATCAAGCACACTTCAGCCTCTTCACTGCACCATCTGAGAAATAGTCATAATGAATTACACCGCACCAGCTGATCTACTTACGGATCGTGTCATATTGGTTACAGGTTCAGCTCACGGTATTGGTGCTGCCGTAGCTAAGGCCTGTGCAAATCACGGTGCAGTGGTTATATTGCTTGATAAGGATATTCCCGCCCTAGAACATGTCTACGATGATATTGTAAAGAAAGGTGCAGCTACGCCGGCCATTTATCCTTTAGATTTAAAAGGGGCAAACATTCCAGATTACGACACTTTGGCAACGACTATAGCTGACAATTTTGGACGGTTAGATGGTTTGATTCATTGCGCAGCCAGCCTTGGTCAAATAGCGCCTGTAGAACACCAAGATCCTCAGATGTGGCTAGAAACGATGCACATTAATCTCACGGCCCCTTATTTACTGACTCGCGCATGTTTGCCCCTCATGCAAAAGCATGATCAAACATCTATTATTTTTACTTCTGATGGGTACAAAGATAAAGCTTATTGGTCTAGTTATGGCATTAGTAAAGCAGGTATAGAATCACTCAGCAAACAGTTAGCTGACGAATTAGAAAATAATGGCCTTGTCCGTGTGAATTGTATTGATCCAGGTAAAGTTGCAACACATTTATTTACCCAAGCCTTTCCAGCTATCGATCCCTCATCTATAACAACGCCTGAAAATATTGTTGCTAGTTACTTATATCTGATGGGTAACGATAGTCTAGCAACAAATGGCCAGATAATTCCCGCACAATAAATATCGCTGTCAAACTACTGACACATACACGTAACATATTGATATTGATACATAATAACCAAATGGCACAATTCTCGCTTAAATCTAACAAAATTGATTTTAAAGCGAAGGATGAGCTACATGGAAAAGCTTCACCAAACAGAAACAGCTAAATTATCCATAGTGAGTCGACACGGTAATACCATTGTTTCAACCGAACCATTACACGAGTTGGAGCATGCCGACAATGTAGCGGCGCGATTGCCATCTGTACTACAGACGACGCTTGAGCTGGATGAGATGCTCAACCTATTTGACAAAGAAATCCGTCAGGTTGTGCCATATGATAGTTTCCACTATCAACATCAAGGTGTGCAATGTGATGTTAGTACAGGGAGTAGTAAGGCTCATTCCTGCAATTATCGTTTAGAAATGAATACTGTTTGGCTTGGCGAGTTAACACTCACTCGCCGCAAGAAATTTAGTGATAAAGACACTCAAGTGATTGAAGATTTATTATGTAAACTAATCTATCCTCTACGTAACTGTTTGTTATATCGCCAATCTCAAGCGGCTGCTTTAGAAGATAAGTTAACCGGGCTCAATAATCGTGGTGCTTTTGATGCCAGCTTAAAACGTGAAATTGGTATCGCTCAACGACAACGCACCCCAATGTCTCTTATTGTGTTAGATATCGATCACTTCAAAGCAGTGAATGACAACTATGGCCATAGTAGTGGTGATAAAGCGCTACAAGCTTTAGCTAAAGCGATCACTAACACCATGCGTACCAGTGATATTGCTTTTCGCTTTGGTGGCGAAGAATTCACACTAATCTTAAGTAATACTGATGTAGAAGCCGCACGCTTAGTGGCTGAACGTATCCGCGTTGCTGTTTCGCAATTAACTTGCAATGATGGCAAACGGACCTTTGGCTTCACTATCAGTCTTGGTATCTCTCAATTCAAACATGGCGAAAACTGTGCTGAATTATTTGACCGTGCGGATAAAGCGTTATACCAAGCGAAAAAACAAGGTCGAAACCAAACCGTTTGTGCTGATAATCTAATGAGTAAAGATAACTAAGATCATTGCTATCTCCCACGAATTCGAGCTGATCGCTTGCCTTTACTTTTACTACTGCCTTGGTTGGTTTTCTGACGTACTTTTCTTTCGGTCGTTTTAATAGGTCGCATTTTCTTCTCGCGCTGTGCGCGACCTACTTTTGGTGCTTGCTTTGGCTGCAAATCTACCGCTTCATATAATGCTTCTAATGCACCGCCCTCTAACATCATCCATCGCCCCATTCTAAGCTGATCAGGAATAATAACCGGGCCATAACGCACACGCATCAACCGGCTAACTTTTACGCCTTGGCTTTCCCATAATCGTCGAACTTCACGATTTCGACCTTCTTGAATGACAACATGGTACCAGTGATTAGCACCTTCGCCTCCTGATTCTTGGATATCAGCAAATTTGGCTTTACCATCTTCAAGCTCAATACCATCGCGTAAGTTCTGCATCATTTCAGACGTGACTTCTCCCAAGACTCGCACGGCATATTCACGATCCATTTCATTTGAAGGGTGCATTAATTTATTAGCCAGCTCACCATCCGTGGTAAGAATAATTAATCCACTAGTGCTAATATCCAATCGCCCGACACTAACCCATCGACCTTCTTCCGGCGATGGCAATGATTGGAATATTGTTCGGCGACCTTCTGGATCATTGCGTGTGCAAACTTCACCTACCGGTTTATTATAAAGAATGACTTGCTGGGGATGTTGCCACAATCGTTTAGGTGAAATAGGTTTGCTATCAAGGCGTATCGTATCGCCCATTTCAATTTGATCTCCCAGACTAGCGACATTGCCATTGACCGTCACTTTGCCCTCTTTGATCAAAATTTCGAGCTGACGACGAGAACCGTAACCCGCTCTAGCTAATACTTTTTGAATTCTTTCTGCCATGATTATTGTCTCCCGACATCTTTTTGGTGATAAAAACTATCTATCTGTAACTTAATCCCATTACTGATCTTACTTCATCCAATGTATCACGGGCGACTTCTCGCGCCGCTTCATTACCATCTTCAATAATTCTACGAACATCTTCAGGATGTTCACTTAACTCTTCAGCTCGTTCTCGAATGGGTTGTATTTCTGCAGATATCGCATCAATGAGTGGCCCTTTACAATCCAAGCAACCAATCCCCGCAGTACGACAACCTTCTTGCACCCATGCTTTTTGATCTTCCGTTGCATATATTTCATGTAGCTTCCAAACAGGACATTTGTCTGGATCACCCGGATCTGTTCGACGCACTCGACTCGTATCTGTTGGCATCTTTCTTATTTTCAATGCCAAAGAATCGTCAGGTTCACGCAAGGCAATGGTATTCCCATAAGATTTAGACATTTTTTGGCCATCCAAGCCAGGCATTTTTGCCGCAGATGTTAATAAAGCCTGAGGTTCTGGCAAGATTACTTTGCCACCGCCTTCAAGGTAACCAAATAATCGTTCCGTATCCCCTAATGCTAAATTTTGCTGACTCTTTAACAATGCTCTCGCTGTTTCCAAAGCCTCCACATCACCTTGTTCGGTGTATGCTTTACGCAAATTTGAATACAATTTAGCATTCTTTTTACCCATTTTTTTTATCGCTGCTTCTGCTTTTTGCTCAAAATCTTTTTCACGACCATAAATATGATTAAAGCGACGAGCCACTTCACGGGTTAATTCGACATGCACCACTTGATCTTCACCGACCGGGACTTGCCCGGCACGATAAATCAAAATATCTGCACTTTGTAATAATGGGTAACCCAAAAAGCCATAGGTTGATAGATCTTTTTCTTTCAATTTTTCTTGTTGGTCTTTATAGGTCGGGACTCGCTCTAACCATGACATCGGCGTTATCATGGACAATAACAAGTGTAATTCAGCATGTTCTGGCACTTGTGACTGCAAAAATAGTGACACCGCCGAAGGCTCAATGCCAGCAGCAATCCAATCAATGACCATTTCCCAGACACTCTCTTCAATAATGCCACTTTCTTCATAATGTGTTGTCAATGCATGCCAATCTGCCACAAAAAAGAAACAATCAAACTCGTGCTGAAGGGTGATCCAGTTTTTTAATACACCATGGTAATGCCCCAAATGTAATTTTCCTGTGGGGCGCATTCCCGAAACTATACGACGAGACTGTAGAGCTACCGTGTCCAATATTGACTCCTGATACTTGTTAACACAACATTAAATAATTGAAAATATCCCTGGCGGCAAACTAAACACCATTGCCAGTAGATTGATAAATACACCTATCAGCGGCCACAATATCATGCCAAGTATGCCAAAATAAATGAGGGCAATGAGTATAAAAAAACCATAAGGTTCAATTCTTCCAACTTGCCACGCTAATGGTCCCGGCAACAAGCTGACTAAAATTCGGCCACCATCAAGTGGGGGTAATGGTAATAAATTGAGTAGCATTAACATCGTGTTAATTAATACTCCAGCAACGCCCATATAAAGCATTGGCTCACCGATGGTGATAGCTGATTGATACAAAGCAAAACCTAACTTGGCAATTAGTGCCCAAATAACGGCCATCACTAAGTTTGCCATCGGTCCTGCTAAAGCAACCCAAGCCATATCAGCTTTAGGGTGTCGTAAATTTTGATAGGTTATGGGTACCGGTCTCGCCCAACCAAACATAAAACCACCCATCAACAACAACAACCCCGGCACTAATATTGTGCCAACAGGATCAATATGTTTAATTGGATTTAAAGTTAATCGCCCCATCATTTGGGCAGTTCGATCACCTAACTTAAGTGCCACCCATCCATGCGCCACTTCATGAGCAGTAATAGCAAAAATAACCGGGATTGCCCAGATAATAAATTTCTGGACAAAACTAAACTCATCCACCAATGATCTCCTTCCCGCCCATATATGGCTGCAAAACCTTAGGAATATGAATCCGACCTTGTTCATCCTGATAGTTTTCCATCACGGCTAACAGCGTTCGGCCAACCGCTAGACCAGAACCATTTATTGTATGTACTAACTCAGGCTTACCCGTTTCAGGGTTGCGCCAACGAGCCTGTAATCGGCGTGATTGGAAGTCTTGAAAGTTACTACACGATGAAATTTCGCGGTACGTTTTCTGACTTGGTAGCCAGACTTCTAAATCATAAGTCTTGCTTGATGAGAAACCTAAGTCACCCATGCATAAAATAACTTTCCGATACGGCAATTGTAATTTTTGTAAGATAATCTCGGCATGCTCAGTCAGTAATTCATGAACAGCATTAGAATCTTCTGGTCGTACAATTTGTACTAATTCCACTTTTTCAAACTGATGTTGGCGGATTAAACCTCGAACATCTCGGCCATAAGAACCTGCTTCACTACGAAAACAGGGAGTATGGGCAACAAACTTCAATGGTAGTTGTTCATGGGTTAAAATCGTGTCACGAACGATATTGGTCACCGGCACTTCAGCGGTAGGGATCAGAAATAAATCTGTATCTTTAATGGCAAATAAATCTTCAGCAAACTTAGGTAACTGCCCTGTGCCTCGTAAAGAATCAGCATTGACTAAATAAGGTACATACGTTTCAGTGTAACCATGTTGTTCGGTATGAATATCCAACATAAACTGTGTCAATGCACGTTGCAATTTTGCCAATGGACCGCTGAGGGTCACAAACCGTCCCTGACTAATTTTAGCGGCAGCTTCAAAATCCATTCCATTAAGATTTTCGCCAAGTTCAACATGATCTTTAGCTTCAAAATCGAAGCTTTTGGGTTCACCCCATCGTAGTATTTCTACATTATCATCTTCACTGTTACCTGCTGGCACATCATCTTGAGGAATATTAGGCAGTTCCATTGCCACATCGCTAAGTTTTTGTAACACTTCAGCCAAACGAGATTCTGCTGCTTTATGTTTTGTGCCCAGATCTTCTATCTCGGCCAATAATGGTGCAATGTCCTCACCCGATGCTTTAGCCTTGCCTATAGCTTTAGAGCGACTATTACGTTCAGTTTGCAAACTTTGAGCATCAAGCTGTGCTTGCTTACGCTCTTGTTCTAATGTTGCGAGAAGAGAAAGGTCTAAATCGAAACCTCGGCGAGCTAATAATTTAGCCGCTTTTTCAGGCTCATTGCGTAACAGTTTTGGGTCTAACATGTTAAATTCCGGTTTGTGCTGGCCAGCTGACAATATGATCAGCTTTTACTATTGTTTTTACTTGTTCTAAAATTTCTTTAACTATTTCTGGTATATCAAAAAACTCGACCGCGACGGGCAATTCAAGTGATAAATCCATTAATGAAGGTGCTTTAATCTTCCTATCACGCTCAAAACCTTCAATAGCGCTAAAGACACTGACACCTTGAACACGGCCATCGTCATGCAACCAATCAACTAATCGCTCAAAATGATCCCGTCCTTCAGAAAGGTATATACGCACCATTGTTATTTCTTGCATATTATAATTGCCGTCCTATCACTAGTCCAAGCCATGTTGCTACAAGACAGAGCGCAACGCTCAAAAAAACATTCAATGCTGCTCGGCTCAACTCACCCGACTCTAATAAGCTGAGAGTTTCAAGAGAAAAGGTTGAAAATGTCGTAAATGCTCCTAAAAACCCAATCATAACGACACTGCGCCATTCTGCTGAAAGAAGGCTGCGCTCGACAATTAAAATATAGAATAGACCTATTAATAGCGAGCCTAATACGTTGACGGTCAATGTTCCATAAGGAAAATCTCGTCCAAATACACGGTAGATATTGGAAGACATTAAAAAGCGCATCACAGCACCTAATGCTCCTCCACCAGCAATGGCTAATAACGGCTGCACATTCTTTTCTCAATCAAATTAAAGGTATAGTTTACCTTATCTTACTCGCTATTGATTGTGTTTTAGTCAAATGAAGGTTGGTAGGTAAGCACTTTTTCATATGAAAAGGCAGGAGAATAATAATATCCTTGAACATAAGATATTTTTAATTTTTTGATAATCTCTATTTGCTCCTTCTCTTCTACCCCTTCTGCCACACAAATAAAACCTAGATCTCGACATAAATTTGTGATGTGTTTACAAACCGCATAGCCTTTTGGCGTATGAATTAAGTCTATCAAGCTTTTATCCAATTTCACCGAATCAATAGGAATAGAGCAAAGCATCTCAAAACTGGAGTATCCAGTACCAAAATCATCAATCGAAATAGAAAATCCCGATTCCTTTAAGCGCGTAATATTCTTTATCGCCCCCTTACTCTCTAATAATTCTCGCTCAATAATCTCTATGTCAACATTCAAGCCTAACAAGATATCTATTATTTGTTGTAGCACCTCATTATTACCCAGCGTATCACGGTGTAAGTTAATACTTATTTCAGGCTCGACACCTGCTTTTTTCCACCACAAAATATGCTCTTTCACTTGCTGACAGACCCAAAGGTCAATAATAGGTGCAAGTCCTGCTGTTTCAATGGCAGGCAAGAAAAAAGGCCCTCTAATTAAGCCATCACTCATGTTAATTCTAAGTAGTGCTTCGTATTGATTACAGCATTTATTTTTCATATCAACTTTAGGCTGATAATACACTCTAAGGTTATCACTATTTATTAAGTTGATAATTTTCTCTATTTCTTGATTGGTCTCAATAATAGAAGATTTGGCTTTATGAGCCTCAAGATCTTGTTCACTTTGTAAGTGAAATCGAATATCCAGTTTTTTACTTAGCATTTCTTGTTGCCAAGTCACTGACTGTGAGGCCGTATATTTCTTAACAAAAGGGATATAAATAGCGATACCCACAAGTAAAGAAAAGAACTGCAAGCCAAGCACAAAAAAATCCCCCCCTGTTGCAAGATAGGAATCAATAAAGATAGGAGTAATCCAAGGCACATCTGTATTGACTATTTCAACGGGATAAAATGTTAATACAATATATGCAATAGCAGTATTAACTAGAGGAACACATATAAAGGGAATAAAAAGACGTCGATTAAATATAATCGGTAGGCCAAAAATTAATATCTCATTGATATTAAAAATGGCAAAAGGAGTCGCTAGTTTTGCTATTCGGTTGCTATGTTGATCCTTGCCCGCTATAAAAATAGCTAGAATTAATGATAAGCCCGATCCAGCACCACCATAAATAACAAATAATTCATAAAATTGTGCGTAACTTAATCCGTTAAAGATCATAAGGTTCATAAAACCCATGTCAAATATTGAGTTAACAAGGTGGGTGCCATGTAAGCCAAAAAACCACAATATATGAACAACAGCCGAGCGAACTAACAGCATGAGATCACTCGAAATTAAAATCCCAATATTTACACCAGAAAAAAGGGCTGCAAAACTGGTTTCTACAAATAAAAACAAGCCGGTACTGATAGTAAAAATAACCACACCAATATAAACATACTGAATACTACTATTGAGTTCTCCACCAATATCAAGATAACGCTGCTTGTTTGAGGTGAAGAACAACAATAATTTATTCACTATCAAAGGAATGGTCAATGCGAGTATTGATGAATCTGACGATAAGATAACATGGGAGCCCTGAGAGACATGGAAAAGCGCCTCCACACTCACGAAGGTTGCCATTGATAAAAAAATCAAAATAAGGTGGTTAATTTTGTAACGTTTTGCTAACTGAAAAGAAATAGCGATTAACAAAATATATGAAAAAGATGCAGCTAAGGCTTCCTCCGCATACTGCAGGGATTCTATATTAAGTAGTCCTAAACTGATATCACCGAGCTTGAAAATTTCAGCAAACAGCGTACTTATCGCCATTAAGATGAAATAGGGTATAACTGAAACAAATGCCTCAGAATAAGCAATCAAACTAATATTTTGTTGGTTGACTTTACTCATAATAATTATCCCTAATGAATAATAAAGTAATTGTTAAGTCCCACAATCTTCTGACTAGGTGCTGATTTAAAAAATCATCAGGAGAGTTGCCGTACCTTTCCAGAACTCACCTTTCAAGCTGTTTTTAACTTTATAAGTATTTTTCAGTTCTTCAAAATCAGCATAATAATATTTCTTAGTAATGGCTTCTTTTATTATTTTATTAGTAATTTCAAGCTGATCATTTGTCCATGGCTGTCTAAATTTCGTTGTTCTATCCTATATTGCGAGCGTACCACATAATACACACATAATGCAGTAAATGGATGTGGTACTTTGGATTGTAACTGCTTACCACCCTCGGTGAGTATCTGTGTTATTTTGAATACACCATCTTGATTTAAAATTTTTAAGAATTGAACAGCATCATCTTTGAGTAAACATGATAGATGCTGTAAGCAACGGTATATAAAATCACCCACATACTCTCCTTAGTCTAAATATTGGTGCATCACACCAACATTAATATTTATTTTGCTAGAGATGTAAGTGTATTGCTCAATTGCTGCAAGCATTAAATGTCTTACCTTAACAAGGGCCTTTGCATATTTTCTTGCAAAGAACAGGAAGCAACTATATATCCAGCTTGGACAATAGCTTATACCTACTCCATCATTATGCTGGAATAGCAAAACTATATTCTTCCACATAATCTAAAAACTGTTTCATTGAAGCAAGGACGGTAACTTCACTCCTCTAATAAAGTACCTTTGACTTTATTTACAGTTTTTTCTAGTCTTTTCGGCTCAACCATATCACCTACACGTATTAGCTTAAGTGCGCTGGTACTACCTTGCTCTTCAATATCACCTTTCGTGATAATCACAATATCTCCATCATCCACAACACCCTGACGTTGCAACTCATCTATGACCTCTTTATTAAGTGCAGCATGATCATCATGATCTACCGTGAAGCTCACAGGATAAACCCCACGATACAAAGTCATTTTTCGCAGTGTTTCAACATGGGGTGTCAAAGCAAAAATGGGAATTCCAGAACTGATCCTTGACATCCACAATGGTGTCTTTCCAGATTCAGTTAATGCAGCAATCGCTTTTACATCTAAATGATTAGCCGTATACATAGCGGCCATCGCAATAGCTTCATCCATATATTCAAATTTTGAATCAATTCGGTGCCTTGATACGCGAATTTCACGCTGTTGCTCCGCTTGTAGACAAATGCGGTCAACAGCCTCAATCACTTTAACTGGATGCTCCCCAATCGCTGTCTCACCCGACAACATCACCGCATCTGTTCCATCCAATACCGCATTGGCCACATCAAACACTTCTGCTCGTGTTGGGATCGCATTAGTAATCATTGATTCCATCATTTGAGTCGCGGTAATCACAACACGGTTTAAATGTCTTGCACGCTGAATAATTTTTTTCTGCATGGGCGGCAAGGCAGCATCACCTACTTCAACACCCAAATCACCACGAGCCACCATAACGGCATCAGACGCTTTAATGATGTCGTCAATCACCTCCATCGCTTCAGCTCGCTCAATCTTAGCAATGACACTGCATCGTCCTCCAGCTTCTTGCAACAGCTGGCGAGCATAGTGAATATCTTCTGCCGATCGAGGAAATGAAACCGCAATATAATCTGCTTGTATCTTAGCGGCAGTGATAATATCTTGCTTATCTTTGTCTGTTAATGCTTCAGCAGATAAACCACCGCCTTGGCGATTAATACCTTTATTATTAGATAACACACCACCAACGACGACTCGGCAGAGTACGCGTTGTCCCTCAACATCGTTGACCCATAAAACAATTCGGCCGTCATCAAGCAATAAAGTATCACCTTGTTTTACATCTTGCGGTAATTTTTTGTAGTCAATACCAACTTGGCTACTATCTCCGGCTTCAGAATCAAGATCTGAATCTAAAATAAATTCCGCATCGGTTTCTAAGGTTATTTTCCCAGTTTTAAACCGGGCAATCCGAATTTTAGGTCCTTGTAAATCAACCAATACACCGACTTGTCGGCCATAGGCTCGCGCTCGATCACGAACTGTTTCAGCCAATTCTATATGTTCTTGTGGCTCACCATGCGAGAAATTTAAACGAACAACATCTACCCCAGCTTTAATGATGGCATCAAGCACTTCAGGTGTATTTGTTGCTGGCCCTAAGGTTGCAACAATTTTTGTTCTTCTCTTTGATACTGCCAATGAATTACTCCTTAAAATTTAGAAAGATAGCCCTATCAACAAGCCTGCCTTAAGCTCGTGATTCTAACATCGCTACCGCAGGTAACTTTTTGCCTTCCAAAAACTCTAGGAAAGCACCACCACCTGTTGAGATATATGAAATATCATCACTAATATTATATTTGGATACTGCAGCCAAGGTATCTCCTCCACCTGCAATTGAAAATGCTTTCGATTCTGCAATGGCCATCGCAATTTCTTTAGTACCTTCACCAAATTGATTAAATTCAAATACACCCACGGGACCATTCCACACTATCGTGCCTGCATTTTTCAATATTTCTGCTAATTCCTGAGTTGACTTGGGACCGATATCAAAAATCATATCGTCATCCTCCACTGCTGATGCCATTTTAAGTGTTGCCTCGGCCGTTTCTGAAAACTCCTTACCACAGACCACATCCGTAGGCACGGGAATAGCACCGCCCCGTGCTTGTGCCTCAGCAGACAGTTTTTTACAGGTATCGATCAAACTGGGTTCATAGAGTGATTTGCCTACATTATGTCCTGCTGCTGCAATAAAAGTGTTCGCAATACCACCACCCACAATGAGTTGATCAACAATTTTTGATAATGATTCCAAGACCGTTAATTTGGTTGACACTTTTGACCCTCCAACAATCGCTACCATAGGTCGCGCAGGATTATCCAATGCTTTTCCTAGTGCTTCTAGCTCTCCGACCAACAGCGGTCCAGCACAGGCTATAGGTGCATACTTTGCAATACCATGAGTTGATGCATGAGCACGATGGGCTGTGCCGAAGGCATCCATCACATAAATATCACACAATCCGGCCATTCTCTTTGATAAGGCATCGTCATCGTCTTTTTCACCAATGTTAAAGCGTACATTTTCACATAACACCACTTCACCATTCTCTACAGGAATAAAGTCAGGCTCAAGCCAATTTTGCTCTAAACGAACAGCTTGCCCTAATAATGCTGATAAATAATTAGCCACCGGAGCTAAAGAATATTGATGTTCATATTCACCTTCTGTCGGCCGTCCAAGATGCGACATAATCATCACTTGTGCCCCAGCATCAATCGCCATTTTAATCGTTGGTAATGATGCATTAATACGCGTACCATCAGCGACAACGCCCGCCTTTAAGGGCACATTTAAATCTTGGCGAATTAATACTCGTTTCCCAGCTAAATCTAAGTCAGTCATCTTAATTAAAGACATGTTTTTTCCTCTATGATATTTGTTATTTATTTCATTTTTATGATAGTGAAAAACAAAAAAGGCCTCCTGATTAAAGGAAGCCTCTTTTGATTATCTATCATTTAATTTGCAATTACTGACCTACCAACCCAACCAATCGCATCATATTGCATGTATAACCATATTCATTGTCATACCACGCCACCACTTTGACAAAGGTACTATCCAGTGCAATACCTGCACCTGCATCAAAATTTGAGGGGGCGGGGTGTCCACGAAAATCTGTAGAAACGACACTTTCATTGGTATAACCCAACACACCTTTCATTGTACCTTCTGAAGCCGTTTTCATAGCGGTACAAATATCTTCATAGGAAGCCTCTTTTTCTAACTGAACGGTTAAATCAACAACCGATACATCTGATGTAGGTACACGAAATGCCATACCGGTTAATTTACCATTCAATTCAGGTAACACTTTACCTACCGCTTTTGCTGCACCAGTGGAAGAGGGAATGATGTTTTCAAGTATACCTCGACCACCACGCCAATCTTTCAGAGATGGACCATCCACTGTTTTTTGCGTTGCTGTTGCAGCATGAACCGTGGTCATCAAACCTTTAACAATACCAAAGTTATCATTTAATACTTTAGCAACCGGTGCCAACGCATTAGTGGTGCAAGAGGCTGCCGACACAATCGCTTCACCATTATATTTTTCATCATTTACACCGTAAACGAACATAGGTGTGTCATCTTTAGAAGGGGCGGATTGCACGACTTTCTTTGCGCCGGCATCAAGATGTGCCTGACACGAATCCTTAGTTAAGAAGAAGCCCGTACATTCAATAATCAAGTCCGCACCGACTTCATCCCACTNAAGATCTGCAGGGTCGCGCTCTGCAGTAATGCGAATTATTTTTCCATTGACCACTAAATGTCCATCAACGACTGAGACCTCGCCATCAAAACGACCATGAACAGAATCATATTGCAACATGTATGCTAAATATTCAGGATCAAGTAAATCGTTGATGGCCACTACTTCAATATTGGTAAAATCTTTTGCAGCAGCACGAAATGCCATGCGGCCAATACGACCAAAACCGTTAATACCTACTTTAATTGTCATTCTTTATTATCCCCATCGTTATGAGTTGTTCTTCTTCGATGTAAAGCTAAATTAAATAATATTTAATTTGGGCCAACATGCTAAAAGGGTCTGATCTTTGCTAATAAATCTTTCACTATGAATTGACTGATATTTTAAGTGTAAGTGATCTACTCTATAAATAAAACTAAGTCTTTTTGAATAAAAACATAAGTAAAACTTATCATGCATAAAATAGAGTCCGCATCCTTTATTTATTTCAACCATCCTATAATAAAAATGGCCAGTAAGTTCACACTTACTGGCCATCGTTATCTTGTGATAAATTCAGTTTAAACAACTTAATTTATAATACTTCTTTTACTGTTTTAACCACATTTTCAACTGTGAAGCCGAAGTGTTCCATTAAGACACCACCGGGTGCAGATTCACCAAAGGTATCGATACCAACCACACCGCCTTCTAGACCAACATATTTACGCCAAAAATCAGTGACACCCGCTTCAACTGCAACACGTTTAACACCCGGAGTTAAGACGCTATCTTTATAGGCTTGGTCTTGACGATCAAACACATTTGTAGAAGGCATAGAAACAACGCGTGCATTAACACCGTCAGCAGCTAATTCTGCTTGAGCTTTAACCGCTAAATCAACTTCACTACCTGTCGCGATAATGATGACGTCTGCGTTGCCTTTAGCTTCAACTAAAACATAAGCACCTTTGCGTATTCCATCAAAGTCCGCAACATCATGTGTGCGACCAACAATACCTTGGCGACTGAATACTAAGCTTGATGGACCATCATTACGTTCAACCGCCGATGTCCATGCAATCGCCACTTCAACAGAATCTGAAGGGCGCCATACATCCATATTAGGGATATAACGCATCGCTGATGTATTTTCGATAGGTTGATGAGTTGGGCCATCTTCACCTTGACCGATAGAGTCATGAGTTAATACTGCGATAGTACGGATCTTCATCAATGCAGCCATGCGGAAGGCACTTTTTGCATAGTCAGAGAACATGTGGAATGTGCCACCAAATGGAATTAAACCACCGTGTAGCGCCATACCATTCATAATGGCATACATACCAAACTCACGTACACCGTAAGAAATATAATTACCGGGCTCTTTACCACTTACATGTTTAAAGCTATCACAGCTAGTCAAGTTAGAACCAGTTAAATCAGCACTGCCACCTAAGAACTCAGGCAAAATAGGTGCTAGAGCAGCAATAGTCTTTTGTGATGCTTGACGAGAAGCTAAGTTTGCACCCGCTTCATTTGTTTCAGCAATAAAGGCATCTGTTGCTTGTTTCCAGTTAGCGGGTAAGTCACCTGCCATACGACGAGTAAACTCAGCCGCTAATTCTGGGAACGCAGCAGCATAAGCTTCGAATTTAGCATTCCACGCTGTTTCTTTCTCTGCGCCAGCAGCTTTAGCATCCCAACCTTCATAAACATCAGCAGGAATTTCAAATGGAGCTGAATCCCAGTTCAATTCTTTACGAACTAAAGCGACTTCTTCTTCACCTAATGCAGCACCATGACAGTCATGGCTGCCAGACTTGTTAGGTGAACCAAAACCAATGATTGTTTTACAACAGATCATTGAAGGTTTGTCTGTTACAGACTTAGCTTCAGTGACTGCAGCCGTAATTGCAGCAGCATCATGACCATCTACAGAGACAACATGCCAGCCGTATGCTTCAAAACGCTTAACCGTGTCATCAGTGTACCAGCCATCAATGTGACCATCGATAGAGATATTATTATCATCCCAGAATGCGACCAACTTACCTAGACCCCACGTACCCGCAAGTGCTGCTGCTTCATGAGAAATACCTTCCATCAAACAACCATCACCCAAGAACACATAAGTGTTGTGATCAACAATGTCATGACCAGGTTTGTTAAATTGATCAGCCATTAATTTTTCAGCCATCGCAAAACCTACTGCGTTGGTGATGCCTTGACCTAAAGGACCTGTTGTTGTTTCGATACCAGGTGCATAACCGTATTCAGGGTGACCCGCACATTGTGAATGAAGCTGACGGAACGATGACAGTGAAGACATTGGCAAGTCATAACCTGACAAGTGCAACAATGAGTAAATTAACATTGAACCGTGACCATTAGATAAAACAAAACGATCACGATCAGCCCATTCAGGGTTAGTTGGGTTATGGTTCATGTGGTCATTCCACAATACTTCGGCAATGTCTGCCATACCCATAGGTGCGCCTGGGTGACCAGAACTTGCTTTTTGTACTGCATCCATACTTAGAGCACGGATTGCGTTTGCTAAATGTCTACGTGTAGCCATTTACATTCTCCTGTTTAAAAAATTAAAGAGCACTTTACAAAACATGGGGACAAAACCTTTCTCGCCATCATATTTTATGCAAACCGCTCACTACGCTGCTCGCCATTTTATTGAGCAACCCATACTTGGGATTTGTTGTTGTGGACCACGGCCGGTTTTGGCAACTTCTATCATTGCCTCAAATAAATCTCGTCGTGCATCGGCTGCAGCGGCTTCTTTTCTACTGGCATCCAAGCGGCCGCGATACTGCAATTGAAGATCTTTGTTATAACCAAAGAAATCAGGGGTACACACTGCGCCATAAGCTTGGGCAGTTTGCTGTGTTTCATCCAAGAGATAAGGAAAAGAGAAGGCTAGTTGCTGGGCAAGCTGCTTCATATTATCAAAGGAATCTTCTGGATAATCTGCAGGATCATTAGACATGATTGCAACAGTGTTTACACCCTGTTGTTTTAGTGCGTCAGTATCTCGAACCAAGCGATCTAAAATAGCTTTAACATAAGGACAATGGTTACAGATAAACATAACCAATAATCCATTTTCACCACAACAATCATCTAAAGCCCAGATCTTGCCATCTACACCAGGCAAAGAAAAATCTATTGCTGGCTGATCAAAATCACAGATTGGTGTTTCCAAACTAACCATAAGCTCTCATTAATTTATGATGTCTTTAACCTTAAGATCTTACACGCTAAAGAAACTCCTCGGGACTAATAATTTTAGCAGATCCACTGTAATAAAGCGAGGTCACTCATGCTAACTAGCGCATATTTAAATCCATGTACCCATGTTAAGTTTCTCGTCTCAGGAGTAGGATAAACCTCTCACCCGATAATTTCACAATATGAAACTAAAGATCTAGCTCTAGTTGCAAATTCAGTTGTAAGGTAGAAAATTCCGTCATCATATAATTAATACCTTCAATATCAAAAGCATCTATCTTCTCCATCAATAGATGAGCATAATCTGATATCAGTTTAAAGTCATACTCTTCTGCAATCTCGACTAAACCCTTAGCAAAATCTTTCATCGCAGGTATATTATTGCTGTCATTTAGAGCTTGCCACGTATCTGACTGTTGAGCTAATKWSCKWWMTACTTGAGGCAACACTTCTCGCTCTGCTGCTGACAATTCAATATGAATAAAGGGTTGTTGTTCATCTTGCTCAATTATTTTATGGCTAAGGAATGGATTCATTGCTCTAAACAAATCAGCCCGTGATATTGGCTTTCTCAAGTAGTCATCAAAATAGTTGTCTTTTATTCGATCTGACTCACTTTCCATCACTGATGCGGTCAGTGCCAGGATAGGCACATCACTAAAGGCTTTAATTTTTTCTGCCGCTTGATAGCCATCCATCACTGGCATTCTAATATCCATTAGAATCAAGTCAATATGATGCTGTTGGGCTAACTCCACAGCCTTATGACCATCTTCCGCTTCTAAAATTACCAGCTCTGTACCCACAAAATCTTCTCTGATCAATAGGCGATTATTGGCAACATCATCTACCACTAGAACTGTTGCTGGTGAAAATTGGGGTATACCTACTACATCATCTGTAGTCACTACTGTATTTTGTTGTATTGAAGCAACATCTACACCTTTTAAACTAACAGTGAAACTGGAGCCTTTCCCTACCGTACTTTTAACTGTAATTTCACCGCCCATCAGCTTAGTCAAGCGTTGACTAATTGACAGGCCCAAACCGGTACCACCAAATTTAGATTGGTTCTGACCTTCAACTTGTTCAAACTCATTGAATATTGCTTGTAATTGCTGCTCAGGGATACCAATGCCTGAATCTTCTATTTCAATCTCTAAATCAACCTTACTGCGAATGTCATCTTCATTGTTAATTCTTGCTATTAATCGAATAGTGCCATGCTCGGTGAACTTAACTGCATTGCCAATGATATTAAGCAATACTTGGCGTAAACGTGCTGTATCCAACATCAAGCTTTCAGGGATGTTAGGCGCCACTTCCAAGACAAAATCTAGGCCTTTACTCTGCACATTCATCATAAAAATATTGGCTAATTCATTAAACAAATTATATGGATTACTCACCTTTTTTTGAATATCGACTTTGCCTGCTTCAATCTTAGACAAGTCTAAAATATCATTGATCAAAAGTAATAATGCATTGCCTGAAGATTGAATTATTTTAACAAATGATTTTAATTTTGGCTCTTTAATTTGCTCGTGAAGCAGCTCTGTAAAACCAATAATCGCATTCATCGGAGTACGGATTTCATGGCTCATATTGGCCAAAAATTCAGACTTAGCATAACTCGCCGTTTCAGCACTTTCTTTAGCAACTTTTAATGCTGCTTCCATTTCAAGCCGCTCTGTCATATCCACAGCAATACCCAATAGACTGTCCTGTTGATGATAAGAAATGGGGATAACAGAAATCATCATTGAGTGGACTGAACCATCTATCTGTTTGAACGGAACAATTTTTTGATCAATTTTCCCCTCAACCTGAAGCTCTCTCATCACCATGTCACGGTCACTCAAATCGCTATAAAACTCCGACATGTTGAATTGATCAATCTCATCTTTATCAATTTTATAATCACTTAGTACTTTCGGGTTGGCCACTAAAACCCTTCCATCCAACGACGTCACTGTAATCTGTAAAGGGATGGTATCGATTAACACTTGCATTTGATTTTCAGCTTCTTTTCGTAAGCCAATCTCTTCAGCTAGCTTTCTATTCCAAAAGACAATGCCCAAAATAACGAATAGAAAGATAATGGCCATTTTAGTGACTAAAACATAATCTACTTTAATTTCTTTGACATATTTATACTGCCCCCAGGCATCTAGAACAGTCTGCTTTTCACCTTGACTAATAGCAGCTAACGCTCGATTAAATAACAGCACTAAAGGCTCAAATTCAGGTTGCATACCAAAAGACAACTTGGTGTTAAATTCTGTTTTTCCCACGATGCGAATATTATTTATTCCTAACTCCGAAATATAATAGCTAGCAGGCGCTAAGGTAGAAAAGATAGCATCAACCTCTCCTGTTGACACAGCAGTAAGACCATCCTGAATCGTATCAACAAATTGAATATTCAGTTCAGGATACTGCTTAATGATCTCTGATACATAACCGTATCCTTTTATCATGGCAATTTTTTTATTTTTTATCTGCTCGATACTCTCCACATAATTTTCATCGTTACTCATCACGATAACAACAGGACTTGAAAGGTAGGACTGGGTAGAGAGTAAATGTGAAGTTAACCCTGAACCATTGGTCTTTGACAATACATCAACTTCACCACGGTTAATTTTAGCAACTGATTCCGACCAAGATGTTGAGGGAATAATGTCAATTGTAATCCCTAGTTTTTGCTCGATCCGTTTTAAATATGCCGCCGTAATACCGATATAGTCTCCTTGCTCATTAACCGCTTCATAGGGTAGCCAATTAGCTCCTCCAGAAAACCGTATCGTTGAATGTTGATCTAACCACTGTCTCTCCGCGGCACTCAACGTAACATGTTGCGTGGCCGAATCAATTCCTAACCATTTATGGCGAAGAGTAGACAGCTCTACTTCTGGAATTGATGCCAGAGCCTTGTTTAAAATGCCTTGAAATATTGGCCAATCGTCACGAACAGCCAATCTAAGATTAGTTCCACCTAAACCTGAACTACCAGTGATTTGTAGATTTGTTATGGCATTGTGCTCTGACTTCCAACTGGCAACACCTTGATTGCCCACATAAGCATCAACTTCGCCATAGGACAATGTCTGTATCGCGGCAAGCGTGTCAGCAACAACAACGAGGTTAATCTCTGGGTACTCATTACGTAATCGCTCATGAGTATGAAATTGTTCCTCAACCACGACCGTTTTACCTTTCAAATCAGCAAGACTGCTAATATTGTTGCTTCCTTTACGAGTAAAAATAACGCTCGGGGACATCACGTATGCTTGGGTAAACCTTAAATACTGTTCCCTTTCTGGTGTTTGAACAATACTGCTCACCATCTCAAGTTCATGGTTTTTTATTTTTTCTAGTATCTCAACCCATTTATACTCAATCGTTGTATTGAATCTTATGTCTAATTTTTGTTCTATCAAACTCAGAATATCGGCTGTTAATCCTTGCAACTTGCCTGCTTGATCAACAAATTCATACGGAGGCCAATCAGGATCATTTCCTAACTTAATCACCGGATGTTTATGCAACCATTGTTGCTCCAACTCCGTTAACTTGATATTTTTTTGGGGCTGATAGCCAAGCCATTTGTGATGCAAAACCTGTTTCTCTTCTTCGGGTATCGCCAGCAAGGCTTTATCTAAAATACTCCGTAAAATAGGTTTATTTTTTGATACTGCCATTAATAGTTTTCTATTTCCTTCAGAGCGAAGCGCTTTAAAAGGCCTAATCGTTGTAACACTTGCTTTTTGCAGGTGATAATTAACAACAGCATGTGATTCAAGTAATAGATCTGCTTTTTTCTCAATCAGGCTTTCTATCGCTTCCTTTAAATTATCAACCTCTAAGATCCGTAGTTGTGGAAACCGCTGTTTAACAATACCAATGCTCAAATAGCCTTTTGGAATGGCAACAATTTTACCATTTAAATCTGCCATACTTTCTGCAACGACATCATTTCTAATGAAAAAATATTCCAATAATGATGCATACGGTTGCGTAAAATTAAAAAATTCCAAACGAGTTTCTGAAAAATACATGGCAGGCAATAGATCAATTTTTTGCTGTTTTGCCTGATTGAGCAAGACATTCCAGTCCTCAATAGTTGGCTCAAATTTCAAGCCTGTCATTTGGGCCATCAATGTTAAATAATCTTTTGTTAAACCATCATGTAGCCCTTGTGAATTAACAAAATCATAAGGAGCCCAATCCTTTTCAGCACCATAATAAACAATAGGATTATCCTCCATCCATTGCTGTTCTTCCTCATTTAAATCAATTGTTTTTTCAGCATCATCTAATGTGGATCCTAACCATTTATCAGCAATTTGTCGCTTTTCTTCAGGCGTAATGACATCAAGTGCTTTTTGAATAATGCCTGCTAATTCAGGGTAGTCCTTACGGCTAACAAAGTGAACTGGATTTGTACCAATAATTTCGCGAGTTGATTTAAATGGAACAATGGTATTGATACCTTGTTTCTTAAGTGCATATACAAGTACACCATAGGTATCGTAGAGCACATCAGCACGATTCTCTAATACAGCATCAATCGCGTCACCCAAAGAGTCAACTATGACAATTTTTACGCCAGGTAAGTGCTCATTTAGTATATCTTTTTGTGCATATCCTTTAATAATAGCTACACGTTTACCATCTAAATCTTCAAATGTTGTTATACCAAGATCATCTCGAACAAAAAAATAATCCAATACATCAAAATAAGGCTCAGTATAATTTAGGAATTTTGTACGTTCTTCCGTGTAATAAATGGTAGCAATAACATCTATTTTTTTATCACGTATTTTTTTCAGGCTATTATCCCAAAGATCGATATCTACCTCAAAGTGTAGGCCCGTTTTTTGTGCAATAAGCGCGATATATTCACTCGTAATGCCAATATATTGCCCTTGTGCATTTACAAAGCTAAAAGGTGGCCAATTATCACTGCCAGCAACAATTATTTTGGGATGTTGCTGTACCCATTCTATTTCTGCTGCCGTAAGATTGGCAGTGACTTCCACTTCTGTAGAGGCTATGGGTATTAACGCTTTTGATTGTGCAAAACCGGCGTTCAAAAAAACAACAGCAATTAGTAAAAAAAACCATAATAAGTTGGCACTTTTTGTCTTCATTTAAAGTGATATTCTACAATACAATTTTATGACTAACTCCCTGCTGATTTTTCGTCATGATATTTTAGAAATAGCTTCAAACTCATCTTGATGATTGAAATAAATATCCACCAAATCAGGGTCAAACTGAGTCCCACGGTGATCTTCTATATAAGCCGAGACATCATCCATTTTCCAAGCCTCCTTATAACATCGAGCATGGGTCAAGGCATCAAACACATCTGCCAGCGCCACAATACGCCCATAAATATGGATTTCTTCTCCTTTCAACCCTCTAGGATAGCCCTTACCATTCCATTTTTCATGGTGTTCATGAGCAATGGTGGCGGCGGCTTTAGTAAATTTACGATCAGAATGACGCAATAGGTTATAAGCGTTAGTGGTATGACTTTTCATTAATTCAAATTCTTGTTCAGTATACCGTCCTGGTTTATATAAAATGTCATGAGGGATGGTCATTTTACCAATATCATGCATTGGCGAGGCATGAAATAAAATATTGGCATCTTCTTCGCTTAAACTAGGGTGATGGCGAGCCAATAATGAAGATAATTCAGCTACCCGACGAATATGCTTGCCGGTCTCATCGGATGTGGCTTCCATTAATTCAGTTAAGACATAAATCATCTCTTTCTGATTATCTTCTAACTCAGAAAGCAATCTCTGCTGGGTATGGTGTGCTTTAATCTCAAGATCTATATTTTGCTGTTTTAGGATCTTTTTGGCATGATATAGCTGAACATGACTTCTCACTCGTGCCAATAACTCAGCGGCATGAAAGGGCTTGAGGATATAATCAACACCTCCTACCTCGAACCCTCGAGAGATTGACTCTGCATCGGTTCTAGCCGTCAAAAAAATAACTGGGATGTCCTGCCACTGAGGAGATGCTCTTAAGTATTCACATACTTCATAACCATCCATATTTGGCATCATAATATCTAATAAAATCAGATCAAAGGCTGTTGGATTTTCCCTAAGAATAGATATTGCTTTTTCGCCACTGTTAGCAAACGAAAAGTCATAATTATCTTCTTGCAAAATATTCATCGCCACTTGAATATTTTCAGCAACATCATCTACAATCAGAATATGTTTTCCATCCATAGCAAATCTATCCTATAACTAAGCTTCGGTAGGTATCTGATTATAGCGACATAATTTAACTTATGTAAAGCTGATACTAATTTGAAAATAGTGAGATTAATCTTAGATGCTGTTAAAAAGAGGATGAGGTTTTTAATAAAAATCATCCACCCTCCCTAATGATTTAGGATCAGAAAGTTACCGGTTATTAATCCCGTAAATTTAATACATCCTGCATATCATATAAGCCTGTTTGAACATCCATTAACCAGCTCGATGCTCGCATTGCACCTAGGGCAAAAGTCATCCGGCTTGAAGCTTTATGGGTGATCTCTACTCGCTCGCCTTCCGCAGCAAACATCACCGTATGATCACCAACAATATCACCGGCTCGCACTGTAGCAAAACCAATAGTATTTCGGTCACGTTCACCTGTACGACCTTCGCGGCCATATACGGCACATGTTTTTAAATCACGGCCTAATGCATCAGCAATAACTTCGCCCATTCGTAATGCTGTTCCAGAAGGTGCATCTACTTTATGTCGGTGATGTGCTTCGATAATTTCAATATCAACATCATCGCCCAAAACACGCGCGGCAATATCTAATAATTTAAGGGATAGGTTGACACCCACACTCATATTAGGTGCCAACAGCATCGCTATTTGCTGAGAAGCTTGCTCAATTTCAGCTTTTTGTTGTGATGAAAAGCCTGTCGTTCCAATCACTAATCGGCACTTGTTAGCAATGCAATGAGGCAGTAAGGTCATTGCGACTTCTGGTAAGGTAAAGTCAATGATGACGTCAGAATTAGCTGTTGCAGCTTTAATATCAGCTGTCACAACAACGCCTAGTTTTCCAACACCGCCTAATTCTCCTGCATCCACACCTAGTAAACTTGAATCGGCATGATCAACAGCAGCACTTAACTCTAAACCTTCCGTTTGCTCAACAGCCTGAATTAAGCAACGTCCCATTCGACCCGCGGCACCATTAATTGCTATACGTGTTGTCATTTTTAGTCCTAATTCTTCCCAATGTAGATCGAGCAATAATATGATAACCCGACTTAAAAGCTCACCGGCAATATTATAAACCTAATCAAAAATCTGTTTCACTGCATCTAACCACGAACTTGTTTTTGGACTATGCTTACTACGACTTCCTTCGAGTGTTTCATCAAACTGTTCTAGTAGTTCTTTTTGTTTTTTTGATAATTTTACCGGAGTTTCAAGAATCACTCGGCACATTAAATCACCAACGGCGCCACCACGTACAGATTTAACACCTTTACCACGCAGGCGAAATTGCTGCCCTGTTTGTGTTCCTTCCGGTATTTTTAGACTAGCTTTACCGGTTAAGGTTGGCACCTCTAGTTCACCACCTAATGTTGCAGTTACAAATCCTACTGGCACATCACAATATAAATTACTGCCATCACGTGTAAACACATCATGTCGTTTTACTTGTACTTCAACATATAAATCGCCAGGGCCCGCACCGCCTGTGCCTGCCTCACCTTCACCGGTAAGTCGAATTCTATCACCGGTATCTACACCTGCAGGCACTTTGACCGATAAGGTTTTATGTTGTTGAACTTGGCCATCTCCATGGCAGTCACTACAAGGCTCTTTGATCATTTTTCCTGTGCCACGACAGTGAGGACAGGCTTGCTGTACTGAGAAGAATCCCTGTTGCATTCGAACTTGTCCATGACCACCACAAGTTGTACACGTTACTGGTTGCGTGCCTTTTTTAGCACCACTTCCATCGCAAGTTTCACATTCTACATGTACCGGAATACGGATCTTTTCTGTTGTCCCCGCGACAGCTTCTTCTAAGCTAAGATCTAAATGATATCGTAAGTCTGCACCGCGATAACTCTCTCGACCACCAGCACCACCAAAAATATCGTTAAAGACATCACCAAAAACATCACTAAACCCACCAGAACCACGTGCATGACCAGCGGCTTGATCAACACCAGCATGACCAAACTGATCATATGCAGCACGTTTTTGTGCATCAGCTAAAATCTCGTAGGCTTCCTTTGCCTCTTTGAAATGTTCTTCTGCATCAGCATTATCCGGGTTACGATCTGGATGGTATTTCATCGCCATGCGACGATAGGCTTTTTTAATCTCCGCCTCTGTTGCTGTCCGTGAAACACCCAACGTTTCATAATAATCTTGTTTGGCCATTACTGTTGTTTACCTAAAACTCTATCACCTTTCAAATACAACAAAACAGACGCAAGGCAAAACCTTACGTCTGTTTGATGTGAAGTAGCTAAATAATCTTTAACAAAGATTATTTTTTATCATCATCAACCTCTTCAAACTCAGCATCAACAACATCATCTGCTGCTTCTGCAGGTGTTTCTTCTGAGGCTGAACCCGCTTCTGCATTTTCAGCATAAGCCTGTTCTGCCAACTTACCCGATACCTCAGTTAATGCAGTTGTTTTAGCTTCGATATCATCTTTATCTTCACCTTTCACTGATTCTTCTAATGCTTCAACAGCCGCTTCAATTTTCACTTTTTCATCGGCATCTAACTTGTCGCCTAAGTCAGTGATTGATTTTTTGGTTGAATGAATCAAGGCATCCGCTGCGTTGCGTACGGTAACAAGTTCTTGGAATTTACGATCTTCATCAGCATGCGCTTCTGCATCTTGAACCATTTTTTCAACTTCTTCATCAGATAAACCACTTGATGCTTTAATGACGATAGACTGTTCCTTGCCCGTCACTTTATCTTTAGCAGATACATTCAAAATACCATTTGCATCAATATCAAAAGTAACGTCAATTTGTGGTTGACCACGTGGTGCTGGTGGAATATCAGATAAGTCAAAACGACCTAGTGATTTATTGCCAGAAGCCACTTCACGTTCACCTTGTAATACATGAATGGTGACCGCAGGTTGATTATCATCAGCCGTTGAGAATGTTTGATTCGCTTTAGTTGGGATAGTGGTATTTTTATCTACCAATTTGGTCATGATCCCGCCCATTGTTTCGATGCCTAAACTTAATGGTGTGACATCCAATAACAATACATCTTTAACAT
Source organism: Methylophaga sp. (assembly GCA_002733105.1). GTDB lineage: Bacteria > Pseudomonadota > Gammaproteobacteria > Nitrosococcales > Methylophagaceae. The sequence goes on from NVUI01000001.1 coordinate 71,323, forward strand.
CACCCGATAATACTGCCGCCTGGATTGCAGCACCCGCCGCAACCGCTTCGTCAGGATTCACATCTTTACGAGGCTCTTTGCCAAACAATTTTTGTACAGCAGCTTGAACCATTGGCATACGTGTTTGACCACCGACTAAGATGACATCATCAATCTCATCTAAAGATAAGCCTGAATCCTTAATCGCTGTTTTACATGGCGCAAGGCTACGTTCAACTAAATCTTCAACTAATGATTCTAATTTAGCACGTGTTAAACGCACTTCCATATGTTTAGGACCCGAGGCATCCGCCGTTACATACGGTAGATTAATATCCGTTTGCTCGCTTGAAGATAATTCAATTTTTGCTTTCTCAGCGGCATCTTTTAGGCGTTGCAAGGCTAAAGGATCTTTTGATAAATCAATACCTTGGTCTTTCTTGAATTCATCAACTAAAAATTCAATAATACGTTGGTCAAAATCTTCACCACCTAGGAATGTATCACCATTTGTTGATAATACTTCAAACTGATGCTCGCCTTCAATTTCAGCAATTTCAATTACCGATACGTCAAATGTACCGCCACCCAAGTCATAAACAACGATGGTAGAATCACCCCGTTTTTTATCCATACCATAAGCAAGTGCTGCTGCGGTTGGCTCGTTGATAATACGTTTAACTTCTAGACCGGCAATTTTACCGGCATCTTTGGTGGCTTGACGTTGTGAGTCATTGAAATAAGCAGGCACAGTAACCACGGCTTCTGTTACTTCTTCACCTAAATAGTCTTCTGCTGTCTTTTTCATTTTCATCAAAATACGTGCAGAAATTTCAGGGGGCGCCATTTTTTTACCGTTTGCATCAACCCATGCATCGCCGTTATCAGCTTCAACAATGGTGTAAGGCACCATGTCGATATCACGCTGAACAACATCATCTTTAAATTTGCGACCAATTAAACGTTTGATAGCAAATAATGTGTTTTTAGGGTTTGTCACCGCTTGACGTTTAGCAGACTGGCCTACTAAAACTTCATCATCTTTCGTAAACGCAACAATCGATGGTGTGGTGCGATCACCTTCACTATTTTCGATTATGCGTGGTTTGCCATCTTCTAATACTGCAACACAGGAGTTGGTTGTTCCTAAGTCAATACCAATAATTTTAGCCATTTTTTTCTCCATCCATCTTAAGTTTTGCCAGTTACACCAGCTGTTGATTACTAAGTGGGGGGCGAAAATAACATTTCAAGCCCTGAGCGCCACTTTATTGATTTTTATATAATTATTGTGAAACCATTACCATTGCAGGACGCAACAATCGACCATTAAATTGGAAGCCTTTTTGGGCTACGGTTAAGACTTTATTAGACTCAACTCCTTCAACAGGCTGCATCGCCATCGCTTGATGTAATTCAGGGTCAAAGGTATCGCCATCGGCAGGATTAACTTGCTCTAAACCAAACTTAGCAATAGAAGACAAGAACATCTTCATCGTCATGTCCAAACCATCTCGTACCGCATCAAGAGATGCTTCTTCGCCATTAGCAGCATTCAAACCTAATTCCATACTGTCGTATATTGGCAATAACTCAGCTACAAATTTATCTAAAGCATGTTTATGGGCATTTTCTAAATCACGTGCCTGACGGCGACGTAAGTTTTCCATGTCCGCACGAGCACGAAGAAGTTCATTCCAATGTTCATCTGCCTTATTACGCGCATCCTCCAACAGAACAGCTGGATCTTCGTTGATTTCTACTTCAGGTTCGAGGTTTTCATCTTCAACGTTATCAATTTCTTCATTGCTCATTTCGCACGCCCCAATATATGTAAATTTACAAATACATTATCTGGGGATAAAAAAATCAATTTCAAGCCCAAAAAGAAATTTTATCTCTCTAATTCAGACTAAATTATAAGCTACTCACTTTTATTTTTTAACCATATACACTGACCATCACTCGCCCTATCCAAGCGTTGCAAATTAGCTTCATGTTCTACCAACTCAACATCGCTGGCTTTAATCACTCTCAATATTCCTCGGTTTTGCTGTCGATGATTGCCAGTTCCATTAATCTTACTACTAGCGGCGGGCGCGACATCTTCCGCAACTAAAGATAAACTAACCTGCCCCCCCGTCATGGCTAAATACACATCAGCTAGAATTTCTGAATCAAGCAAAGCGCCATGTAAATCTCGATTAGAATTATCTACGCCATAACGCTTACATAAAGCATCAAGATTATTTTTCTGCCCAGGATGCTTATCTCGAGCCAGTTTAAGGGTATCTAATATGGTGCTGATATCTTTAATACGGCGTTGTTCTGATTTAATTTTAGATAATTCGTGATCAAGAAAGCCTACATCAAACGCGGCGTTATGAATAACAAGCTCGGCCCCCTCAATAAAACGCATAAAATCTTCAATTATTTCAGCAAACTTGGGTTTATCTTTAAGTGATTCATTAGTAATTCCATGTACTTCCATCGCCCCAGCATCAATATCCCGTTCAGGATTAATATATTGATGAAATGTCTCACCGGTTAAGCGACGATTAATCAGCTCTACACAACCAATCTCTATAATTCGATGATCATCCGCTGTGCTCAAACCCGTCGTTTCAGTATCTAATACGACTTGGCGTTTCGTGTTATTTTGTGACACTATTTTCCCACTTTTAATTGTGCTGCAATTTGCTCACGCGCTGCAACAGCTAATTTATCAGCACGCTCATTTCCTGGGTGGCCTTGATGCCCTCGCACCCACTCCCATTCTAATGTATGTTGTTCAGCGGCCTTTTCCATTCTCTGCCATAAATCAACATTTTTGACTGGTTTTCTGCCTGCCGTTTTCCAGTTACGTTTTTTCCAGCCAGGTAACCACTCCATCATCCCTTTCATTACATATTGTGAATCAGTGGTAATTTTAACCTTACATGGTTGCGTTAACGCTTCCAATGCTGCAATCACCGCCATCATTTCCATACGATTATTGGTTGAATCATTGTCACCACCCGATAATTCTTTCTCTACGCCATTAGAACGCATAATCGCCCCCCAACCACCTGGGCCAGGATTACCACTACAGGCACCATCAGTAAATATTTCTACTTCATTCATTTATTTTTTCTCTTGTTGCCGGTTTTTTAACAAAAGACCCGGATGGAAATAACTGCCTAGCTTGCCAACGTTTTGTAATGGGTGTTAGTGGAATGGTACGTTTTGTTGTCACTAAGATAGTTGCACCAGACAATATCGGCCATAATCTTTTTCCCCAACGTTCCATCGATCTGAGCCGACCAAACCAACAGGCTGATCGAACAGGAGGACGAAATAAATATTTTTCTGTTGCCACAACTTCAAAGTTTAATAATGCCAACCAATCTTTTATTCGTGCTTGTGTAAAAAAATGACCCTGCCATGGTGGATTATCCTGCCACGAAAATAAACGCCTTAACCCCCATAAACTCCAAGGATTGAAGCAGCATAAAACTAAAGTGCCATCAGCCACTAACACTCTTTCAACTTCTCGTAACACTTGGTGCGGATCAGCCGAAAACTCTAACACATGACTTAATAACAACGTATCAAGGCTATGGCTTTTAAAAGGTAAGGCTTCATCGTGTCCCTCAACATCTGCTGAACTAGCCATCACTTTTTGACAATGAGTCTGAGGTACGTTTGGTAATATTTTTTGGTCTACGCCTATTTGTAACTGGCAGTAACCTTGAAAATAGCCAGAGAAATCTTGCAATAGTGCTTGTTCTTGCATTAAAACACTCTGACCAAGTGGGCTCTTCCACCACTCAGACATCATTCTTTCTCTACCTGCTTTATAATCAACCATATCAAAGCACCTTAAACCTTGGAAATAGTCATGTTAAATATACAAGCCGTTCCTGCTTTTAATGATAATTATATATGGCTAATTCAATCTCCGAACAGTCAACATACCATTATTGTTGATCCCGGTGAGGCTAAGCCGGTGATCCGCCGACTAAGCGAACAACATCTTAAACCGGTTGCAATACTGATTACGCATCAATGTCATGATCATGTTGATGGCATTAATACGTTGATTGAACGGTATGATATACCTGTTTATGGACCGGACAAAGAAAATATTCCATGTTTAACCCATCCTCTTGTCGCCACAAAACGACTCACTATTAATGATCATTTTACACCTATAGAAGTAATCGATACGCCAGGACATACCGCTGGCCATATTGTTTTTTATCTTGATAATGTCTTATTTAGTGGTGATACTTTATTTGGTGCTGGTTGCGGTCGTATTCACAATGGCACAGCTGAACAGCTTTTTTATTCATTACAACAACTCGCTGACTTGCCTCCTCAGACAAAAATTTATTGTGCTCATGAGTATACTGAAGCAAACCTTGTTTTTGCACAAACGGTTGAACCTAACAATATCGACATTCAACAACGTATTAAAGACACCTTGATATTACGTCAACGTAACCTACCCAGCATTCCATCAACGCTAACATTAGAGTTAGCGACAAATCCATTTCTACGATGTGACCAAAAAGAAGTTATTCAAGCCGTCCAATCATTTTCTGGCAGAACGCTGATAACCGCCGTCGAGGTATTTACTGAACTACGAAAATGGAAAGATCAATTTTGATCTTTAGCCAGCTTTTCTGAAAATGAAAGATAAGCAGATTCACTTAAGCTAATCTGTTGTTGTGCTTTTTTTAATAAGGTTTGCCGAATATTGTCAGCATCATCCCAGCTACTGTAAATTGCCGATTTTAAGTTAGCGAGAAATGCTATATTTTCTCGATCAACTATAAGACAACCCACTCCAAACTGATCAGCCAATCCTTCAAACTTATGCCGGTAATAATCAGAAGCTGCTATACCAATCACACTAATACCTTGCGACAAGGCGAACACCCCGGCATGATAACTACCTGTAATCACGATACGACAGTCCTTCACTTGTTCTATCACTTTTTCTGGCGTATCTAATATCTCTATATTTTCTACCAATTCATCGCCCAACAAGAATCGTAAAGCATGTACATCTGAATCACTCTCATGATTCGCAATAGGAATAGCTCGTAACTCGGTTTTCAACTCTGTTGCAGCATTATTCACCACCTCTTTAATCTTATCTAATACCTCTTTATGTAATCCTGAATAACTCGCTATTCTAAGATTAATACCAATAGCATTCCCTAGTGATGATGGTGTTTTAGAATGCACCAGCGTGATTGCATCATCCCCTGTAACATCAATCTTATTTAATGACACCCCCACTGATAGCGCAAAAGGCTTTGAATACAAATTTTCTCTTAGAGATAAAAAAGCTAAATTGGGTAAAACTTTTTTTGTCCAATCTAACAACCTTTTGGATTTTACCGGACCCAATCCTTGTCCAAACATGGCCGTTGGCTTACCGTGTGCTTGAGCTAAAGCCAAGGTTTGTAATAAATTACAGGCATGCCCCTCAAAAGAGTCCGTGATATAACCTCCGCCAACAGCAATAACAATATCTGCCTGCTCAACTTCGTTTATATATGCATGTATAGATGCGACATCATATCCTCGGTTACCAAGCCTCCTCGTTATCCACCAACGAGAAAAAGATCGATATTTCAACTTAAAAATATTTTCTTGATAGAACAACCAAGACTTAGATACAAAAGGAAAAAACTTGTGTAATCCACCTATAATGTTCCACTTCATATGCCACTGATCTCTACCCTTCAATAAAACAGGTATCCCATAAGGTATGATAGCTATTAAACGGTCTGGTGCTTCAGTAAATATTCGAATTTCAGCATGAGGAAATTGCTTGTTGAATCGAGCAGCTGCCACTATCAACATTGCCGCATCTCCATTATTTTTAAGTCCATAGCCTCCATTATCGATAAGAATTCTCAAAACATCATTCCCTTTTAAAATTTGATTTAACTTTACGTATTACCTTCCTTCGAAAACTCCCTTGCGGAAAAACAATATCAACTAACCTTTTTTTATTCGCATGTATAATGGTCAACTGTGAAACCCAAGGCTGTTGAATCTTGTTCTTAAGAGCAAAGTTAAGATTTTGGATCCATTCCAGTCGAAGCCCTTCCTTGTAGATTGAAAGATGTTCAAGATTGATATTTTTGCTGCCTTTTTTAGGAAAACAGCTTGGAATAGCGCTGCCGTTAGCTAAAAAATTACACTGTGTTCGCAAACACTTTTCACATTTACCACAATTTCTATCTTTTAACTCTCCTTGCCAACAAACACGTAAATTATGAGCACCTACCTTCCAATCTAAAATTTCCTTCACTTTTTCTACACGGTAGTGAGACGACCCGTCATGCATCACCCTAAAGCCATCGGATCCTAGCAAATGATCCGTTATTGGCGACGATCCCCAAGCTACATCCAATTTGTCATAAGGATCCGAGCTACCCACAATACAGGTACCCGCAACATGCTTAAAATGGCTTAAAGTCGCCACTAAAGCACACCCATGCGAATGCTCCCAATTGACGTTTGATATTTCTCTATAGTTTGTTTTTACGGGTATAAGTGATATATCAATATCACGCAGCGTCTCTATTGCTATGTTGTTAGCACTTTCGAAAGCCATCTCATCTGAAAGTGGTATATCAAAACCATGTACGAAGGCACATAAATTTATTGTTTGGCTTCTATAACTATTTCTTTTTTGACTATGCCGCCAAACTGAAAAAGTAGCATCAACGCCTCCCGAAAAAGCGCAGATTGCACCGGGAACAGGTCCATCATTATCCCTTATAGATTCAACGCCTATATCCACTATATGATAGACATCAGGCAACCATTTATGCCATGCAGACTGATACTCGACTAAATTGCTCAAAAGTATTTGAGAAACGCTACCTTTGACAATTATTTTTCGGTTCTCATACATGGCATCCATCAATAGAGCCAACAAATAACTATCACAGTCACTATCTTCAGGTAGTTTTATTGTCTCGGGAAACTGAAACCATAACGTCTGTAGATCGACTTGAGCATTATCATCCTCTCTTTTAACCGTACAACGCCTTATAATATTGCCATCTGATCGCTCAAGTTTTTCTGGTTCTAATATAAGTAACTTCATACAGCTTCCTGAAAATGAAATAATCTAACTAGTAAATTTGCTCAACATAAATATTCTAACTTGATAAATATGCATAATATCTATTCAACTATATTACATATGATATAGAAACCACAATTATAATAAGCTTATTTCTTCTTTCCTTTTCCTCGGTGCTCTTTTTTATATTTAGATGACTTCCCTTTGTGGGCCTTAGAATCCAGCAAGCCCTTGGGAACAATGTAAGGATCGGCATATTTCCAGCCACTATCTAGGCTTACACTCATTTCCCAGTTACCGTCACGCAACCGAAAATATAAACCATTGTCATAAAAATGGTTGGTTAAATGTGCAACAACATAAACGCCAATACCCGAATCAAAAATGAGGTCACGATTTTTATGTTTATGCCTATAGCCATGAGCAGGAGCGTGTGGTGGTGGCCCTTTTTTATAATGATGGCCTGAATCACCATATCTCACTGATGCTGAATCAATACAGCCCACCAACAATGCTGTCACGATGATTGTGAACAATATTTTTATATTCATTATCTATCCTCGCCATTTAAAAAAAAGCCCATATTGATAATGAATCAGTACAGGCTCTTTTATGTGTTTCTAACCTACATTACTTATCCGTATGTATATCCATTTGTGGATAAGGGATTGAAATTCCTTTTTTATCAAACGCTAGTTTAATCTGTTCAATCAATTCCGAACGCACAGCCCAATAATCACCACTATTCACCCAAGGGCGAACATTAAAGTTCACACTACTATCCGCTAACTCTGTCACAGCCACTACCGGTGCAGGATCGTCCAAAACTAACGCGTGCTTTTTAACAACATCTTCCATTATTTTTTTAGCTTTCAACATGTCATCATCATAGCCAATGCCAAAAACCATATCAATACGACGAGTATCTCGTGCGGAGTAATTAGTTATGGCTCCAGCGTATATTTGACCGTTTGGAACAATAATTTCACGATTATCACTTGTTTTCATCGTAGTACTAAATATGCTGATTTGCTCAACCACACCAATCACACCGCCGGCCTCGATAAAATCTCCCAGTTTAAATGGGCGAAAAACAATCATCATCACCCCAGCAGCAAAATTTTGTAGCGATCCTTGTAAGGCCAAACCAACCGCTAAACCAGCTGCACCTAACAAAGCAATCAATGATGTTGTTTCGACACCTAATTGATCTAATGCGGCAATAAATACAAATAACAACAGAACAGCATTTGCTATTGAACCTGCAAAATTAACTAAAATAGGATCTAAATCTGAGCGAACCATCAGTTTGCGGATTAATTTCACAATCCATTTCACCACCATCCGACCTACAAAAATAATGACGATTGCAATCGCAATATTTGTCAGCAATTGCATCACTCCACTTCCTGTACCTACATCCATATTTATTTCCTCATTTCAATTCTGTTAATAATATCACTGACTAATTTAGGCCCTTGATAAATTAAGCCACTATAAATCTGTACCAAATCGGCGCCCGCATCTAGTTTTGTGTTGGCATCATCACCTGACATAATCCCACCAGCAGCAATAATCGGCAAGCTAGCAGGTAACTCTTTTCTGAACTGCCGCACAATTTCTGTTGATTTTTCAAATACAGGTTGGCCACTTAAACCACCTGCCTCGTCACCAAAAGACAAACCCTCCACCCCTTTGCGCGACACCGTAGTATTTGTAGCAATAACGGCGTCAATTTCAAACTGAGAAAAGGCTTGGGCTAACTGTCCCACTTCCTCATCTTCAAGATCTGGAGCGACCTTCACCGCCATCGGCACATAACGATCATACTGTTGCCGTAGTTTATTTTGCTGTTCTTTAAGTGAATTTAACAATTGATTTAGAGGTTCACCAAATTGTAATTCTCTTAAACCCGGTGTGTTGGGAGATGAAATATTAATGGTTACATAATCTGCATAAGCATAAACTTTTTGCAGACCAATCAAATAATCTTGCCCAGCCTTTTCAACCGGTGTATCAAAGTTTTTGCCAATGTTAATACCTATAATGGCATCCGTTTGAGCCACTTTGACCTGCTCAATTAAATGTTCGACACCTAAATTATTAAACCCCATGCGGTTGATAATCGCTTGTGCCTTTGGTAACCGAAACAAGCGTGGCTGAGGATTACCTGCTTGAGGCCGAGGTGTGACCGTTCCAATTTCAACAAAGCCAAAACCAATGCTGGCTAATGCCTCAATATAATCACCATTTTTATCTAGTCCTGCCGCCAAACCAACAGGATTAGGAAAGGTTAGACCCATGACTCTAACAGATGAGGCTGCAGCCTGAGGATATAACACTGACATCAATCCACTCATTTCAAGCAAATTAAGACCCTTTAATCCCAAGTGATGCGCTTTTTCTGCATCAAGTTGAAACATCAAAGTACGCATTAATTGATATAACATTAAGGGAGCCTCATTGTTATTTGATAACCACTAAATTTACGAACATTTAATACACCAGTATCTAGAATCAGATACTGGCCTTTTATGCCTTGTAAAAGGCCATTGATTAGCGGTGTTTTATCAAAATTTAGTGATGTTACTTTTTCAGGATACTGTTGCACAGGATACTCAATCTCAACGATAGACTCATTCAATAATGGCATAATTGCCTGCTCACCAAAGCGCTGTTGAATAGCCACTATTTCATCAGCACATTCGGTAAATAACTCATCACGTTTTGCCGATAAATTAACAGCTTCAGCCGAACCTCTAAGCATTTTACGCCAATCTGTTCGGTCCGAGACATGTGATTTAAACATCACCTCGACTAGTCCTGATTGATAGCGAGTTTTAACTCTAAAAATAGGCATTGCTTGAGTTGCACCTTGATCAATCCAACGAGTTGGTACTTGATCGTTTCGGGTGATGCCCACTTTAATCCCTGAGCTATTGGCAAGATATACAATATGATCTTGCATACAAAAATTCTCAGCCCAGTCTGGCTCACGGCAGGTTCCAGCGTCATAATGGCAGGTTTCCGGCCTCATCATGCACAGATCACATCGGGCCAATCGTTGAGAGCAAGGAAAACAAAAACCACCACTGTAACTTTTCTTAGTCACTCGATCACAAGCCTGACAATGGATCTCACCTGCAAACTGTAATTGGATGTGTTGACCTATAATAGGATTCATCAAAATCTTCTGATCACTCAACACCATCTGATAATCTACATTTGACTCATTTTTCTGCAATCCAACAGTCATTTTTGATAACTGCCCATGAAAATCACTCACTTAATAAACACCTCTCCAAATATTTACAAAGATTAGTCTAGCTTAATTCTGTGACAACGCTATCATTATTGTTAGAGAATTTCTGTCGAAACAGACACTGATGCCTATCTGCTTTATAATAAATCTCATGTCATTGATTACTTACATCTGCAAACGTTATCTTGTTATTGCGTTAACACTAATAATTACCGCGTGTAGCACGTATTCACCGACGGTAAATAATACGCCTGTCGAACCAAGTTCTGCCATAGAACTTGAAGCGTATAGCCAACCGGGGTCTAAAGTAGCTGTCTTTGAACAAGTACTCCCAGAGAAAAAAGAAAATACGCTAGCACAAGCGCCAACACAAAAGGTGGTGATAACTGACCCACCTATTACTGATTTATGGCAGCGTATCAGAGAAGGATATGCCCTCTCCGATCAAAACATGCATAAAGATACCCAGCAACAGCTCAATTGGTTCGTAAAACATCCAGAATATATAGCACGTGTTGTTGAACGAGCCAGGCCTTATTTACACCATATTGTTGATCAGTTAGATCAGCGAAATATGCCTTTAGAAATTGCATTATTACCCATTGTAGAAAGTGGCTTTCAACCTTTTGCCTATTCTAAGGGCCGTGCGGCTGGCTTATGGCAGTTTATTCCTGGTACAGGAAAAGTTTATGGGCTAAAACAAAATTGGTGGTATGACGGCCGTCGTGATGTTGTTGAGTCTACCCGTGCCGCTTTAGATTATCTGCAAAAACTGCACAATGACTTTGGTGATTGGCAACTAGCTTTAGCAGCTTATAACTGCGGAGAAGGTGCTGTAGCTCGCGCCATTAAGAAAAATATAAAAGCGGGCAAACCCACTGATTTTTGGTCTCTTGATTTGCCAAGAGAAACATCCGCATATGTACCTAAATTAATGGCTGTTTCACATTTGATTCAACAGCCCGATAAATACAATTTAAGCTTGAGTCCTATAGATAATTCACCGTTCCTTTCCATCGTTAATGTTGGTACACAAATCGATCTTGCGCTTGCTGCCGAACTGGCTCAAATCAGTAGTGATGAATTATATCAGCTTAACCCGGGCTATAACCGCTGGGCAACAATGCCTAAGGGTCCCCACACTTTGGTTGTCCCTATTGAAAAAGCGGCTATATTTGAAAAAGCCCTGCAAAATCTACCTGAAAATGAACGTGTGCAGTGGAATCGTCATAAAATTAAATCCGGTGAATCTTTAGGCATCATTGCCAATCGCTACAAAATAACCATTGCAGTACTCAAACAAGCCAATAACTTAAAAAATAATCGTATCAGAGCTGGCAGACATTTATTAATTCCTATCGCATCTGGAACAATAGCGGATTATTCATTAACTGCCAATCAGCACTTAGCAACAAAACAAAACACACCTCGTAAGGGTAATAAAAAAACCCACATAGTTAAAGCGGGTGATACCTGGTGGGATATTGCAAATGCCTACAAAGTTGATGTCCATAAGCTCACTCGATGGAATAGTAAAGCCCCAAGAGATGTTTTACAGCCCGGCCAAAAATTGGTCGTCTGGACTAAAGCTAACAGTTCAAACTTAGGCAAAAAAATCCACCCCGTTAACTATACCGTGCGTAATGGTGATTCATTATGGAAAATATCCCAAAAATTTAGTGTCAGCGTCTCTCAGGTAAGAGAATGGAATGGTCTAAGCAACCGTACCTTATTACAGCCAGGGCAAAACCTGACACTATATGTGGATGTTACTCAGCAAAGTAGTATCTAAACTTGCTACATATCGCCCTGTTTGAACCTGAAATTCCTCCTAATACTGGCAATATAATTCGCCTTTGTGCTAATGCCGGCGCTCAACTTCACCTGATCGAGCCTCTCGGCTTTACATTAGAAGATAAGCGCTTACGTCGTGCAGGGCTTGATTATCATGAATTTGCAAACATAAAAATCCACACCGATTTCTCAACGTTCAAATTATGGGCTGATAAGCGGCGTATCTTCGCCTGCACTACCAAGGCAACACAAAATCATAGCCAAGCACATTATAATGATGAGGATATCTTATTATTTGGCCCAGAATCTCGTGGTTTACCCACAGATATTCTTAATAACATACTAGCAGCACAAAAAATACGTATTCCCATGCAAATAAATAGCCGTAGCCTTAATTTATCTAATGCGACAGCCATTATTTTATATGAAGCTTGGCGGCAATTAGATTATTCCAACGCCGAATAAAACGATGATGAAAATTAAGCAGCGTATTTACTAAGCTTGAGTGTCGAAATCTAGCCAACTTAAAGAAATGACATCTCCCTATTTGAAGGTAACCGATCATCACATCTTTAATGGTGATTTAATCTATTACCTTCCCCGTATAGCACAATAAGAAAATCGGTATGAATCAACACTAAGCGGATGAGAAAATATCAGCTTCTTTGCATAACGTCTTGAAATATCTACCCGCCCTTTTCTAAGACTATTCCAACCCCATAGTAATAATTTTTGCTGCACTGTTCTCTCAGGAAGATTTTCAAGCCAATGCTCAAAGTTTTCATCCAACGTTAATCCTCTATCATCCCAGGCCTTATTTACCCTTTGAATACAGTGAGGAATAAGATTTTTATTAACGATATTTGTAATAGCGTCAGGATGTTCTCGATAATACAAAAATACTTCTGGCAAATTCATTAGTTTGCCTTTCAGGGCCACTCTTAAAAAAAGATCCGTATCCTCACCTAATTCATAAGAGGGATCATAGCCCCCTGCTGTTATAGCCACCGATTTCCTAATCATGGAGGCTCCTTGAATAAAAACAGCCCCAAGATCCTGAAGTAAAGACCGCTCTATATCCTCATGCTCAAGGGGAGTTGAAGATGTCTCCAATTGAACGCCATACATACAAATTGTTTCATATTGACCACTCACAGCCACCACATCATGGTGATTTTCCAAATATTCATAACAAAGCTGTAATCGGTTTGGTGCTGCAATATCATCAGCATCCATCATAGCAACGTATCCCGTACTTGCTAATTCTAGCCCTCGATTTCTAGTTATGGCACGACCTTTATTCTTCTGGCTAAATAATCTAATTCTATTATCTTTGCCTTCCCATTGCTTAAGTAATTCTGATGAATAATCGGTTGAGCCATCATTAATGATAATCAGCTCAAAATCTGTAAATGTTTGCCGTAAAATACTTTCTATCGCTTCATCTAAATAAAGAGCAGCATTGAAAACTGGCATTATCACTGAAACAAGAGGTCCTTCTGTATTCATCATGACTTCCCTTAATATTTTTATTAGCGGCTATCCTAATGTATTTTGTACATGATTAACAATCTCTAAACTTTAATATTGAGATATGGTTTCAGCAAGCCATTTTTAATTCCAAGGCAAGATAACCAAATAAAACAAGAGAAAGTGTTGGTATATCTAGATTTGATAGTGTTGCAKGAKRKKRARRTGGTGSYYAYRSSKGGATTYGAACCWSSGACCCCATCATTATGAGTGATGTGCTCTAACCAACTGAGCTACATAGCCATGTGAAGCGCAGCATTCTACGGTGCTGCTACCTAAATATCAAGGGTTTACTAGATTATTTACAACCAATCGGCCAATTGAAAGCCAAAACCAAGACTATTACTATATGAGTCATAATCAATTAGGCTTTCACCATAGCCATTAAACCACTGCACATAACCTCTAACATTTTTAGATAAAGGAAAGCTCCAACCTAGTTGTAGTGCGCCATGGTTATCACCAAATTTCAGGTTATTTCTTACCATAAAGTCAAAGCTGTGCTGATCTTTTTTATATACACCACTGAGTTCAAAGTGGCCAAGATAATCATCAATATCTGGGTTATCATCTTCATCATTATCCTCAGGGATCCGCCACCATGGTTTTAACGATAAATACCAATTATGCCGCTCAAAAATGAAATCAGCATAAACACGATTCCAGCTTCTAGACAATACGCCAGACTGACCATTAGATTGATGTACGATACCTGTGCGAATAACTCTATTCCTAAAGCCTAAAAATTCACTATCATTGTTAAATGATAACCATGTTTCTAACTCATGATTTGAATCCCGAAACGGCGAGGATCCTACTTTATTAAATTGCTGCCAAAAAGAACGATTCGTATAGCCAGCAAAAAGATCTGCTTTACCAAATAAACCTCGTATAACAGGTACTTTCAGACTAATTTGAAACTTTGTTTCCCAAGGTTGGAAGTGAGCATCTTCATTTGGAAAAGCATCATTAAATGGTTGTTCATTAGGTGATGCTAAATTATTACTGAGAATAATATAATTTGGTTTGTGAGCCAGTAATGCAAAAGGATTCTGTTCCGCCTCTTTCTCAAATTTTATACGCTTGTTGATGGCTGTTTCTATTGAGGTAGGAGAGATCTCATCATCTGTATGTGCAAGCTCTTGTTGAGCTGTTCTGTTCTGACACAGTAACCGCAATTCACCAATCGTCATTGCATCTTCAGCGGTAACAATTTGGTCTTGAATACATTGCTGCAGTGAAGCAAACACCGGCGTGGTATTTAATACGGTAATGGTCATTATTATTGCTAACCGTATTGTTATACTCATCTAATATTCCCTCAGTTATGGGTAGGCTTTCAGCGAACCAAATACCTTCTACACATTAAAACGGAAATGCATAACATCACCATCATTAATAATATAATCTTTGCCCTCTAACCGCCACTTACCAGCATCTTTTGCACCTTGTTCACCTTTATATTGAACAAAATCATCATAACTAACAACTTCTGCTCTAATAAAGCCTTTCTGAAAGTCGGTATGAATAACGCCGGCACCTTCAGGCGCTGTAGCACCAACTCGGACTGTCCAAGCACGTACTTCTTTTACGCCTGCAGTGAAGTAAGTATGTAAGCCAAGCAATGTGTATCCACTACGAATAACTCTATTTAAACCAGGCTCATCCTGACCTATCTCAGCTAAAAATTCTAATTTTTCTTCATCTTCTAATTCAGCAATTTCTGATTCAATGGCAGCACAGATACTAACAATAGCAGCACCTTCTGCATCAGCCAAAGCAGTTAAAGAATCAAGTAAGGGATTATTGTCAAAACCATCCTCAGCCACATTGGCAATATACATCGTAGGTTTGATTGTCAATAAATGTAAGTCAGTCAATAATGCAAGCTGATCATCGTCAAAGCCCATTGATCTAACAGGTTTTCCCTCATCCAGCTGTTCACTCATTTGCGTAAGCAGCTCTAACCGTGCCTTAGCTACTTTATCGCCGCCTTTCGCATCACGTGTCGTTTTAGTGATCGCTTTTTCAACACTTTCTAAATCAGCTAAAGCCAATTCGGTATTAATCACTTCAACATCATCTAAGGGTGAAATTTTATTCGCAACATGGATAATATTGTCATCTTCAAAACAACGGACGACATGGGCAATCGCATCTGTTTCACGAATATTGGCTAGAAATTTGTTACCAAGACCTTCGCCTTTAGAAGCGCCTGCAACCAAACCCGCAATATCAACAAATTCCATTGTCGTTGGTAATACACGTTCAGGATCCACAAGATCAGCTAAAGCACTCATCCTAGGATCGGGTACCGGCACAATGCCAACATTCGGTTCTATCGTACAAAATGGATAATTTTGTGCTTCGATACCTGCTTCAGTTAACGCATTGAATAATGTTGACTTACCAACATTGGGTAGGCCAACAATGCCACACTTAAATCCCATGGGGTTCTTCCTATTGTGAATGCAGCCAGTGCATGGCTTTCTCTAAATCACCTGATATTACATCAGGCAATACCTTTAATGAATCATCTACTGCTGTTCGAATTAACTGACGATCAGGCTGTGAGGGTTTACTCAGTACATAATTAGAGACCTGACGACTATCTCCTGGGTGAGAAATCCCTAAACGGTACCGTAAAAAGTCTTTTGTTCCAATACAAGCGATAATATCTCTCAAGCCATTATGTCCACCATGCCCCCCCCCACGTTTGAGGCGTGCAACACCTGCCGGAAGATCTAACTCATCATGAATAACAACAATATTACTAGGAGGAATTTTATAGAAATTAGCTAAAGCTGACACAGCTTGGCCACTACGATTCATAAAGACCAATGGTTTAAGCAGAAATAGTTTATGCCCAGAAAATGGGCACTGGATCAGCTGACCATGAAATTTGGTTTCAACAGAAAATGTTGACCCTAAATCTTCAGCCAGCTGATCCAGCCACCAAAACCCGACATTATGTCGAGTGTGTTCATATTGAGGACCTGGATTGCCCAATCCGGCGATTAACCAGTTAGCCATATCAAATGCTCAATGAAACAGCTTTAGTCTTCTGTCGCTTCTTCGTCTCCAGCTTCAGCCTCAGCTTCGTCTGCATCGGCATCATCTTCAACTTCAACCACAACACGTGGTGTATGAATATTCACTACCGCTTGATCATAAGAAGAACGAACACCTTCTTCTAATTCATCTTCTTGCCCATGAGAAAGTGCTGTTAAAGAAACACCTTTTGGCAACATAAGTTCAGATAAGTGAATACTGTTGTCTAATTCTAGCGCCGAAATATCAACTTCGATATATTCAGGTAAGTCTTTTGGCAAACAAGATATTTCAACATCTGTCATCAAGTGGGATACCGCTCCACCCTCTTTCACACCTGGTGCAACATCATCACCAATAAAGTGTAATCGCACAACCATTGTCATCGCTTGTTTTGCATCAATACGTAAGAAATCAGCATGCATGATCCTTACATCACTTGCTGGATGGCGCTGTAGATCTTTCAGTACCACCTTATTTTTCTTACCATCGACAACGACTGTCAAGATATGAGCATAAAATGCTTCTTCAGCAAGGTGACGAAGAAACATATTGTGATCTAATGTCATAGAGACAGGTGCATCACTACCACCATACATAATGGCTGGCACTTTTCCCGCATGACGTAGGCGGCGGCTCGCACCTTTCCCCTGGTCAGTACGTAGTTCAGCTTGAATTTCAAATAAATTTTCCATTTTTTTCTCCAAAACAAAATGAGCAAAATAATCATTCTGCCCATTAAAAATACCGCCTATTTGGCGGCGCTTTGTCATCCCCGCGACCAGAGGTGACATAAAAGATCATTTAATTAATTTAGATGATCCTAGCAACCTGCTAAAACATTAATTTTAGCTTGGTTAATCCATATACAAGGAGCTCACTGACTCCTCGTTACTAATTCTATACATCGCCTCAGCTAACATTTCAGAAATACTAAGCAGACGAATCCTACTACATTTTTGTGCATTTTCTCGTAATGGAATAGTGTTAGTCACAACCAATTCATCCAAAACCGAATTTTCAATATTATTGATGGCTTCACCTGATAGCACTGCATGAGTACAGTAAGCAACAACACGAGCGGCACCTTTTTCTTTTAAAGCAACTGCAGCAGCACATAGCGTACCGGCTGTATCAACCATATCATCAATCAACACACAGACGCGGCCTTCCACATCACCAATAATATTCATGACCTTGGCAACATTTGGTTGGGGACGACGCTTATCTACAATTGCCAGATCTACATCTAACAGCTTGGCTAAAGCACGCGCACGTACTACACCACCAATATCAGGTGATACGACGATCAAATTTTCATATTTATGCTTCCAGATATCACCTAATAAAACAGGTGAGGCATAAACATTATCGACAGGGCAATCAAAAAAACCTTGAATCTGGTCAGCATGTAAATCTACCGTCAACACACGATCCGCCCCCACTCCTGTGAGCATATTTGCAACTACTTTAGCCGTAATAGCAACACGTGCTGAACGTGGCCGGCGATCTTGACGAGAATAACCAAAATAAGGGATGACTAAGGTAATTCGTCTAGCTGAAGCACGACGAAGTGCATCCGTCATCACCATCAGTTCCATCAAATTACGATTGGCAGGCATACTGGTTGGTTGTACAACAAACACGTCTTTACCGCGAACATTGTCCAAGATCTCCACCATGATCTCACCATCACTGAAAGCCTCAACGGTTGCTTTTCCAAGTGGCACATTGAGAAACTTAGTAATACTTTTTGCTAAGGCACGGTTGGCATTACCAGAAAAGACCATCATATGGTTATCTGCGGTGCGTTCCTGCAACTGAAGAAGTCTGTTTTTAGTCACGGTAATATGCCGAGATCTCTATATAAAAAAACAAAAGAGTGGCTGGGGTACCAGGATTCGAACCTGGGAATGCAGGGATCAAAACCCTGTGCCTTACCGCTTGGCGATACCCCAACAGCTTATACTCATTCTAACATCTCGCAGTCACATCCTGATGCTTTAATTCAAAGCTTCAAGCTGATGTAGTTATCAGTGGCGATTGGTTGCAACCTTTTGCCACAAACCCTTGCCAACCTAATGGCAATTCAGCCACTACCTGTTGTGCTTGTATTTGACTGCCAAAGCCAGCAAATACACAAGCCCCTGTGCCTGTCATTCTTGATTGAGCATGTTGATCTAGCCAATCAAGTGCCGCTTTAACAGGCGGGTAGTCTTTCTTTACTACATCCTCACAGATATTTCTGCCTTCCCCCGAAAGGAAGCGCGGTATTGTGATAGGTTCACAATTTCGTGTCAATTCCGATGACGCAAAGATTTCTGACGTCGATACATGACAATTTGGCACAATGACGACATACCAAGGCTCTAGCGGTGATATTTCTGTTAGTTGATCACCAACACCTTCTGCCCATGCAGCATGACCATGAATAAAAACAGGAACATCTGCGCCTAAAGATAGGCCAAGTTGTGCCAAGGCTTTAGCAGATAACTCACATTGCCATAATTGATTTAGAGCGACTAACGTCGTGGCAGCATTTGAACTTCCGCCGCCTAATCCCCCGCCCATGGGTAATTTCTTTTCCAGTGAAATTCGTACACCTTGTTTTACATCTGCATACTGCTGTAATAATTTTGCTGCACGGACCACCAAGTTTTGTTCGTCAGCAACATTTGGAATAGGGGTCTGCAAACAGATCTCCATTTGTTCTGTCACCTTAAACTGTAAATAATCACCATAATCTAGAAATTGGAATACAGTTTGTAGCTCATGATAACCATCACTACGCTGCCCCGTGATATGTAAAAAAAGATTCAATTTTGCTGGCGCAGGCCATGACGTCACTGAACTGACTCCCATCGCGTAATCACCAAACGTAAATTCTGCTCCGAACGCCTGATAAAAATTTTAGAAGGCATCGAATATTGTTTAAAGGGCACGTAACGCGAAAATGTAATCTCCCAACCTTGCTGTAACAAATGCGTTATTCGGCCTTCAACATCAAAGGTGATGGATTCAAACTCTTCCTCAGCATATGGAAGTCCTCTAATCCAATCTCGCAAAGCATTGATCGGTAACTGTACACCTAAGGCTTTAGTTATTAACAATTCTGGATCGGTAGAAGATAGTTTTTCACCATCTGCCATCGTTAATATTACATGTTCGTCATTACCTTCTAGGCTCACCCCACCTTGGGAGAATGGCCCTAATATTTTAATTTGATACGAGCCTTTATCTTCTCGCCAATGCAAACCGGCATTCCATCCTTCTCGTCCTTGAACAATGGCTGTTCGCCCTTGAATTTTCCAGCGATCAAGTTGAGTTAACGCTATGCGTCTCGCTTCCCACAATGCTTCAGGGCTAGTCTCTGGTCGTTGCTGCCAAATGGGCACACAGGCTGTTGCAAACAAACTCAGTGCCATAACAACATTTTTCTTCAATAAGCTCACCCGTATTACTCCACCATTAATGGGTCAAGCCTGCGTATTGTTTCACTCAGCAGTTTATTCTCTGGGTTTTCGCTTCTTGCTCGTTGCCAGAGTTTTTTGGCATCCTTTCGTTTGCCTTGTTGCCACAACACCTCTCCTAAGTGTGCCAAAAACTCGGCATCTGCTTGTAATTCAACAGCTTGCTCCAGATATCGCTGTGCTTTATCCAAATGACCTAATCGATAATGAACCCAGCCCAAACTGTCTAAATAAAAGGGGTCATCAGGCTTAATAGAGACTGCTCTCTCAATTAATATCAGCGCTTCTTGATGTCTATTTGTACGATCTGCCAATGTATAGCCTAAAGCATTTAATGCCTGAGCATTATTGGGATCTTTTGCCAATATTTGATTTAAATCTTGTTCTAATACACCAAGTTGATTTAATGGTTCTGCCACCATTGCTCTGCTATAAAGTAACTCAGTTTGGCCCGGATGTTGTTTCAATGCTTCACCATACAAATCAAATGCCGCCTGATCCAATCCTTGCTCTCTTAAAAAGCTAGCCTCAAATAAAAAATATTGCACCACACGATCTGGATTTTCCTTGCGTAATAATTTTAAATGTAAACGTGCTTTATCAATCTCTCCTCGTTCCGCAAGTAAATTGATGTATCGAGATTGGGCTGATTGAAAACGATGGCTGTCGACAGATACAGATGCAAACCAAACTAACGCAGCATCAATATCTTCATTCATTGTCTCCGCAAGCCCCATAAAATATGCTGCTTGTAGCCCTTGATCACCTTGCTTAATTAATTGGCTGAAATATTTCTTTGCTTGCAATCCATCTTTAAGCTCCAAAGCTATCAAGCCAAGCGCAAAAATGGTCTCATCATTTTCTGGATCATCATTACGTAACTGCTCAAATATCTGTTGGGCTTGAATAATTTGATTATTCTCACCCAATAATTTTGCATAAGCAAAGCGTAAATCATCACTAGCTTCACTATTTCTTGCTACTTTTGATAGCACCCTAAGCGCCTGTTCACCATCACCCAACCGTTGATGTATTTCGGCCTTTAATATCAATGCACCTTCGTGATTAGGCTCTTGTTTCAATACCTTATCCACAGCCGATAAAGCATCATCATAGTGCTTATAAAAAGCAGCTAATCGAACATAAGAAATTAATGCGTCGATATTATTGTTTTGAAAAGCCTGTAACTGTTGCAATACAGTAAGTGCCTGTTGAGGCTTGGCATATTTATTTAAATTCTCAGCAAGATCAGCCAAGTAAGCCTGCGTATTATCCGGTTCAAGCTCAATGGCAGTATCAACAGCCTTTACCACCTGGTCATAATCATCTTGCAGCATAAAAATAGCGACCTGCATGATATAAATATCTGCATTATCAGGATCCACTTCTATCCAACGTTTTAATGCATGATCAATTCGTTGCTGATTACGTGTGAATGTCGCTATTTGAGCAGCACGTCCGGCCACAGCTGGAGAATCAACTAATTCTGCTGCCCGCTTATACAACTCTACTGCTGTGCCTATTTCGCCTCGTTGACCAGCAATTTCTGCCGCTAAAATAGAAAACATCAGTTCAGGAGAGAGTGGTATTGGCTCCGGCTCAACTATTGTCTCTTGCTGCTGGAGGGCTTTAACATCTGAAGCTTGTTCTATTTTTATCTGCTGATCCTGAGTCGCTGCACAGGCTGACAAAAATATTGGCAAGCTATAAATAAAACACCACTGAAGTAAAAGCCTTAATTTTTTCCAGCGTTGTTGTAATAAATCCATAATTAAACGACCCGAGCGATTGATTTTGATAGAATGAAACACTAATTTATCTAGAATCATATATAAATAACTACTTATTAACCTAAAGTTTACCAGCATTTAACAACGATTTATCACCAAATATGCAACTTGTCACCTGCGGCATCAACCATAACACGGCCCCTGTACACATTCGTGAAAACATCGCATTTAATGCAGATGTGCTTGCTGACGCGTTGATATCACTACAGCAACATGACGATGTATTTGAAATTGTCATTTTATCTACTTGTAATCGTACTGAAATCTATTGTCACCTCAACGATGATTGTGACAACATCATTAGCACTTGGTTGCACCAGTTTCATCAGTTAACCAAGGGTWCATTAGACGAATTCATATATTACTATCAAGGTGATGCCGCTATTCGCCATCTACTGCGTGTCGCTTGTGGCTTAGACTCCATGGTATTGGGCGAACCACAAATATTAGGTCAAATTAAAGCAGCCTACAGTCAAGCCATCAATGCCAACACGATTGGTAAGTCACTTGGGCGTCTATTTCAACATGCTTTCACTGTTGCCAAACAAGTTCGCACAGATACAGCCATTGGCAATAGCCCTGTTTCTGTTGCCTTTGCTGCGGTCAGCTTAGCCAAACAAATCTTCAGTAATTTATCTGACTCAACAGCCTTATTGATCGGTGCCGGAGAAACTATTGAACTAACAGCGCGTCATCTTCACGATAATGGAATTGGCCGCATTATTATTGCCAATCGCACTATTGAGCGTGCCCATAACCTTGCCATGAAAATCAATGGTTACGCTATTAGCTTGAGTGAAATGCCCGCACATTTAGCCGAGGCCGATATTGTCATTAGCTCAACGGCAAGCCAATTGCCTATTTTAGGAAAAGGTTCTGTTGAACGCGCATTAAAGCAACGTAAACGTCGGCCCATATTTATGGTTGATATTGCGGTACCACGTGACATTGAACCTGAAGTCGGTGACTTGGAAGATATCTATTTATATTGTGTTGATGATTTACACGATATTATTGAAGAAAACTTACAATCTCGTCGTGATGCGGCAGAACAAGCTGAAGACATTATTGATAGTCAAGTTGATTATTTTATTGGCTGGCTTCAGAGTCAAAATGCAGTACCCACTATAAAATCAATACGAGAAAAGTCTGAAAGAGAAAGTAAACACTTACTGGAAAAAGCAAAAAAACAACTTAAGCTAGGTTTACCAGCGGAACAGGTGTTAGATAATTTAGCACGAACACTCACTAAAAAATTATTACATGAGCCCAGCAAACAACTGCGACTATCGGGCTTTGATACTGACAACAATCTGATTGAAGCGGCTCGTAGCCTCTTTAATATCAAGGATTAATCGTGAAAACATCTATTAAAAATAAGCTCGAAACACTTATTGAGCGCCATGAAGAAATCGCCGGCCTACTTGCAGAGCCCGAAACAATGGCTGACCAAAATAAATTTCGTTCTTTATCACAAGAATACGCCCAATTAGAGCCTGTAGTTAACAACTTCACAGCCTATAAGAATAGTCTGGTAGCCATTGAAGATGCTCAATCCATGATGGAAGAAGATGACAAAGAAATCCGTGAAATGGCTAAAGAAGAGCTAGCTGAAGCCCAAACTAGCGAACAAAAACTAGAGCTCACACTACAAAAATTATTGCTGCCTAAAGACCCTAATGACCAACGTAATATATTTTTGGAGATCCGCGCAGGAACAGGGGGGGATGAAGCCGCTCTATTCGCTGGTGATTTATATCGCATGTACACCCGTTATGCTGAATCACGCAAATGGGCTGTTGAATTAATCAACTCTCAAGAAAGCGAACATGGTGGCTATAAAGAAGTGGTAATCAAAATTATTGGTGACGGCGCCTTTTCACGATTGAAATTTGAATCGGGCGGTCATCGTGTACAACGAGTCCCAGAAACAGAATCACAAGGCCGAATTCATACCTCAGCCTGTACGATCGCTATCATGCCTGAAGTTGATGAAATTGACCAAGTTGTCATTAATCCCGCGGATCTCCGCGTTGATACCTTCCGTGCATCGGGTGCAGGCGGCCAACATGTTAATAAAACCGACTCAGCTATTCGGCTCACTCATTTACCCACTGGTATCGTAGTCGAATGCCAAGACCAACGTTCACAACATAAAAATCGTGCTCAAGCCATGTCTGTTTTAGCCGCCCGAATCATGTCCGAACAACAAGACAAAATTGATTCAGAACAAGCTGAAACACGTAAGCTACAAGTTGGTAGTGGTGACCGAAGTGAGCGTATTCGGACCTATAACTTCCCTCAAGGTCGCTTAACCGATCATCGGATTAGTCTGACTTTATATAAATTAGCAGAAATTATGGCGGGCGATCTCGAACAAGTCATCGAACCATTAATTAATGAATATCAGGCAGATCAGCTCGCTTCCTTGGCGACGGGCAATTAGCATTAAATAATTCCCAACCAATCACGCGGTTTAAGAAAGGTTTGATATAACTCATCTTCAGCACTTCCTGATTCAGGTTGCCAGTTATATCGCCATTTTACCAAGGGTGGCAACGACATTAATATAGATTCGGTGCGGCCTCCAGATTGTAACCCAAATAAGGTGCCACGATCATAAACCAAGTTAAATTCAACATAACGACCTCGGCGATAGAGCTGAAAATCACGCTCTCGCTCACCAAACGGTAAGCTTTTACGTCGTTGCACAATGGGGACATAGGCTTTTGTATAACTATCACCAACACTTCTCATTAAGCTAAAACAACGTTCAAAACCACCTTCATTTAAGTCATCAAAAAATAAGCCTCCCACCCCTCGTGGCTCGTTTCTATGTGGCAAGAAAAAATAGTCATCACACCATTTTTTATAATTCTGATACACCTTATCGCCAAAAGGATCACAAGCCGCTTTGGCTGTTTTATGCCAAGCGATCACATCTTCTTCAAAGCCATAATAGGGTGTTAAATCATAACCACCACCAAACCACCAAATAGGATCTTCCCCCTCCTTTTCAGCAATAAAAAATCGCACATTAGCATGTGATGTAGGCGCATAAGGGTTATGTGGGTGGATCACCAAAGAAACACCTAAAGCTTCAAACCGCCGACCGGCTAATTCGGGGCGGCTTGCTGTTGCAGAAGCAGGCAAACTGTTTCCTGTGACTTGAGAAAAATTGACCCCACCTTGCTCAAATACAGCGCCATCGGTCAATACTCTGGTGCGACCTCCGCCTCCGCCAGACCCCTCTCGCAACCATTTGTCTTCAACAAACTTAGCTTCACCATCCACTTTTTCCAGCTGTTGGCAGATACGATCTTGCAGATCTAACAAATAAGCTTTAACAGCATTAAGATCGGGTTGACTCATCTAATAATTTCTCCTGTTTGTGCATGTCTTATTTCTGTTGGCTTATCCAAACCTGAACATTGCCCTGGCAATATGTAATCAAGCTTAGAAAGCTGCCAATGTACTTCTCGTGTGGTTCTAGCCGGCTGCATACCGGCTAAATTAGCGCTTGTTGATACAATTGCACCACCAAAGGATCGACACAGTTCAGCTGTTTGTTTATGTGCAGTAACACGCACCGCAATAGTATTGTGCTCACCACACAAATAGACAGGCACATCTGATTTTACCGGTAATATCCATGTTGTAGGCCCCGGCCATGTTGCCTCTAATTGTTTTAAGATTACCGGTGAAATGGGCCTAATGAATGGTTGTAATTGATTAAAATCAGCGGCGATAATGATGAGTCCTTTAGCCCATGATCTCTGTTTAATCGTAAGCAGATTAATAACAGCCTGCTCATTCCAGGGATCACAGCCCAAACCAAAAACAGCTTCTGTTGGATAGGCGACTACGCCGCCATTGTTGAGAGCGGTTACTGCTCGTCTGATTTGCCAATTAGACACGATGATAATCTTTCATTTTTTTCATCACCTTAAAAACAAAGATACCGCCATTGGGCGGTATCTAATAAAAGCCAAGTGTAACGATATTAGCTACGTTGTCGTTTTTTCTCCATCATTTCTTCAATAAATGGTGTCAAAATAATTTCCATTGCTAAGCCCATTTTAACCGCAGGTACTACAAGATTATTGGGACGAGACATAAATGAATCTTTCAACATGCTCTGATAGTACGGGAAATCTGCAATGGTCGGATCTTTAAATCGAATAACCACCAAACTCTCATCTGGCGTAGGAATTTCACGCATTACAAATGGATTTGAAGTATCAATTAACGGAACGCGTTGGAAGTTAATGTGAGTCCGAGAAAATTGCGGCGTAATATGGTGAATATAATCAGGTAAACGCTTCAGGATAATATCAACAACCGCTTCCGAAGAATAACCGCGATTAGTGCAGTCACGTTTAATTTTTTGGATCCATTCCAGATTAATCACTGGCACAACACCAATCAACATATCAACGTAACGAGCAATATTGACCTCGTCGGTTACAACACCACCATGTAGCCCTTCATAAAACAGAAGATCATTATCACCATCAATTTCTTCCCATGGTGTGAAGGTGCCTGGTGGCTGATTAAACTTGGCACCTTCAACTTCATCATGAATATAATAGCGTTTTTCACCCGTGCCGGTTTCAGCATAAGTTTGGAACAATCGCTCTAAACGATCTAGACAATTTGCTGCGGGACCAAAATGCGTTAATGATTCGCCTTTTTCCTCAGCCTTTACTACTTCAGCACGCATTTCCTTACGGTCATAACGGTGAAAACTATCACCTTCTAATACAACAGGCTTAATCCCACCACGACGGAATATATCTTCAAACGCATGTTTAACAGTAGATGTTCCTGCACCAGATGAACCGGTAACAGCAATAATAGGATGGGAATCGGACATTTCAAGCCTGCTCCTTAAAATAGGTTATAAATGATACTGTTGCTGCTCTCTCGCTATTGCACGATAAGCAATATCAGTACGGTAATACATATCTTGCCAATGAATATTCTCTATTATTTTATACGCCTTACTTTGCGCTTCGGCAACTGTATTACCCAAAGCAGTAGCACATAATACCCGTCCACCAGATGTCACTACCGCATTATTTTCCAGTGCTGTTCCGGCATGGAAAACCTTAGTTTCATCACTATCTACAGCATCCAATCCTGTAATGACATCACCCTTTCGATAGCTGTCTGGATAACCGCCTGAGGCCAATACAACACCAACAGCCTGCCGAGGATCCCACTTTGCTTCAACAGTGTTAAGTTGGCCATCAAGTGCCGCTTCACACAGGGTAATAAGGTCGGACTCTAAACGCATCAATATCGGCTGTGTTTCAGGATCACCAAATCGACAGTTATATTCCACAACTCGCGCAAAACCGGCCTCATCTATCATCACACCAGCATATAAAAAGCCAGTGTAAGGCCGGCCATCTGCTGCCATTCCTTTCACTGTCGGTTCAATCACTTCTGTCATAATGCGTTCATACACTGCTGCTGTTACTACCGGTGCAGGCGAATATGCACCCATCCCGCCGGTATTCGGGCCTTTGTCACCGTTATCTCGGGCTTTATGATCTTGTGATGTTGCTAATGGCAAGATATGCTCACCATCAACCATGACAATAAAACTGGCCTCTTCACCGGTCATAAATTCTTCGACTACCACTCGATGACCTGCCTCACCAAAGGCATTCCCCGCCAGCATATCTTCAACAGCAGCAATGGCTTGTGTTTCCGTTTCTGCCACAATCACGCCTTTGCCGGCAGCCAAACCATCTGCTTTAATAACAATCGGAGCACCCTGCTGTTTAATATAAGCGATAGCAGGCTCAACTTCAGTAAACACTTGATATGCCGCGGTTGGGATCTGATGACGAGCTAAAAAATCTTTGGTAAAGCTTTTTGATGCTTCTAGTTGAGCCGCTGCTTGAGAAGGGCCAAAACAACGCAAGCCTGCTTGCTCAAAAGCATCCACAACCCCCATTACTAGCGGCACTTCAGGTCCAACAATCGTCAACTCAATTCCTTCTTTTTTAGCAAATGTAACTAAGCCAGCAATGTCTTCAGCACCAATCTTWACATTTTCAACTCCAGGTTCATTTGCTGTACCAGGGTTACCAGGAGCAACGTACACTTGTGAACACCGTGGCGACTGAATTAACTTCCAAGCCAAAGCATGCTCTCGTCCACCACCACCAATAACCAAAACTTTCATAAAACCGCCAAACAAACGAACCAAACAAGAAATGATACCGTAGATAAGCTAATAACTGAATTGATCCGTATCGAAGTATTACCGATGACCTTATTTTTGTACCAAGATAAAGCATTTCTTATAACCCATCAAAAAATCAGCTTTTGTTTGCAAAACAAACGTATTTTCTTTATCTTCTTGGTGGTGTCAATTCAAGACTAAAAGGTAAAAAAATGGAAGATTTCAAAACTTCAGAAGCATGGCGAATTTTTCGCATTCAATCTGAGCTTATTGATGGCATAGAAACCCTCAACGACCTTGGCCCTGCAGTCTCCATTTTTGGCAGCGCACGATTGCCCGAACAATCGCCTTATTATCAAGATGCTATTACCGTAGCCCATGATCTCTCGCGAGCAAAATTTTCAGTTATCAGTGGTGGTGGTCCCAGTATTATGGCCGCTGCAAATAAAGGCGCTTATCAGCAAGGTGGACAATCTGTTGGTTTAAATATTGATCTTCCCTTTGAGCAAACGCCCAACCCAACCCAAGATATCAGTTTAACTTTCCGATATTTCTTTGTCCGCAAACTCATGTTTGTTAAATATTCTATGGGCTATGTTGTTTTCCCTGGTGGCTTTGGTACTTTGGATGAATTTTTTGAAGCGCTTACTTTAATCCAAACCAAAAAAATTCGTCACTTTCCCATTATTCTTTTTGGTTCGTCATACTGGGCGGGTTTAATAGATTGGCTTAAAGATCAAGTGCTTGAAATAGGGTGTATCGATAAAGAAGATCTGGATTTATTTTATATTGTAGATTCACCAGAACAAGTTTTACCTATTATTCAGTATCACCACAATCACTTATGTGAGCATCCTGAGTGTGAACATAGATTTGCTGTTTGATCTAGATCAACCAAGCTCTATGTGCGGGCAGATACAATATAGTTCGTGCCCAACGGAAAACAGGAAAACCATACTTTGAAACAAACGGTCTCTTTTGATCTTGACCTTATCCGCCGGTATGATGCTGCTGGTCCTCGCTATACTTCATATCCGACAGCGGTTGAATTTGATAAAAATTTTACTGCTGACAATTACCGACAACAAGCTACGTTATCTAACCAACGAGGCGGCCCCTTATCACTTTATTTCCATTTGCCCTTCTGTGATACCGTCTGTTTTTATTGTGCCTGCAATAAAATCATCACTAAAAACCGCAAACATGCCGAACCCTATTTAGCTAATTTACACAAAGAAATTGCTCTGCAAGCTGAGTTATTCGATTCAGATCGTATAGTTGAACAATTACACTGGGGTGGAGGCACACCCACATTTATCAGCCACTCTCAAATGCGCGAACTGATGACCATCACACGCCAATATTTTAATTTGGCAGATGATGCAACCGGTGAATACTCCATTGAAGTTGATCCCCGTGAAGCAGATCCCGAAACCATTACGCTATTACGTGAAATAGGTTTCAACCGTTTAAGTCTAGGCGTACAAGACTTTAATCCTAAAGTACAAAAGGCCGTTAATCGTATTCAAAGCGAAGCTGAAACGTTTGCTGTTATCGATGCTGCTCGTGCTAATGGCTTTCGCTCTATTAGCCTTGATTTAATTTATGGTCTGCCTCACCAAACACCGGATAGTTTTGCTGAAACACTTGATAAAATTATTGCCGTTAACCCAGACCGTTTATCCGTGTTTAACTATGCACACTTACCTGAACGCTTTAAAGTTCAAAGACAAATGAAAAGTGAAGATTTACCTTTACCTGCCGTAAAACTCGAAATCTTACAACAATCAATTGAACAACTTACCGCCGCAGGTTATGTTTATATTGGCATGGATCATTTTGCCAAACCTGATGATGAACTAGCTATCGCTCAACGTGAAAACAAACTTTATCGTAACTTTCAGGGCTATTCTACCCATTCAGAATGTGACCTTATCGGCCTTGGTATCACTTCAATAGGCAGTGTTGGTGACTCCTACTCTCAAAACCAACGTACATTGGAAGAATACGCGGTTAGTCTCAACAACAATCAACTGCCTGTTTTTCGTGGCATCACCTTAAATGAAGATGACAAAATACGTAGAAAAGTAATCACCAAACTGATTTGCCACTTTTCCTTAGATATTTTAGCCCTAGAAAAAGAGCTTAATATTAATTTCGCCGATTACTTTGCTGATGTTTATCCCAAACTGGATCAATTTTCTCAGGATAATCTAGTTAAATATGACGCCACAAAAATTGAAGTATTACCCGCAGGACATCTTCTGATTCGCACAATTTGTATGGCCTTTGATCGCTATATTCAACAAAAAAACCACTCACGCTTTTCTAAAATTATTTAATGCTAAAACACCTTCGACAAAATTTTATTCTGAGTGATTCTCAACTCAATCTTTATATACTTGCAACATTAACAGGCTTATTAGCTGGTGCCGTTATCATTGCTTTTCGGCTGTTTATTGAACACAGCCAAACAGCTTTATTAAACCCGAGCAACAAAGTGGCGGTGTCATCCACGTTATTGAACACCGGTCATATCATCAAGGGCAACTGCCATGGCAAAAGGCACTATGCCAATTTCTAGGTGTCGCTATTGCCCTAATTAAGGGTCACTCTGTTAGTCAAGAATGTCCCAGCGTACATCTAGCCGCTGCCAATAAAAACCGACTAGAATCACTAGAAATTCTGACTACAAATATGTGCTGAAACACCCTAACTTTCTCGCGTTACAGCCCCAATGATCGAGCGTGCTTATGACCTTCTTACCGACCAAATAATAAAGTCTTATTATCAACCACCATGACATTAAAACAAAAAACATAAAAACTCTTTAAAAAAGCCAAAAAACTACCGTATAATACTCGGATGCCTGGGTGGTGAAATTGGTAGACACAAGGGACTTAAAATCCCTCGGCTTTACGGCCGTGCCGGTTCGATTCCGGCCCTAGGTACCAAAATATAAAGCCTCAGTTCCCTTTCGGGTGCTGAGGTTTTTTATTGGAAAACATTTAGAGGTAAGGCTAAAAATACCCATGAAAATACCAAAACAAATCCAACCTCTTGTTGATGATGGCTTGGTCGATGACGTTGTCAGACGATTAATGAGCGGCAAAGAGGCCGATGTCTATATTGTCAGATGTGGCGCTGAACTACGCTGCGCCAAAGTCTATAAAGATGCCGTCAAACGTAGTTTCAAAAAAGCAGTGCAGTATCAAGAAGGGCGAAAGGTGCGTAATAGCCGCCGAGGCCGAGCAATGGAAAAAGGCTCTAAATTTGGCCGCAAGCAACAAGAAGAAACATGGCAAAATGCTGAAGTCGATGCACTCTACCTTCTCGCTGGCGCCGGTATACGAGTTCCTCAACCCTATGATTGCCTTAATGGTGTGTTATTGATGGAGTTGATCACCGATGCGGACGGCCAAGTAGCCCCTCGCCTCAACGATATATCAATGTCTGCCGAGCAAGCACGGGAAGATCATTCAATCCTGATGCACTCTGTTATGAGAATGCTCTGTGCAGGGATCGTACATGGTGATTTGTCAGAGTTTAATGTCCTAGTCGATCAAGATGGTCCGGTGATTATTGACCTTCCTCAGGCTGTGAATGCCGCCGCGAATAACAATGCTCAATCAATGTTAGAACGAGATGTTCGAAATATCACGCGTTACTATGCTCAATACGCTCCAGAATTGCTCAACAGTCGATATGACAAAGAAATATGGACACTTTTTGAGAACGGAGAATTACAGCCAGATACCAAACTCACAGGCTATTTTGAAGAAAACACGCAAGCAGCTGATGTCGATGGTGTCATGCTTGAAATTAAGGCCATCTTAGCCGAAGAACAAGAACGGCAACAGCGTTTACGTGAAGAGGATGAGTGAAAAGCCTCCGTTTCACGGCCCTGTCTATTCAATTCTGACCCTAGGTATCAAAATATGAAAACCTCTATTCTTCACCGTATTGGGTGATTGTTGATTGGCTGCCATTTCACCTCCACTATATCAGCCCTCTTCCTTACTATTTCAAATAAACATTGATTAATCTCTCCATTGTTTATTAATATAAATGATTATCATTCTTATTTTCATTTTGTAGCTATGACGAACACTGCATCAAAAGCTCATATCCTCATCATTGAGGATGACCCCATATTGAATAATCAAATTGCTGCTCAGTTAACAAAAAATGGTTACAGCATAGAACAATGTTTCTGTGGTGAAAAAGGCCTGACGACCGCTGTCAGTAAGTTCTTTGATTTGATTCTATTGGATGTATTACTGCCTGTGAGAGACGGCTTTTCCGTGCTCAACAATCTGCGTAAAACGCGCGATACCCCAGTAATGATGCTTACCGCCTGCGGCGCAGAGGAAGATCGCATTACAGGATTTAGTAAAGGCGCTGATGACTATTTGCCAAAGCCATTTAGCTTTACCGAACTGGGCTTACGGATAGATGCCATTCTCCGTCGTACTCGATGGGTTAATGACACGCCGACGGATACCCATGAAATGAGCCGGGGCTTATTAAAACTTAATAAAAATACACAATCTGTTAGCTACAATAAAAAACCGATCGCCATGACGCCCATCCAATTTAAATTACTTTGGTTATTAGTCAGTCATCAACATGAAGTATTGAGTAAACCATATTTGTATCAATTAGTATTAGAGCGTGAATTTAGTGCTTATGACCGTAGCTTAGATATGCACTTAAGCCGAGTGCGCCGTAAATTAGTTGATGCCGGCATGGAAAAAGATAAGCTAAAAACAGTACATGGCTTAGGTTATACCTTTGCATGAAAAAACAATTATTTTGGAAATTGTGTCTTATCATTGCTACCGGCGTTGTGGCTCTTTTTTGGGTGATTGATTTAGCAACCACACACACAGAAGAAGGCATGAGTTTTATCGATACTGAGCACCGTGATCAAATCACCGCATGGGGCTTGGAAGCGGAGCGCTTATATCTGGCTAACGATAAAAAAACGTTGAATGAATGGTTGAAAAACTTGCGTGAAACCGAAGAAACGTGGGTATCCATCGCTCGAACTAACCTTGAACACCTTGCCGGTGAGGCACTCAAACAGAATTACTTTCACGGTTACAACCTAGGCAGAGATGTAAATTGGAAAATCCATCTCTACTTTAAAGAAAACCCCATCATGGAAGTGCCTTTTTCCAGTGAACAAACCAGCTTTTTAATTAAGCTTCCTAACCGAATGCGGCCCGGCTCCTACCTTGATCACATCGGGGTCACACTAAAAATCATTTTGCCGATGATCCTTTTGGTATTACTGTCGATCATCTTATATCGACACATTATGATACCTTTGCGCCAACTTGAACGGGCAACGCAAAGTTTTAGTCAAGGCAACTTTGATGTGCGTATACGCCAGTTGCTGGGTAATCGAAGTGATGAATTAAGTGATCTGGCTGAYACTTTCGACCAAATGGCWGCRCGCATTGGTGARCARATMATTAATCARCGGCAGCTAATTTCTGATTTATCTCACGARCTACGTACCCCGTTAACCCGYTTAGATATTTCCATACAAAGCGTACTCGATGGGCAAGATTCACCTATCAATATCGAGCGAATTCAACGTGAATCGACACATATTCGTAAGCTCGTTGATGATAGCTTGACACTGGCTTGGTTAGAAAATGAACGTCCAGAATTACAACAAGAATCCCTAGATCTAACTGATTTATTGGACGTGTTAATCGACGATGCACGATTTGAGTTTCCCGATAGAAAATTGAGCATAGACTTACCCAGTAATGCAGAAATTCACAATAGCAATCACCGCTCTCTTGGGCAGGCTCTTGAAAATATTATCCGCAATGCTTTGCGTTTTACTCCMCCCGAAAAAACCGTTTCGATCAGCATGCAYGRCCAGYATGATCACTACCGCATYAGTATTTGCGATCAAGGKCCYGGMGTGCCMGAAAAATAYTTRACGGCGATTTTTCARCCCTTTTTYCGGGTGGATTCATCYCGCCTTGCATCCGGCAATAGCTTTGGGCTGGGACTWGCTYTGGCCCACCGGCAAATAGTYGCKGTGGGTGGCATKGTRAATGCGACAAATCTACCMMKCGGTGGKYTAGCAWTGAACRTTGAAYTACCCAAATGCTAACCAAAAYACCTGYAAATTAGACGGCCAAACAAGTAAGTACCSTTAAGTTTTCTTGGCTTCTACACGTCACTTTCTGTCCCTAGCGAATGTAACAATTGTAAAAGTTCTTTTATTTATTAATGCAAATGAGAATAATTGTCATTTATATTAATAATTATGGAGTGGACAATGTTTAAACCACTTACAGCCAAAGGCTCGGCT
Source organism: Methylophaga sp. (assembly GCA_002733105.1). Classification (GTDB taxonomy): domain Bacteria; phylum Pseudomonadota; class Gammaproteobacteria; order Nitrosococcales; family Methylophagaceae. The sequence goes on from NVUI01000001.1 coordinate 105,834, forward strand.
GTCCTTACAATTGCACTAACCACATCAACTGTGTTTAACGGAACGCAAGTGCTTGCGGAGGAAACATCCGAAGCGGGCCAGATAAGTCTACTAGAACCTTTTGTAGTGGTTGGTGAAACAACCAACACTGTGGTCACACCAGAAGCGCTTGAAAAATATCAGGCTAATGATTTGGCCGATGTATTTCGTCATGTGCCATCTGTATCGGTAGGTGGTTCTGTCGGCATCGCTCAAAAAATTTATATTCGTGGACTTGAAGATACCTACCTTAATGTCACGGTTGATGGTGCACYGCAAACAGGCACATTATTTCACCATATTGGTCGTGTATCGATCGAGCCAGAATTATTAAAAGAAGTGGTCGTGCAAGCCGGTGCCGGTGAAGCCACCAGTGGCGCCGGCGCGATTGGTGGTGCGATTCGCTTTAAAACCAAGAATGCTGATGATCTATTAGATTATGGTGAACAATTTGGCGCACTGGCAAGAGCCAGCTATTTCAGTAACGATGGCGAAAAACTCAGTGTAACGGGTTATGGCAAGCTTACCGATGACTGGGGCTTCTTAGGTTCTTTTGTCCATGTTGACCGTGACGAAATGGAAGATGGTGATGGCAACAAAATAAACCATACCTCTGCACAGCAGCAATTAGCATTTATAAAACTGGACGGTCAGTTAACAGACTCACAGACATTGACATTCAGTTATGAAAATCGCAAAGAAGAAGCCGATGTAGCGCAAAGACCTAATTGGATTGCAGGCCCTAATGATCCCGTATTCCCAGTAGATGGCGAACGTAATACCTTTGTCTTAAACCATACCTTTCAGACTAGTGATTTAATTAATCTAGAATCGACTTTCTATTACACCGAGTCAGAGGTTGTGCAGGACACTTCCGAACGAGTTCGTGGTAGCTGGGGCGATTATTTGGGTGCTACCGAAAGTTATGGACTCGATATTCGTAATACCAGCAACGTTGGTCAGCACACCATGACTTATGGTGTTGATCATCGTATTGATAAGTCATCCAGTAAATATTTAGACAAGACTCTTGGTCCGGCTTGGGCTTGGGATCCATCGGTACTTCGTTTTGAGGAAGAAGGTAAAGTTAGCGGTATTTACTTACAAAATCATTGGCAAGCCACTGATGCCTTATTAGTTAGTTTTGGAGTTCGTTATGATCGCTACGAATTAGAAGAAAAAACCAAAGGTGATGAGGCTAATAATATAGATGTTGACAGTAATGGTTGGAGCCCAAACATCGGCTTTAACTATAGCTTTACCGATAACTGGAAACTGTCCGCAGGTTATGCTGAAGCGATGCGGGGTAAAGAAGTGGGTGATGCATTTACTCTAGAACATAGACCTGGAAGGGTTGCTTTTCAGCAAGGTCTTGACCCAGAAAAAGTTAAAAACACTGAAATCGGACTTAAATTTGATAATGGTGCGTTAATGGCTTCTGCTACTGTCTATCGTACAAAAATAAACGATGTTATTTTCGAGCAAGACGGAAGAGGTCCCTTCCCTGAAGATAGCTTCTATTTCGAAAATATCGGTGAGTTAGAAACCGATGGTTATGAATTAATGCTTGGTTATACATGGGATAATCTCAGTGCTATCACTAGCTTTGTTCACAACAAATCTCATATTGATAGGGGGGCAGGTAACGAGCCTTTAGCTGGTTATGAACATAGAGGGTTGGGCAATAGTCGTGGTGACGAATGGAACTTGGATATCAGCTATCAGTTGAGCAATGAGTGGGATATGGGTTGGCATGTTACTTATGTCAACGATTTAAATAATCTCAGAGTTCTGCAACGTAACTTAGAGCTTGGTGAAAACGTAGCTGGCGCAACCATCAATAAAGATAGTTACGTTGTGCATGATGTTTCCGTACGTTGGAAACCAAGCAAAGACTTAACCTTAGATTTTGCAGTCCACAACCTGTTTGATAAAGACTACCGTGATCACTCTACGGTTGGCGATTACACTAATATCGCAGGTTGGGAAAATGTGGTTGGTAATGACGAAGCAGGGCGTGATGTCCGTCTTACTGCCAGCTATGTCTTTTAATATCTAGCAATCTAATTATTTAAGCCTTTAGGCCGCGCCTTATTCAAGGTGCGGCCTTATATTTATGTAGAGCCCCACTTATGAAATCAAAAATGCGCTTATTTTGGATGAAATTACACGCTTACTTAGCGTGCTTTTTTTTACCTCTCACCGTTCTTTATATCTTTACAGGAATCTTGCATTTATTCGATATAAAAGGCGAAGTAAAAAATACCTTCGAATATAAGATTGAAATTTCGGCAGGCTGGCCTGAGCAAGAAACTGTAGCAAAAGCGTTAGTGGAACACTTTCTAGCAAAAAAAAACCATTTTCCATTGCCCGAGAGTTACTATCCTGAGGAAGGTTTACACGATTGGTTTGGCCGTAAGCAAGAAGTTTTATTATTACCGACAGAAAGTCCTTATCAAGCAAAACTCGTTGTTAAAGAACACGACTTTTGGTTACAGCTATTGTTGATTCACAAAGGCATTGCTGGAAAGATATTCTGGATTCTGGGTTTGTTTTTCGGCATTCATTTATTAATAAGTGTGATTAGCGGTGTTGTGCTCGCACTACAATTGCCGGGATTAAAATCTATGTCAACACTGTCTCTTTCAGGTGGGTTTTCATTACTTGTTATTCTGCTTTTAACCTAAAGGTGTTCTTTGATTCAATCTGCCATGTTCATGGGCATAGTTGACGGTTTTTTGTGCCGAGCCATCGTTAAAATTTAGGCCAGCAAAATATCGCACGTTAGTATCACCTTTAAAACCGATATAAACGGCATCGGCACCACTATCAACAGCCATTTTCAGTATCGAGATATTACCTGCTGGACAAACCAGTTCCATCCCTTCCCCCTTGTTTTATCTCGCTACATAATAAGGGTTTTAGTCAGTAAGAAATGGCTAGTTGATTCTCTTTTGATCCATGTCATTGTTATCCTGATGATAAGTGCCATTATAGTCATTAAATCTAATTTACACGCTTAAAGTGAGACCAAATATGGCCCTTCCATCAGGTTGCTCCCTTCATAGCGGAAGATCTTCAAGACCTTGCTCTCACGCTCAAAGAACAACCAACCTAAATATATATGCTTTATGAACGGCCCACCGCCCGCTCTTCCAGCGCTCTTATTCTTGCTTCAATAGGTGGGTGGGATGAAAACAAGGCCATAATCCCGCCTTTATCATTAATACCAAAAGCAGCCATCTGCTCGGGCAATGCTTCTGGCTCAACCTGCCCAAGGCGTTTAAGTGCATTTATCATATTTTGATGGCCTGCTAAGTCTGCACCACCAGTATCTGCAATAAATTCACGTTTTCTCGAAAAATACATCACAATCGTTGATGCTAGTATCGATAAAACAACCTGAGCCACCATTACCGTGACGAAATAGCCTATGCCATGACCCTGATTATTTTTTAAGATAACTCGGTCTACAATATGGCCAACAATCCGCGATAAAAACACCACAAAGGTATTCACAACACCCTGAATTAACGCTAGAGTCACCATGTCTCCATTGGCAATATGGCTCATTTCATGCCCGACTACCGCTTCAATTTCTCCTTGCGACATTTCATTCAATAAACCTTGAGACACTGCCATCAAAGCATTGTTTTTACTGGCCCCAGTGGCAAAAGCATTCATTGCAGGTGATGGAAAAATAGCGACCTCTGGCATTTTTATGCCGACAATTTTTGCCTGCTTTTCAACTGTGCTCATTAACCATTTTTCAATATTACTTGTTGGATCAGTAATAACGACCGCACCCGTCATACGTTTTGCCATCCATTTTGAAATAAGCAATGAAATGAGTGAACCGCCAAAACCTATTACACCTGACAGTATGACTAATGCCTGAATATTAAGATCAGAGCCATTTTCAGCTAATATACTGTCAACACCCAGTATCCTCAGCGTAATACTTAGTACCGCCATAATGGCGATATTGGTCATAATAAATAACATAATTCGTTTCATCGTTTTCCCCACTTCATCTTAAATGTTTGGTCAATATAAACCTTACTGGTTTGTTAACACTGGCAAAGAAGCCATATTAGTAATATGTAGTAATTATACAGATCACCTTGTCTTAACAACGATTCGAATATATCGAAGTGTTCTACAGTCAAAAGCATAGTCAAAAGGATCTAAGCAGTGATAAATTAGATGTCACAAAAGTGAACTGAATAAACCTCTATGAAATAGGATAAGCGACCTTTATGATATTAAAGGTCATAGTTTGAAGACTATACCTCTTTTTACGGCCATACAAATAACTACTAGAAATTTAACCGACTTCTTGAAACAAGCCATTTTTATTAGATCTACATTTATGTTGTCCGTTTCGAAAAACTGACAGATCAATGTCTAAGCTAGTCTACCTACTCACAGTGAGCACAAATGCAACAACAACAAAAAGGACTCATCTTAGCTGTTACAGCCTATAGTATATGGGGATTTTTCCCTCTCTATTTCAGCTATCTAAATACCGTATCGCCGGTTGAAGTTCTATCCCAACGTATTATTTGGTCTTTAGTCGCCACCCTCTCCCTTGGCTTATTACTCGGTTATAGAAATAAATTACTCACTGCATTAAAAGATATAAAGTTGATAGGATGGTTAGGGTTATCTGCTCTGTTAATCAGCATCAATTGGCTGGTTTATATTTGGGCTGTTGGACACCATCGTGTGCTTGAGGCTAGCTTAGGCTATTTTATATCACCTGTTGTTAGTTTAATTCTGGCTCGACTGTTCTTTAAAGAGAACCTACACCCTCTTCAGGTTTGGGCAGGAATAATTGCCACACTCGCGATTCTGTGGGAGTTCATCAGCATTGGGCAACTACCTTGGGTCAGCCTGATCTTGGCTTTTGCCTTTGCGTTATACGGCGTAGTGAGGAAATACTGCGCTATAGATGGCATCAACGGCATGACGATTGAAACAATTTGGCTACTACCACCAGCACTGATATGGATAGGCTGGCAATCTCTACAACCATCAAATACTCTTAGTTTTGGTACTGATCAAACCGTAACACTTCTTTTGATTGGGGTTGGTTTTCTTTCTGCCTTGCCTTTAGTATTATTTGCTATGGCAACACGGCGTATTGATCTATCTGTGGTTGGTTTCATCATGTATATCAACCCCACTATGCAATTTTTAATCGGTGTGTTTGTACTTGAAGAAGCCTACCCAGCAGAAAGGCTCATCACTTTTGCCTTGATTTGGTTGGCATTACTGCTTTTTACGATGGGGTTATTTAAACTGCGTAGAACAGCGATCATTTTACCCTAAATTAAAAGACTATCAACACAGCTTATGACCTTATATTGCTTCACTCTTCAAATTTTGACTTGATTCAACCTTAACGCATTAGCAATGACCGATACCGAGCTAAAACTCATAGCAAGAGCTGCGATCATCGGTGAAAGCAATAAACCAAAGACAGGGAACAATAAACCCGCCGCTATCGGTATACCTAAGACGTTATAAATAAAAGCAAAGAATAGATTTTGTTTGATATTTTTCATCACTTCAACACTAAGGTTTCGTGATTTTACGATACCGGTTAAATCACCTTTAATTAAAGTGATGCTGGCACTCTCAATAGCAACATCAGTACCTGTTCCCATCGCAATCCCCACGTCAGCTTGTGCTAATGCAGGTGCATCATTAATGCCATCACCCGCCATTGCAATAATTTTTCCCTGCTGCTGTAAAGATTTAATTTCATTCAGTTTATCTTCGGGTAAACATTCGGCTTTATAACGAGTAAGGTTAAGCTCCTTAGCAACCGATGCGGCGGTGATGGCATTGTCACCGGTAAGCATCACCACCTCAATACCATCATTAAGCAATGACTGAATTGCCTTTCTACTACTAGATTTAATCGCATCACTGATGCAGACAAAACCTGCTATTTGATGACCAATAGCAATATACGAAACTGTTTGTCCCTGTGATTGCTCATGTTGAACAGATCCCAACAAACTAGCATCAATGGCCAAATCATAGGCTTGCATTAATGCTGAATTACCAAGCAGCACCTGCTTATCATTAATAATAGCAACAACACCTTTGCCTGTAATTGCCGAGAAATCATTGACCTCAGCAAAGGGTTTATTTTGCTGTTTGGCGTGTTTAACAATTGCTTCGGCTAGGGGATGCTCACTGAGCTGATTGAGCGAACCAATATAATGAGTCAGCTCATCATCGGTGAAATCACCCGTAGTAACTACCGCAGAAACGGAAGGTTTCCCCTCAGTAATCGTGCCTGTTTTATCAACAATTAATATATCAACTTTATTCATTGTTTCCAGTGCTTCAGCATTTTTAATTAACACACCCGACTGCGCCCCTTTGCCGACCCCAACCATCACCGACATTGGGGTTGCCAAACCTAAGGCGCAAGGGCAAGCAATAATTAATACTGCAATAGCATTAGTCAGGGCATAAACATAAGCCGGGTTTGGGCCAAATATAGCCCAGACAATAAATGTTAATACTGAGATCACCAGCACGATAGGTACAAAATATTGAGCAATAGTATCGGCTAATTTTTGAATAGGTGCGCGTGAACGGCTGGCCTGATTGACCATGCTAATAATTTGCGATAATAGTGTGTCAGCGCCCACATTAACGGCCTGCATCAAAAACGAGTGGTTACCATTAATCGTTCCGGCACTCACCTTATCATTGACTTGCTTCTCAACCGGTATAGGTTCACCCGTGATCATCGATTCATCAATTAGACTTTTACCTTCACTGATTTTGCCATCTACGGGGATTTTTTCACCGGGTTTTACACGTAAGATATCATCTCGAACAATTTTATCAATGCTAACAACCTGCTCTAATCCATCGACTATTTTTGTCGCTACTGAAGGTGCTAATTCAAGCAGTGATCTAATCGCACCATTTGTTTGGCTATGTGCTTTAGCTTCTAATACTTGGCCTAATAAAACCAAGCTCAAGATAACGGTGACAGCTTCAAAATAGATATAGACTGTACCACTTTCAGTTTTAAACTGTGCTGGGAAAATATCGGGGAAAAACATCCCAAACACACTAAAAATAAAAGCGACTCCCGCCCCAATACCAATAAGTGTAAACATATTAAGATGGCGAGTGACAATGGATCTATAAGCCCTTTCAAAAAATATCCACGCAGCATAAAAAACAACAGGTAGGGAAAGCACTAACTGGATCCCGTTCCAGATTTTTTGATCAAACACCTTCAGCAGCGGGTTATTGGGCACAATGTCTGACATGGCAATTAAAAAAATAGGTAGCGTAAATAAGGCAGCTATTGTTAATTTTTTGAGCAGCTTTTGATAAACTTCATCCTCTTCACTAGTAACCACTGCCGGCACTAAATCCATACCACAAAGCGGACAAGAACCAGGCCCATCCTTGATAATTTCTGCATGCATCGGACAAGTAAACTGCACCTTGCTTGGGCTTTGGTCAGGTATTTTTTCTAAGCTCATACCACATACGGGACAATCACCTAACTTGTCATATACTTTATCCCCTTCGCAGTGCATCGGACAGTGGTATTTTCCTGCAGCATCTGCAGCTAATATTGGTGTTGGATGTTCATGATCTGAGTCACCATGACTACTGCCACAACATGAAGGCTTTTCTTCCCTATTTTCGGACTGGGTATTATTTTGTGTCATTTCAATACTGTAGTTACCTACCGCTGATAGTGAAGCTTGTATCACTTCAATATCAATATGTTGATCCATTTTAATCACCGCGGTATTGGGTAAGCTAACCGACGCTTCATCAATACCTTCGATAGCATTTAAGATGTCTTCAACTTTTTTACGGCATCCCCCACAACTCATGCCTGTTATTTCATAGCTATGTTTCATTTTAGTCTCTTATAGTTAAACGACTGTTCAAATATCCGGGAAATATATGTCTGAAAAAGCTTGTTACAGTTACCTCATAATTAAACATATTATTTATTCCAACTAGTGATGATGCTCCGAATGATCATCAACTTTATCCTGCTGATTATCATCACTTGTTGCCGATTCAACAACATGACTGTGATTATGTCCATCAGCACCTTCAACGACGACTGGTAATGATATTACACCCAGGCCATAACGATAAACGGCCTCGGCACCTAACCACCCCGTCACCATTAACAGTATTGCTGCAACAACTGAAATAGATAAAAATTTAAACCTTGGCGCCCGGTGCTGCTTGGCTATATTAATAGCTGATATGCCAAGCAGTAAAAATAAAATTGCTGTTGGTACGGCCCAGTTTCGATGTAACGTCATCGCAGCATGTGAAACGGCATCATGCGTGACACTATTATAGGCAAACCAACCTGCAATAAGGGTAGCAATAGTAAATACGCAACCGACCCACAGATTCCAATTAGCCATCGTTAACCACTGCATTCTCCATCGATGATCTATAGGCAGAAATAATCTCGCTAAATAAAACAGCACCGATATGCTCAATAATGCAATGGTGAAATGAACCAGCATAGGATGCCAATTTGGAATAATATTGATCATATCTGTACTCCTAAGTTAATTTTTTAATCGTATGTTTGCGCCACAAAAAATACAGGACAGGTAACACCAGTAAGGTCATAACCAAGGCACTGATCATGCCTCCCACCATCGGAGCTGCAATACGGCTCATGACTTCTGAACCTGTTCCCGTTCCGTACATAACAGGTAATAAACCCACAATAATAGTACCCGCAGTCATCATCACCGGACGTACCCGCATCCCAGCACCGAACATAATCACTGCCCGCAAGTCCTCCATTGAAGGCATCGTATCTTGTTGCCTACATTCAGACAGCATGCGTTCATATGCTTGATTAAGATACATCAACATAATCACACTAATCTCAACGGCCACTCCTGACAAAGCAATAAAGCCAACACCGACTGCAACAGAAAAGTTAAAACCAAGGTAATACATTAATTGAATACTACCCACCATGGCCAAAGGCAATGCCCCCATAATAATGGCGACCTCAGCAAAACGACGGAAATTGATATAAAGCAGAATAATGATAATAGCTAATGTGAGTGGTATCACATACGTCAATTTTTCTTTAGCCCGCAACATATATTCATACTGACCAGACCAGACCAAAGAATAGCCTGCAGGCAAAGCCAATTGTTGCTTAACAGCATTCTGAGCCTGTTTAACATAGCTACCAATATCAATATCTTCAATATCAATATAGGTCCAACCATTGAGTCGTGCATTTTCACTCTTAATGGCCGGCGGCCCATCTTCAACATAAATATGTGCCACGTCACCTAGAGCAATACGCTCATTACTCGCTGTCACGATAGGTAATAATGCTAATTGTTCTGGTGAATCGCGATAATCTTGAGGGTAACGAATATTAATAGGATAACGTTCCAGACCTTCAACAGTTTGTCCTACATTCATCCCCCCGATAGCGGTAGCAATAACTTGCTGAACATCAGCAATATTAAGGCCGTAACGCGCTGCTTTTTCGCGCTGAATATCAACCTTGATATATCGTCCTCCGGCCACCCGTTCCGAATAGACTGAAGCTGTCCCAGGCACATCTTTAAGAATCAGTTCTAATTGCTGGCCAATTTGCTGAATCACCTTCAGATCAGGGCCTGCGACTTTAATTCCCACTGGGGTTTTAATGCCAGTTGCCAACATATCAATGCGTGTTTTGATCGGCATTACCCAAGCATTGGTCAGTCCTGGAAACTTGATCAGATTATCCAACTCTTTTTTCAATTTTTGAGTCGTCATCCCTTGCCGCCACTCAGAATGAGGCTTAAACTGAATAAAGGTTTCGATCATTGTTAATGGCGCTGAATCTGTGGCCGTGTCTGCTCGACCAATTTTTCCAAACACAGTTTCAACTTCCGGCACGCTACGGATCAATTTATCGGTTTGTTGTAATAGCTCACGCGCTTTACCGATAGAGATCCCTGGGTAAGTGGTCGGCATATACATAAGATCACCTTCATCTAATGGTGGGATAAACTCACTACCAATCTTATTGGCAGGCATCAACCCAACAACAACGATCACTATGGCCATCAATATCGTCAATAATGGAAATCTTAACACCCCTTTTAGTATTGGCCTATATAGACCTATTAACAAACGGTTAATTGGGTTTTTACCTTCTGGTAACACCTTTCCTCGCACAAAATAGCCCATCAATACGGGCACTAATGTGATCGCTAAAATAGCTGAAGCTGCCATAGCATAAGTCTTGGTAAATGCCAAGGGTGAAAACATACGTCCTTCCTGTGCTTCTAAGGTAAACACCGGCATAAAACTAACCGTGATAATTAATAAACTAAAAAATAGTGCTGGGCCAACTTCGACGGCTGCTTCAGTCACTATTTGCCATCGATTCTCTTTGGTCAGAGGTGTTTTTTCCATATGCTTATGCATATTTTCAACCATCACAATCGCCCCATCTGTCATCGCACCAATGGCAATAACGATCCCGCCTAATGACATGATATTGGCATTAATTCCTTGAATTTGCATCACGATAAAAGCCGCTAAAATACCAATCGGCAGACTAATAATAACCACCAGTGACGAGCGAATATGAACAAGAAATATCACACACACCAATGCAATAACGATAAATTCCTCCAAAAGTTTCTGCCAAAGATTATCCACTGCTCGCCCAATCAAATTGGTTCGATCATAAACAGGGATGATTTCAACACCTTCTGGTAATCCTTGTTTAAGCTCTTCTAATTTTGCTTTAACACCATCAATCGTCGTTTGAGCATTTTCACCAAAGCGCATGACAACCACGCCACCGACGGTTTCACCTTCACCATTAAGATCGACAATACCGCGGCGCATTTGGGGGCCGATACTAATATCTGCAACATCCTTCAATAATAAGGGTGTGCCATTATGATTAACGCCTAGCGGGATATAACTCAGATCATCAATACCTTGAATATATCCTGTTGCACGTACCATATATTCGGCTTCTGACATTTCGATTACAGATGCACCCATTTCTTGGTTGCCATGTTGAATAGCAATTTGAATTTGAGTTAAGGGAATGCCATAGGCACGCAGTTTCTCAGGGTCAACTTGGATTTGGTACTGCTTAACCATGCCTCCCACAGCTGATACTTCAGATACACCCGGTACCGTTTGTAATTCATATTTCAAAAACCAGTCTTGAATACTGCGTAGCTGGCTAATATCATGCTGACCTGTTTTATCGATTAGTGCATAAATATAGACCCAGCCGACTCCCGTTGCATCCGGCCCTAATTGCGGTTTTGCCGTAGCGGGTAAATTAGGCGCCACCTGACTTAGGTATTCAAGGACTCGACTTCTAGCCCAATATAGATCCGTTTTTTCGTTAAAAATCACATAGACATAAGAATCGCCAAAAAAAGAATAACCCCGCACAGTCACAGCTCCAGGCACTGATAACATCGCCGTGGTGAGCGGATAGGTTACTTGATCTTCAACGACCTGAGGTGCTTGGCCCGGATAACTCGTTTTAATAATAACCTGCACATCAGACAAATCAGGAAGCGCATCCAATGGTGTGTTTTTCACCGAATAAACACCCAGACCTATCACGATAATCATCGCCAATATGACAAAGAATCGATTATTTATTGACCAGCGAATGATTGCGGTAATCATGGCTGTTGTCCTTGTTCCAACTCACCGTTATCTATATCGTTACCCGAGAGAGGCTTAATGGATTTCACTGCTAACTCACCATTTTCATTGTTAAATATCTGCAGATTAACCACCATATCTTGCTGAATTTGTGAAAAATCAACAGAATGATCGACTATAAAATTCATCGTCATTCCCGGCCTATTCCACTCCGGTATGGGCTGATGCGTTATGTTGACCATATGTTGTTTTTTAATCAGATAATTAATCGTGGCATTAACACTGACGCTTTGAGTCAATCTATCGATTTGATTGAAACGTTTGAAATCAGATGTTTTACTCGATTCAGAATCAATCAAAAATTGAGCTGAAGAAACAATTATGTCACCTTCATTTACGCCATCCAATATCTCAATATTTTGATCGTCAGAGCGCCCCATGATTACTGCAACTGACTTAAAGGCTCCGTCGCCTAATGCCAACACAACTCTGTCCATAGCTCCTGTACGAATAACGGCTTCTCTTGGTAAAAGCAGGACAGAATCATCGGTATTTGCATGAATAGTAATTTGGGCAAACATATTGGGCATTAACACCCTGTCTTTATTATTAAAGCGTACCCGTACCCTTAACGTGCGAGTCGATGATTCTAAAGTAGGATAAATATAATCGACCTTACCTAACCATTCTCTTCCAGGTACATGGCTTAACGTCATTGTAACGGGCAGTCCAACTTTAACTTGCGATGCCTGTCGTTCAAAAATTTCAGCTTGGACCCAAACACTATCCAAATCACCAATAGACATCAAGCTGGACTCTGGTTTTACAAAAACCCCTTGCCTTATGTTTAAGAAAGTAATAACGCCAGATTGAGGTGCATAAAACGTTGTTAACTGTTTCACTTGCCTATTTTTTTCTAGCTCTCGAATAAACCTTGCCGGTAGCTGCAATGCCTTTAGCCGTGCCTCAGCTGCTCGAATTAACCGTTCATTTTTACGCTGCAGCGCAATTAAATATTCTTCCTGAGCATTAACCAATGCTGGCGAATAAAGGCTATAGAGTGCTTGGCCTTGTTTTACCGGATCGCCAGATGCCTTAACATAAAGTTTTTCGACCCAACCTTCTACTCGAGGATGAACTTGAACTAATTTATCTTCATCGTATTGCACATAAGCAACCGTATTTATCTCCCCCTGCAAGGCTCCATATTTAACCGTGGTCGTCCGGACCCCTAAATTATTCGCCACATTAGGAGATATCCTGACAGTCCCTGAACTATCATTTTGACCATCTGATGACTCATAAACAGGAATTAATTCCATGCCCATCGGTGACATTCCCGGTTTGTCACTTGTAAAATCTGGATTCATTGGCGCCACCCAATAAAGTGGCTTAACATCTTCTCCCGGCTCACTTTCTTCCGACATGTTCACCATTAGGTCTGAATCATTAAGCGTGATTAAGACTGCACCAACAATGATGCCGGATAAAAGTAATAGTAGATTCTTTATTATGTTCACCTTTAGTCTCCTCTTTGTTCAGAGATAAGGCTGCTATCACCTTTTACTAGGTAATAATTAATCTGTGCAATCATTTTCTGTCGATCAACCTCAATTCCCAATTTATCAATTTCAGCATCTAATACATCAATACGTGCCCGAACGACCTCTGCAAAATCACCTTCATCATTGGTATAGGCGGTTAATGCCGCTTCTGCTTGCTCATGTATTTGTGGAAGTAGTTGATGTTGATATAATTGATAACGCTGATCAAGGCGGTGAAATTGGACCTTTGCAGCTTCAAATTCAGCGATCATTTTTCGTAATAATAACCATTTTTGTGTCTTAATTGCCTCAGCTTCAAATACCGCTGCTTGCACTAATTTATCTTGCTTAACTTTAGTAAATAGTGGCAAATCAAAATTGATTCCCAGCGACAGAAGATCAGCGCGATGGCGACCATTAGAACTATCACCACGGTAGCTATAACTAGCATTGAGCCCCCATTGTGATTTGTATTTTTGTTCATTGAGCTCAATATCGGTATCACTGGCTTTAATTCGACTTTCTAATGCAACAACCAAGGGATGCTGTACAAAATGACTAGCTAATGTTGTTGAAATAACGGTATCTTCAAGCTGCATCAGTTCTGGATAGCGTAAAACAAGCTGTGGCAAACGTTGGCTATCAATATCCATAGCCAGACTGTTCATCTCAGGAAGAGAAGACACTGCATAATGCTCTACAAATTGCCCACTGATCCATCGATTTAATTGTTTTAGTGCCACTTCTTGCTGTTGTTTAAGTTTTGTTAATCGGTCATCAAGGCGTGTTAACTCGAGCTGTGCTCGAATAACATCCTGTTGTTGTGTACCCCCAAAAGCAGTGGAATAACTTGCTGCGGAAATATCGAGTAACTGTTCAAATAAATTACGATTTTCCTCGATCAATCTGATACTTTTTTTTGCATTAAATGCATCCAACCAAAGCCCTGCGACTAAAACAGAAACCAGTGCTTTTCTATCAGCACGCAGATGTGGGTTTTGACGACTAAGAAACTGCAATTTTTTAGTCTGAAGTTGCAAAGTATCGCCACGAGGAAACATCTGACTAATGCCTATTTTTAACTGAGTCATATTCTCCTGATTAAAATCAAAGCCATCTGTCGGCATATTGAGTAATGAGAGTGATGCGGTAGGATTCGGCAAAATTCCTGCCGCCATCGATTTAGACTCTAAAGCCTCTTGTACAAATTGATTTTCTACTAACCAAGGATCGTTATACTGTGCCTGCTTAATTGCCCAGTCTAGTGTAATAAACTCACTCGCATCAACCGTCTGGACAGGCAAGATCACAAGTAAAAACAGGCTCTGCAGTAATATGACACAGCGACGTCGAGTGACACTAATGTTTGAATTTTTCATCTTAACTTCCTAGCTAACAACTAAAACAATGTTTAGTTATACAAAATCATTATTCAGGACAATTACAATAATCCTGATAACAAGATTTTCAGGCTAGTGGTACCACTGTCTGCTGATCGCAGACGCACTAACCCTGTGTTAGCTAAAAATGGGAGGACGAAATAAAGAAACACTATGCATTGATGCTGCCTCAAATACATAGAATGAGCTTGGCATGCTAGAAATAGCCTGTGCACGCTGCATTGAGACTATCGTAATTAATGCAGAAGCACTGCAGCCACTGGCGCTACAGTGGCAATCTACCTTACAACAAGACTCATTATCACTTACTGTTGGAGATGGACAATCCGTACCTTTTATCATTAATTCAGACATCATATGATGACATGACATATCAGCCGAAGTGTTGGATTGAGCCTGGTGATGAAATGAAGAAGCCACTACAAAGCTTGCCTGCTGCATAAAAAACAGACTTAAGAAAACCCAAAATATTGTATTTCTTAACTTCATGGATAAATAATATCACAATCATCTATCGTCATAACTAATCTTTTAGTTCACCTTATCGTTCCCTTAAACTCTCCTCTTGTTAAATTGAGTTCAAAAACAGATTTGAATAACACATCAATTGAGACTTTTCCCTCGAACCATATAGGCATGGTTATGGTCTGATATCTAAAATCTGTCCATAATTAAGGGTATATCCCATTAGTAGAGAGTTCTTCATGAAATCTAAATACATACTAGTTGTCTTGTGCATCACCCTGTTAATAACAGCTTGTAGTAGTGTTGGCCCAACTATTCGCTCTAATTTCAACAGTTCTGTTGATTTTAATCAATACAAAACTTTTGGTTTTTTCCAAAAACTAGATACTGATTATCGCTATGAATCCTTAACCAGTCAGTTTCTTAAAGATGCCACGATTGTTGAAATGACCAAACGTGGTTTTACATTCACTAAAGATGCCCCTGATGTATTGATAAACTTTCATAACACCGTAGAAAGCAAGCAAGATGTTCGCCAAAGACCAACTGTAAGTTATGGCAGATCATACCGCTATCACAAACGTATTTATTATGATGCCAGAATAGGCTATGAAACTTATACTCATAATTATAAAAAAGGCACTTTGAGTATAGATATGGTCGATCGGCAACAGAATAAAGTGATCTGGGAAGGTGTGGCAGAAGAGCGCTTAACTAAAGAGGAGCTAAAAAATCTACAATCTACTTTGCAAAAATCAGTAGCAGAAATCTTTGCCCAATTTCCTATCTCAACGACACCATAAATTTAGTGAAGTAGTTCTAATCACATAAAGGCATGTAACTTTATGGTGGCTATATCGCATTTATTGAGTCTGTATTGGCACATGAAATCTCTCTCTATTGTAACAATGACAGCAACCATGGAAAAATTAGCGGCCGATAATTTAGCTACAAATATTTCCGTTAATATGCGTAAGGATGAAGTAGGCATTCATCATCTTCAAAAGAAATGCAATTGAACAAAAAGCACTCGAAAATCATTCACAGTTAGCATTAATATTTATAGGTTTAGATGAATTTAAATCTATAAATAATACTTATGGTCACGGTACTGGCGATAAAGTCCTTACAAAAGTTGCAAGGATCTTTGACGACAGTGTTAGGCAGGGTGATATTGTTGCCAGATTAGGGGAGATGAATTTATTGTTATTTTCCCTGAAGTGACCGATATAAACCATATTGAAGCCATTGCAGCTTAAATTCTGGATACAGTTAAAAATAGAGTGACTATATCTGGTGCAAATAATCATCTCTCTGCGAGCATTGGCACTTCACTCTATCCTGATTCGGCTAAAGATGGATCCTCGCTATTAAAACAGGCTAATATCGCTATGTACAAAGCTAAAACAACGAGGGGAAATCGTTATTATTTAAAATAGTTGCTATCCATTGCCCTTTCAATTTCATGCTTTGCATGGGTGTTATTCCACAGTCTTAAGGGCATAGGGTTATTTTTAGGCTAGGAGGCTTTATTTGGCATTAGTTTGAATCGCCCCCCATTTTAAAGTGAATATAAATATAAATTCAAAGATATGCTTGCTAATATGCAGGAAACCGGTGTCATTGAAGGTTGTTTAAGGAATAATTTATTTTGAAAGATGAACTAATACTCCAATCTCAAGTGAAAGAGCTCTACTCAGAGACTCAGCTATCAACATATAGCGCTATCGTACTCTGTATCCTTATGTATTATTTATTTCAAGCAGATGCTATATATCACCAATTTGCAGAAATAAGCCTAGCATTGGTTATTATTTCATATCTTATTAGAGCCAGAGATTCACAGGTATATTTGTACAAGGCTGCCGATTATAAAAACCAATATTGGTCCATTAGATTTAGTGCTTTAGCTTTATTTTCGGCTGTCGCATGGTCTGCTTTCTTTATAGCTCTTTTTCCACAACAAGAAACCCAACAAGTGTTAGTTGCCTTTTGTTTGGCAGGGATTGGTATGAGCTCGCTCACTGTGCTTTTCTATAACCGCAGGCTTGTTATTATTTATCTCTGTATACTTTTTATCCCGTTAATGATTAGGCTTTACCTTCAGTCAACAATATTCTCATCTGAATTACTTATATTTTGTGCTGCTTTTTTTATATTTCTTATCAGCACTTCAAAAAAAATATATCAAGCTTTTATCAAAAATGTTAACGCTCAATCAACCATAAACACACAAAATAAAACGTTACAAGATCATCAGTTTGCTTTTGATCAACACGCCATTGTGAGTGTGACAGATATTAGAGGCAACATCACTTACGTCAATGATAAGTTTTGTTATATTTCAGGTTTTACGCCCGAAGAATTACTGGGGGAAAATCACAATATCTTAGCTTCGGGCTACCATACCCAAGCCTTTTTTAAGCAAATGTGGCAAACCATTGCTAAAGGAGATGTTTGGCACGGCGAAATTCAGAATAAAGCCAAAAATGGTTCAAAATATTGGGTTTCCTCAACCATTGTCCCTCTGCTAAATGAGCAAGGAAAACCACAGCAATATATCGCGATGCGTACCGATGTCACACACTTCAAAGACTTGCAAAGACAAGATCGTTCTACCCACGAAAGCACCTTGATACGAAGTAATATTGCTCAGATACTGCAAGAAACAACCACCTTTAAAATTCGACTTGAGCAAGTACTTAAAATTTTATGTGAATTTAAAGGGTTACCCCTACAAAATAAGGCAGCCGTATTTTTATTATCTGCGGATGAAGAGCAGCCCCAACTTTATGCGGCTCATGGCACTTTTCCGGAAGAATTTGTTACTAATGAACAATTTATCAATATAGGAGATGGCTCTTGCGGCCAAGCCGCCCTTAACGGTGCAGTAAAAATTTTAGATGTCTGTCCTATTGACCATGAACATATTTGTAAAGGTATGCCTGCCCATGGACACCATGCTTTTCCTCTTAGTTATGCAGGAAAAGTGTTAGGATTTTTATTTTTATATACCGATCCCTATCCTTCAGGAAAAGGACCGGGCTTAGAGCTATTAACAAATATTGGACAAATGATTGGTGTTGCCGTCGCCAATGAACAAGGTCATGAGGCGCTAATAAAAGAAAAGGCTATCGCTGAAAAAGCGAACAAAGCTAAATCTGAATTTTTATCTTCCATGAGCCACGAATTACGAACCCCCTTAAATGCTGTTTTGGGTTTCAGTCAATTATTAGAAAATGACGAAGAAGAACCATTAACTGAAGGACAGAAAGAAAATATTGGTTACATTATTGATAGTGGAAAGCACTTACTCAGGTTAATCAATGAAGTGTTAGAACTGTCAGCAATTGAAGCAGGTAAAACGGTCATTTCTATTGAACCCATCAAGCTAATAGACGTTACAAATGAATGTTTGATTTTATTGAAAAACAAGGCGGATCTTAACAAGATTCAAATCAATATCTTGGCAGAAAATCAAACTATTTTTGTGCATGCTGACTACACAAAACTAAAACAGATTTTATTAAATTTAATCAGTAATGCTGTTAAATACAATATTGACGGTGGCTTGGTCAATATTGACTGGCAGTTAGAGGAAAATGACCAAATCAGAATCAGTATCACTGATAACGGCATAGGGATATCTAAAGAAAATCAGCACTTTGTGTTTGGATCTTTTAATCGACTAGGAATGGAAAACTCAGATATTGAAGGATCAGGCATCGGCTTGCTAGTCACCAAAAATCTTGTTGAATTAATGGATGGAATCATTGGGTTTAATAGTGTTGAAGGCCATGGCTCCACATTCTGGTTCGAGCTATCACTAGCTGAAATAATTGATCAAAAAGTGGCAGCCCCCTCACTACCTGATGATATTGAAACATTAGATGACAACAATCATGACCAGCCCCATAAACGTGTGCTTTATGTAGAAGATAACCCTATTAACCGACAGTTAATGCAATCATTTTTTAACAAACAAAAACATCTTGAACTACAGCTTACCGATACAGCGGAGCAAGCGTGGGATATCCTGACTGAGCAAACATTTGATCTTATTCTTATGGATATAAATTTACCCGGCATGGATGGAATAACCTTTACAGAAATATTAAAGGCTGAAGATAGGCTTAAATCCATTCCTGTCATAGCTGTTACCGCAGCGGCAATGACCAGTGATTTTAAGGCGGCCAAGGATGTATTTGATGAGTACGTCACTAAACCCGTTGATTTCACCGAACTAATTAATTTTATAAAAAAATATATTTAACCGTGATCATGTAATACAATTCAGAAATCTACAGTTGATACTAGATAATAATGGAAAATATAAAACAGCAGATCCTCGCCGCTAATGTACTTATTGTTGATGATCAGGCACTTAATATAAAATTGCTTGAAAAAATTCTTAAGCAAGCTGGATATCAAAATATATTCAGCACCACCGATCCACGGCAAGTAACTGATATGTACGTAGAGCTTGATGCTGACGTCTTGTTACTAGATATTCGAATGCCTCACCTAGATGGTTTTCAGGTCATGGAACAATTACAAACGGTGGTAGGTGACGATTATTTACCCATTCTGGTATTGACGGCAGAGTTAACCACTGAAACTAGGAGCAAAGCGCTAGGCGGCGGTGCTAAAGACTTTTTAACCAAACCATTTGAACAGCAAGAAGTTTTACAACGCATTAACAACATTATCGAAGTACGCTTATTATACAAACAGGTTCGCCAACAAAATAAACGACTAGAAATAGAAGTAAAAAAACGCACACACGAACTAGAAGAAAGCAGGCTTGAAATTATTCAGCGTCTTGGAAAAGCAGCTGAATACAAAGACAATGAAACAGGGAATCATGTTATTCGCGTTAGCATGTACGCAAAACTATTGGCAAAAGCTATTGGACTGTCTGAAATAGATGTTGATTTAATATTTAATGCCATACCGATGCATGATATCGGTAAAATCGCCATCCCAGACCACATATTATTAAAACCGGGTAAGCTTGATCCTGCTGAATGGGAAATCATGAAAACGCACGTTAATCTAGGTGCTGAATTATTATCAGGTGGCCACTCTCCTCTAGTAATAATGGCAAAAAATATTGCATTAACCCACCATGAAAAATGGGATGGCACCGGTTACCCCAATGGCTTAGTCGGTGAAAACATCCCGATGGAAGGACGAGTTTGTGCAATTTGTGATGTATTTGATGCTCTTTTATCGGAGCGACCATATAAAAAAGCATGGCTCATAGAAGACACTATGGCTTTTCTTCACCAAGAAAAAGGTAAACACTTTGAGCCATTGTTAGTTGATAAATTTGTACAAATATTACCGGAGGTTATGAATTTTCGAGCAGATCACCTTGATACAGAAGAAAGCTAAAATAGTCATTAACGTGCACTGTGCTAGGTGCTCAAAGCCTTTATTGTTAGGGAACGATCCCTCCTTAATCTTGTCTCAATCTCCACGTTATCTACAACATGTTACTCTTTGTTAAAGAGCAACAAATATTTTATTCAAACTATAAAAATCATTAGCTTGAGAATTGATAAGATGGACAAAAGCAATCCCCTCCGCTTAACAGATATACAGGGCTTCCTGATTGCTATACTGATGACTATTGCTTCACAAGCCCCTGCTGCTGAAGCTTTGGCAGCGACCATTGATTGTTCTGATGTGGCCATTCATTATGTTGACAACCCAGAATGGACTCAAACTGAAAGGCTAGAGGCTATGGATAAAGCTTTTTTCGAATCGGTAGATCGTTTTGAGTTGTGTAACTTATCCAATCAATCTAACTCAGCATCAACAAGCGGGGCTAATCAAGTATCTGGCGCAGCTAATGGCAGTGAAGTCGGCTTGGACTCTGTAGCAAGTCCAACACTATCGGGGACAGAATCAGAACCAACATTGCCACCAATAGATTTTGCCGAAAACTCAGGGCAACCTGAAGATGCCACCAACGAATCGGTTACAGTAAATGGCAGTGGTTCTACTAATGGCACCATTCCTAAAGACATTCCTGCTGCCGATAATGATGATGTAATCGCAGCTCAAATCCGACTTGCAGCTGAAATCGAAAAAGATCCGGTTAAAAAAGAAAAACTATGGAACGAGTATCGTAAATATAAAGGAATTCCTGTCAATGATAATGAATAATAGAGACCAAACAGCAAAAAAAGTTATCACTTACATACTTATTTTTTCACATTTTCTTGTGGGTTGTGCAACAACAGGTGGCCAACAAACGACAGCAAAAGCAGGTCCAAAATCTTCCTCATCTTATGAAGAGAAAGTAATTGAGACCATCTCTACAGCACCTAAACTTGATGTCATTATCCCTATTTTTAACCCCGGCCTATCTGAAAATGCAGAAAATTATCAAGAAGAAGGTATTTGGCCTGAATTACGCCGTGCAGAAGCCAATCGATTTGCTTATAAACTGAAACAAGCACTCGATAATAGTCATGAGTTTGGCGCCGTACGTGTCACACCAGATGAAACTGCATCGGGCGACTTATACGTGCTTGGTACAATTGAGGAATCGGATGGTCAAGACGTTAAGTTTAAGCTCAATGTGGTAGATATAAGTGGCAAAGAATGGCTTGATAAAACATTCAAACATGAAGTGCAAGAATCTTTTTATAAGAATAATAGAAATAGTGGCAAAGATCCCTATGACCCTGTTTTCAAGGCCGCAGTCGATAAAATTATTGCTGCCTTAAAAAAACGTAGCTCTTCAGAATTGGATAACTTGAAATATATTGCTGACTTGCGGTTTGGTGCTAGCTTTAATGATGCCGCCTTTATGGAATACATGGATACCAACGGTAAATATATCAAGTTAGTGAGCAAACCAAGTGACAGTGACCCGCTCTTTCAACGAGTGATGGCGATTCGTGTGCGTGAACAATTATTTGTAGATAATCTACAACAGAATTACGTTTCTTTTTCGCAAAATATGGACACCAGCTATTTAAGCTGGCAAGAAGCTAGCTTTACTGAAAAGAAACTCCGTAAAGAAGCTAAAAATGAAGGTATATTAAAAACTTTGGGAGGCGTAGCACTTATTGCGTTAGCAATAGTTGCTGCGACATCTAAGAAAAAGAAAAACTCAAACGCCGCCATCAATACCGCTACCATTGCCAGTGGCGTAGGGGGGGCACTGTTGATATTCAGTGGCTTTAAATCTAGAGAAGAAGCAAAATCACATCAAGATGCTCTTAACGAATTAGGTGAATCAATAAACCTTGAATTGGAACCAAGAGTTATTTCTTTTGAAGATGAATCTGTTGAATTGACCGGCAATATACAGCAACAATTTAAGCAGTGGAGAGAATTTCTAAAACGTATCTATGAACAGGAATCAACCCCTAATACGGAACTTTAATACATCGTGGTACTTGAACAGAAAATCCTAGCAGCCAAAACAAAACGACGTGGTCAATTTATTAAAGTTGCTATCGGCCTTATTACTGTTTCACTACTCTGCATAGCCGTAGTTTTATATCTTTCTTGTTGCCAAATTAATCATAGCGAAGCTGAAATTGTTTTCTCCAATAATGGCCTCGAAACAGAGCAAAATAGCGTAACAACCAATCCTGTACAACTATCAACAGCTCCTGATAATCAACTACGACAAACCTACATCAAGGCAGTCAGTGATTATGAAAACAATCTCAAACCAGCACTTAACAAAATTAATTTATCCAAGTGGAGTAAACCTCAAGCCCAGCGCCTTGATACATTAGCAAATGAGGCGCTATCAAAATTCAGTAATACCGATTATGCCGGTGCCATCAATTCTGTTGAAGAACTAAAGCAACTGGCACAGGCAACCATTATTGACAGCCAGCAAGAATTTACAGAGGCCATGTCTAGTGCGCAGCAGGCGTATAACACTGATAACTATGATGATGCCAAGCTTCAGATAGCTAATGCATTGATGCTAGATAAAACCTCTGTTGAGGCGATGGATCTTTCGATTAAAATAGATAAATTGCCAGAAATTTTGACCTTGCTTGAGAAAATAAACATAGCCAGAGTTGAAAACAAACCTGAGAAAGAATTAAGCCTTATAAAAGAAGTTATTAAACGCGCCCCTGAGCGAGAATCCGCTGTTAAACGAAAACAAGCTTTAACAGATATTATTAATAATAAAAACTTCAAAGCCTATATTGTTCAATCCTATCAAGCAATAAAGCAAAGTAATGCAGCCAAAGCAAAACACAAACTCATTGCCGCAAAAAAAATCTTTGCTAATCGTCAAGAAATTGGAGATATTGCCATAGCACTACAACAACTTGAAAAACAGCAACACTTTGATACATATCAACAAAAAGCACAAATAGCTATTGCTACTGATGACTGGGTTACAGCTAAGAAACAATTGGAATTAGCCTTGCTAGAACACACTGATGATAAATCTATTCAAAAATCATTACTCACAGCAACCACCATTATTGCGTTAAAAAATGAGTTTAATCATCACATCAATAATCCTTATCGTTTATCCAGCACACTGCTTGCATCAAAAATGGAAGACAAAATAGCTGAAGCCTCTGCATTTACCAGTATCAGTCCTTCACTTGACCAAAAAACAAATGTTTTATCTCGTCTTATTGAAAGTATGAGTAAAAAAATCTCTGTAGAAGTGAGCTCTGATAATCAGACCAATATTCTGGTTCGAGGGGTTGGCATCGTTGGAATAACACTGTTAAAAATAATTCAATTAACACCTGGCCACTATACATTTGAGGGTAAACGTAAAGGCTATAAATCTAAATTAATAGATGTACTTATTCCTTATGATAAAACAAGTTATAGCTTAAGCATCCACTGTGATGAACCCATTTAATCAACAATTACTTGCTGCAAAAAAGAAACAGCGCCTGTTATATATGGGGGTGTTTGCAGCCTTTTTAATCGGTATTTTTATCGTTTTAACTATTATTCTCGTTTCACAGGGCACTCGTATTGAGATACAGCCAGATAATGCAGCTGCATTATCATCGGTACGTCTCCATAAAGGCTTTGCTGTTATCACTGGTGAAACACTCTATTCAATCTCAAAACATCCCGCTATTGCCGTATCCGCAGAAGGCTTTCGATCAAAAATCCAAGTACTAAATAACAATGATTTTGGCAAAGTAATGTCTGTCGTATTGGAGCCTCTACCCGCTACAATAGAACTTAGTACCAACATTGATGACGACAAAACCAGTTGGCTCATTAATGGTGAAGTCCTCGCTATTGCCAAAACATTTGAGTATGAACTGGCTGCCGGCAATTATGAGCTTATTGTGACTCACCCTCATTTTAATAACGCCTCTTTAACACTGTCTTTAGCACGAGGTGAATTTTTTAAAAAAGCCATTCAAGTCTCTCCTATCGATGGTATGTTGACCATAAAAACAACTCCAACAGGGGCCAAGATACTCGTTGATTCTGTTGATGCTGGCTCGTCACCACTAGGCTTGCCTTTGCAAGGTGGTCACCATAATGTCACTGTCACCTTCGACAACTATGCAACCATTAATGACACTATTGAAATACGTCAAACAAACCCTAATATTAACCGAGATTACAGACTGGAATTAAAGAAGGCCTCTGCCAGCCTATCTTTAGCACCCAAGAATGGAAAACTGCTTTTAGATGGTATTGTCGTTAACAAAACTTCTAAAATCAGCTTTAAGGCGGGGATCCAGCATCAACTAACTTATTCTAAACAAGGCTATTTCACAAAAAGCAAAACATTCAATATCGCCGCTAATGAAACGTTACAATTGGCCTTTAATCTAAAAAAAGAAATGGGCATTATTGAGATTGAATCGTCACCCACATCTGAAGTTGAATTGAATGGAAAACCTATTGGTAGCACCCCACTCCAATTATCCCTAAACGCTATTGAACAAAAAATAACACTACACAAAAAAGGGTTTCGCAGTGTCACAAAAGTAGTGATTCCAAGTGCAGCGAATACTAAAAAAATCAGTGTATCCTTAATCAGTAAGAAAAAGGCAGCACTTAAAGAAGCGCCTAATCGATATACACATAAAGCAGGTGGTGAATTAAAACTATTCAGGCCTAATGATATTTTCACCATGGGAGCAAAACGGAGTGAAATCGGCCAAAGGGCAAATGAATTTATAAAAGAAATCCGACTTAGCAAGCCCTTTTATGCCGGAGTTTATGAAGTTACAAATAAAGAATATCGCCAATATAATAAAAACACTCAAGGTGATGCTAACAAGCCAGTTACCTCAGTTTCATGGATAGAGGCTGCTGAATTTTGTAACTGGCTTAGCCGGCTTGAAGGATTAGCACCTGTTTATCGTATTAACAATAAGCAGCTGCAAGGCATTAATACAAATAGTAATGGCTATCGCTTATTAACTGAAGCTGAATGGGAATGGTTAGCTAGAAAAGCAGGAAAATCAACACAAACCTTATTTGTATGGGGCAATGAATATGTTATCCCCAAAAACACTATTAACATCGCTGATGAATCAGCCAAAGGCCAAGTGAAAACCTTTGTTTCAAAATATAATGACGGTTACTCTAAAGTAGCGCCTGTAGGTAGTTTTACACAAGAAAAATCAACGCTCTATGACCAAGGTGGCAACGTCAGCGAATGGACTCATGATAGTTATTCGATAGTACTGCCTGAATCAGGTAAAGTGTTTCAAGATCCTTTTGACCTGACAAAAGGTAGTTCACATGTGATCAAAGGTGCAAACTGGCGTTCTGGATCGATCACTGAACTCAGACCCTCTTTTAGAGAAGGCCTGATTGATTCACGTGATGACCTTGGCTTTCGAATTGGACGATATGTTTATGGAGGAAATTAACGATGAGATTATTAATCAGCAATAAGAAAAGAATGGTTGTTATAAGTTTATTTATTGTTCTGTTAGTGCTTACATCTGCATTGATTCACAAAGCCTATGCAGGTAAAGCAACCATAAGTCTTAACTCGCCCGTCTCTTTTCCAATCGATATATAGGGATCGCTGACATGATTAAAAATTTTATTGCTCTTGTTATCTCCATTATCTTTGTGCACATGATTTATATCGGTTATATCCGCCCTGAAGCCAATGCATTAATTGAAATCGCCCAAATAGAAGGACTCTCCTCACCTAGAGAAATTGTGGTGATATTAAAAGACTACGAACAGGAAATATGTTTCATCTTAATGATATGGGGCTGTTTTTTAATCACCACTAATTATCGAGAAATCTTAAAAACAAAATACTTGTTTTCTGTTGATTTGCTCGAAGAGAAAGATACCGACAAACTTGATGTGGATAATATTATCAAAAGGCTAGACAAACAAATACCGAAAGATTGTTTATCATCACCACTAGTGCAAACACTACGCTCATCATTATGGCGATACGCGGCTACCAGAAATGTACAAAATTTATCTGATGCAATTGAAAGTAATCTTGAAGCCTTAGCCGTGAGACAAGATTCTGAAAACTCAATGATCCGTTATTTGATATGGGCTATTCCGTCTATCGGTTTTATCGGGACAGTGCGCGGTATCGGTCAAGCTTTATCGTTGGCGGATCAAGCTCTAGCCGGAGATATATCGGGTATGACAGACAGTCTCGGCGTTGCTTTCAATTCAACACTTGTCGCATTATTAATAAGCGTTTTTTTGATGTTTCTTTTTCACCAGTTACAACGGTTACAAGATAGCCAAATACTTGATACTCAAGAGTACTGTGAGAAGTATTTACTCAGCCGAATAAGATAGGTCTCTCGGTTTGATTCAACGTAAAAAACTAGCAGGATTTAACCTCGCCTTTCTTGACATCATGTCATGCGGCCTTGGCGCCATTATTCTTGTTTTTATGCTGGTGAAGCATAATGTAAATGATTCATCGGTTGAACTCGATAACCTGAAAAATGATATTCAAAGTCTTGAACAAAGAAAAAAAACCGCTCTTCAAGCATTAAAAAATATAGATGCTCAACTTATTAAAAACATCGAACAAGAAGCTAATGCCAACAACCAACTTGCACAAAGGCAAGCTATTTTAGCTAAAAAAAGCGCCGATATTGAAATAGCGGCAAAGGAAATAGAAACACTAAAAGCAGAAATTAAAGACATTAAAGTTATAAAGAAGGAAGATTTAGTAGCAACCGAGCAGGTCAATGAACAGAATTACCTATTAGGGCTTAAAGTTGAAGGGCCAAAAATTGCTTTATTGGTAGACAGCAGTGCATCAATGACCAATGAAAAATTAATCGATATTATTAAAACAAAAAATAGTTCTAATGCAGAAAAACAACAAGCAAAAAAATGGATCCGAACAAAGAAGGTTGTTGGGTGGTTATTGGCTCGTTTACCAAAAAATAGTGATGTTGTCGTTATCACATTTAGTGAAAAGGCAAAAATACTAGGTAAGCAAGGCTGGATGAAAGCCAGATCCACTGAAAATATAGCCAAGATACAAGCTGATTTAAATGCCCTGATCCCTGAGGGAGCGACCAACCTGCAACGTGGGCTTCAGGCTGTCAATAAATTTGCACCATCAAATTTATACATTATCACTGATGGACTGCCCACTAAGGGAGATTCACAGTATAAAAGCCTGAACCCATTTGCCAGTTGCAGTTCTTTATTAGGTAACTCAAATACTATCTCAGGTGACTGTAGAGTTAAGTTATTTCAACAGACGATCAAAGAGAGCGCACGCCCTGGTATCCAAATAGACGTTGTATTATTACCACTTGAAGGTGACCCCGATGCAGTGAATCAATACTGGTATTGGACCGCAGCAACAGGGGGATTAGTGCTTAGTCCCGCAAATAATTGGCCATGAAATTACGTAAAAGAGAATTCGACATTTTTAATCTGTCTTTTTTGGATGTTATTTCCTGTGGCTTTGGTGCTGTCGTCATGCTAGTTTTGATTTCAAAAACAAATGACGATACCTCTGTATCAGGAAGAGAACAGATTGGGGCTTTACTAAAAACCGTTATTACTCTTGAAAACACGATTTCTGAGGCCCAACAAACTATCGAAATTCGATTATCAAAATCCACCCAATCATCAAACAAAAGACAACAAATAGAAACTGCTTCTGTTCAACTTGGAAACAAAATACAGCAACAAAAAGAAAAACAAGCATCACTCACTGCTGATGTACAAGGTCTCGCATTGGTTCAGTCAACCTTAAAACAGGCTTCCATTTCAACACCTAAAACAACCAATACAGTTCGTGATGCTGAAGTAGGCGGCATTCCTGTTGATAGTGATTATGTTATTTTTATTGTTGATACATCCGGCAGTATGAAACAAATATGGAACCGTGTATCTACTGAAATTATCAACGTGTTGAATATTCATCCTAAAGTGAAAGGCTTTCAAATATTGAATGACATGGGGATATCACTCATACCAAGCTACGATGGCCAGTGGATACCAGATACACAGGGAAGAAGAACGAATGTAATCAATATATTTGATAAATGGGCTGCCGTATCAAACAGTAGCCCTGTCGAAGGTCTGCAAGTAGCATTGCAAAAATATGCAAGGCCTAATATTACAACGTCCATTTATGTATTTGGTGATGACTATACAGGCTCATCTTATGACCCTGTTATTGATACGATCACTAAACAGAATTTATTAGCAAGTTCAGGAAAAAAACTAGCTAAAATTCACGGTGTTGGTTTTATCTCCGCTGGGACAACAAATAGGTTTGGTATCTTAATGCGTGAACTGACCAAACGAAATGGTGGGGCATTTATTGCTTTACCTCTTTGACTTAAACATCATTAAAGCACTGATTTCAGGAAATTATTCCCATTAAACACCAGACTATTTTCACTTTTTTAAACAGGTACATCACTTTGTCATAATTACTTTCTACACTATTTTTGACAGAGGCTTTTCTGTCTTAATTTTGTTGGAGAACTATGATGAAAACAATTAAGTTAAGCACCATTTTTCTATTATTGAATTCTTTTTTTATAACAGCTCATGCTTATGAAACTGTTGAACGTAGCTTTGCTGAACAGCTGGAAGAACAGAAGACACAACTTCGCCCACAAGAATTTAACTTTTTTAGTGATCGTTACAAACAGGTTAAAGCCCATGAGAAAATAATGGATAGTAAACCGGCAATGGTTAAAGGTGACAAGATATCATTTAAAATGCAACTCGATAGCCAGACTCAATTATTAACAGATCACAATCTTTACCCAGTAGTGAGTATTCAATCTTCACAACCATTTACTAATTAAAACTTATAACTTCGCCTCGGCTTATAGGTTATACCCGCCCAACTCTAACGCTGGAAATATAAACTAAGCTCTGACATTTATAATGTTAGGGCTTTTTTATTGAATGGATGTGATACCAACCTAACATGGGGGACCAACCAGTAGGATCATCTCAATAATTGCCATAGTGAACCATCGTTTATCGCCTTATCTTTTTTTGCTTTATCCAGTGAATTATCGTGCATATAGTTAGCGAATACTTCAGAGCAAGCCTGCCAACTGTTCTTTCTTGCGTAATCAATACAATCTTGAGGATTAAGCTGAAGTGCTTGACCAACAGCTTTGCCTAAATCTTCATCTAAAATACCTGTTACACCATTCATAACAACATCTTTGGGCCCAGTAACAGGATAGGCTGCAATAGGCACGCCACATGCCATCGCCTCAAGTAATACCAAACCGAATGTGTCTGTTTTGCTAGGGAAAACAAAAACATCTGCAGTAGCCACCCAAGAAGCAAGCTCTTTACCAAATTTAGCACCCGTAAAAAGGACATTTGGATAACGCTGTTTTAGCCTTTCCAAATCAGGCCCATCACCTACCACCACTTTACTCCCAGGAAGATCTTGCTGTAAAAAGTCTTCAATATTTTTTTCCACTGACACTCTCCCCATATAAAGAGCAATAGGACGAGGCAAATCAATCTGCTGAGGATCCTCTGGTGTGAAAATTTCCGTATCTACCCCTCTTCCCCACACATACACATTATTAAAGCCACGTTGCTGAAGTTGTTTTTGCATTGATTCAGTTGGGACTAATGTTCTCACGGCTTTACTATGAAAGCGTTTAAACCATGAGTAAGTACAGCTCATTGGGATCGGAACTCGTAAACGTAAGTACTCAGGAAACTGGGTATGATACGAAGTGGTGAAATTGATTTTATTCTGCAGACACCAGTGTCTAGCTGCTATACCCAAAGGCCCTTCTGTTGCAATATGAATTGCATCTGCATTAATCGCAGCTAAATCACCAGACACTTTTTTGCCAGGGAACAATGCCAAAGGAATAGAAGGATAACTTGGACAAGGGATAGTACGGTGACCTTCAGTAGTTACCATATAAACTTCATGGCCCATCTCCACAAGATGATTAAAAGTTTGTTTGAGTGTTCTCACCACACCGTTGACTTGCGGCTCCCATGCATCTGTTACTATCGCAATCTTCATTAGGCTGCCTTTGGTAAAATAGTAGTTTGGCTGACTAAATCAGCCCATTTTATGATTTCCATACGGCCATCCTGATGCTCAACCAAAGCCGTACAGCTCTCTACCCAATCTCCACAATTGTAATAATCCACACCATTAATTTTACTGATTTCCGCTCGATGAATATGACCACAAACAACACCTTCCACACCTTGTTCTGCGGCTTCACGTGCAACTGCTTCTTCAAAATCACTGATAAACTGAACAGCATTCTTTACTTTATGTTTGATAAAAGCAGCCAACGACCAATACGAAAATCCTAATTTACGCCTTACAGTATTCACCCAATGGTTAGCTCGAAGTAAATAGCCGTATAAACGACCGCCAACTTTAGCAAGAAAGGGAGAATGTCTAACCACACAATCAAACTTGTCGCCATGAAGAATGAGTAATTTACGACCATCCGCTGTGGTGTGTATCGTTTCATTACGAATTTCGACATTACCAAATATGGCACCATCAAAATCCCGTAGCAGCTCATCATGATTACCGGGCACATAAATAACCTTGGTGTCATGTTTAGCCTTGCCAAGAACGGTCCGAATAACATTGTTATGCTGCTGCGGCCAGAACATACGTTTTTTCATCTCCCATATATCGATAATGTCACCAACCAAGTAAAGATAATCACATTCAACGTGATGTAGAAAATCTAATAATAAATCGGCACTGCACCCACGAAAACCAAGGTGAATATCAGATATCCATACCGTTCGAACTCGCATAACTTGTTTAGGGCTAATAGCTGTTTCCATTAATTGGAATCCCATGTGGTTTTGTCGCACAGTAACCAAGATTTATTGCAGCTTTGTGAAGGTTTTATTGCATGTTAATGACAGACTATATTTTTCATCTTTTCATTCCATTAAACTGATTAGAATTTAGGGCCCATTTTTCTACTTAAAATCACTTTGTCACACCAATCTACTGGTTGTCTTTCTTATCCTATAAATCGGATAAAACTGAATATTATTACGTCATAAAAAAGTAATCTTATCGTTATAAACTTGTAATACATCTCCTTTATCCTTTCTCTAAGTTAGTAAAACCAGAGGTATGAGATGCTCAATATTGAAAGAGTAATCCAACAGAAATTTCCGGGTTTTGAAAACAAAAGACCTTGGCTGAAAAAGCCAACTATCAGCTTGTTAAGAAAACTAACGCACGAGCAAGAAGTCAATCAATTCTTAACAACACATCAAGATCTAAAAGGCTTTGATTTTATCGAACATGTGCTGGAATATTTCAATTTCAGCTATTCCATTTCCCACCGAGACCGAAAAAACATTCCTGCCACTGGCCGCGTGGTCATTGTTGCCAATCATCCTTTAGGTGCTTTAGACGGGCTGGTCCTACTAAAGCTAGTTGGTGAAGTCCGTCGTGATGTGAAAATTGTAGTCAACGATCTATTGATGGATTTTAAAGCCGTAGAGAGCCTGCTACTACCTGTTGACATCCTTAATAAAGCAACAAAAAAAAGTAGCATTTCTCGCATTATTAAGTGTTTAAATAATGATGAAGCGGTGATTGTCTTTCCTGCGGGGGAAGTATCTAGAATTAGACCAAATGGGGTGAGGGATACTAAATGGAGCCACGGTTTCCTAAGTTTCGCCAAGAAAACTAATGCGCCTGTTTTACCTATATATATTGACGCACGAAATTCATCATTATTTTACAGTAGCTCAATGATATATAAGCCCTTAGCAGGAATGCTATTGGCTCATGAGATTTTTAATAAAAACTCAAAGACTATTTCAATGCGAGTTGGCGAACCCGTTCCCTATCGACAACTTGAACAACTACCTTTGGTTAATAAAGAAAAAGCCAAACTGATGCGCCGCCACTTATACCGCATCGGCAAAGATAAATCGCCTTTATTTTTGACTGAAAAAACGATTATCCACCCCCAAGAACGACGCTCTATTAAACAAGAATTGCAACAAGCCGAGCTACTTGGTGAAATGCCAGATAACAAGAAAATATATCTGTTTGATTATCAAGCGGATTCATCTGTAATGCGTGAAATCGGACGTCTCCGAGAAGTAACTTTCCGTCAGGTAGGGGAAGGAACAGGTAAAAATTGTGATTTAGATCATTATGATAAAGATTATCGACACTTAATCTTATGGGATGAAAAAGATCTCGAAATTGCCGGAGCCTACCGTATAGCAGAAGTAAATAAATTATTTTCAAAAACAGATAATCATGGCATTTATAGCCAAGAATTATTTGAATATGATCATGAAAAAATGACTCCCTATTTTGAACAAGGACTTGAATTGGGAAGAAGTTTTGTCAATCCAAAGTATTGGGGTAAACGTAGCTTGGATTATCTCTGGTATGGTATCGGAGCCTATTTAAAAAACTATCCTGAAATTCGTTATTTATTTGGCCCCGTCAGCTTAAGTAATAGTTACCCTGATTTTGCCCAAGCACTGATAATAAGTTTTTACCAACATTATTTTTATGATAGCGAACAATTAGCCAAGGCACGAGTTCCCTACCGCATTGATGGCACACAACAACAAAGAATCAACCTAACGGTGGAGGGGTTAGATTATCGTACTGACTTTAAATCGATGAAGGCATTATTAGCCCATATGAATGTAACCGTGCCGACGCTTTTTAAACAATATTCTGATTTATGTGAAAGTGGTGGTGTGCGATTTATTGATTTTAATATTGATGCCAATTTTGCTAACTGTATTGATGGTCTTGTTATGGTTGATTTAAACGCACTAAAACCTGCCAAGCGAAAACGTTATTTAGGTGTCTGAAAATCAGCTAATTAATTTCGGCATTACTTTAGAAATAAGGTTGCTTGAGATGCAATCAACCCCTCTTCATCTGTAGTAAGTACCCACACACTTATATCACTAGTTTTAGCACTTATCTGCGTTTTACCTTGCTGATTGGCAATAGTATCTAGCTCTAATCCTAACCACTGTAATTTCTCACAAATCTTATCGCGAATTTCAGCAGCGTGCTCTCCAATACCGGCGGTAAAGACAAGTGCATCAATCCCACCCAAGGCTATCATCATCGCGCCAATATGACGTGCAACATGATAGACAAAAAAGTCCACTGCCGCTTTAGCTTCCGGTAATGTACTTGATAATAATATCTGCATGTCACCACTAAGACCTGACAGCGCTTTAAGGCCAGAATGATGCATCAGGCTCTCCGTTAATTCAGCTACCGTGATCTTTTTTTCTTTTTGAAGATAAAGCAACACACCAGGATCAAGGCTCCCACAACGTGTTGCCATCACCAAACCATCTAAGGGAGTAAAGCCCATGGTAGTAGCAATACTTTGCTTATTTTTCATTGCACACAAGCTTGCACCGGCACCTAAATGAGCCACAACAACTCGACCATTTGCCTGCTCTTCACCAAGATAATATGGCAATTTTTCAGCAATAGACTGATAAGATAATCCATGGAATCCATAACGTTTTATATCATCGCCCAATAGCGTTTTATCTAATGCTATTTGCTGTTCTTCCCATGGCATTGTGTGATGAAATGCCGTATCAAAGCAGGCTATCTGTAGCAATTCAGGCCTCATTTTAGCCATCATCTTAATCGCGGCAACACAATGCGCCTGATGCAATGAAGCCATTGGTATTAGTTTTTCTAAGTCAGCCAAAACAGCCTTATCAACCATGACCGGCTGACGATATATCGAGCCTCCATGCACAACTCGATGACCCACAACGGTAATCTGACTCCCTTGTGTTAACTGCCCAATTTTTTGCACAATAACCGTCAATGCCTGACAATGATCTTTACTATCAACGGGCTGTTTTATTAGCCGGACATTCTCACTATCCCACACTGATAATATGGCCGCCCCGCCAATAGTTTCAACTTGCCCCCGATAATATAAAGCAAGATCGGCTTGGGTTTTATATAAGCCAAACTTAATGCTTGAGGAACCAGTATTGATAACTAAGATCATTGTCAGCTCCTTTGATAAGGGCATTGATAACACATTATTCTGCCTGCCAAGTCCAGTTACGAATTTCAGGCATATCATCCCCATAGGTAGTGATATATTGTCGATGTTGCACTAGCTTTTCTTTCATCGCCTGTTTGATATAACCAGCATCTCGTTTTAATGCAGGCACTCTATCCACCACATCTTGTACCAAGTGAAAGCGATCAAGATCATTCAATACCACCATATCAAAAGGTGTCGTAGTCGTACCTTCTTCTTTATAACCACGGACATGTAAATTATGATGATTACGACGACGATACATCAGCCGATGTATTAACCAAGGGTAACCATGATAAGCAAATATGATGGGCTTATCTTCAGTAAATAAAGCATTAAAATCTTGGTGAGACAAACCATGAGGATGTTCCGATTCAGGTTGCAAGGTCATCAAATTAACAACATTAATAACTCGAATACGGAGTTCTGGTGCATATTCTCTTAATAACTGCACTGCTGCCATTGTTTCTAACGTAGGCACATCACCCACACAGACCATGATCACATCAGGATCATAGCCTCGGTCATTACTGGCCCATTCCCAGATGCCAATACCCGCATTACAGTGTTGCTCTGCTGCTTGAGGATCTAACCATTGTAAGGCAGGCTGTTTGCCAGCAACAATGACATTAATCTTATTTCTGCTTCTCAGACATTTATCCGTCACGACTAACAAGGTATTCGCATCAGGAGGTAAATACACCTGCACAATTTCAGCCTTCTTATTCAACACATAATCAATAAAACCAGGGTCTTGATGTGAAAACCCATTGTGATCTTGGCGCCATACATGTGATGTCAGTAAATAATTCAGTGATGCAATTGGACGACGCCATGGAATATCCATACTGGTTGTCTTCAACCATTTAGCATGCTGATTCAGCATAGAATCAATGATGTGAATAAAAGCTTCGTAGCATGAAAATAAACCATGACGGCCTGTTAGCAAATACCCTTCCAACCAACCTTGGCATGTATGCTCGCTTAAAATTTCCATCACTCGACCATCTACCGCTAAATGATCATCTTCATCCGTCAGTTGATCTATCCAGGTACGTTCTGTCACTTCAAACACAGAGCCTAAACGATTAGATGCCGTTTCGTCAGGCCCAACTAAACGAAAGTTTTTCTCCTTATCATTAAGCTTGAATACTTCACGAATAAACTGACCCATAATACGCGTTGCCTCAGCAACTGTTTGGCCTGGCTTTTTAACCTCAATCATCAAGTCATGATAATCAGGYAATACYAAATCTTTTAATAAGATCCCTCCATTTGCATGTGGATTAGCACCCATTCGCCGGTTACCACGTGGCGCCATATTGGCAATCTCATCAAATAAACAGCCATTCTTATCAAACAACTCTTCTGGTCGATAACTTTTCAACCATGCTTCAAGGATAGCTACATGTTCAGGGTTATTCTTCATGCCTGATAAAGGCACTTGATGTGAACGCCATGAACCTTCTGCTTTATGTCCATCGACTTCTTTAGGGCCCGTCCACCCTTTTGGCGAACGTAAGATAATCATTGGCCAAATAGGACGCTTTTTGACACCATTTGTACGAGCATCTTTTTGGATATCAGCTATCTCATCCATCACAGCATCCATCGTCTTTGCCATTAGCTGATGCATTTTTTCAGGCTCATCACCTTCAACAAAATAAGGTTTATAGCCATAACCTACAAACAAACTATTCAACTCATCATGAGACATTCTGGATAGAATGGTTGGATTAGCAATCTTATAGCCATTTAAATGCAATATCGGTAAAACAGCACCATCTGTTGCTGGATTCAGAAACTTATTAGAGTGCCATGATGCCGCTAATGGGCCTGTTTCAGCCTCGCCATCTCCCACCACACAACAACTAATAAGATCAGGGTTATCAAACACAGCACCATAAGCATGCGAAACAACATAGCCCAACTCGCCACCTTCATGAATTGAACCTGGCGTTTCCGGCGCGACATGACTGGGTATGCCTCCAGGAAATGAAAATTGCTTAAACAAACGTTTCATTCCGACACGATCAAGGGACACTGCAGGATAAAATTCACTATATGTCTTTTCTAGATAAGTATTCGCAACAATGCCAGGGCCACCGTGTCCGGGACCAGCAAGATAAATCACATTTAGATCATTTGATTTAATCATTCTATTCATATGAACATAAATAAAATTCAAACCA
Organism: Methylophaga sp.; assembly: GCA_002733105.1. Taxonomy (GTDB): domain Bacteria; phylum Pseudomonadota; class Gammaproteobacteria; order Nitrosococcales; family Methylophagaceae. The sequence goes on from NVUI01000001.1 coordinate 142,673, forward strand.
GGCGTAGTACCCCAATGGCCCAATAATCTAGGTTTTATATGCTCTATTTTTAACGGCTGTTCCAGCAGTGGATTATCTAGTAAATAAATTTGTCCAACAGAGAGATAATTGGCTGCTCGCCAATATCTATCAATGTTAATAATATCTTCATTATTTAGAATATTATGTTTTTCTAATGAATTAGTTCCCATAGGGCTTTCCAACCAAAATTAAGGTGAGTTTAGATAAAACTGATTATTGATTTATAACACATAATGGTTAAGAAAATATGTCATCAAACAGCTGAAATTAACTAAATATTTGTGTGAATGTAACTTGCTCGCCAGATCGTGAAGCATCATAACCCGAAAAACCTGACAAATTTTGTTTGAAATCATCATCTTGTAATAATGATGAGATTTGTTGTACACGCTCATCATCTGCCAACGTAATCGGTACCGCTAAACAGTAATGTTCCCAAACCAGAGGGATAAATTCCAGTTTGAATTTATCTGCCATGGCGGCGATACCAAAGCCCACGTCGGCAATGCCGCTGATAATCATTGCTGCCACTGCCATATGAGTAAATTCTTCGTTATTGTAACCATTGATCTGTTTTTCTGTGATATTTTCAGCAGAAAGTAACAAGTCAAAAAGCAGTCTGGTGCCTGAGCCATTCTGCCGATTAATAAATTCAATATCACTGCCCATGAGTGACCTTATCGATTGTATGTTGTTAGGATTACCTTGCTGCACCATTAAACCTTGATTTCGTTTCACGACATAAATAAGTTGGTGTTTGTTAGGGTCAAGAATATTAAGATATTGCGGTGCTAATGTTTTAGCCAGTGGTCCAGCTGGAATATGAAAGCCAGCAATGTCGCATTCACCCTTATCTAATGCTCGTAAACTCTCTAGACTGCCATGAAAATGCAGATCTAGTTTAAAACTGGACGGTTGATCAAGCAGATCTCGTAAAGCGGCAATAGCAAGACCATGACTCGCAAAGATGGTTAATGAAGCTGAGTTTGCCTTATTCAGCATCGCTTCAAATTCACGATTGAATTGAGTAACAAAATTATCGAGATCCGGGGAGAATCGAGCCAAAAGTTGTACATTAGCATCGAGCAATTGTTCACCAACATGAGATAGATCCGCCCCCCGACCACGCTCAAGAACAACCAGAGGTTGCCCCAACAATTGTTGCCATTTTGTCAGTAAACCCCACGCAAAGCGATAGGAAACCCCGGCAATATCCGTCGCACGTTTCAATGAGCCATGTTGTTTTATTGCCGCTAATAAGGTGAATAAAACAGGAGATACCGACTGTTGTTCAGTTTCAGACAACTGCCAATTAAGCTTTAACTTAAATTTCATAATAGGCATATACAAACATATTTATAACCACACAACCTACTGTTAGAATAGCGCTCAACATACATTATATATGTACAATATAACATATATTTTGGATAACAAATCAGACAGGACATAGGCCATGAATTTAACTAAAGCAGTAATCGCTAGTGCACTATTAGCATCTGGTATCAGCACTGCATACGCAGGTTCAGAGATTGAAACTCTGATTAACATGTTGCATGAAAACGGCATGGTAAGTGATGAACAATATGGTCGGTTACAAGCCGAACTGAAACAAAATAATATGAGTGCCAACCAAGAGAAGCAAGCAATTAAGGAGCAACTTGCTGAGGCAACCAAACCCTCTGATGTCATTGTTAAGGTTAACGGTGGAGTGAGCATGAAGACACGTGATGGTGCGTTTTCAACCAAACTTGGTGGCCGTGTTCAACTGGATGCAGCAAACTATAGTGGGCAACCTGATCAAGGCGATGGTACTGAAATTCGCCGCGCTCGTTTGTACTTGCAGGGCACAATGCATCACGATTGGGGCTATAAATTACAATATGATTTTGCTAACACAGGTGCAAATGGTAAAGGCATCGCTGATGCGTATATCACCTATAACGGCTTTGATGATTTGCAATTAAAAGTGGGGAATTTTAAAGCTCCCTTCAGCCTAGAGCAACAAACCAGCTCCAAATATGTGTTATTTACTGAAAGGGCCTTACCCGCCGCTTTTTCTGCAGGTCGTCATATTGGCTTAATGGCATCAACAAAGCAACAACATTGGTCACTGGCAGGTGGTGCATTTGGTGATTCAGTGGCCTCAAAAGGTGGCGCTAAAGATGAAGGCTGGGGCTTAGGTGCACGAGCTACTTATGCTCCAATCAACGACAAAATATCCCTACTGCACTTTGGTTTAGGTCTGAACTATCGTGATACTGGTGAGTTTGGAACAGCACGATTTAAACAACAGGCAGAAACACATATTGCAGGCATTAATATTGTTGATACCGGCACTATTAATAACGTAAATGACTTTCTCAGAGTAGGCTTAGAAGTGGCGGCTGTTATTGGCCCATTCTCAGCTCAAGCAGAATATATTACGACATCCGTTAATCGTAGTCTCGGCAGTGATTTAGATTTTGATGGTTGGTATGCACAAGCGAGTTATTTCTTCACGGGAGAATCACGTAATTATAAAAAAGGGGCTTTTGGTGGAATCAAGCCTAAAGCAAATGTAGGTGAAGGCGGTATCGGTGCGTGGGAGCTAGGTTTACGTTACAGTACACTTGATTTAATTGATGGTGATATTAATGGTGGTGAAGCCGATTCAGTCACGCTTGGCTTGAACTGGTATGCAACACCAACATTACGTTTTTCAGCTAACTATATTGATGTGTTAGAGGTGAAAGGTGGTAGCTATGATAACCAGGAGCCTGACGTGTTCCAAATGCGTAGCCAATGGGCCTTTTAATTAAATCAAACATCTGCAGGCATAATAAATTGAAATTCAATCAATGGTTGCTGTTAGCCTTTTTATCTATCAGCACAAGTTCAATATTTGCCGTTGAACATTTAAAATTATCAACAACAACAAGCACTGAAAACTCAGGTCTATTCGCGGTATTACATCCCATATTTGAAGAAAAATATGGCGTTAAAGTAGATGTTATTGCTGTCGGAACAGGTAAGGCTTTAAAGATTGGTGCTAACGGTGATGTTGATGTGGTGTTTGTGCACGCGCCAGCAGCAGAGCTTATGTATGTTAAGCAAGGTAACTTTATTGACCGCAAAGCAGTGATGCATAATGATTTTGTCATTGTCGGTGCAAAAAATGATCCTGCAAACATTGCCGAAGCAAAAACTGCTAGCCAAGCATTACAGTTTATCGCCAAAGCTAAAGCCGAATTTGTTTCTCGTGGCGATGATTCAGGTACCCATAAAAAAGAAAAATCATTGTGGACTCTTGCTGGTCATAAACCTGAAGGCACTTGGTATATTCAAGCTGGACAAGGTATGGGGGCAGTATTAAAAATTGCCGATGAAAAACAAGCTTATGCATTGACCGATCGAGGCACCCAAATAGCCTATGAAGACAAGATGAGTTTGAAGGTGGTTTTTGAAGGAGATGACGCCTTGTTTAACCCTTATCATGTGATGGCAGTTAACCCTAAAACACATAAGTATGTTAACTATGAATTAGCTAAAAAATATATTCAATTTGTAACAGGCTCTGAAGGTCAGAATATTATTAAAAATTTCCGCAAATCAAATCAGCAATTGTTTTATCCTGATGCTGATCAATGAAGCGACTAATCAACGCACTTATTCATCATAATCCACTACAAAATAGCCTGATTTATTAAAAGATTACGTGTTTTATATGAACTAATTTCTCATTTAATATATTCCGTCCGTGACAAGATTATAGAAAGTGTGGTAAAACACTCATCAAAACCGATAACAATATATCTTTTTTCATACTAAAGTGATAAGGAATCGTTTTATGAAAACCTCTGACCTGTTTGTTAAAGCACTAGAAAATGAAGGTGTTGAATACATTTTCGGTATTCCTGGAGAAGAGAACCTAGATTTTCTTAACTCCCTTCAAAATTCATCAATAAAACTTATCCTTACCCGACATGAACAAGGTGCTGGCTTTATGGCTGCCACATACGGGCGCTTAACCGGCAAACCAGGCGTATGTCTGGCTACACTTGGCCCTGGTGCTACTAACTTGGTAACACCATCCGCCTATGCTCAACTAGGCGGCATGCCGATGATGATGATCACTGGTCAAAAACCCATCAAAGAAAGCAAACAAGGTCAATTCCAGATTGTTGATATTGTCACGATGATGCGACCTATTACCAAATTCACTAAACAGGTGGTACACGGTAATACTATCTCATCAATCGTCCGCGAAGCGTTCCGTATCGCAGTAGATGAGCGCCCCGGTGCAGTTCATATTGAATTGCCCGAAGACATTGCAGCAGAAGAAGCTGATGATCATGTTTATGCCATTGAAAGTATCCGCCGTCCAGATGCCGATAGTAATGCCGTCAACAACGCGATAGAAATGATTCAAAATGCCAAGATGCCATTATTGTTGATCGGGGCAGGCGCAAATAGAAAACGTTCTAGCCAAGCACTCACTCAATTTATTGAAAAAACAGGCATCCCATTTTTTAATACTCAAATGGGTAAAGGTGTTGTTGATGAACGACACGAAGCCTATCTAGGTACCGCAGCTTTATCTGATCATGATTATTTACATTGTGCTATTGATCGAGCAGATCTGATCATTAATGTAGGCCATGATGTTATCGAAAAACCACCATTTTTTATGGAAGAAGGTGGATCCAAAGTTATTCACATTAACTTCTCCCCAGCACAAATTGATGCTGTTTACTTCCCGCAATTAAATGTGGTCGGCGATATTGCAACAACCATTAATCGACTCCGACAGGCTATTAAACCTCAAGATCATTGGGACTTCTCCTATTATTATCGTGTAAAAGAAGAAGTGAAAATGCGTCTAGGAAAATACAGTGATGATACTCGCTTCCCTGTTTTGCCCCAAAGCGCTGTGAGTATTATTCGTGAAGAACTAAATGAAGACGGTATCCTTACCTTAGATAATGGCGTCTACAAAGTTTGGTTTGCTCGCAATTATCCTTGCTATCAAAATAACTCTTTGTTACTCGACAATGCCTTAGCAACAATGGGGGCGGGACTACCTTCAGCCATGCTCGCTAAACTGATCAACCCTGATCGTAAGGTCATTTCAGTTTGTGGTGATGGTGGATTTATGATGAATTCCCAAGAAATGGAGACTGCTGTTAGATTAAATTTGGATATGGTCGTCATCATTTTGAATGATAATGCCTACGGTATGATCAAGTGGAAACAAGAAGGGATGGGCTTTGATAATTTTGGCCTTGATTATAATAATCCTGATTTTGTAAAATATGCTGAAAGCTATGGTGCGATTGGTCATCGCCCTACTAGTTATATTGACTTCCAGAATATATTACGACAAGCTCTAGATTCTAAAGGTGTCCACTTGATTGATGTGGCCGTGGATTATTCGCTCAATCATGCCATTCTAAATGAAAGTCTGAAAGAAAAACTCTGCATTATCTAAGGGAGATCTACACTAATGGCTGAAATTCAACACTTCCCACTAATGATTGCTGGGCTGAATAAAACAAGTGCTCATAAAATAGAAGTCACATCACCTTATGATGAGCAGGTCCTCGGTACCGTTGAAACAGCCGACAGGGATGATATTAATCATGCTTTAGCTACAGCACATAGCTTGTTTACTCAGCGTGATAAATGGTTATCAATTCCTGAACGCATCACAATATTTGAACGTGCCATTGCTCTTATGGAAGATCAAGCCGAACAACTCGCACTGGGATCGGCACATGAAGGGGGCAAACCTCTTATCGACTCTCGAGTTGAAATGGTTCGATGCATTGATAGTATTCGTACCTGTATGGACGGCTTACGCAGTGATGCTCCACATCCTATTCCTATGGGGATCAATGCGGCATCACGGCATCGCCTTACCATTATGAAAAAAGAGCCCATTGGCGTTGTTGTTGCTGTTAGTGCTTTTAACCATCCTCTTAACTTAATAGCCCATCAGGTCGGACCGGCTATTGCGACCGGCTGTCCTGTTATCATAAAGCCGGCAGGAGACACTCCTCTTTCTTGCTTCCGCTTAGTTGAAATATTTCATCAAGCAGGTTTGCCAGCTGAATGGTGCCAAGTTGTTTTACCTGCTGATATTCCCGTCTCTGAACAATTAGTGACTGATCCCCGTGTTGCTTTTTTCAGCTTCATCGGTAGCGCCAAAGTAGGCTGGTATCTTCGATCTAAGCTTGCACCGGGCACACGTTGTGCACTTGAGCATGGTGGTGTTGCCCCCGTTATTATCGCTGAAGATGCTGATCTTGAAATAGCAATACCCGGGCTGACCAAAGGTGCTTTTTATCATGCAGGCCAAGTCTGTGTCTCAGTTCAACGAATATTCGCCCATCACTCTATCGCTAAGAAAGTCGCCAACCAAATAGCCCAAGCAGCAGAAAAACTCATTGTGGGTGATGCCCTCTCTGACAAAACTGAAGTGGGCCCATTAATTCGTCCCGGTGAAGTTGAGCGTATTTCTTCTTGGGTGCAAGAAGCTGTTGATATGGGTGCGACATTACTTTGTGGTGGAAAGCCACTTGATAACAACTGTTATGCTCCAACAGTTTTATACGATCCACCCGCTGATTGTAAAATGTCAAATGCAGAAATTTTTGGCCCGGTTGTTTGTATTTATTCCGTTGATGATCTTGATACCGCTATCGCTCAAGCTAACTCTCTTGATGTGGCCTTTCAGGCATCAGTGTATAGCCAAAATATTAACACTGCGATGTATGTTTCCGATAGGCTTGATGCCTCTGCCGTTATGATCAATGAGCACACTGCCTTTCGCGTTGACTGGATGCCCTTTGCGGGATTAAAGCACTCAGGGTTAGGAACCGGCGGGATCCCCTACACGATGGAAGATATGCAAATTGATAAAATGATTGTGCTTACTTCATCGGGGATCAGCTAGCAACACAAATATTGCTAACTTGTCTATACTCATCGACAGACTAACTTGGTTATCTCGCGTTGTTCATTGAGCTCAAACAAATAATCAACTTTACCGGGTAAGGTCTCTAAGGTATTTTCAGTGATACGCTGATAATGCTGAATAAAGCGTTTAATCGCACTTTCATCCATCAGCTGCGGAGCCTCAGAAGTTAATTGTTCTAATTTATTTTCTTGCTCAAGCCGCCAGTTAAATACACAATCAAATGAAGGTGCTTTCAACATTATCCACCTATCAATATAATCAAATAATGCTGGATAAACATCCTGCAACTGCTGATTCACATAATGTCGCCAACCAGCATCTCGATCTTCATCCGCTTCCAATTGGTTAACCGGGTTAAGTAACGCCTGCTCCCCCTGCGGCTCGGCTCCCAGACACCACCCTTCAACAACAATAATATCGATTGGCTCAGTCACACAGTCCCATTTATCTGCTGGGCACCGATCATCTATTGCTTTATTAAAACGTGGTATATCTACAGGGTTCATCTTATTAATAAGATGAGTAAGCACTTGCTTTAATAAAACAACATCATGTGTACCCGGCACGCCACGCGTAGCCATTAGTGAGTGTACATTAGCAGCAAGGCGCTTTCTCTCATACCGTGTTAAGTAAAAATCATCGATAGAAATTGATACTGAATTGAGTTGATATTGCTGTTTAAATATCGCAACAAGCAGTGCTGCCAAGGTGCTTTTACCCGCACCTTGTGCACCATTAATTCCAACAACAAGGGCTTGGCCCATCTCTCTTTGCTGCAACATAATCTGCTCAGCAACAGGCATAAACCAATCCTGTATATATTGAGCATAACTCTCCGGCAACTGGTATCTGGCGATAAAATTAGCTCTGTCTATTTCTTGCATATAAAATATTTTTCTATATCAGCTAAAGAATAATAGCTTATAGCAATATGCCGTAATGGCCAGATCCTTAGCCATCATTTTTAATCTATTGGCAATTATCCTAAATAGAAAGTATGGGATAACCATATTGAAACTCTAACGGATAAATGTGCCTCGAAGCTGGAATATATAAATTGCTGTAACCACAAATATAACACCAGAAATAATGGCCAAGGTGTTTGCAATTGAAATTGCAGCTAGAGCACCTGTGCCAAGATAAATATAGGGTAGAGCATCGTACAAAAATTGAGGCAACATAATCACTATCTCCTTTTTGCAGTTCAGCCATCTTGAAATAACAAGATCTATAACTTTCCGTCCAAGGTTCACACCTAGTTTGGCTCATTAATACGTTTATTCAGAATAATAATATAAATTATCCATCTAGCCTATTGTACTTTGGTACACCAGAGTTCCGAGGAGCATGATTATTTATAACTGAACTCACAAATCCAACTTTTGTGTTTGCTGTTTAATTTTTGGGTCAATTAATACTTTGATTGCTTTGGGTAAAATCTGAGGAACTAGCTACAACTATAATGGTCAAAAGAAAGCACGCCAGCTACCGCCAACGTGTAATAATTTCAAAGACAATATGAGCACCTAAAATAGAATTTGGTTTCTTTTGACTGACAATTTTAGCCCGCTCTAAAACCTTTGATATGAATCATAAATAAGACGGTACTAATGCAATTAGCGAATAATCTAAAGAGCTACGGTGTTATATCAATCCTTCTTCACTGGGGCATGGCTGTTCTTATCATCGGCCTATTTATACTAGGTGAGTACATGGTTGATCTCACTTATTATGATGCTTGGTATATCATCGCACCAGACTTACACCGTAGCTTTGGCATATTGGTGTTATTGTTATTAGCACTACGATTAGCCTGGAGATTAAACACGATACACCCTGAAGGAATAGGTAAAAAATGGGAACAATATGTAGCCATAGTTGTGCATCGACTATTTTATATTTTAATCCTCACCATTATTATTAGTGGTTATCTCATCACCACTGCCGATGGTCAGGCTATTTCTGTCTTTGGTTGGTTTGATGTTCCTGCCACCGTTTATGGTTTTGAAAATCAAGAAGATGTGGCTGGTGAAGTTCATGAAGTATTAACTTATATTCTAATCACACTCGTTGTGTTGCATAGTCTTGCCGCTCTAAAACATCACTTTATCAATCATGATGCAACTTTGCGCCGCATGCTACGCTCAAAATGAATTCATCCAACTTTAATCTTTTTTAACTTCTTAACAAGGAATTATCATGGCTAAAAAACTACTTATTTCACTAGCATTCATATTGAGCTTCAACGTTACAAGTGCTCTGGCAGCTGAGCATTACATTATTGATACCAAAGGAATGCATGCTTTTGTGACATTCAAAGTTAAACATCTTGGTTATAGCTGGTTAGAAGGACGCTTCAACAAGTTTTCTGGTGAATTTGATTATGATGAAACAGCACCAGCCAACAACAAAGTTAACATCAACATTGATATTAGTAGCCTTGATAGCAACCACGCTGAACGTGACAAACATTTGCGTGGTGAGCGCTTTTTTGATGCAAAAAAATTCCCAACAGCTACCTTTATCAGCACAAACTGGGAAGATAAAGGTAACGGAAAAGCAATATTACATGGTCAATTCACACTACGAGGCGTCACCCAAAATATCAGCATCAATATTAATCAAGTCGGTGGAGGTGAAGATCCTTGGGGTGGCTTCCGTCGTGGCTTTGAAGGCAGCACAACATTGCACCTTTCTGATTATAAAATGAAAGAATCTGCCATCTTGGGCCCTGCCGCTGAAGATGTTCAGCTTTGGTTGTCGATTGAAGGTATACGCCAATAAAGAGCTATCGGAAACTACCCGTCTTTCACGTGTATGCAGCTACATTCTGCCTGCACGTGAAGCGGCTACTTTATGAGCCCATAATTACCTTCTCGAAATTTTTTGTGATGTTACAACCACCGAATCTAATTCGACATATTTAGCTAAGCCTAAGGCGGCCTCATCAACACCTAATAAAAAGCCCCAATATCGAAATAATGTTGGGGCTTTTTACATATAGGGTGAAAAATTACGGAATTACCTCAAACTAATTTTTCGAGATCTAGACATCGTTTCCAGCTCAGATCAAATTTTAAGGGCAACTCTGCCGTTCATATTTAACCTCAATCGTAAATGCTTTTTGAGCCGTCATTTCTGTTAATTTTTCTTCAAACACCACGCTTGTGAGTCCGCCATGACAACGTGTAAGCAAGTGCATACGAAGCCTTTGTTGTATGTATGCAGGGGATACATCCGGCCCAATATCTTCGAATACAAAATTGTAATCATCATGTACAACCCCGGTAGCTGATAATTTTTTATCTATCTCACGATAATAAGAAAACATATCTTTTTTATCCAGCGATGACGGTATGCTGCCCCGATATAGAATATAGAACACGATGCCATTAACCGTGCGCACATCTAGCATTTTATATTTCATGCCCTCAACATATTTGCAGCCCCAACTTTGATAGAAAGCATCCTTTTTAGTTTTCTTGTTTAGCTTGGTTTTCGGAGCGACCAAACGTTCTGTGTACTCACAATCCATTGGAATTTCATGTTGTGATAGAGCGTTCTTTATGTCTTCCACCGAACTATTAAAACCGATGCCAGCAATTTTTGTATCATAGATAATACTTAACGCTTGTTCATTCTCTACACTTTCTGCATAAACAGTATTTCCAAGGCATAAAAATAAAATAATAAGATAATATCGATACATAAAGTACACCTTTATTTAATAATTGTTAGAGGTTCGGCTATATTCTCGCTGTGTTAAATTTTACGACACTACTTTTAGTGAGACAACACCGTTTTTAATATCATGTAGCTTTAACGCACTTATTTTCTATGTTTTAAAACTATTTGTAGCGTTGCTATTCAATTCTATAAGAGCGGATCTACTTGCAAATAAACCCTGCCATGGCCCATAAAAAAAGCCCCATCACGAAAATTCATGCTGAGGCTTTGATTCCCTGCAAACAATTAATCTACAGGAGTTTTCTGAAGATATCTTAATCCATTTAGAAATGCATGTAGTGCTTTTTCAATGTTTTAGTTACTTGCCAAACGCTTTTTAACCCGTCAGGAAAGATAACATAATCGCCAGGTATGATAGTAACGGGCTCACCACCATCTGGAGTGACAACAATTTCACCTTCTAAGATGTATGAACGTTCGCTTTTATCGTCAAAATCAAGACGAAATTCAGATATTGGGCAGTCCCAAATATTCCAACCTGAAACGCCTAATTCTTTTAAACGTTCTTCACTTAAGTTTTTTTCAATGATAATTTCTGGCATAACATCCCTACACTGTTTGTCGTTAGTAAAATAGATACAAAAAGCCCTAACCCACGCTAGTGAGATGAGACTTAAATTTCTTGCAACTCTTTGAATTGCAATAATATATGGTGGGCCTACAAGGACTTGAACCTTGGACAAAGGGATTATGAGTCCCCTGCTCTAACCAACTGAGCTATAGGCCCGAAATTTTAGTTATCTGAATCCAGGAAGCTGCGTAGCTGATCTGATCGTGTTGGATGACGAAGCTTGCGTAACGCTTTTGCTTCAATTTGACGAATTCGTTCACGTGTTACATCAAATTGTTTACCCACTTCTTCTAAGGTGTGATCAGTATTCATATCAATACCAAAACGCATACGAAGTACTTTCGCTTCACGTTCAGTCAATCCACCTAGAATGCCTTGAGTCGCTTCTCTTAAACCTTCAATCACAGCAGAGTCTTGAGGTGATATCACATTCACATCTTCTACAAAGTCACCTAAATGTGAATCTTCATCATCACCAATCGGCGTTTCCATTGAAATAGGTTCTTTAGATATTTTTAATACTTTACGTACTTTATCTTCAGGCATATCTACGCGTTCTGATAATTCTTCAGGTGTGGGTTCACGCCCCATTTCTTGTAACATTTGACGCGCAATTCGGTTCAATTTGTTAATTGTTTCAATCATATGCACTGGAATACGAATTGTACGTGCTTGGTCAGCAATTGAACGAGTAATTGCTTGGCGGATCCACCATGTCGCATAGGTTGAGAACTTGTATCCACGTTGATATTCAAATTTATCAACCGCTTTCATCAAACCAATATTACCTTCTTGAATCAAGTCGAGGAATTGCAATCCACGGTTAGTATATTTTTTAGCAATCGAGATAACCAAACGCAAGTTTGCTTCGACCATTTCTTTTTTGGCACGGCGCGCTTTTGCTTCAGAAATTGACATTTGACGACTAATTTCTTTGATTTCAGGAATAGTCATTCCTCTCTCTGCAGAGATTCCACCCAAATCAGTTTGTGCTTTAACGATGGTTTCGTGTTGCTTTTTAATGGTTGATGAATAATGTTTTTTTGCACGGATATGTTTGTCTACCCATGTAATATTCGTTTCATTACCTGAGAATGAATCAATAAAATCACGGCGATTCATACGGGCTTGATCAACAATAATATTCGCAATTGTTCTTTCTTGCTTACGGATATCTCTGACAGTTGAACGCATTAACTCATTCAAAAATATTAACATTTTAGGTGTGAGTTTGATTTCCATAAACAAGCTAGTTGCTTGTTCTCTAGCAGCTACTAAATCAGCACCTTCAAGACCAATAGTTTTATTGTAGGCTGCACGTAAAGCTTCACATCGTTCGCGAGCTTCTTCAGGGTCGACACCGACAGGACCTTCATCTTCCTCGTCGTCATCACCTTCTGCTTTAGCCGCTTCTTCGTCAGCCTTATCATCTTTTTCTTCTTCTTCGACAATAAAACTTTTAATCAGCTCATTAAGACGCATTTCGCCCGCTTCAACGGCATCGTAACGCCCAAGGAATGAAGCAATACATGGAGGATAAGAAGACAGCATTATTAAGCTATCGTACAAACCCGCTTCAATACGTTTGGCGATAACAATCTCGCCTTCTCGAGTCAGTAATTCTACTGAGCCCATTTCACGCATATACATCCGCACAGGATCAGTAGTGCGACCAAATTCGCCATCAGCACTTGATAGAACGGCTGCAGCTTCTTCCGTCGACACCTCATCATTACTTGATGCCGCCTCAGCAAGACGCTCCATTTCATCAGTGTCCATACCATCTTCATGAACCATGATGCCAAGGTCGCTGAACATACCAATGATGTCTTCAATCTGATCTGCATCAATCAAGTCTTCAGGTAAATGATCATTAATCTCACCATAAGTAAGATAACCACGTTCTTTACCTAGCGTAATAAGTTCTTTAATGCGTGATTGTTGATCTTTCATTCGGCCTCTTTATTCTTGCAATTCTTTGGGTGCTGTGAACCTTACATTATAACAATGATCCAGTTTTTACGCACCAATTTATATTTTAATGACGGCTATTTCTGTTATCTGAAAGCCTTTATTTCTTCTTTTTCATCATCTGTTAATGGGCTGGTTTTTGTTGTTAGATAACTAAACCTATCCTTAACTGCTTGTTTTTGTAACTGTTCTACAATACCTGTCAGTTCAAACTTTAATTCATCAGCCGATAACATTAAGGTCTGTAACGCTAATTTTTGTAAGTGTTCACTATGACTATGATCTCGCCAACGCTCTAATAGTGCTGCCGTATTTAGATGGGGTGCTTGGTATAAAGTTTCAAGTAGCTTAACTAATATTGTCACACCCGGAAGTTCCAAACTCGCTATTTTGTCATATTCACTCACTGCGGCATGCAAGTCAGGATGTTGAAGTAAAATAGTGATCGCCATTCTAACAGGAGAAACTCCCGGTGTGAGCGACTTGGTCTGTCTTATTTTTTTAACTGGCGCTAGCTTATCCAAATGCTTGTTTAATGTCGCCATATTTGTTTTAGCTATCTCGGCTAAACGTTGCTCTAACATGTCTCGATATACGCCAGCAGGAATATGGCGTAAATAGGGCTTGGCAATCTCCACCAGCCGAGCACGACCATCCATTGAGTTACAATCAACCCTAGTTTGTAAGGTAGCAAAAAAGTAATCGGAATAGTTCAGTGCTTTATCAATGCGTTGATTAAACACTTCGGCCCCTTCTTGACGGATCATACTGTCTGGATCTTCGCCGTCAGGCAGAAACATAAATTTCAGCTGATGGTTGCCACCCAACATAGGTAAAGCATTCTCAGCTGCACGCCAGCCTGCTTCATGCCCGGCACGATCACCATCAAAACAGAATACAATTTCAGGTGCACTACGTAATAATTGTCTTAAATGATCTGAAGTAGTGGCTGTACCTAGTGTGGCAACAACGTTCGTCACACCATGTTGGGCGAGAACAATGACATCCATATAACCTTCAACAATCAGAATTTTTTCAAGTTTGCGATTGGCTTTTTTTGCTTGGTATAAACCATATAGCTCACTACCTTTATGAAAAAGTGCTGTTTCTGGTGAGTTTAAATATTTGGGTGTACTGTCATCAAGAACACGTCCACCAAAGCCAATCACTCGCCCTCGTCTGTCTCGAATAGGAAACATGACACGGTGACGAAAACGATCATAGGTTCTACCTTTGTCATTACTGCTTAGCATTCCCACTTCATTGAGCTGCTTAATGGTTAGTGCTGAGCCTCCAAAGGTTTTTAAAACATTATCCCAGCCATCAGGAGCCATACCGATATCAAAGGCTTCAATAATGTGTGCCGACAAGCCTCGTCGATGCAAATAATCGGTAAATTTATTTTTTTGCGGGTGATTCTGTAACTGGTGAACATAAAACTGACTGACTTTATCCATCAGTTCATACAGATTTTGTTTCGCTGGAGTGAGTGATGCAGACGTTGTTGTCGGCACGGTCATGCCCGCATGGTCTGCAAGTTCTTGAATAGCTTCGGGGAAGCTCATCTGATCATATTCCATCAAAAAACCGATCGCCGTACCATGTGCTCCACAACCAAAACAATGATAAAACTGCTTTTCAGGACTCACCGTAAAAGAAGCTGTTTTTTCGTTATGGAAAGGACAGCAGGCACTCATATTTTTGCCAGCTTTTTTTAATGGCACGCGCGCATCAACAACATCGACAATATCTATACGAGTCAATAAGTCATCAATAAATTGTGGAGGAATTTGGCCGGCCATAGATAGAATTATACTCAAAATCAAAGCAACTATAGCAACTGCTGTTTACGGATATATATCCAGTTTGATTTTTTTGCTTCAAGCTTGCCATCAAAAGGGCAAGCTTAGAAAATTTTAGGCAGTAAGAGCCGCCTTAACAAGGCCACTTACAGCGCCCATATCTGCTCGTCCCTGCAGTTTTGGTCGTAATGCATTCATCACCTTACCCATATCTCGGGGGCTTGATGCACCTACTTCAGCAATAACTGCTTTAATTTCGCTGGCAATTTCATCATCACTCATTGCGGCAGGCATAAATTCTTCGATAATGGCCAGTTCTGCAATTTCAATCGCAGCCAAGTCATCACGACCTGCAGCTTCAAACTGAGTCAAAGAATCGCGACGCTGTTTACACATTTTGGTCAGAATAGTGATGATTCCATCATCATCTACATCTTGTCGCGTATCAATTTCGATTTGCTTAATTGATGCCGAAATCTGACGTAATGTTGCTAAGCGCTCTTTTTCGCGCGCGCGCATTGCAGTTTTAATCTGATCTTGGATGATGACCTTTAACGGGCTAGCTTCAGCAGGCATAAAAATTCTGTCTTTTAGTACATGCGAATGCGACGTGAATTCTCGCGAGATACTTTCTTTTGGTGACGTTTAACAGCTGCTGCTGCTGCACGTTTACGTACGGTTGTTGGCTTTTCATAAGCTTCACGTGCACGAGCTTCTGCAACGGTACCTGCTTTTTCGCAAGCACGTTTGAAGCGACGCAAAGCAATATCAAATGGCTCGTTTTCTTTTACGCGTACTGATGGCATTAATAAATCCCTAAACAAATTTCTGTGGAAAAGCCCGCAATTGTACGAAATTTCACAGGGAAAGATCAACTTTCTTTCAAAGAAGGCATAATATTGTCTTTTTTAATAAACTGAGACTGACACCAATTATGCGGGTATTAGGCATAGAATCATCCTGCGATGAAACAGGTATTGCGCTATATGATAGTGAAAAAGGCCTACTAGCGCACGCTCTTTATAGCCAGATCGAGCTCCATGCAGAGTATGGCGGTGTAGTGCCAGAGCTGGCCTCTCGTGATCATATTCGTAAAACCTTACCGCTGATTGATCRGGTTTTAACAGAGACAAATCTTAAACGTGCGGATATTGATGCTATTGCCTATACTGCAGGTCCCGGCTTAGTTGGTGCACTGTTAGTCGGTGCAGCAATAGGCCGCAGCCTCGCTTGGGCTTTGGATGTACCTGCGCTTGCTATCAATCATATGGAAGGGCATTTGCTCTCTCCTCTACTTGAAGAGGATCCCCCCGCCTTTCCCTTTGTCTCATTGCTTGTCTCTGGTGGACATACCTTATTAGTCGATGTGCAAGGTGTTGGACAATATCAATTATTAGGTGAATCTATTGATGATGCTGTTGGTGAAGCGTTTGATAAAACTGCAAAAATGTTAGGGCTTAGTTATCCGGGAGGGCCTATCTTAGCGGCATTGGCAGAACAGGGAATACCTGATAAATATCTATTCCCACGGCCAATGACAAACCGACCTGGGTTAGATTTCAGTTTTAGTGGTTTGAAAACATTTGCGATGAATACTTGGCGAGCTAGTGAACAATCTGAACAAGATCAAGCTGATGTTGCTCTGGCCTTTCAAACTGCTGCGGTAGAAACCTTAGCCATCAAATGTAAACGCGCTTTGAAACAAACAGGACATAAAACATTGGTTGTTGCTGGTGGTGTAAGTGCTAATAAAGCGTTAAGGCAACGATTAAACGCTTTAACCCAAGTTCAAACTTGTTATCCTCGGCCAGAATTTTGTAGTGATAACGGGGCGATGATTGCTTTTGCTGGCGCAATGCGACAAACAGCAATGACGACGCAGAACCCCCCGACTTTTTCAGCAAGACCTCGATGGCCTTTGGATGAGCTTAGTCCACCGTAGGCATCACCACATTAAATCATCTGGTATTTGATAATCTGCATAAGGATCATCCTGATCTGGCACTTCATCAGACTGAACTCTAACCACTTTCTCTGGTAAACGTTGTTCGATTTTTTCAGCAATTTTATCGGGGATAAGGGTGCTTTTTTCACCCAGAACAGCGATTGCCAATTGGCCTCGTGTTAATTGTGTCTGTTGCTCTATCGTCACATACAGCTTTTTTACTTTTTTATTATAGGTAAAATTATATGCCACATCGGCATCTTCAGGCACGGCCACTGAATGTTGTTGAACAATCTGCCGAACTTCAGCAACCAGTGCTGTTTTAGTGCGTTCCGTATCACGTTGTTTATTAAGCTTAAGATCCCGCTGTTGCTTATCTCGCTTAGCCTGCTCCATGTCCTTAGTCAGTGTTTGTGACACTATTTTTTTGCCTGATTTAACGGCTTTTCTAGCTTTAGTAAGATCTTGCCGTTTTTGATGCTGAGATTTTTTTGCCTTCTTTTTATCAACAGCACCGATATTAAGTAATTGATCTTGTAGTGATCCTGCCATGGTGTTCTCTTTAGTTTATGTTGAAATAATGAGCTACTTAGACTTAGTTTCTTCGCCAGAAATAAGCCGCTTAATATTACTATGATGTCGTGC
Source organism: Methylophaga sp. (assembly GCA_002733105.1). Lineage (GTDB taxonomy): Bacteria > Pseudomonadota > Gammaproteobacteria > Nitrosococcales > Methylophagaceae. The sequence continues at coordinate 160,336 of NVUI01000001.1, forward strand.
CACTAACATGATGGCCATCACCAAAATAATCCAACGTGCATTAACACTGTCGATCAACCATAAGCTATATGCGGGTCCTAATGATGCGGCAGTAATAGCAGATAAAGATGAAATCCGGCTAATAGCAAAAATGACCACCCAACTTAGTAAAATACAGCCTGCTAGCAACGGTGACAAAGCTAAGAAGCCACCCAATGCCGTTGCCACCCCTTTACCCCCTTTAAAGCTAAAGAATACCGGATAAAGATGGCCAAGAAAGGCAGCAAAGGCTGTTGCTGCCAACCACGTTGTATCAAGCTCCAACCATCTGGCGATAACAACAGGTAACACCCCTTTTATAACATCAATTATTAACACGGTTACAGCTAATTTTTTACCACCAAACCGTAATACATTGGTCGCGCCTGGGTTTCCCGAGCCCCGAGAGCGTGGGTCAGGTAGACCTGCTAATTTACATAAAATAATCGCACTGGATAATGAGCCAATTAAATAGGCACCCACAACAACCATCAGTGATAAATCGAGTGTTTCAAGCATGATATGATCAACCTTTAAGTCTTTTAAACATTAGTATACCCAAATAATCATGGATAAAATTTTTCTTACCGATCTCAAAATTGACACCATTATTGGTATTTATGATTGGGAGCGCGAAACATTGCAAACGCTGAGCTTTGAGTTAGAAATGGATTGGGATATCCGTCAAGCAGCAGCAAGTGATGATATTACGAATACATTGGATTATGGCGCTATTGCACAAACAATCGTGCATTTTGTTGAAGCTAGCCGCTATCAGTTAATTGAAACACTCGCTGAAGATCTCTGTGCGCTATTGTTGAAGGAATACCCTATCCCCACTGTGAAGCTCACTCTAAGCAAACCCGTCGCCTTACATGGCCAAAATACTGCAAAAATTGTCATTAAGCGCTCTAAAGAATGAGTCAACCTTTAACGGGATATTTGTTAGGGATAGGCAGTAACATCGATCCTGACAATAATATTGTTCATATTATTCACTTATTGCTCGATCATTTTCCGCAACTTACGCTAAGTCGCATACTTAAAATCCCGCCTGTTGGAATGAACAGTCAACGAGACTTTCTCAATATTGTGGTATTTATTGAAACGGTTATCCTCGAAGCGGAATTAAAAACGATTTGTAATAATATCGAAATAGAACTAGGCCGAGATCGCACTGATCCCACCAGGAAAACCAAAGATCGTCCCGCTGATCTAGATATTCTGACTAAAGTGCAATTTCCCGAAGACTATGATCGTCCTGCTCGTGATATTACCGATGAATATTTTCTCTATCCGTTATTAGAAGAGATTACCGCTTATTTGTCTCAAACACATTACTCACTACAGCAAGCAGGTGTTGAAATCACCATTGATAATTTAACGCTTGGACAGACGGCGACCACCATCTACCGGAATACTTGCACCCGTAATAAACGGGTTGTCTAATAGGCTTTTTATCGCAAGATAAACCGGCTCAGCTCCCCCTTCTTGCGCTAACAGTGTTTCGCTCAATATTTGCTGCCGTACTTCTGCTGAATGTTGCTCGGTAAATAAAACGGGGCCTGGCGCAACAGCATTGACCTTAATATTAGGGGCAAATTTTTTGGCTAAAACAAGCATCATATTATGCAAACCAGCCTTGCTAGTCCCATAAATATCAAAGTCTGGCGTTGGATTTTCAACATTAATATCGGTGATATGAATAATATCCGCCGGATGATCCTGCTCTCCTTGCAATAAGGGCTGTAAACCTTGATTAATCAAAAAAGGCGCCATCATATGTATATTAAAAAACTGCTGGTATTGTTGTGCTGCAAGGGTTAAGTCAGCCGCTGTTGGTGCAAATGAAGAAGCATTATGGATCAAAGCACGATAGCGACTACAACGCGTTTTTAATACGGCTACAAATTGTAAAATAGCAGTACTATCTACCAAATCAGCTTGTATTGTATTGATACCCAAATCAGTCAAAACTTGGATCTCATTCGTATGCGTACGATAATGAGCGATAACAGTATGACCATCTTGATGCAATCGCTTGGCGATATAAAAACCAATTCGACGCCCTGCTCCTGTCACTAAAATTGCATTTTCTAACATTGGGTATCCTTCTAGAAAGCTCAGACTTAATCGGAACGTCAATAAACAAATGACAGCAACTGAACCATTACCAATGCCTGATAGTAGTGCGCAACAGCATAGCGATCAACTATTAAAGCTTATCCAGCAACAAATAGTTGCTTCAGGCGGTAAAATCACTTTTGCTGACTATATGCATTTATGTCTCTATGCTCCAGGCTTAGGCTATTACAGTGCTGGAAGTGAGAAGCTAGGGCAACACGGCGACTTCACCACAGCGCCTGAAATATCACCTCTTTTTTCGCGTACTTTAGCCCATCATATCAAAGATGTTTTTCAACAGCTTGAACAGCCTAATATTATAGAGTTTGGTGCCGGTAGTGGCAAAATGGCAACCGACATTCTGATTGAACTAGCACATATCCAATGTTTACCTGCACAATATTTTATTATTGAAACAAGTGCTGACTTACGTGAAAGACAGCAGCTTAAAATAGCACAGCTTATCCCTCACCTTGCAGACAGGGTATGTTGGCTAAATGAACTACCTCATCATTTTGTTGGAGTGATGCTCGCTAACGAAGTATGTGATGCCATGCCTGTGCATTGCCTAAAATTCAGTGATGGCAATGTGAATGAGCTCTATATCGAACAGCATCAATCAGTACTACAGTGGTGTGAGGGCAAATTATCTCATCCATTATTAGCCACCCGTGCAGCAGAAATTAAGTCTTTCATTGGTAATATTGACTATGTTACCGAAGTGAATTTAGCTGCTGAAGCCTGGATTGCTAGCCTTGCTGATGCTCTCCAGCAGGGTGCTGTCTTTGTTATTGATTATGGTCATCCCAAACATAGTTATTACCATTTACAGCGCAGCAACGGAACACTCATGTGCTACTACCAACATCAGGGCCATGACAATCCTCTTATTCTTCAAGGACTGCAAGATATTACCGCTCATATTGATTTCACTGCTTTGGCTCAATCTGCAGCTGACAATGATCTTGATGTGGCTGGTTTCCAATCACAAGCTGATTTCCTGATTGCCGGTGGTATCACCGAGTTAGTGCAGCAAGATGGCAATACTAACGAGCTGTTAATGCTGCAACAGGCCAGCGAAATTAAACGCCTTACCTTACCTTCAGAAATGGGGGAAAATTTCAAAGTGCTCGCGCTAAGCCGCAACCTTGCTCATCTACTGCCACGAATACAGCTTAGAGACCAACGCTATAAACTATAAACTAATAATAAAAAGGGAGCCGAAGCTCCCTAGTATTTTTAAGCAAAACTAAATTTAAGGCTTAGTTTTCAAGTCTTCGATTTGTTGATTTAATCGATCAATTTCATCCCGTAATTCAAAGATAATTTCTTTAATATTACTAACATCGTGGCGTAAGTTGCCTGTTGCTTGCTTGCTTCTGGCAACATCTTCCAGTAATTCAGGACTGACTAACCCAGAGTTTGCGCCACCGTTACGTTCTTTTGCTGTTGCCAATACAGTAGCAATATCCATGACTATCCAGTCAGTGCGCTCTTTGCCTGTTTCAGGATCAAGATAATAAGCTTGGCCTTTATCCAAAGCAATACGTATCGGTGGTTTTGAATCAAATTTGCGAGTTCCTGGCACAAGTGGATGTATACGGCGATCTATCTGTTGTCCCGTTAACTTATCCTTCTCACGATATTCCTCATGGATCAGGCCAAAAATGATATTTAATCTGCCTCCACTAATAAATACTCGACCAGTATTGGTTTTTGGTTCTTTAGCAAGAAACCCTACATGAGTTCCTATCATGACAAAATTAACGTCTTCATCAGTCCCTGCTTGCCCTAAACCACTGGACAATGCCGTACTTAAAATTTGTAGCTCACCACGAGAGAAAAGTGGATTTTCTTTTTTTCCCAACAAGACTGAACCTTCCGAAACATATAATGCACCAAGAACTGTACGCATTTCTTCTGAAGTTAACGCTTCTGGATGCTCATTAATAACACCGGGAATATCACTGTTTACAATCTTGATATACTGTAGTCTTGACTCCCATAGCACTCGACCTTCTTGTCCCAATAACACCTCATCCTCTGTAAGTGGCTTGTCTGGTGTAAACAAACCACCACCACACCCAGCAAGTACCAAACTGGCCACAAATATAGCACTATATTTAATGATTATGCCTCGCATAATAATTCCTCTATAAATTTTCAATTTTTTGATGTTAGCAAATTATTCTCAGGCTTTTGCTCCCGGCAAAGCAGTGCTTGCACCGAGTCACGAGGATCATGTCCATCAAATAAAATTTTGTAAACTTGCTCAACAATTGGCATTTCAATACCAGCCTGCTTCGCTCTTGTTAATACTTCTCTAGCAGCATGAACACCTTCAACTGTTTTACCTACCTCTGCCATAGCTTGCTCAATCGTGAGACCTCGACCAATCGCCAAACCAAGTTGACGATTACGGCTTTGATCATCCGTACAAGTCAAAATCAAATCACCAATACCTGATAAACCAAACATGGTTTCGGTTTTAGCCCCTAAACTCGTTGCTAATCGTAGAATTTCAGCCATCCCTCGCGTAATTAATGCTGCACGGGCATTAGCACCATAGCCTAAACCATCAGAAATACCCGCAGCAATGGCTAAAACATTTTTTACTGTGCCACCAATTTGCGCTCCCAACACATCATGAGTTGTGTAAACTCGCAATGTTGAACTGTGCATAGCAGACGCTAACTGTTGAGCAAAAGTTTCATCAAGAGAAGCAACCGTGACTGCTGTAGGTAAATCTTTCGCAACTTCTGCAGCAAATGAAGGGCCAGAAATAATAGCTAACGGATGTGATTCCATTAAAACTTCTGCAGCCGTATCAAAAAGAAACCGCCCTGTTTCAGGTGTCAGACCTTTTGTCGCCCAACTAACAGGCACGCCATCAACTATCAACGGCTTTATTTTTTGCAATATTTCACTAAAAGCAATGCTTGGTACAGAAATTAAGATATGTTTAGCCTCTGTTATAGCTTGCTCAAAATTTGGGATAATTCTTAGCGTCTCTGGAAAAGCCAATCCTGGCAAATAACGCTCATTACTATGAGTGGCTTGCATTTCGTCTAAATGCTTCTCATCTCGACCCCACAACCAAACCTCATGCCCATTTCGAGCAATCGCAATGGCTAACGCCGTACCCCAAGCACCCGCACCTATAACAACGGTAGGGAAAAATGGAGATGTTTGAGAAGACAACGTTAATTACCCAAAACTTAATGTGTTGTTTTTGCCGCGGCAGCTTTCTGCTTAGCTTGCTCAATTTGATTCATGTATAAGGCATCAAAATTAACCGGTGCCAACACCAATTGAGGAAAACCACCCTTCAAAACGATGTCTGAAACAACTTCACGTGCAAATGGGAATAATGTATTTGGGCAGTAACTACCTACCAATGGACCCATTTCTTGGTCGCTATATCCCGTCAAAGAAAAAACACCGGCTTGTTTTACTTCAACAAGAAACGCTACTTTGTCACCTACTTTAGCTGTCACCGTAACAATCAATGTAATTTCATGATTATCATCATCGATCCGTCGGTATTCATTGGTAAGTTGTAAGTCTAGCTCTGGCTGCCATTCTTCACGAAAAATACCTGGTGTATTAGGTGTTTCAAAAGAAATATCTTTTGTATAAATCTTTTGGATCACAAATCGTGCTGGTTCTTCTGCTGATTTTTTTTCTTCTGTTGAAACGTTTTTTTCTGCCATGATGCTTTCCTTTAAGCTTAATAATTACGGCTGAGCCAGCAAGCTGTCTAGCCGTTGAGAGTTATTGATGGCCACCAGGTCAGTGTATCCACCGATAGCCTCATTATTGATAAAAATTTGTGGCACAGTACGTTGCCTACTTTTTGCCATCATTTCTTGGCGTTTAGCAGGATCCAAATCAATACGTATTTCTGTATAAGCAACACCTTTACGCTCTAAAAGTTGCTTGGCCATTACGCAGTAAGGGCAATGCCCTGAGGAATATACTTCAACTTTTGCCATGTTAAATACCCACTTTCAATGAAATATATAAATCAGCTAAATAAAGGTAACTTAGCTTCTCTCCAGGCATTTAAACCACCACTTAACACATATACTTCGGAAAACTCTTTGCTTCTTAATTGTTTAGCCGCACCACGAGCACGCTGGCCACTGGCACAAACCAAAATAATAGGTTGCGCAGGATCTTTCAATTTCGACAAGCTGTCTGCTAATGAAGATATCGGCATATTTTCTGAATCGGCAATATGCTCTTTGCTAAATTCTGCTGAGTCCCGCACATCCAAAAACAAACCTTTGCGCTGATTAATAATTTGAATTGCCTGAGCTGTACCAATCGAATTAATACCACTCAGTTTGCTGTGGAACGAATCTGATAACACAAGACCTAATAACACTACAAACAAAGTCACCAACACCCAATGGTTGATCACAAATTCCCCTAAATTTTCCATACTGAACCTTTTACAAAATCTGAATTACTATTGGTCTGAACAAAATACATCGCGCATCATTTCAATCAAGCGTAGAGTCCGCTCATCATTGACTCGGTAGTAGATTTTATTAGTATCTCGACGAGATGTCAGAATATCTTTATCTTTTAACTTAGCCAAATGTTGAGAAACGTTGCTTTGAGTCGTGCCGACACACTCAACAATCTCTTGAACGGCTAACTCTTGCTCACCAACCGCGCATAAAATTTTCAAACGCAAGGGGTGTGACATCGCCTTCAGTGCAAAAGCTGCACGCTCAATATCTCCATCATGCGCGATCAAATCTAAGGTTTCAGCTTTTGCCACAAGTTTCACCAATACTCAAGTGACTGTATTTCGTCACAAAAGGCAATATAATACACATCATCTTGAATGATTTGCATGTATTCCAGATAATATTACTATTAAATAGCACCTTTTCGAGAAATAAGGATAACTGTATGAGCCATCCCCACCGACCGCTAGCGCTAATTATTTTAGACGGCTGGGGTTACACTGAAGATCCAAAACACAATGCCATTCATGCGGCAAATACTCCCGTTTGGGATAAGCTGTGGCAGGACTATCCTCACACCCTAATCAGTGCTTCCGGTGCCGGCGTTGGATTACCTGGGGAACAAATGGGTAACTCTGAAGTAGGGCATCTTAATATGGGGGCTGGCCGAATTGTTTACCAAGAATTCACTCGTATCAGCCACGCCATTCGTACCGGCTCATTTTTTACTAACCGCACACTGACTGATGCTGTTGATGGTGCGCTCAAACAAGATAAAGCCGTCCATATTCTAGGCTTATTATCATCAGGGGGCGTGCACAGCCATGAAGACCACATTCACGCCATGGTTGAGCTAGCTATTAAACGAGGTGTTAGCAATATATATGTTCATGCTTTTCTGGATGGACGTGACACCCCACCAAAAAGCGCACAAAGCTCCATTGATGCTATGGAAGAAAAATTCAACCAGCTTGGTGGCGGAAAAATTGTCTCAATCGTTGGCCGGTTTTACGCTTTAGACCGTGATCAGCGCTGGGATCGTGTCGCCAAGGCATACCAACTTATTGCCGAAGGCGAAGGCGAGTTTCAAGCTAATAATGCTAGTGAAGCACTTGCTATGGCTTATGATCGTGATGAAACAGATGAGTTTGTTCGACCGACAACGATCGGCAAGAACACGATTAAAATAGAGAATGGGGATGCCATCATCTTTATGAATTTTCGTTCTGATCGTGCTAGAGAATTAACTAGCTGCTTTATTGACCCAGACTTCAACAATTTTGATCGGCCTCGTGATCTTAATCTAAGTCAATTTGTCACGCTAACTAAATATAAGAAAGACTTCTCGGCTCCTATTGCCTTCCCTTCAGAAAAATTAAACAACGTTTTGAGTGATTATGTTTCTTCCTTAGGGTTACATCAATTGCATATTGCTGAAACTGAAAAATATGCACATGTCACTTTTTTCTTTAATGGTGGTCGAGATGAGCCTTTTGAAGGTGAAGATCGCATCTTAGTGCCTTCACCCAAAGTCACCACCTATGACCAACAGCCAGCCATGAGTGCTGCTGAAGTCACCGAGCAACTGATTAAATCTATCCATAGCAACAAATACGATATGATTATTTGTAATTTTGCTAACGCAGATATGGTCGGCCACTCTGGTAACTTTGATGCAACTGTAGAAGCGATTGAAGTACTGGACACCTGTCTAAGTCAGGTATGGTCTGCATTAACAGAAATGGGCGGTGAAATGATTATCACTGCTGATCACGGCAACGCTGAAATGATGCTTAATGAACAAACAGGTCAAGCTCACACAGCCCATACTAGCAACTTAGTGCCTCTTATCTTTGTTGGTAGAGAAGCCGAGTGTGCGGAACAGGGCTCTCTAGCAGATATTGCACCAACAATGTTGACGCTAATGGGCTTACCTATTCCAGCAGAAATGGGCCAACATATACTCGTACAACTTAAAAAGGAAGATCTGATTAAGTCATGAACATCAGATATTACTTAACCGTTTTATTGCTTATCTATAGCCATATTATTACTGCTGAAAACAAATCAGCAAAGCAACTCGGCAATGTGCAGTCAGAAATACAAACGTTGAGTGAGGGTTTGTCCAAAAACAAAATATCTAAAGACACTCTCTACCAACAACTAAAACAGCAAAGCCGCACTATCTCTAAAATAAACCGTGAACTATTAACGCTTAAAAAGAAAATAGCTCAAAAAGAGGCTGAACTAACCTCCGTAGAGAAACATCAGCAACAAGAACAACAGTCACAGACTGAACAACTTCAAGCTATTAATTATCAAATTAGAGCGGCCTACATTAATGCTCAGCCCAGTTATTTAAAAGTGCTGCTAAGCCAACAAAACCCAGCCACATTATCCCGCAGTGTTGCTTATTATCGTTATTTTCATCAGGCAAGACAACAACAACTCACGGCAATCAATCACACCCTTAGCAATTTAACCAGCCAACAAAAAGAATTGTTTGCCATCAAAAAATCACAGCAAAAACTCTTCCAGCAACAACAGCAACAACACTTGGCATTGCAGGCACAGTCTAAGCTTAGGCAGAATACATTGAAGCAACTAGAACAAGATATTTCTAGTCAAGATGCTCGCCTCAAACGACTCCGTGAGCAGGAAAAATCCCTCATCACACTGTTACAGTCTTTTAATCCATCTGTGAGCCAAGCAAATAATTCTCAACAAACACCCTTCGCCAATCTCAACGGTACGTTAGACTGGCCAATTAAAGGAAATTTACTCGCACGCTATGGTAGTCCCAGAAATATTGGTAAACTGACTTGGAAGGGGATTATGATTGCTGCACCGGTAGGTAAAGACATCACCGCAACTGCATCTGGAAAAATAGTATTTGCAGATTGGCTAAGAGGCTTTGGTCTATTGATGATTATTGACCATGGCGATCAATATATGACTTTATATGGTAATAATGACACTTTATTAAAACAAGCCGGTGATCTAGTGGCTGCGGGTGAACTTATTGCACAAAGTGGTGACCAAGGTATACGCCAGCAGGCAGGGCTATATTTTGAAATCCGACACAAGGGAAGCCCTACGAATCCTATCAAATGGCTGAAAAAACAAAGTTAAATCAAGGAAAATATATGAAAGTTTTTAAACGTGATCTTGGCCTTATTTCAACAGGCGTAATACTAGGCATATCATTGGTCTTTGGCCAAATAGTGTTTGCTGATAAAACACCTGCCAAGGCTGATTTACCACTGGATGAGCTACGTACTTTTTCCGAAATATTTGGTCGAATTAAAAATAGTTATGTCGATCCAGTAGAAGATAAAGAGCTTTTGAAAAATGCCATCAAAGGCATGTTAGCAGGCTTGGATCCACACTCCACATATCTCGATTTGGAGGACTTCAAAGAACTGAGAGAGGGTACTTCTGGTGAATTTGGCGGTTTAGGTATTGAAGTCACTATGGAGGATGGTTTTGTCAAAGTGGTCTCTCCTATTGATGACACACCTGCGGCACGTGCTGGCGTACAAGCTGGTGATTTAGTGATTCGTTTAGACGACACGCCTGTGAAAGGCCTATCTCTAAGTGATGCTGTAGATATTATGCGTGGAGAACCTGATAGTAAAATTCTACTGACTATTATTCGTGAAGGTGAAGACAAACCACTCAAAATTGAACTTATTCGTGCCATTATTAAAGTAAAAAGTGTTAAAAATAAAATGCTTGAGCCTGGCTACGGCTACGTTAGAATCAGTACATTTCAACAACATACTGGCGTAAGCTTAAAAGAGGCGATTAGCTCTCTTAAAGCTGAGAGCGAGGGCAAGCTAAAAGGTTTAGTTTTGGATCTACGAAATAACCCCGGTGGTTTATTAAATGCGGCTGTCGCAGTATCTGATGCCTTTATAACGAAAGGTCTTATTGTTTACACTGAGGGAAGGGTGGCTGACGCTGATCAGAAATTCCACGCCAAACCCAATGATTTACTTAAAGGCGCACCACTCATTGTACTTGTGAATGGTGGTTCAGCATCCGCTTCAGAAATTGTAGCAGGCGCACTTCAAGATCATGGTCGAGCTATTATTTTAGGCACCAAAACCTTTGGTAAAGGTTCTGTTCAAACCGTCATGCCACTAAGCAATGATAGTGCGGTGAAAATGACAACAGCAAGATACTTCACACCATCAGGAAGATCTATCCAAGCTGAAGGTATCGTGCCAGATATCATTACTGAAAGCGTCAAAGTGTCTTCATCTGAAAAGAGTGAATTTAAGCCTTTACGAGAACAAGACCTGTCTGGTCATCTTGAAAATGGCACCAAAAAAGAGGATAGCAACGATGCTCCCGCTGATAAAAAGGATGATGAATCAACAACACCTTTAGCTGTGACAGATTACCCATTATCAGAAGCACTGAACCTGCTTAAGGGTATTAATATCTTAAATCCTAGATAAATCGAGAGGGCGCGTGATGCCAAAAGTGTTAATTCCTCTTGCCGAAGGCTGCGAAGAATTAGAAGCTGTTACATTGATAGACTTGCTGCGCCGAGCAGAAATTACTGTCATCACTGCTAGCTTAACCAATGAGTATCAACTGACAGCAAGCAGAAATATTCGCCTTATGGCAGATACGACATTGGATGAAGTGATATATGACGACTTWGATATGTTGGTATTACCCGGAGGGTTGCCTGGAACAACTCATCTAAATGATGATACCCGTATCCATGCCATTATAAAACGGCTTCACCTAAACAATAAGGCTATTGCTGCCATCTGTGCTGCTCCTCTGGTATTAGCGACTTCAGGACTACTTGATGGCAAAAAAGCAACCTGTTATCCGGGCTCGCTTTCAGCTAAAGATTGGCCAAAGATAAAACTCTGTGACGATAGCATTGTCGTGGATGGAAATATTCTTACATCTCGAGGGCCGGGCACAGCAATGGATTTTGCCTTAACTTTAATTGAATATTTAACAGATCAACAAACACGTAATACTGTTGAAATTGGCTTAGCCAGATAAGCTTAACAGCCCTTAACAGCTCTTTTTTTTACAACACACCCTGAAAGAGTGGATAAAACAGTGCTACTTTACTGATCCAATGGCGACAAATTTTTTCATATATTTAATATTTATATCTGTATCACGCATAGCAGCATAAAGTGTTTTCATTAACCCTTTCCTTCCTAGTCGCACTGATGTCACTGATAGTTTTTTGCAATACTCATTTGCTAACCAATGTGGCAATGCGGCAACCCCGCGATTAAGCGCAACCATCTGGATCATAATATCCACTGACTCAATCGCCTTGTTTTTTGGCTTCACTGCAGCAGGCAATAAAAACTGGGTAAAGATATCGAGCCGATCATGGGCAACCGGAAAAGTGAGTAGTAACTCCTGGTCTAGGTCTTTAGGAGAGATAAATTTCTTCGTGGCTAAAGGATGCTCCACCCCCACCAGCAACATCAACTCATAGTCAAACAGAGGGGCGTTATGTATGCCTTGATTTTTAACTACATCTGGCGTCACCAATAAATCAATATGGTGATTTAATAATCCTTCTAACCCTGAAAATTGAAATTTCGATACAATATCAACATCTACATCGGGCATGGTGACCAAAAAATCCGCCAGAATTCCTTTTAACCATTCATAACAAGGGTAACACTCCACCCCTAAACGTAAAACACCTTGCCGTCCTTCACCATAAGCTATTAACGTCTTTTCTGTTTGCTCTAGTATCGGTAAAACCTGTCCTGCAACCTGAAGCAATAGGTTGCCGGCTTGGCTTAACCGTAATTGCCGCCCATCTCGCTCCCACAAACGAACTTCTAGTTTTTTTTCCAAATATCGCATCTGATGGGACAGTGCGGGTTGGGTAACAAACAAAGCATTAGCTGCTGCGGTTAAGGTGCCATTATCAGCAAGCGCTTGGATAATTTTTAAATGTGTCCGCTCAATCATATATTAATATATTTCATGGTTTAGTTAAAAATCATCATTATTACTTATATGTTATCTCTTCTACAATAGTTCTTTTTTCAAATATTAAATACTGAAGGATGAACATGGTAACCACACATAGTCTAGGTTTTCCGCGGATAGGTAAAAACCGAGAACTTAAATTTGCTTTAGAAAAGTACTGGCGGTCAGAGATCTCTCAACAAGACTTACTACAGCAAGGTCAATCATTACGCCAAGCACATTGGCAGTTACAAAATAAAGTAACCTGGCTTCCTGTAGGTGACTTTTCTTTTTATGATCATGTGTTAGACACAAGTGCCTTGTTAGGCAATCTACCCGCACGATCACAAAATGAAACAAATGATTTAGATCGTTATTTTCAAGTCGCTCGGGGCCAGTCAGCCAATCAAGATAGCTGTCATGCTATTTCGGCAGGTGAAATGACTAAATGGTTTGACACCAATTATCATTATATTGTGCCCGAATTTGATGCTAATACTGCCTTTACTCTTAACCCCGACAATCTTATTGCCCAAATTAAACAAGCCCAGCAGCAGCATCAACAAGTTAAACCCATCATACTCGGACCGGTCAGCTATCTGTGGCTAGGAAAATCAAAAGATGACACCAACAAATTAGATCTCCTTGATAGTCTAGTTGCTGTTTATGAACAACTATTAATTACTTTGGCACAAGAGGGCATTGAATGGGTGCAAATTGATGAACCTATTGTTGTCACTGAGTTGGATGACTCATGGCATCATGCGCTTAAACAAGCTTATTTCTGTTTAAATAAAACACCGGTAAAACTACTGTTAACTAGCTACTTTGGTGAATTAAAGGAAAACCTTCATCTTGTCTGTGAGCTGCCTATCGCTGGCTTACATATTGATGCCGTCAATGGGTTTAGCGAAATAAACAAAGTCGTTGACTGGCTTCCTTCCCATAAAGTTCTCTCTTTGGGTGTTATTGATGGCCGTAATATATGGAAAACAGATCTGAATAGCTGCTTAGACTGGCTTGAACCATTACATGAGCGCTTACAAGATCGACTATGGCTTGCACCTTCTTGCTCCTTGCTACATGTTCCGGTCGACTTGACCAATGAAACAGAAATAGATGATGACATTAAATCTTGGCTAGCCTTTGCTATTCAAAAAATGGATGAGCTAGATATTCTGGCAACCGCCTTAAATCAAGGATACCTGTCGGTTCAACAACAATTGCAGGATAATTCAACAGCGATACTATCTCGCCAACAATCTACACGTGTTCACAATCTTACTGTTAAGGCAAGAACCGTCTCTGTCGATAAGGCTATCGCCACACGTCAAAGCCCGTACAACAAGCGAGCACTAATCCAAAAAGAACATTTTAATTTACCCTTATTTCCAACGACCACGATCGGCTCATTCCCCCAAACAACTGAAATTAGACAAAAAAGAAAGTCTTTTCGACAAGGTGTTTTGACTGAGCAGGATTATCATCAATTTATTAAAGATGAAATAAAAGATGTTATTGAAGCACAAGAAGCTATCGGTTTAGATGTCTTGGTTCATGGCGAACCCGAACGTAACGATATGGTGGAATATTTTGGCCAACAATTGGAAGGTTATGCCTTTAGCCAGTTTGGTTGGGTACAATCCTATGGCTCTCGTTGTGTAAAGCCGCCCATTCTTTTTGGTGATATATCGCGTCCTAAGGCGATGACAGTTGAATGGGCTAAATATGCTCAATCCTTAAGTGATAAACCGGTAAAGGGCATGTTGACGGGTCCTGTGACTATCTTAAATTGGTCTTTTGTACGAAATGATCAGCCACATTCTGAGACTTGCTTGCAGTTGGCTTTAGCGATCCGTGATGAAGTTTTAGATTTGGAAAAAGCAGGTATCAATATCATTCAAATTGATGAAGCAGCATTACGTGAAGGACTACCATTACGGCGTTCACAATGGCAAAGTTATCTTGATTGGGCAATTTATAGCTTCAAAGTGACGGCTAATGGTGTCAGGGATGAAACCCAGATCCATACCCATATGTGCTATTCGGAGTTTAACGATATTATTGAAGCCATTGCCGAAATGGATGCAGATGTTATTACCATTGAAACATCACGATCAGATATGGTGTTATTAGACGTCTTTAATGAATTTGATTACCCTAATGATATTGGCCCTGGCGTCTATGATATTCACTCACCCAACATTCCTACCGTGGAGAAAATCACCATGCTAATAAAAAAAGCATCTCAACGCATCCCTGCTGAGAGATTGTGGCTCAATCCAGATTGCGGTTTAAAAACACGAGGTTGGGCAGAAGTTAAGCCGGCCTTGGCCGCCATGGTTGCAGCAAGTAGAATATTACGAGCCAGTATTTAAATATTATGCTGAGGCTGTGGTCACAGCCTCAGCTTGTTGGTGGATAGCCTGTTGTATCCGTTTCACCAAGGCTAAGTCTATTGTCGCTGTACGTTGTCGCTGATGACATAAAGCACTTCGAAAACCGAGATAATCAGCTGTGAGAGGCTGCAACAGCTGAATATCTTCATATCTCAAGGCCCCGGCTAAACCACAAAGCATCTCTTGCTGTTGCACCTTTTTAACAAAATCTATCAGCTTCAATCGATCCCAATGATCTAGTAGGTGTAAGCCATTTTTTATGGCAGTATCGACCATCACACCATTAAAACCACTAGTCTTTAGTTGTGGAATAATATCTTCCTTCGGTGTTTTGTCTGCGAATACAACGGCAATGACCGGGACTTTTAGTTTGCTGATGGTATCTGCCAAGTCAGTAATGCAACCTAACAAACTATCGTCTGGGAATAAGCCTATCTTGATGTAATCAACACCCGTACCGGCCATTTCGATCATCGCTGATGAGATCAGATCTGCTTGCATAGGTAAGTCACCAATGGTGGCACTGGTCTGACAGCGCCCCTCAACCAAAGTCACTACCTGAGCTACAATATCAACTGTCAAAGCCCCTAGAGCGCCTTTAGAAGGGTTTTTCATATCTAAGATGTCTGGCAGGTCGGCTAATAATAATTGCGCTTCTTCCAGCGACTGTATGCTGGCTAACCATTTACTCATAAATCTATTCCGGCTGCTTTGATTTTAGCTATCAACCATCCCCAAGCCTCTAATTCTCTTGGGCCTGCTGTTTTTTCCACCGCAATCGTCAGATAATTAATTTCTTGTCGAACTTTATCTACTGGCAACATATTTAAGCGGCTGACTAACACGGCAGCTTCTATAACCGCACTTTGAGCCCGATTAAAACCTCGAAAGGCTGCGTGCTGTATCTCACAGATCACCGACCCTTTAAAGCACGCACGTGGATCATCATCATCAAATCCAACAATTTCTAACTCGGTATGCGCTAAAGCCTGAGTTAAATAATCACCTTCAATTTGTTTGCAGGGCAGGGTAGTCCAATTGCGCCGACCGGTTAATGCACCAGCAAAAACCCTCACATCATCAGTATAATTAATCGTACATTGTCTATGCTGTTTTAAATTATCATACGTTGCCGAAGGTTTAAAAGGCTTGATAAGTATATGCCCATTCTCCTCACTTACCCCCATTGGTGCACAATGAGGCCGTCCATCCTCACTTCGTGTTACCACGATAACTTCATGAATTTTACTTGCTAGCTGTGCCACAATTTTTTCCTGTTTTCATCGTTGTGCCTTCTGATTTTTGCTGTGTTAAATCATCATCGTCCCGACTAACAGCACAGCCCCATTCTAACTCTTCATCTTGGGTATAACGCTTGCCCAATTGCCATGCAACCTGTGCTTTTGCCAATTCTGCACCTAAATAAAAAGCATGGCCGGTATCCTCTTTCAAATCTAATTGAGGATAAAAAGCAAAAGGGTCTGACTCCAACATTAAACCATCTCGATTGAACATATAAATACCTTGTTCTGCCACTTTGATACGGTAGCTTGGATCTTTAATATTCCCTGCCAGCTCTGCAATTTCTTCTGCCGAATCAGGAAAAGGTTGCCGCTCATGAGCAATCAATAATTCTGCCGTAAAATCACGTGGCAAACTTGAGTCTTCTCGCGCTAAAAACATCATTCTTCGTGCTATATCTGCTTCTTTTATTGCTTTCCTAGCGTGAGGACTCACTTCTGTTGCAAGCACGTTAGTTACACCCAATTCAGAAATAATCCCAAATAATAGCGCATTGATTCCGCTGGTGTCTGCATCCGTTAGTTCAGTCAGGTTTCCCACCCCCATCATCATTGGTGCATCGGGATAACGACGACGTAATTCATGATAACGAACGATAGAATTTGTTAAGCCAAAATGTATCGGTTCAAGTATCGGATCAGCAATCCATGGACGATTAATTTTATCCATTAGCTCCATGGCACGCTCCAAGGATGCTAGCGATCCTCTTTGTGCTGGAACAAGGATCGGAATAGCATCACTTTCTTCAGCTAAATGATACGTTTCTTCCGTTAAACTTAATAAATAATCAGCACCAGCTTTTCCTGCACGGCGTAAATCATCTAGTTCTAATGAGTCGACACTGACTTTAAACCCAGCCTCGTGAAGAGCGATAATGGCTTCTTCCATATGTGGGAATTTTTCTTCGGGCAAACAGCCAATATCAATAACATCTGCACCCGCCTCACGATAATAGTTTGCACGGTCAACAATGCCCGGTATATCACGCTCAGGCGCATCCACTATTTCGGCAAAAATAGTGACATCATAGCGGCTCAAATCAGGCTGTTTTCTTTCTCGACCAAAATACACCGGTAAATCTTTTACTTCAGCTGGGCCTCTAACGACGGGAATACCAAACTGCTGACTCAGCAGATCTAAATCACCACGACAACGGCCGGGAACAATGATTTGATCAATATCCGTAATATCATTCTTTGTTAAGCGGCGTGCAATCATCTTAACTGTCATCAATGCTGCCACTGACAGACCTAATTGGTGTATACGATACTCAAAAGATACAGGCATCATTTCATTCAGCACTTTCCGTAAACTCGGCTCAGCTAATTTACCTGTCAAGAATAATAGCTTTTCAGCCATATTCTAATTGATTTCATCTAGGCGAACACGCAGCGCCGCTAATAATTTATTTGGATTTTCAACCACCGTTGTTGCCTCAAAAGAACGTAGTTTATGGGTATGGGCCAAATCAATTTCTCGAGGCCAAAGTTTAACCATACGATCTGGAGCAGGGGTGTTCATCTCTGGCTCAGTATCACAAGCCAAAACAATGCTAGGAATACGACATTTTCCTGCTTGAGCATAAACATTGGTCACTAATGTATCTGAAAGCCCTAATACCATCTTGGCAACAGTATTCGAAGTGGCCGGTGCAATCACAAGAGTATGATAATCACCCCGGTAAAACAAACCAACAGGCGGGGCACTAGCAGCACGATCATGATAAACCCGACCCTCACCATTTATTGCTTTTGGATCATGACCATACATGCGAATGACTTCTTCTCCTGCACGACTGTAAAACAGGTCGACATCATCCAGATCGCCTATAATATCTATGCATTCTTCCAAATAATGGCCTGAGCCTGTAACAGCCCATGCGAGACGCGGTTTGTCTGGTTTTGCCTGCATAAAATAGCCTTCTCCAACAATCTAATTAAACAAATTTTGCCAGACTATGATGCCAGAGTAAAAAATATAATGTTTTCGTTTCGACTAATACGCTAGAATTACCGTAATACTTAAGGATTTATTAGGACTCAATAACCATGGCATCAGCGGAAAATAATATACCTAACATAGTCGTAGTTGGTGGTGGAGCAGGCGGACTTGAACTAGTCACCAAGCTAGGAAGGAAGCTAGGTAAAAAAGGCAAAGCCAACGTCACCCTTGTCGATACTACAACAACACACATTTGGAAACCGCTACTACATGAGGTTGCTGCAGGCACACTAGATTCTCATGAAGATGAGATTGAATACCTTGGACAGGCGATGTGTAGCGGTTTTCGCTTTCGTTTAGGCCGAATGGATGGTCTGGATCGTAGTAACAAACAAATTAGTGTTGCTCCCACCCATAACAGCAAGGGCGAGCAAATTATTCCCCCTCGTACTTTTGACTATGATTATCTGATTATTGCTGTAGGCAGTGTCAGTCATGATTTTGGTATTCCAGGCGTCACCGAACATTGCCTATTTTTAGATACCACAACGCAAGCTGAAGAATTTCAAGCACAGTTACTCGAAGCCTATGTGCGTGCTCATACTCAAGGTAAACCTGTTGATAAAGGCCAGCTAGATATCGCCATTGTTGGTGCTGGTGCTACCGGTGTTGAGTTGAGTGCTCAACTTCACGAGGTATCACATCTTCTTACCGCTTATGGATTTGATGAAGTGCAACCAACTGATGTCAAAATCAGCATTATTGAAGCGGCAGATCGTGTGTTACCGGGTTTGCCTGAAAACTTATCCAGAGCGACTGAAAAAGAGCTCGCAAAGCTGGGCGTGGAGCTGTGCAAAAATGAACGTGTCATCAAAGTGACTGAACAAGCCATACTGACAGAAAGTGGTAAAGTAATTCCTGCTGCCATAAAAGTATGGGCAGCAGGCATTAAGGCACCGGCATTCCTCAAGGACATTGACGGCTTAGAGACCAACTGGATAAATCAATTGGTTGTTAAGCAAACGCTACAAACAACGATTGATGATGATGTCTACGCTATTGGTGACTGCTGTGCCTGTAAATGGGAAGGCCAAAATGATAACGTGCCACCTCGTGCCCAAGCAGCCCATCAGATGGCTTCTCTCGTATATAAATCTATAAAATATCGTATGGCAGACAAAGAAGCACCTGAATACGCTTATCACGACTATGGTTCTCTGGTCTCCTTAGGTAGATATAGCACCGTTGGCAACATGATGGGGAGCCTAAGTAAAGGCAGCCTAATGATTGAAGGATTTATGGCTAGAATGATGTACTTATCTTTGTATAAGATGCACCAAATAGCATTATTTGGCTTCTTTCGCGTAGGGATGTTATCACTATCTCATCTCTTCCGTCGTAGCGTGCATCCCAAGATTAAACTGCATTAAATTAACGGCGAAGATGCAACAAACAGGTCCTTTCGGACCTGTTTGTTTTTCCAGTTAATCCTGCCTTAGAGACATTCGACTGGTTATTCCGGTATCAGACCATCGGTGTTTAATGGCTGCAGCAAGATGTATCAATATCAAAGCTATAAACAAAAAGGCTAACACCTCATGTACTTCCGTAAAATTTTCCCTCATCGCTTTATCAGCCTCTGCAACACGCGGTAATACCACACCCCAGAATTTAGTATCATACTTACTAAAAATTGATTGTAGATAGCCAGAAGCAGGCATAGCGATCATCACTAAATAAAGCGCCCAATGAACCAACCCTGCGGCCTTTTTCTGCCATTTTGACACCGTATCTGGTAGAGGAGGGGCTTTATGCGTTAAACGCCAGAGTATACGCAATATAATCAATATAGCGACAGTGATGCCCATTGACTTATGTAGCAAAAAATAAAAGGCCCTTACGCTTTCCTCACCAGGTGGAAGCTCGGACTGTTTAGGCAGCTCAACCATAAATAAACCTAAGCCCAGCATCACCAAAACAATCGCAGCAATCAGCCAATGCAAAATCACTTGCACACGATCATATCGTGTTGAATCATCCATTAAATTTTCCCCATACATCTAAATTTGCTTCAGGTAATAACAACAAAGGCCATAATAACGGGAACTATGACCTTCGTAACTAAGGAAAATTCTTGTTTAGCTAAATATCAAGATTAGTTGCCTGCAAGGCATGTTTTTCTATAAACTCTCGCCGAGGCTCAACATTATCACCCATTAGAATAGTGAACGTTTCATCTGCTGCAATAGCATCCTCAATTTTCACCTGTAACAAACGACGCTTAGTTTTATCCATTGTTGTTTCCCACAATTGATCTGGGTTCATTTCTCCCAGACCTTTATAACGTTGTACATTCTGCCCTCGACGCGCTTCTGTTAATAACCAAGTTACTGCTTCAGAAAAGTTTGAGATAGCTTCACTTCTATCGCCGCGCTGTACTCTTGCATTGTCAGAAAACAAACCATTAATTTTATCTGCAAACACCAAAATACGTTGGTATTCCGTGCTGGCAAAGAACTCCCCTGGAATATGATAATCCGTGCTAATACCATGCTGGCTATAACTGACATTGATATATGATGCTGGAGCATCGTCTTTACTACCGACAGATAATTGATAACGGGTACCTGTAGGCAAATCACGATTCAAGCGTTGCTCAATCTCAGCAAGCCATATTGTCATAGCAGCGCTATCCGATAATTCTGGAATAATAGCCTGATATATTAATTGCTGAAGAAAAGCAGGATAATAATGCCTGGACAATCGCTCGATAACTGACGTAACCACCTGATATTCCTCAACTAATACTGTTAGCGCATTACCCTTAATCGCTTCCGATGACTCACCTGGAAATAGCTCGGCATTAGTCAGTGCTAATTCCGTCAGATACTGCTCCATTTCAGCATCATCTTTCACATAACGCTCTTGTTTGCCTTTCTTAATTTTATATAGCGGTGGCTGGGCAATATAAATATGGCCACGCTCTACTAATTCTGGCATTTGGCGATAAAAGAAAGTGAGTAACAAAGTCCGGATATGAGATCCATCGACATCCGCATCCGTCATGATAATAATATGGTGATAGCGTAATTTTTCGGGATCATATTCATCACGGCCAATGCCACAGCCCAAAGCGGTAATTAAAGTGCCCACTTCAGCAGAGCTGATCATCTTATCAAATCGCGCACGCTCTACATTAAGAATTTTCCCTTTCAATGGCAAAATAGCTTGTGTACGTCGATCTCGACCTTGTTTTGCACTACCTCCAGCAGAATCACCCTCCACTAAGAATAATTCTGATAGAGCAGGATCTCTCTCTTGGCAATCTGCTAACTTCCCAGGCAAGCCAGCAATGTCTAAAGCACCTTTACGACGAGTTAATTCTCTTGCTTTACGAGCAGCATCTCTTGCTCTTGCTGCATCAACCATTTTATTAGCAATCAATTTACTTTCTGTAGGATTTTCAACAAGGTAATCATGAAAGTATTCATTAGTTAACGATTCAACTATCGTCCTTACTTCAGAAGAAACCAATTTGTCTTTAGTTTGTGATGAAAATTTTGGATCCGGTACTTTAATTGAAAGAACGGCCGTTAACCCTTCACGGGCATCATCACCACTGGTAGTTACTTTTGATTTTTTAGCCAAACCTTCAGCTTCAATATATTGATTCAATGTACGGGTAAGCGCGGCTCTAAAACCGGCCAAATGTGTGCCGCCATCACGTTGAGGGATATTATTAGTAAAACAGTGGATATGTTCTTGATAAGAATCCGTCCACTGCATAGCTAATTCGACTGTCACACCATCTTTCTCACCAGAAATATTGATAACAGCTTCATGAACAGGTGTTTTATTTTTATTAAGATGGTTAACAAAAGCCTCTATACCACCTTCATAATAAAAGACTTCACTTACTTCATCACGTTCATCTGTCAATACAATTCGCACGCCTGAGTTTAGAAATGCCAACTCACGGATCCGTTTCGCTAATATTTTATAGTCAAACTGTAGCACATTAGAAAAAGTTTCCTCACTTGGCCAGAACTGAATTTTTGTTCCAGTGTTATCAGTCTCCTCACCCGCTTCAATTGGGCCATCAGGCACACTGTCTGTATAACTTTGTCTGTGCACATTGCCATCACGGCTAATTTCCATTGTTAATTTTTTTGATAAGGCATTAACAACCGAAACACCTACACCATGTAAACCGCCAGATACTTTATAGGAGTTATCATCAAATTTACCACCAGCATGAAGTACTGTCATAATAACTTCAGCAGCGGACACGCCTTCTTCTTCATGAATATCGACGGGAATACCACGGCCATTATCTGATACCGAGACGGAGTCATCAGGATGAATGCGCACATTAATCTCACTACAGTATCCAGCAAGAGATTCATCAATAGCATTATCCAACACCTCAAACACCATATGATGCAAGCCAGTGCCATCATCAGTATCGCCGATGTACATGCCAGGACGCTTCCTTACAGCATCCAAACCTTTTAAAACTTTAATGTTCGAGGAATCGTAAGTATTTTCTTCGGTTGTCATAATGTACCTATTAAAGTAGGACTTTAAATTTAATGTAGCCTTATTTTACCACATTGAAACAACTAGCCATCACTATCAGAAATTGCACCATGTTTCACGTGAAACACTGCAGATTTATCTTCTGAAATAGGTCGCATTAGTTTGTGATCTGTACTGGTAATAAATGATTGCACAGGCAAAGCTGAAAGCTCTGCCAATACACGTTGTTGGTGATGCTGATCTAATTCCGAGCTTATATCATCCAGTAATAATATACTGTTTTCATTCTTCATAACTTTTGTAATTTTAGCTTGTGCCATACACAAAGCTAAGAAAAATAATTTCTGTTGTCCTCGTGAAAATATATCAATAGGATTTACATCATTTACTTGGAATGACCAGTCTGCGGCATGGCTACCCGACCTTGTATAACCAAGCTGCTTGTCTCTTTCTACTGTCAACTTAAGGGTCTCTTCAAGACTCCGATCTTTTGGCCAACCTGTACGATATTTTAACGAAAAGGTTGCCTCACTATATGCTGGGCACAAGCTAGAGAAAAGAAACTCAAACTCCATCAGTAGCTTCTCTAATTGTTTCTGTCGAAGTAACGTTATTTGTTCACCATGTGACGAAAGATGAGCGTTCCAAAGCTCTATTTCTTGTGTTTTTTTATGCTGTCGAATGGCTGAATTTCGTTGCTGCAATATTTTTTTATAGGATTGCCAGTGAAAATTAAAGCTGGGTTCCACGTGAAACAATCCCCAATCTAATAATTGACGTCGATAGCGAGGGCCTTGTTCAAAAAACTGATGACAGTTTGCTGGAATTAGCTGTAAAGGCAGCTGTATAGCCAGTTCAGACAACCTTTTCAATGGTGCAGAATTCAGTCTAATTTGTAATCCTGTATTAAGATCAAATTGCAATCCAACCGGTATATCTGCCTTAGTTTTTGCGATAACTTGAAGTTGTTGCTGCCCGAATTGAACAACATTTTTTAATGCTCGCGTTCTGAAAGATCGTCCTAAGCCAAGCAAATGAATCGCTTCCAGCAGACTGGTTTTACCAGAACCATTTTCGCCTAATATCAAGTTAATGCCTGGAGCAGGTTGAATTGATAGCGCCGAAATATTACGTAGGCTTGAAAGAGTAAGTTGGGAGAGCACCATAAATCCGTAGGGATTAAAACCTATACTGTACTGTAAAACTAAGCCATTATAAAACTATATTTAGCCCAATAAAGCTGGCAACTGCTTAGCTAGAGCTTGTTTTTCCGAAAGGGTATCGCCACTCAAGACAAATCCAAGTAGACCATTTTTTTCTCCTCGAAATAAACCTTTGATGCCAAATCCTGATGGTGCAGGCTCAAACTGCCATTGGCCAATAGCGGCATGAGGAGGGGGGGAGACAACGAGTGGATAAGCTGGCGTTTTGATAGCCACAGGCATCGCAGGATATTTTACTGCTGTTAGGCTGCCAGAAAGTGTGTTTGCCAATGCTCTTGCAGACACTAAGATAGGCGCAATAAATAATAAATTATGGCCTGCAACTTCAGCACAATCACCTAATGCAAAGATGTTGGGCTGGCTTGTTTGTAAAAACTTATCCGTCATAATACCCCCCGCGACATCCAAATTTGCCACATCTGCAAGCTCAATATTTGGCCTAAGTCCTATCGCAGATACTATGATATCTGCATTAATGACTTCACCATTAGCTAACGTTATTTTATAGCCTTGGCTACCATGCTTATTAACTTCCGAGACTGTTGTCTCCAAGTACCAGTTAACACCTGTTTCCGCCAATTTAGCTTTTAATTCTTCCGCTATAGGTTTAGGCAACAATGAACTCATAGGATAGGGATCAGGACCAATAACTGACACCTTCTTACCCACATTAATCAAATCATTTGCAAACTCACAGCCAATCAATCCTGGGCCAATTAAAGCAACATGATTGGCCGTTTCAAGTTTAGCCCTGAACACTGAGTAGTCATTCAAGCTATTGATTGATATAGCATTATCTCCTATTTCTTTAATGTTAATGGGTATTGGTTTAGCACCCACAGCCAAAACAAGCTGCTTATACTTTAATTGTTTGCCATCAACAAAAGTAATCACTTGAGCTTGTGGGTCGATCTTGCTGACAACACTATTTGTTACAATCTCAGCTTTCAATGTCTTAGCCATGGCATTAGCATCAGACAATGCTAATTCATCGGCCGTTTTACCTTTAGTTAAGGCATTTGACAGCATAGGCTTAGGATAGCTTCGCCCATCATCTGAAGTCACCAGCAATAACGGTGTTTCACTATCCAGTTTGCGAAACTCACGCGCGAGTGTGTAGCCGGCAAACCCCGTTCCAATAATAACTATAGGTGTCATATCATAATATCTATAAAGCAATCAAAAAAGGAAAGATAACGCTCTCTTGTAAAACTTTAAATTTCTACCATCTCAAAATCTTCTTTGCCAACACCACACTCTGGACATTCCCAATCATCAGGAATGTCATCCCAGCTTGTGCCTGGTGTAATTCCTTCTTCAGGTAAACCTTTAGCTTCGTCATACACAAAACCACATACAATACACTGCCACTTTCTCATCTATAAATCTCCACTGATTATTATTCACTCATTATCTCCAAGCACCTGATAACGTTTACACTCCACACTGCTTTTAACTTTTGGTAGTACCGTAAATACTTTTCTACCAACGTTAATTTTAACAAAAATTAAGCATCTTCTTTAACTTATTCATCTATTTCGGCAATTTCAGCTTAATTTTGTTCCTTTATATTGTCTATCCTTTAAGTTTTATCGKTAAAAACGGGCCTTATGTTTCGTTATAGAATCCTCTAGCAACTATTCTGAATTGGCAACCCACTTAAACTTTATGTTACCTTAGGCCTAACAGTTTGTTTACATTATATTAAGTGGTAATTTCGATTATGCATTTGCCAACATTAAGACAATTACAATATTTAGCTGCTGTTGTGGAGTTAAAACATTTTGGCCGCGCTGCTGAGCGGTGTTTTGTCACCCAATCAACCTTAAGCGCAGGCATTCAAGATCTAGAAAATTTACTTGGCATGACATTATTAGAACGCACTAATCGAAAAGTATTACCAACAGCCCTGGGAGAAGAAATTGCTGCTCGAGGTCGACACATTCTTTCTCTCAGTGCAGATTTAGTCGATCTAGCACAATCGGAAAAACAGCCCTTAGCAGGAAAAATACGTATGGGGCTTATTCCGACTATCAGCCCATTTTTATTACCTAAAGTATTGCCTCGTTTTCGCAAACAGCTACCTAACCTAGAAATATTACTGATTGAAGATCAATCTGAACGTTTAATAGAGCAACTTGAAGCGGGCACTATTGATGTGGCCGTGCTAGCCTTCCCTTTTAATACCAAAGGACTATCGTACCAAGTTTTTGCTCAAGAAACTTTTTGGCTGGCTTTACCCAAAAACCACCCTTTATCTAAACAGGAATATATTGATCCATTACAATTGCCTGAGAGTGAATTATTACTGCTAGCCGAAGGACATTGCCTGCGGGAGCACGCTTTAAGTGCCTGCCAGCTACCCGCTTCAGCACAACGATCTAGCGTCCAAGGAACAAGCCTATATACGTTGATAGAAATGGTTGCCAGTGGTTTTGGTATTACATTAATCCCTCAAATGGCATTAGATTCTGAAATGGTCCGTCATGCTGATATTTGCGTACGGCCACTTAAATCTAACACGACTAAACCTATGCGAGAACTCGGCTTAGTATGGCGACCGAGCTACCAGCGTATTGAAACACTTGATCATATTATTGAAGCATTCTCTCAAGCTCTTACAAATTAGTGATGTCACTCTGAGCGTGCATAAAACAAGCGTAATTTAAGAAATTTTCGCTGAATACTGGTACTGGTGTAGGGCGGTATAAATGTCGCATAAACACGGCCCTTTGGATCGACAACAAAGATATGATGTTCTTGCTCAATTTGATAACGGCCACCAGAAAAATCTGTCCGCAAAAATAAAGCAATAAAAGTTTTTGCTAGTGCCTCTACTTTATTTTCTGACGCGGTGACTGCTGTCAGTTTATATTGCTGAAGATCCAAAAAGCTGGCCAAATCATTGGCTGTTTCATGTTTTCCATCTATACCTATCGCTAAAAAATTAAAGTCTTTATTCGCAAAGGCTAATTGCAAGCGATTCATATACTCCAGTGCTGGCTGACATTCTGGCAAACAGTGGCTATGAGTGAAGTAAACAAACGACCATTTATCCTCAAACCACTTATTAGTGAGCACCGACTCATCCGCCATATTTAATGAAAAAGAAGGGAGAGAACGAGGAGGTGAAGCAATGTATGCTTGCAAATCAGCAGGTATTTCACGTTGATCCTCATGCATTAAAGGCAAGCGATTCACCCACAAAACTAATAAAATACCCACAAATATGAGATATGTGAATAAAAAACACTTAGAATTAAAACCTTTACATCGTTTAGCCATACACAACGGTACTCTTTAGAGATAATATTTAGGCTAAATCCTACCACTAAATGTGAGCAGATGAATGAGCGAAAAATTATTTAAGTCAACCGCCATTGTTAGCATGATGACTTTTATATCTCGTATTTTTGGTTTTGTCCGAGATATTGTGATTGCTCGCCTGTTTGGAGCAGGCTTGGGAGCTGATGTATTTTTTGTCGCCTTTAAAATTCCTAATTTCTTGCGAAGACTATTTGCTGAAGGTGCCTTTTCACAAGCCTTTATTCCGGTCTTAGCAGAATATCGCCAGCGTGGGGATCGCGACCTCACAGAATTCATTGCCAGTACTAGCGGCACACTCGCCGGCATTTTATTTGTCATCACCACCATTGGTGTTATCGCAGCACCACTATTAATTATGGTGTTTGCGCCAGGATTCATTACTGATCCACATAAAATTGGCCTTGCAGGCGATTTACTTAAAATCACTTTTCCTTATTTGTTCTTTATTTCGTTGACTGCGCTTGCGGGGTCGATATTGAATAGCTTGGGTAAATTTGCTGTACCAGCATTTACCCCTGTATTCCTTAATATTTCCCTGATAGCGAGTGCCTTATGGTTATCCCCACATCTTGCAGAACCGGTGACGGCTTTAGCGTGGGGCGTGTTTATTGGTGGCGTAGTACAACTACTCTTTCAAATTCCATTTTTAATCAAAATAGGTCAGCTACCTAAACCTCGCTGGGCTTGGCAAGATAGTGGGGTTCAGAAGGTCATCAAGTTAATGATCCCAGCCATGTTTGGCGTTTCGGTTGCTCAAATCAATTTATTACTAGATACATTATTGGCGTCATTCTTGGTAACAGGCAGTATCTCGTGGCTTTATTATTCAGATCGTTTAGTGGAGTTTCCGCTGGGTGTATTTGGAATTGCTCTCTCTACCGTCATATTGCCGAGTCTCTCTAAAAAGCATGCGTCGGCATCAAAGGCAGCATTTTCCCACACTATAGACTGGGCATTGCGATGGGTATTTCTTATTGGTACACCTGCTGCAATAGGGCTTATATGGCTTGCAGAGCCATTATTACTCTCTTTGTTTCAGTATGGTGAATTTAGCCCTGAAGATGCCCATAAAGCCTCTCTCAGCTTAATGGCTTACGGTTTAGGTTTATTGCCGTTTATTTTTATTAAGGTGCTAGCGCCAGGTTATTTTGCCCGCCAAGATACTAAAACACCSGTCAAAATCGGCATTATCGCGTTAGTTACCAATATGGTATTAAATATTATTTTAATGATTCAATACGCACATGTGGGTCTTGCTTTAGCAACTGCCTTATCGGCGATGCTTAATGCTGGATTACTTTATGCCGGGCTGAGAAAAATAGGTGTATATCAGCCTGATGCTGGCTGGGGTAAATTTGCTATCCAACTATTGATTGCAAATGTTAGTTTGATATTGATGTTGGCTTGGCTAACACCTGACAATTCGCAGTGGGTCGATGGAACAGTGTGGTACCGATTTAGCGTATTATTTGGTTTGATTGTGAGTACGGCGGTCGTTTATTTTTCTGTGTTGACGATGGCGGGCATCAAGCTTAACAAGCTATTAAAACCAAATACCGTTATTGAAAATGAAAACAATAGCTAAGCGATTCATGATCGATAGGCAAAAAAAAGACCTTCTTTTGAAGGTCTTAAACAATTTGAGATAATGACAAGAGAGATTGATATCACTCAAATTGGAGCTGAACCTTAAAAGCGGCGACCAATACCAATGCCCCAAACAATAGGATCGATATCGACGTTAACTTTAGCTGAACCAACAGCTGTACCTTTAAATTTAGCGGTTGTGTCGATATCAATATACTTAACATCTAAATTCACAAACCAATCATTATTAAGCGCAATATCCACGCCTGCTTGTGCGGCTAATCCCCAGGAATCATCTAGATCAACTTTGGCTCCAGGAATGTCTAAAACATCATCTACACTTTCATCAAAGAAATAGGTGTAGTTAATACCAGCACCAACGTATGGACGGATATTTGAATTTGGTGAAAAGTGATATTGTAAAAGTAATGTTGGCGGCAATGCCTTAGCATCAATGACGTTATTCAACGTCGAAAGCGTACCAGTGGCATCCACATCATGGCTGGAAATAGCAGCAATAAGCTCCACCCCCCAGTTCGGACTTATCATATAAGTGATATCTATCTCTGGTACCGTATCCGAGTCAATTTTTACACCACTTCCTGCTACATCGGTACCACCTACCGAGATAGCGCCACTACTATCGTCAGGGTTAACATTAATAATACGCCCTCGAACTAGCCAGTCACCCGCTTCATATGCCAGAACAGGTGTCACAATAGTTGAAAGACCTGTGGCTGCTAATAGTGCAATACCAAGTTTTACTGTCTTCATTCTTGTTTATCCTTTAATTTAATTAAAATAACAGAGATTATTCTTTTCTCTATGAGTGTGTTTAGCAAAAAACATGCTCAAACCTTAAAAAAGCAGCTACATGCTCATTTTCACTGTCTTTAAACGAGATTAAAGCGGTAAGAAAATATTGCTGTAGCGAGGACGAACTGGAAGGTTTCTTTCCTAAATTATCTTTATGTGGATGGATCTCTCTCGATTTTACTGGCTGGTCAGAGCCAATATCTGTGTCAACCTATGCTCAGAATGACTAAATTGTGCATGAAACAATATTGTGGAGATAAACGTATGGGGAAAGTGAGGTGACCGAACAGCTTATAAGAGCTGCTTTTGGCGTTTTTACTTTAAGTGCCAAGCTAAAATTTAAATAAGACAAAAAAAAGACCCTCAAAGGAGGGCCTGTTAATTCGCGTTTAATACTTTAAGAGAGATTTACACGATATAAAGGTAATTCGTTATTAGAAACGGCGACCAATACCGACGCCCCAAACAATAGGGTCAAGATCTGTTTTGATTGATGCCTTGCCAACAGCAGTGCCTTTGAAATGTGCCTCTGTATCCATATCAATATATTTAACATCTAAGTTCACAAACCAATCATCGTTAATAGCAACATCAACACCCGCTTGAGCAGCAAAGCCCCATGAACTATCAAGATCTATTTTAGCACCTGAGATATCTAATACATCGCCAGCTACTTTTTCATCAAAGAAGTAAGTGTAGTTAATTCCTGCACCAACATATGGACGGATATTTGAATCTGGAGCAAAATGATACTGTAACGTCAATGTAGGTGGCAATACTTTTGTATCAATAACATCACCCAATCCCGCGTAAGTTTTATTACCCTTAACAGTGTGTTCAGAATAACCTAAAATCAGCTCAACACCCCAGTTACGAGTGATCATATAGGTAATATCTAGCTCAGGAATAGTATCTGAATCTGTGGTAACACCTTTTGCGCCAGTGTCAGCACCAGCAACAAATAAGTTATCACTACTATCATTAGGGTTAACATTGATAATACGGCCTCGAATCAACCAATCACCGGCCTCATATGCTATTACTGGCGTGGCAATAGCAGAAAGTCCTGTGGCTGCTAATAATGCGATAGCCAATTTTGTTGTTTTCATGTAACTATTCCTCCTACGGAAATACTCAAAAATGTATAAATTAATAGGACGAATTTTACTATAGTCAAAATAACTGACCATGATCTACATCAACAAAGCAGTCATCACTTTAGATTAAGTTTTTGCTAGGATTTTAGGAATTATTGGGTATTTTTGTATGCTTTTAGCCACACAAAGCGTTGAGCCTGTCTATATTTCGCAACAACAACAGCTTTCCATTGATGGTTAACAAATCATCTTCTTGAAAACGTGAGAATAAACGACTCACCGTTTCTACTGCCAAACCAAGATGATTAGCAATATCACTTCGGGACATGCTAAGTTGAAATTCAGTAGCGGAAAAACCCCGCTCTTTAAAACGCTTAGACAGCGATAATAAATAGGTTGCTAATTTTTCATCGGCTGTTTTTTTGCCTAATAACAGCATTAAACTTTTATCAACTGACAGTTCTTTGCTTAAACGCATCAAAACTTTAACCTGCAACTCCGGCACAGACTTACCCAATTCTTGCAGATGATCAAAAGGCAATTCACAAACACTGCTGGTCTCTAGTGCTACCGCACTGGATAAATAGGCTTGCTCGTGAATGGCATCTAATCCGACAAATTCACCTGGAAAATAGAATCCTGTTACTTGATCACGGCCATCACTAGCAGAAATTGTTGTTTTGAATGAACCTGAACGCACCACATAAAGGGAAGTGAAGTTACTTTTCTCAGTGAATAGCGGCTGACCACGCTTATAATTCTGGCTCCGTTTAATGATTTTATCTAATTTTATCAAATCATTATTGTGTAAGCCTAATGGCAAACAAAGTCGAAAGAGCGAACAATCCTGACAAGCAATATTATGTTCATGCTCCATTTTAGCAAGCTCTTTAAATAGCGGTGTCACATTGTTCAGTTGCGCCATTACACTGCCCGTGTTGTCGAATTTATCTATAATACCTCTTCAAACCCTCCACCGAAAGAGTTATTATGCTGCTTTGATAGCCCTATTCAGGAAAAAACATGACTTCACGTACCGCTACGGTAGCGCGTAATACACTTGAAACTCAAATTGAGGTGAGTATAAATCTCGATGGTAGTGGTCAATTTAAGGCAGAAACAGGTGTCCCTTTTCTTGACCATATGATGGAACAAATTGCTCGCCATGGCCTGTTTGATCTATCCATTAAGGCTAACGGTGATTTACAAATTGATGCCCATCACACGGTTGAAGACATAGGTATTACTCTTGGCCAAGCATTGAAAAAAGCCTTGGGAGATAAAATAGGCGTTGTTCGTTATGGCCATGCTTATGTACCCCTAGATGAAGCTCTATCAAGGGTTGTGCTAGATTTATCTGGCCGGCCTGGATTAGAATTTGATGTTCTTTTTACCCGCGATAAGATTGGTGAGTTTGATGTTGATTTGTTCTTCGAATTCTTCCAAGGTTTAACTAATCACGCCGGTATCACGCTGCACGTTGACTCAATAAAAGGGCGTAATGCTCATCATATTGCCGAGACTATTTTTAAAGCTTTTGGTCGCGCTCTTCGGATGGCTGTATCATTAGATCAACGTGCATTAAAACAGTTGCCATCAACTAAAGGTGCTCTATAAAGAGTAAAATGAACATTTAGTTTGTACACAGGTTATTTATGCATCGCGTAGTAGTGATTGATTATGGCATGGGCAATTTGCGCTCTGTCTCAAAAGCATTGGAAACAGTTGGAGGCAATATTACTGTCGAAGTAACTGCCGACCCAGCAAAAATTCTTGCTGCCAGTCATGTTGTCTTTCCTGGCCAAGGAGCTATCGGTGCATGTATGTCTGCATTAAACCAACTAGATCTAGCAGGAGTCATCCAAACTGTGGCAGCAGAAAAACCTTTTTTAGGTATTTGTATTGGCATGCAATTATTACTCACTCGTAGCGATGAAAATGAAGGTGTAAATGGCTTCGATATTTTTTCAGGCAATGTTCGTCACTTTGACCTACCTGTCGCCAATAATGGGCGCCATTTAAAAGTCCCTCATATGGGTTGGAATGAAGTACATCAAATGAATTCTCATCCTTTATGGCAAAATATTGAGCAGGACAGTCGCTTTTATTTTGTGCACAGTTATTTTGCTGAACCTGAAAATAACGCTGTTATAGCAGCGACCACCGCTTATCCAGATAGCTTTACATCAGCTATCGCTAAAGATAACTTATTTGCAGTCCAGTTTCACCCTGAAAAAAGCCATCATGCTGGCCTGCAATTATTAACAAATTTTATAAATTGGGATGGTCAGTCTTAGTACTGGATCTATTTGGAGAAAGTTTTATGTTATTAATCCCTGCTATTGATCTAAAAGAAGGCCATTGTGTCCGTCTGCGTCAGGGACGCATGGAAGATAACACGGTATTTTCTGAAGATCCTATTGCTATTGCCCGAAAATGGGTCGATGCTGGTGCAAAACGCCTACATATGGTCGATCTTGACGGTGCCTTTGCTGGTAAACCAGTTAATGCTGATATCATTCACCAAATATGTAAAACTTTCCCTGAATTAGATGTACAAATTGGCGGTGGTATCCGTGATGAGGATACTATCCAGACCTATCTTGATGCTGGGGTTCGTTATGTCATTATTGGTACCAAAGCCGTTAATGCACCTCATTTTGTTGGCGATGTCTGTGCCGAATTTCCAGGCCATATTATTGTCGGACTTGATGCAAAAAATGGCAAAGTAGCTATTGATGGCTGGTCAAAACTTTCTCATCATGATGTCACTGATATTGCTAAACACTTTGAACAAGATGGGGTTGAAGCTATTATCTATACTGACATTAGTCGTGACGGCATGATGCAAGGCGTCAACCTTGAATCCACCCGAGATCTTGCCCGCGCCATTAAAATCCCTGTTATCGCATCTGGCGGTGTGACAAATTATGATGATATAAAAGCCCTATGCCATTATGAAAGTGAAGGAATAACGGGGGCCATTGTAGGCCGAGCCATTTATGAGGGTACTATTGATCTCGCTGAGGGACAAGCGCTTGCTGATCAGCTTAATCCACCTCACAGTTATAATGAAATATCTGAATAAATCATGGGCCTAGCTAAACGTATTATTCCCTGTCTTGATGTTGATAATGGCCGTGTTGTAAAAGGTGTTCAATTTGTTGATATACGCGATGCTGGCGATCCTATTGAAGTAGCAAAACGTTATAATGAACAAGGTGCTGACGAAATTACCTTTTTAGATATCACTGCAACTCACCACAACCGAGATACAATGGTTGACGTTGTGGAAGCTGTTGCTAGTCAGGTTTTTATTCCCTTAACTGTCGGTGGTGGCATCCGTACTGTAGAAGATATCCGTCAAATGCTCAATGCTGGCGCAGACAAAGTAGCGATCAACTCTGCTGCTGTGACTAACCCAGAGTTTGTCCGAGAAGCCGCCAAAAAATTTGGTTCTCAGTGCATTGTTGTCGCCATAGATGCCAAACGTGTTTCTGCTGAAGGTGAAGCTGCAAAATGGGAAATATTTACCCATGGTGGTCGCAAGCCAACAGGAATAGATGCGGTTGAATGGGCAAAAAAAATGGTCGATTTTGGTGCTGGAGAAATCTTATTAACTAGCATGGATCGTGACGGCACTAAATCTGGTTTTGATTTAGAGTTAACACGCTCGGTGAGTGATGCTGTTGTGGTACCGGTAATTGCTTCTGGAGGCGTGGGTAAATTACAAGATCTAACGGATGGTATTAAAATTGGTCGAGCAGATGCTGTTCTTGCTGCCAGTATATTTCACTTTGGAGAACATACTGTTCAAGAAGCTAAACAACAAATGGCTTCTCAAGATATTGAGGTTAGACTTTAATGGCTTGGACAGATCAAGTTAAATGGAATGATGCAGGTCTAGTACCTGTTATCACTCAAGAGTTTGAATCTAAGCAAGTACTTACCCTCGCCTGGATGAATAAAGAGGCTCTACAGCTTACTTTTGAAATAGGTCATGCTGTTTACTGGTCACGATCTCGTCAAAAACTATGGCATAAGGGTGAGCAATCTGGCAACGAACAACAGATCAAATCTATTCGTTTAGATTGTGATAATGATGCTATTTTACTTGAAGTAGTACAAAAAGGCGGTATTGCCTGCCATACTGGTCGCCATCACTGTTTCTACCAACAACTACAAAATGGTGAGTGGCAAACAACTGAATCAGTATTGAAGGATCCAAAAGAGATATACAAATGAGTGATGTATTAAGTAAACTAGCTGAAGTCCTTGAAGCAAGGAAAAAAGCCGATCCTGACAGCTCATATGTAGCCAGTCTTTATCGTGATGGTGGCGATAAAATTCTTAAAAAACTGGGTGAAGAAGCTATCGAAACAGTAATCGCAGGTAAAGGCGGTAACCGAGATGAAATTATCTATGAAACAGCCGATCTTTGGTTTCACAGCCTAGTATTATTAGCCCACAACAATATCGATTTTCAAACTGTCTTGGATGAACTTGATCGACGTTTTGGTTTATCTGGACTTGAAGAAAAAGCCCATCGAGGTAAACAATAAATGTCCGATTGTCTTTTCTGTAAAATTATAACGGGAGAGATCCCTTGTTCAAACGTTTTTGAAGATAATAAAATTTTTGTCTTTAAGGATATTAACCCTAGAGCAGCTGTACATTTACTGGTGATTCCTAAAATACATATCGATAGTTTGGATGAACTTTCAAGTGATCATCAAGCTCTAATTTCACATATAATGCTTCAACTGCCTGACCTTGCTCGTTCACAAGGTCTAGACAATGGTTTTCGCACTATTATCAATACCGGCCCCGATGGCGGCCAAGAAGTTGGACATCTACACATACATTTACTGGGTGGAAAAGATCTGCCTAGCTTTAATTAGGAGAAAGATATGGGATTTGGCGGAATAAGTATTTGGCAATTATTGATTGTTTTAGCCATCATCATATTATTATTTGGTACCAAAAAATTACGCTCTTTAGGAGGTGATTTAGGTAGTGCCATTAAGAGTTTTAAACAATCTGTTCGTGAAGGGGAGGATAACGTAGCTGAGGATACCCATACCGATACATCAACAAATATCGAACAAAGTGCTAATACTCAACAGCAAACCTCAACTGAAAAAGACAAACAGTCGAGTTGATCAACCATGTTTGATATCGGTTTCTGGGAATTACTCATTATTGCTATCGTTGCATTGGTGGTGGTTGGGCCTGAGCGCTTACCAAAGCTTGTTCGTGTAACAGGACTATGGATTGGACGAGCCAATGCTTCTCTTCAATCTATTCGCAGTGAAATATCTAGCGAATTACGGGCTGAAGAACTCAAGCAAGCGTTAAATAAACCACTTAGTGAAGTGGCTGACTTTAATAAAATTATGCCGATAGACGCTGACAAAACTGAATCAAAGGATAATGATGGAAACGGATAATCAACAATCGTTGATATCTCATTTGATAGAACTTCGTGATCGGTTATTAAGAGGGATTTTAGTCGTATTAATTATTGCTGCTTGCCTGCTACCTTTTTCCAATGATTTGTATCATTTTTTAGCAGAGCCACTGCTGCAACACTTACCTGAATCTAGCACTATGATTGCCACAGAAGTGGCATCTCCTTTTCTAACACCCTTCAAATTAACTCTTAGCATCGCTATTCTATTGGCAATACCGATATTACTGTATCAATTGTGGGCTTTTATTGCCCCAGGCTTATATGACAACGAGCGAAAAATTGTTTTTCCTTTATTATTTGCCAGCACCTGTTTGTTTTTTCTCGGTATTGTCTTTGCCTATTATGTCGTATTTCCTTTAGTGTTTGGCTTTTTGACTCAGGCAGCACCAGAGGGTGTTGCTGTTATGACAGATATCAGCAGTTATTTAGATTTTGTACTGAAATTATTCTTTGCTTTTGGCTTAGCATTTGAAGTGCCTATTGCTACCCTACTATTAATTTGGACAGGGGTATCTACCGTGGAGAGTTTGGCTGAAAAACGGCCTTATATTATTGTCGGTGCCTTTGTGGTAGGTATGTTACTAACACCACCTGATGTGGTATCACAGACCTTATTAGCGATACCCGTCTGGTTATTATTTGAACTGGGCTTGTTTTGCTCGCGCTGGTTACCCAAAAAACAGACTTCTGATACAGACCAAACTTAACACAAATTTATTTAGCTAGATTCAGATTATTTAGGCATGTTGATATTGCCATAACGCAACCGTGTCCCATGCTCTAAAGACAACAATATCTCTTCCGCACGCATTTCCCCTGGAAAATAAGTCCCAGATATTTTAGCGGCATGAATACTGGCGCCTTCCATGCTTTTGCAAGGCGAAAAATCAACCCCCCGTAAATCCGCTTGGCGAAAATAACTGTCGGTAAAATCTAACCCTTCGGTATTGATACCTTGCAAATTAATATGACGAAAATCACACCCTGCTAACACCGCTGTTTCACCCGCTAAAATTCGCTGATTAAACTCAGCAACTTTACCTTCTCTCAATAATCGGTAGAGTGGATCATCTGAAATAACGGGTGCTGTCATATTTGTTGTTCCTTATACTATTACGTCTAGATTCGTACCAGAATTATTGGCATCAAAACCCGTCCCGCTAGTTTCATCTACTTGACTAACCACTTCAACAGTCGATGTACTACTCGGCGCTTGCTCTCTTGCTGTCACGGTACTTTGAGTCTCAGTATTATTTTGCGCTTTTGTTTCTCTTCCAACCAGTAAACTATCTGAAGATAGTGGGTTTGTTACTGTTGGTTGTCCGCTAAATGGTGCTGTTCCTGGAATTTCCATAGCGTGCTCCTTTGTGAGGATTTATCTAGTTAGCTTACAAGGTGTTGATCATTATGTAAAATAATCACATATTAATTACAAATATTCTGTGCTACTGCTCACACTATAGAATAATAAATATCCAATACATACCCAATAAGTCGCTAAATTTACAACCTGATTATTTACCCATGCTAATTGTAAAAAATCCGTGTAGGATTAATACTAATCCAATCTACAGCAAGAGAATATTATGCCCATTAAACAAGCATTAATTGATGAAATAGAAGTCTTACTCCGTTATAACCTAGAAAGTACGCAAGAAGGTATTAAAGTCCACCACACAGCTCGTGAAGAGCTTGTTGCCGCGACAACACGGCTACACGAAAAAGGTTTGGTTAACCAACCCGATGGTGGTTATTTAACAGATTTAGGTCATGAAGCTGCTAAGCACACTCAAGCTGCTCTCCGAATTTTAACCTCTAAAAGCTAAATACGTTCATATTCAATAAAACTATAGGGATGATCATTCTTTTCATCAGCAGAATGATCTTCTCTACCTATCTCATTCCAAGCAGATAGATCCCAGTCTGGAAACCACGTATCACCCTCTAGTTTTGCATGCACTAACGTTAAATATAACTTATCGGCTTCGGGTAGAAGCTGCTTATATAATGAAGCCCCTCCCATCACCATCACCTCATCAACATCTCGACACAACTGTAGAGCTTGTTTAATTGAATTAACTACCGTACATCCTTCCGCCAAATAATCTGCATTTTTAGTGACAATAATATTATGCCTTCCTGGTAGCGCTCTACCGATAGATTCATGAGTATTCCGCCCCATGATCAGAGGTTTACCCATCGTGACACGTTTAAAATATTGAAGATCTGCAGATAATTTCCAAGGTAAATCATTATCTTTACCAATTAAACCTTGTTGATCTGTCGCTACAATAATGGCTAATTTCATTTATAAAACTCTAAAAAACTAATACATAGCATAACATCTGTCCACCGACACTTTATCAGGTAGAATTAACTTTATAATGTGCTGTTTTTTTAAGTCAATTAACCATAAAGTACTGTGTATATCTATTGTATAAACAGCCTGATAAAACAAAGGATAATCTGTGGATAACTTTTCCTGTGGATAAGTCAGCATTTTATCCACAAGAGATCAACCTGATTAACATAAAACTATACCAGATTGAAGATATCCTAAGTTAATGAAATCACGCTTAAATAAACTGTTATCCACATATCCACAGGCATTAATAAACAACAACATAATCTTATATATTTAATAATATTAATATAATGACATCTATCGTACACATCGCTATTCCTTGTCCATTAAGACAAGGATTTGATTATCTAAGTGACTTGCCATCAACTGCTTGGTCAAAAGGTATCCGAGTTAAAGTTCCTTTTGGATCACGACAAGTAATAGGTATCGTGTTAAATAGCCATGATAATTTAGATAAACAACCCATATCTAAATTAAAAGTGATTATTGAGAAACTAGATGAGCAACCACTTATTACAGTTGAATTGTTCAATTTAATCCAGTGGGTAAGCCATTATTACCATCATCCTATTGGCGAATGTTTTCAAGCAGCATTGCCTAAAAAACTGCGACAAGGGGAAAGTGCTGAGTTATTAACTGAAACGATTTGGAAAATAACATCATTAAAAAAGGAAGATAATCTCGGTATTAAACAACAGAAAATCATTGATCTTCTTGTGCAAAATGCATCTGGTTTAAATCAACAACAAATAACACAACAATTAGGCCAAAGTCGTTCGTCTTTGATTAGTTTAGAAAATAAACAGAAAGTTGTTCAACAACAACAAATAAAATTACCTTCAACAACACAAATTTTATCAACAGCCTGTCAACTTAACGACGAGCAGCAATGTGCAGTGGATACTGTTTGGAGTCAGCGATCATCTTTTTCAGCTCATTTACTTCAAGGTATAACCGGGAGTGGTAAAACAGAAGTTTATATTCACCTGACACAGCAAATGTTGGCTGACAATAAACAAGTATTGATTCTAATTCCCGAAATTGGCTTAACCACACAGTTTGTTGAACGTTTTCGCCAACGTCTTGCTGCGCGTATCGTGGTATTAAACTCTTCTATTTCTGCTGGAGAGCGTAAACAATCATGGTTACTTGCAAAAGAGGGATTAGCTGATGTGGTGATAGGCACGCGTTCAGCCGTGTTTACCTCATTAAAAAAAGTTGGGCTAATTATCATTGATGAAGAACATGATAGTTCCTATAAACAACAAGACGGGCTACGTTATCATGCACGCAATATTGCGCTAGTTAGAGCAAAGCGACTTTCTATCCCTATCGTATTAGGAAGTGCGACACCCTCACTAGAAAGTCTATATCACGTTCAACAGGGGCGTTATAAGCTATTAACTCTAAATAAACGTGCCACAGGTGCTTCTTTACCTAAAGTGAAGATGGTGGACACTGCAGGGCCGACAGCGAATAGTGGCATTACCAGTGAATTATACCAAGCGATTCAAACCCAAATAGCAGCAGGAAATCAAGTGCTATTGTTTATTAATCGCCGTGGTTTTGCGCCTGTTTTAATGTGTCATGAATGTAACTGGCAGGCCACATGCTCACATTGTGATGCCAGAATGATAGTGCACCATCGTCGACATATTTTAATGTGTCATCATTGTGGTTTTATTCAACGATTACCTCAGCAATGTCCTCAATGCAAAACAACTGACTTAAATACCTATGGTGCAGGCACTGAACAAATAGAACAAACCTTGCAAGGTTATTTTCCTGATACACCCGTATTAAGAATTGATCGTGATAGTACCCAGAGAGTGAATGCTTTTGCTGATGTAGTGAAATATATTCAGCAGGGGGGTGCCAAAATATTGGTGGGCACTCAAATGTTAGCGAAAGGTCATGACTTTCATAATGTTACCTTAGTAGGGGTGATCGATGCTGACCAAGGCTTATTCAGTGCAGATTTTCGTGCAACTGAAGTATTAGCGCAATTGATAACACAAGTAACAGGGCGAGCTGGCCGGGGTAAAAAAGCAGGTAAAGTGTTGATTCAAACTAGCCAACCACAGCATCAGCTTTGGCAAGATTTAATTGGTAAAGGATATTCATATACCGCAAAAAAACTGCTGCAACAACGGCAAGAAATTAGTTTACCTCCAGCAGGATCGTTATGCATGATTAGAGCTGAGGATAAACAGCAGCAACTTGCCATTCAGTTTTTAACAGAAGTGCTCGCAATATTTAATCAGCACAACCAGCAACAAGTGATGGTCATGGGGCCTGTACCGGCAATTATGGAAAAAAGAGCAGGCCGTTATCGCGCTCAATTATTATTATCATCACCACAACGAAAACCAATACATCAATTATTAGATCAATATATCGATGTTATTTCAAGGTTGAAATTAGCGAGAAAAGTGAGATGGTCGATCGATATTGACCCTTTGGATTTAATGTAAGATATTGTTTGGTAAATAGGAAAATAAATAATAGAATAACATTATTAAATTGCACGGACATATAGGACTATCAGCGTTGTTTAAGAAGAATTATGCTTTTTTAGTAGCCATCCTGACATACAAAGTAAAGCGATCTTATGTTCAGTACTGAAGTAAATATCGGCGATGTGGCGTATGCGGTCCAACTCGCGCTGACCCCTGTGTTTCTACTCACTGGTATAGCCGGAATTCTAAATGTAATGACAGGCCGGCTCTCGCGTATTATCGATCGAGGTCGTTACCTGACAGAGAGCGTTTCTGGCATAAATAACACGCTTGAGGCATTACAAAAAGAACGATTAAGTCTGGAACGACGACGACATATCGCAAGTACTGCCATAACCATGAGCACCTTTTCTGCGTTACTGGTGTGCATGGTGACGGCGACGCTATTTTTGGAAGCTTTGCTTCAACTCAGCTTAAAGTGGTTGGTCGGGCTATTCTTTACTGGCTCGACATTAGCATTAGTTGTTGGGTTGGCGTATTTTTTGTGGGAGGTGCGTTTAGCGACCAGTTCTGTGCGTATTCCAGAGTTAACAGAGAAGTTGTAAGCTGAATACTGAAAGTGCAACCTAACAAGGCATGAGCTTGTAAACTTAAATTATTCACAGATTTTTATATCAGATCGGTTAAAATACGCAGATTAATTATTTTGTAGGTTTATCGACATTGAAGGCTCAGCTAGTAAAAGTGCTTGAACAGGTTTTATCTGATTTAATTTCTCAGGGAAAACTCCCCGAAATCACCTTGCCAGAAATTCAAATTGATCGCACGAAAGATAAGATACACGGCGACTTTGCATGTAATGTTGCGATGATGTTGGCGCGATCTGCCAAAATGAATCCTCGCCAAATTGCCAAGCTGATTGTTGATGCTTTACCGGATGTTGATTTTATTACTCAGGTTGATATTGCTGGCCCTGGTTTTATTAACTTCACTTTATCTGCTGATTCAGCGCAACAAATTGTTAAAGAGGTATTAGCAGCAGGCGATCAATTTGGCCGTAGTAAGTTAGGAAAAGGCAAACGAGTACAAGTTGAGTTTGTGTCTGCAAACCCCACAGGTCCACTGCATGTTGGCCATGGTCGAGGTGCAGCCTACGGCTCGGTAGTGAGTAGTTTATTAGCTGCTGTTGGTTTTGAAGTACATCGTGAATATTATGTCAATGATGCAGGCCGACAGATGGATATTCTTGCCACCAGTGTGTGGTTACGATATCTAGAAGCTTGTGGTGAAAAATTTACTTTTCCTAGTAATGGCTACAAGGGAACCTATGTTAGCGAGATTGCTGCAACGATAAAAGCAGATCAGCAAGATAAGTTTCATCATGCTGCTACCGCTGTTTTTGCTGATATTCCGGCTGATGAACCTCAAGGCGGTGATAAAGAACAGCATATTGATGCTTTAATTCAACAAGCAAAGAAATTATTAGGTGAAACAGCCTATCGCCATGTGTTTGATATGGGGTTGAATTCTATTCTGGCAGATATTCGAGATGATTTGGCTGATTTTGGCACTGATTATGATGAATGGTTCTCGGAACGATCCTTAATGGAATCTGGCGATGTTGATAAGGCGATAGAGCAATTAAAAGCGTCCAAGATGCTTTATGAAAAAGAGGGGGCATGGTGGTTTAAGTCAACAGATTTTGGTGATGAAAAAGATCGTGTAGTCGTGCGTGATAATGGTCAAACCACTTACTTTGCTTCTGATATTGCTTATCACTTAAATAAATTTAACCGTGGTTTTGATACCGTAATCGATATTTGGGGTAGTGACCATCATGGTTATATTCCAAGGGTAACAGCCTCATTAACCGCTATGGATCAAGATGCAGATAAGCTAAAAGTATTGTTGGTGCAATTTGCGGTACTTTATCGTGGTACAGAAAAAATTGCTATGTCGACCCGTAGTGGTCAATTCGTGACTCTACGTGAGTTGCGTGAAGAAGTAGGTAAAGATGCAGCACGATTCTTTTATGTGATGCGGGGTGCAGATCAGCATATGGATTTTGATCTGGAATTGGCAAAATCACAAAGCAACGATAACCCAGTCTATTATGTTCAATATGCTCATGCTCGTGTATGCAGTGTGTTTAGACAGGTAGCTGAACGTGGATTGGCTTGGGACCAGAATCAAGGTGAACAAAATTTAAATCGTTTAACTGAGGATCACGAGCAGGCCTTATTGACGGTGTTAGCACGTTATCCTGAAGTGTTAGAGTCAGCCGCGATGAATCACACACCACATATTTTGGCTCATTATTTAACTGATTTAGCTCGCGACTTTCATACCTACTATAATGCTCATCACTTTATAGTGGATGATATCGAGCTTTGCCAAGCACGATTAACATTGATTACAGCTGTTAAACAAGTCATCGTAAACGGCCTAAGTGTGATAGGTGTATCGGCTCCGGAGACCATGTAAGTGGCAGAAAGAAGAAACAAACGAAATAGAAGAAAAACGGTAGCAAAAAGCTCATTACCATGGGGGCCAATGTTGATCAGTTTTGCTGTGGGTGCTTTTGGAATGTTTTTATTACACCTTAAAGATAACGTGCCAGCAGATAGTCAAAGTAAGGTGGTCGAGAAAAAAGTCGAGAAAAAATCAAAGGCCATTGAACCAACATTTGATTTTTATACTTTACTGCCAGAAATGGAAGTACTGGTTGATGTGCCTAAAAAGTCACAAAAAGCCATTGTAACTTCTCCAGCGCAAAAATCGGTTGATCAAGCGACCACCACGATTAAGGCAGTAGAAAAAACCAGTTATATAGTGCAGGTTGGATCGTTTAGAAATTTATCAGATGCAGATGGTTATAGAGCCCGCTTAGCGTTACTAGGAATTGAGTCAAAAGTACAAACGGTGACGATTGATAATAAAGATACTTGGCATCGTGTTCAGGTAGGCCCCATCATTGGTCGAGATAAGGCCGATGCACTGCAAAAACAACTCAAACAAAACGCAATTGATTCACTATTAATGCGTGCTAAGCATGGATAGATAGTCAAGACTGTAGTATGCTCAAAACGTTCAATCAGCGGAGATACAATCATGTCTGAGCAAGGCGAAAAAACATATTCTGAAGCAGAAATAGCGGATAAATTAACGGCTGAATTACCGCATTGGTACTTTGAAAATGGCTGGATACGACGGAAATATAAAACCAGCGGTTGGAAGGGCACCTTGATGGTAATTAATACCGTAGGTCATCTAGCTGAAGCAGCATGGCATCATCCCGATATTGCAGCATCTTATGCCTTTGTGGTGGTTAAATTAACCACACACAGTGCTAAAGGTATCACCGATAAAGATTTTGAATTAGCCAAGAAAATTGAACAAGTTGTGCAATGGCAGCCTGGTAATGAAGGAGGCCCCTTTGAAGGCACACCATCGGATCAACGTTTTAAATATATTAAGTACGATTAAGGATTCACAATATGACTGAAATGACGGAACCGGGAATTTGGCAAGATGTAC
This sequence comes from Methylophaga sp., assembly GCA_002733105.1. Lineage (GTDB taxonomy): Bacteria > Pseudomonadota > Gammaproteobacteria > Nitrosococcales > Methylophagaceae. The sequence continues at coordinate 205,000 of NVUI01000001.1, forward strand.
CTAGCCCTTTTTGTGGCATTGCTGTTGATGATCTTAAGATTAAAGTTGAAGGCGACACGGTATCTATTTTGGAAAATGAAGATGTCGTCACTAAAGCAGGGTTTGAAACACCGATTACAGATACTTCGCCTCGGGTGAAAGGTAAAGAAGTCTCTTTAGAGCAGGCGATTTCTTATGTGGCAGATTTGCTGAGAGAGAGTAAGCAGCCAGTTATTGCTGGCATGGCAACAGATTTAAATGGTGTCCGTTCGGCCATGGCATTAGCAGATAAAAGCCGTGCCACGATTGATAATATGGATTCAGCGGCAGGGTTTAGAAATACTTTAGTATTACAAGATACTGGCTGGATGGTGACAACATTAACAGAAGTAAGAAACCGAGTAGATCTTTTGCTGGTTGTTGGCAGTGATATTGAAGCTGACTTTCCTCGCTTTTATGAACGGATGGTGTGGAATAAAGAAAGTATGTTTAATCAAGATATAGAATCACGAGAAGTGGTCTATCTTGGCAAAGCACCTTCTGGAGATGTATCAACTTCACCGCAAGGTAAAAAGGCGCAAGTTTTGGCCTGTGATAATGCCGATTTACCAGAGGTTTTGTCCATACTACGGGCTTTGGTCAATGGCAAAATGATTCAAGCCAAACAAGTCGGCGGCATTGCCATCAGTACATTGGCTACTTTGGCTGAACAATTGAAGCAAGCTAAATATTCAGTCGTGGTGTGGTCAGCAGAAAATCTAGATTTTGATCATGCAGAAGTCTCTGTGCAAATGATGTGTGAAATGGTCAAAGACCTTAATTTAACGACACGTTCAAGTGGTTTACCTTTAGGTGGCAAAGAGGGCAGCATAACGGCAAATCAAGTATCAGCTTGGCAGTCTGGTTATCCTATGCGGACTAATTTTAACCGTGGTTTTCCAGATTATGACCCCTATTTATCGGATACCCAGCGTATGTTAGACAATGATGAAGTTGATACCTTATTGTGGATTTCTAGTTTTAATATTGAAAGAACCCCTCCAAAGTCCAATGCGACGACGGTAGTACTGGGTCGATCAGGTATGGCCTTTGAAACCGAACCAGAAGTCTTTATTCCGGTAGGTACACCGGGAATTGATCACGCCGGACGCGCTTTTCGTTGTGATGGCGTGGTATCAATACCATTAAGAAAATTACGTGACAGTGGTTTGCCTAGCACTTTTGATGTGTTAACTGCTGTTGAACAAGAATTATGATTAAATTATCTTTTTGCTCAATTTCGGCGTTGGATTATTTTTTCCGATCCTCGTGTATTGATATACATTCCGGTTGTCAAAAAGAAGCCGCCTTGAACTTAAGCAAAAATCCTAATTTAATAGGGGTTGAATAGAACTATGTTAATGAAACTAACCGGTGGTAAAATTTACGATCCGGCCCATGGTATAGATGGTGAGATTCGCGATATTTATATTCGTGATGGTCGTATAGTTGATAAGCCTATCGATGAAAAAATTACCACAGAAATAGATCTGCGTGACAAAGTTGTTATGGCCGGTGCCATTGACATGCACACCCATATTGGTGGCGGTAAGGTCAATATTGCTCGTACCATGTTGCCAGAGGATCATGCTGCGGATGTCGTCGCTCGTACAGAATTAATGCGCTCGGGTTGTGGCCATGCTGCACCGAGTACATTAACTGCTGGTTATCGTTATGCTGAAATGGGTTATACCGCTGGCTTTGAACCGGCTATTTTGCCGGTCAATGCGCGTCAGGCTCATATGGAAATGGGCGATACACCGATTATTGATAAAGGAGGCTATGTCATGTTGGGAAGTGATGACTTCCTGCTTCGTATGATGGCCGCTAACGATGATCAAGAGGCGATTAATAATTATGTCGCGTGGACAATTCACCATAGTCAGGCGATTGGTGTCAAAGTAGTTAATCCAGGGGGCATTAATGCGTTTAAATTTAATCAACGCAAATTAGACCTTGATGAGAAAAATCAATATTACGGTGTTACACCACGCGACATTTTATTACGCTTAGCAACAGCAGTAAAAGAGTTGGGCATACCACACCCTTTACATGTTCATGGCTGTAATCTAGGTGTGCCGGGTAACTTAGCCACCACGATAGATACGATGGAGGGCATTAACGGTTTACCGATGCATATGACCCATATTCAGTTCCATAGTTATGGTACAGAAGGTGACTATAAGTTCTCATCGGGTTCGGCAGAAATTGCTGAGGTTATTAATAAACACAAAAATATTACCGCAGATGTGGGCCAAATATTATTTGGTCAAACAGTCACTGCATCGGGTGATAATATGCGTCAACACGCCGCCCATCCATTTGCTAGCCCTAATAAATGGGTCTGTATGGATATTGAATGTGATGCCGGTTGTGGGGTGTTGCCCTTCAAATATAAAGATCAAAGTTACGTCAATGCACTGCAATGGATGATCGGCTTGGAAACCTTTTTAATGGTGGATGATCCTTGGCGAGTATTCTTAACAACCGATCATCCCAATGGCGCGCCATTTACCAGTTATCCACATTTAATCAGATTATTGATGGATAAAACGTTCCGTAATGATGTGCTATCAACCATACACCCAGAAGCACAGAAAGCAGGACATTTAGCCTCACTCGATCGTGAATATTCTTTATATGAAATTGCCATTATGACTCGAGCAGGTGCAGCTAAGTTGGTTGGGCTGGCAGATCGTGGTCACTTGGGTGCTGGCGGTGCAGCGGATATTACTGTTTATACCGATAACGCTGATCGTGAGAAAATGTTTAGCAAACCTGACTATGTGTTTAAAGATGGCACCATGGTCGTTAAAAATGGTGAGTTAATTGAAGTCACTTGGGGCACGACTCATGTGGTTAAACCAGAATATGACCACAGTATTGAAAAAGAATTAAAACCTTATTTTGATCGTTATCACACCATGAAAATGGGTAACTTCAAAATCAGTGATGATGAAATTGTTGATGATGGCAGAGGAAGTTTGACCGTGCAGCCGTTACATAAAGGAGGCACAATATGATTATCAATGGCGTGACAATTGATAAGACCTTTGCTGAAGCCTTTCCAATGAAAGGTACACGGTTAATTATCACTGCTCTTAATGCCAAATGGGCGATGATCTCAGCACAAACCTTTACTGGCTTTGCCACCTCGGTTATTGCCTGTGGTTGTGAGGCAGGTATTGAAAAAGTACTAGACCCTAGTGAAACACCTGATGGTCGGCCTGGTGTCTCTATCTTGATCTTTGCTATGGGGGGTAAAAGTCTGGCAAAACAAGTTGAAACCAGATCAGGCCAGTGTGTGCTTACCTCGCCTACATCAGCATTATTTTCAGGATTAGAAAGTGAGACTGAAATAGCCTTAGGTCAAAACCTACGTTATTTTGGTGATGGTTTTCAGATTTCAAAAATGATTGATGGCAAACGTTATTGGCGTATTCCGGTGATGGATGGTGAGTTTTTAACGCAAGAAAAAACAGGTGTTCAAGCTTCAGTTGGTGGTGGTAATTTTTTGGTATTAGCCGAATCACAAGCACAAGCCCTAACAGCATGTGAAGCTGCCATTGAACAAATGAGAAAATGCCCTAACGTGATTATGCCATTCCCTGGTGGTGTTGTTCGCTCAGGCTCTAAAGTGGGCTCAAAATTTAAAGCACTTAATGCTTCAACCAATGATGCTTTCTGCCCTACCTTAAAAGGCCAAACGAACAGTGATTTATCGCCTGAGATTGAGTCGGTGATGGAAATCGTGATTGATGGTTTGACCAAAGAAGATATTGATAAGGTAATGCGAGTAGGTATACAGGCGGTCTGTGATTTGGGTGCTGAAAATGGTATACGTCGAATTAGCGCCGGTAACTATGGCGGTAAGCTCGGTCCCTTCCACTTCCACTTGCAGGAGATCATGGCATGAGCTCATTAACGTTTACGCTTAAATCGGCACCTGCACAACGGATTGATTGTTCACCGCTAACACCTGAAGGATTAGCAGATAAAACAAGCGCCGATATTGCTGCAATTGAATTAGTAACAGGCAATCGCACTGAACGTGTTGATAGTTTGTTTGATATTTCTGGTGATGATAGCTCGAATATTACCATTGCCAATAGTGCTGATAAGTTGGATTTTATTGGCCGTAATATGATGTCGGGCCAAATTTCAGTTGAAGGTAATGTCGGTGGCTACTTGGGACTATTTTTAGATGGTGGCCAGATTGAAGTTACCGGGGATACAGGGATCTATACCGCCTGTGAGATGAAATCAGGCCAGATTAAAATAAACGGCAATGCGGGTGAATTTGTGGGTGGTGCTCGTCCAGGTTATAAAAACGGAATGACGGGCGGAACAGTCATTGTGACCGGCAACACGGGTGCTCGTACAGGCGATCATATGCGACGAGGTATAATTTTAATTGAAGGTAATGCGGGTGATTATTGTGGTGGCAGAATGATTTCAGGCACCATCGCAGTGTTGGGTCATGTGGGGGCTCATTTAGGTTATGCGATGAAACGAGGCACATTATTACTTACACAGGTACCACAACAAGGGATCTCTGCTAATTTTAATGACTGTGGATCTCATACCTTGGCATTTTTACCTTTATTGTTTGCTTCGTTCTCTAAATTAGACAGTCAATTTTCTAAAGTAGAGCCCTTCTCTCGAGTGCAGCGATATGCGGGTGATTTAGCCGGTATTGGTATGGGCGAAATTCTGGTAAAGATATAAATATATAGGCTAGAATCAAGACTGTTTTTGGCTGAAATATGAACACAAAATTAGAGGGCATATAATGTCAAAATTAGGCACATCAATTACACAGTTTATCACCGAACAACAACGCACTTATGCGGGATCAACAGCTGAAATGACCAGCTTGTTGAGTGATATTGTCAGCGCTTGTAAACAAATATCTCATCTGGTTAACCGTACAGGAATAATGGGACTGGGTGGTTATGCCGAGTCAGAAAATATTCAAGGTGAAGTGCAGAAAAAATTAGATATCATTACCAATGATGTGATGGTTGATCATTTGAATTGGACCGGCCATTTTGCAGCAATGGCCTCGGAAGAGATTGAAGAGATTATTCAGATCCCGGATGATCAGCCTAAGGGACAATATTTAATTGCCTTTGATCCTCTGGATGGCTCCTCTAATATTGATATCAATTTGTCTGTGGGCACCATTTTTTCAATATTACGCTGCCCTGAAGGCATTACGGAACCCACCGTTAAAGACTTTATGCAAAAAGGAACAGAGCAAGTTTGTGCTGGTTTCTGTGTTTATGGCCCTAGTACAATGATGATCTTAACCACGGGCAGTGGTGTGAATGGTTTTACCTTGGATAGTCATGTGGGGGAGTTTATTCTGACCCATCCAAATATGACGATTCCAGAAGATACTGCAGAGTTTGCAATTAATATGTCGAACTACCGGTTCTGGGAACAGCCCATGCAGCGTTATATCGATGAATGCATAGAGGGTGTTGATGGTAGCCGTGAGAAAAACTTCAATATGCGATGGGTTGCATCGATGGTAGCAGAAGTCTATAGAGTGCTGACCCGAGGCGGTATCTTTATATATCCTATTGATAATAAAGCATCAACTCAGGGTGGAAAGTTACGTTTGATGTATGAAGCAAATCCGATGAGTTTTATTGTAGAGCAGGCTGGTGGATTAAGCTCTACAGGTCGTGAACGAATTATGGAGATCCAGCCAGAAGGTGTTCATCAGCGTGTCCCGGTTATTTTAGGCTCTAAGAATGAAGTTGAGCGTGTAATTTCATATCATAAAAGTTAGATGTTATGACGATCTTAGTAAAGAAAAAAGGTTATTTTTTTAACAGTAACCATGGGGAACGTTGATTAGAAGAAAGTGTAATTTCATAACTGTTATTCTGATATTTAACTGATTTTAAAAGCTTTTCCCCTTTTTTTGTCAACTGATATAGCTTAAGCCCTTCTTTAGCACGGATGATTACTTTACCTTCAACTGGCTCAGATAAAAAGGCTGACAATTTCTTTTTGATAGGGTTACTACGAGCCGTTTTAGATATCAATATTTTGGTTGAGTCTGACAGGGGCTTATTATCCAGACTTTGAACAGCAATAACAGCAGATGGCGTGTCAATTTCAAATCTGACATCTCTAAGATCAATAACTTGTTGGCCTATTTTCCCCGAAATTATTTGTGACTTGGCCGTATTGATGGTTTGAATGCCTTTAATCCAGTTACGACTTAATTCTTTAGTGTCTGAAATTACAGCTTCTTGATTAGGCGGAATAAAATCAATATTGGGATCATTCACAATATGATGAGCAGGATCTCTGGGAGAATAACTCGCATTCATTTCATCTTCATGTGATTGTAACCACGGTAAAGTGGAGCCATAAGGAAGATCAATATTGATTTTACTTTGCTCTACTAGGGTTCTTAGTGAAGCCGAGGTGTCAGGATTGGTGGCTTTACCAAAAAAATCATCTTCCGTTAATCTGAAATGATAGGTATTGATGGCCTCGGACACATGGGCTTGACGATAGAGTAAGGCACTTGCTGGCATCATTGCCATAATGGCAGGATCATTGTATACCGAGTAATTATGACCACTGCCCACTCGGTTAAGAGGATACTGGGCATAGCCATATATCATTAACGAGTCCCATCCTTGTAAAGCGGCAATACTTGCCATATAAGTAGGTGTGGTAAAGCGATCAGCAACCGGGAACCATTCGACATTCCATTCGGTAACGGATAATGGTTTATTGGTAACTTGTGCAGCCCCTAGCCAAGAGATGAAGCCTGCACGAAACCGAGGATTAAACGTTAATTCGCCTTTACGGCCATAACTATGGGCATCAATAATATCGCCATCAGTTAACGAAGGTAAGCTTGCTAAGCTCATGCGGCCCCATGTGTTACCGGGCACAAGCGTATTATTAACACCAAGGTGATGAAGATGTTGTAACATTTTTTGGTTGTAACGGTGTTCTGCGTCATTGAGATATACCTTTGAGTCGCCATACTCCCAAGAACGCCAGGCTTGTTTTGGGTTCAAGCTTAAGCGTTTTGATGCCTGTTTTACATCAGCGCTATAAATTTTATTGTGTTCAGGCACGTTTTTATTAGGTAATAGGCGGCTGCCAAAATGGTGTGTTAAGTCATTTTCATTGAGTAATAAGGTGGTCACAATGGCGGGGTTATCTTTATAGGCGAGCTTGGTGAAATGATTAATATGATTTAAATAGGCAGCATTAAAATCCATTATTTTTTGCTGGATAGATTTGTTGTAGTAATTAAAGCCTTGAAGAAGATGAGTGTTTTTATCTTTAGCTATTTCAGCAAAATTATCGATACCATCTTTAGCGGTGTAAGCTCTGCCAACCTGTAAGTCGAGCCATATATATATTCCTTCATCTTCTAAACATTTTATCCACCAATCTAGTTTTTTTAGCGAAGAATCATTTAGAACCAGAGTGTTTTTTGGCGATGAAAATTTAAAAACATTAGGTTTTACCCACTCAGAATCATGATGATGAATTCGGACTAAATTAAAGCCCATACGAGACAAGCGTTTGGCTTGTTTTTTTATATTGGAATTTGTTGTTTTAAAAAGAGCAGATGCTTGTATATTGGCGCCCCAAAATCGAGCGGGCGTTCCGTCATCAAATACCAGTGCATCTCCATCAGCCTTTAGAAAGCCATGTTTACCTGCTGGTTTATGAGATGAGTTTAGAAATGAAATATCAACGGGTGAAGAATTCCACGGAATTTGATCTTTATACCAATCCTCTAAGTTATCTTTTAGGACAACGGTTTTCTTCGTTAAGCTAATATTGCTCGTGCTAACAAGATTAAGTTGCATATCAAATTGGTAAGTACCACGTTTAATTGGGCCAAAAAATAAAACACGAAGCTCATTTTTTTTGCCTTTTTCAAAATGTATTTTTGATATATTAGAAGAAAAATGAAGCTCAATTATTTCTGTAGGTGAAATTTGCCAGCGCCAGCCCGTGTTGTTAGATAATAATTCAGGACTTTTAGCCAAGCCTTCAAAGCTAGCAGAGTCAATTTTTAGTTTGAAACGGATGCCGTAACCAATGGCATCGGGATGATTTTTTGAAGCCATTATTTTGTATTGCCAATGTTGCTTGTTTTTGTCTGAAGAGGTGTGTCCAGTCAACTTAAGGTCTAGTCGGTTTACGCTACCTTTAAATCCTTGAATATCATTATTAATTTGTGAGCGGATCTTGGTGTCAGCCCATTTCCAGTTTGCTGCCCAACCGATAAAATCTGCTGATACAATGGGTACCGATTGGTGGTTTAAAGTGAATAATGCTCCTTTATTTTTTGGTTCAATTTGCCATGACACAGCAAATAAAGAATAGCTATAACAAGCAAAAAATAGCAGAAAAAATAATGATAGTCTTTTTTTCATTAGAGTAGGCTTTTATTGTCGGCTATAAAAAGTAATGGTTTATAGTACCGCTTGTCGGTGAGCCAGTAAATTAATCACATCAGGAAAAGGGAGTTTAAGGTACACAAAAGTACTTAACAATCAACAGGAGAGTGATATGAAAAGAATCGTAATATTTACTGATGGTACATGGAATTCACCAGAAGACGGTGTTGCCACCAATGTGTTACAAATGGCGAGGGCCGTTCAACCAGAAGTGAATGGTATCGAACAAATAGCCTTTTATGATTGGGGTGTGGGGACCGATAGGAAAAAACTTTCGGGTGGTATTACCGGAGCAGGAATTGATAAGAATATTATGGATTGTTATCGATTTATTGTGCATAACTATAATGATGGTGACCAGCTATTCTTTTTTGGTTTCAGCCGAGGCGCATATACTGCACGATCATTGGCTGGCTTTATTCGTAACTGTGGCTTGCTTAAGCGAGAACATGCAAATAAGATCCCTACAGCATATAAGCTTTATCGAAAACGTTCCAAATCAACGGGTCCAAATGAAGTAACAGCAGAGCAATTTCGACAAGATTTTGCGGTGGCAGATATCACGCCGATTGAATTTGTAGGGGTGTGGGATACAGTGGGTGCTCTAGGGATCCCGATTCCTTTTTGGGGCACATTAGGTGAACGAGAATTTTTATTCCACGATACCGAGCCTAGTAAAATTATTCAGCATGCACGTCATGCACTAGCGATAGATGAAAATAGAATAGACTTTGAACCAACCCTTTGGAGCAATAAGCCAGGGCTTGATTTACAACAAGTCTGGTTTTCTGGTGTGCATTCTGATGTGGGAGGGGGGTATTCGGAGGCAGGCTTGAGCCATATTGCCTGTCAATGGATCCTTCAACAAGCGAAGCTATTGGGTCTAGAGTTTGAACAGCATTTTACCGATACTCTCCGGCCAGATCCAAGCGATAAACAACATAATGAACGCAAAGGAATTTATCGGGCTCGTAAGCTATTTGTTCGAGATATTACGGGGCCATTACACAAAATGGTTAAAGAAAGATGGGAGCTGGACATTGATGGCTATCGTAAAAAAAGTAAGGCACTGCTCCGTTTATTACAATCAAAAAATGGTGATTGGTCGCAGATCGCGTTAGTGGGCTAAAAGTTAGCAGGCACTTTGTTGATAGAAGGGTAAATTAAAATAATGAAGAGAAGTAATATCAAATGAAAATATGGGTTGATGCCGATGCTTGTCCAGTGGTGATTAAAGATATTTTATTTAGAGCCGCAGAACGAAAATCACTAGAGATGACACTAGTTGCCAATCATTTTATGCGAACACCACCATCACAATATATTAAATTTCTACAGGTCAGTTTTGGATTTGATGTTGCAGATAATGAGATTGTAAGAAGAATGGAAGCGGGTGATCTTGTTATTACGGGTGACATTCCTCTTGCTGCAGAAGTGATTGAGAAGGGGGGCATTGCGCTTAATCCTCGTGGCGAGCTTTATACCACAAGCAATATCAAAGCCCGACTTAATATGCGAGATTTTATGGAAACGATGCGTGCTAGTGGTGTAAATACGGGTGGGCCGCCAGCATTAAGTCAAAGTGATAGGATGGCTTTTGCCAATCAGTTGGATAAATTCTTAACTCAAAATACAACTTGATGTAGGATGGTATGTTGAAAGAATAGCGTATAAAGTGATTATTCCACATTATAAAATTATGGAGAAAAATATGTCAGTAGCAAGAGTTACCGAAGTAATAGCAAGTTCACCCAAAAGTTTTGATGATGCGTTGCAAGAAGGTATAAAACGAGCCACACAAACACTTGAAAATGTCACTTCAGTCTGGATTAAAGACCAATCTGTGGATATTAAAGATAATAAAATAGTGGGTTATAAGGTGGCATTAAAAGTCACTTTTGTACTTAAATAAACTAGGATAATTTGATGGATATTCTCGGAATGATTTTGAGTGCGAGTAAAGGTGATGCACTCAGCAAGTTAGCTAATCAGTATAATATTTCTACGGATCAAACAAGTGCCGTTTTATCGCAATTGATGCCCGAACTTACCAATCGTGTAGAAGGTAATGTGCAACAAGAAAATGGACTAAATTCGTTATTAGCAGCTTTGAGCAAAGGCAATCATCAACGGTATATGGATGAACCTGACTTATTGACTGAGAATAGCTCTTTGCTTGAAGGTAATAAGATATTGGGGCACTTATTAGGCAGTAAAGAGGCGAGTCGTCAGATTGCTTCTCAAGTGGAAGGTTCAACAGGGGTGAGTGCAGGCATTATTAAAAAGCTATTACCTATGGCAGCAACAATGCTCATGGGTGCACTGAGCAAAGGTTCACAATCAAATGGTTTGCTGGATCAACTAACTAGCAGTTTGAGTGGCAAAGGGCAAAATGATTTACTCGGCTCGCTGTTAGGTTCTTTGACCCAAGGAAGCAAAAGAGAGCAGTCAAATTCAGCAGATCTGGTCGGTAGTTTATTGAAAAACTTTTTGAAATAATAAAGCGTTTTTTGTTAATGATATAAAAGAAATTAAATGGTTAGAATAGTAAATTTTTTTCTAGTATTAATGCTAGTTTTTATGACCCCGATACAAGCGAATTCATCGTGTTCTGATAACGATGTTATTTTACAAGTTCTGGGCTCAGGTGGTCCGGAGCTGGGTGACCAGCGCGCTTCAAGTAGTTATTTAATTTGGCTTAATGATAAGGCGACGATACTGGTAGATACTGGCGCCGGAAGTAGTTTGAATTTTGAAAAATCTGGTGCCAAATTTGAAGATCTTAAAGCCATTTTATTTTCACACTTTCATGTGGATCATAGTGCTGATTTTCCTGCTTTTATTAAAGGTTCTTTTTTTACCTCGCGCAGGCAAGAGTTACCTATTTATGGTCCGGATGGTAATCATTTAATGCCCTCAACGTCTGAGTTTGTGCAAAATTTGTTGGGTAAGAAAGGCGCCTTTCGTTATTTAAAAGATTTTATTGAACCTTCTTCTGCTAGTGACTATCACCTGAAAACAATTGATGTATCTCTAAAACCACATAAGGTAGAGATATTTCAGTTAAGTGAGAAGATTAAACTTAGTGCCGCGCCTGTACACCATGGTCCAATTGCAGCCGTGGCATGGCGTATAAATATAGCAGGCTGTTCGATCACGTTTTCAGGAGATATGAGCAATAAGTATCAAACTTTAGCTGTTTTAGCGAAAAATACCGATATTTTAGTACTGCATAATGCTATTCCTGAAGCCCTTGGCGGTGTTGCGGCCAGACTTCATATGCCCCCTTCAGTGATGGGTGAAATAGCAAAAAATGCACAAGCTAAAAGGGTTATTATTTCGCATCGAATGTTACGTACTTTAGGCAAAGAGCGAGAGACTAAAAATTACATGGCACAATCATATTCTGGCTCTATCATCTTTGCCAATGATTTGGAGCGATTTGTTGTTAAGTGAAGAAAACGCAGTCTTTAATTTACTTTCTTTAAGAACTTCGTTAGTAACACAATACGAGTACCATTGACGCGACCCTCAATTTGTTCAGGGTTATCCGTGAGTGAAATATTTTTTACCATAGTGCCACGTTTCGCGGTGAAATTTGCACCTTTGACATCTAGATCTTTTATCAAGGTGATATTGTCTCCAGCTTGTAATATTGCACCATTACTGTCTAGAGGTGATTTCAAATCATCAGTATCGGCCGTGTCTGCTGATTCTGCCCATTGTTGAACATCATCGTCTAAATAAAGCATATCAAGCAGATCTTGAGCCCAGCTTTCAGTATTTAAGCGATTCAGTAATCGCCAAGCCATTACTTGTACGACAGGCTGTTGATTCCACATAGAATCATTCAAGCAACGCCAGTGGTTGACGTTTGTTTTATCAGGATCATTAATTTGCTCACTGCATGTTTCACAAATTAAAATGCTTTTGTCAACACTAGAATCTGTCACAGGCGGTACTTCATATACGGATAAGCCTGATTCAGAAGAGCATAATTCACATGTTGAGTTGCTGCGTTGTCGTAGTACTTGTTCCGTGGACATATTAATTTGTGCCTATCTTTTAGCCATATTGATTAAATAAAAAATAATTATCTCATATTGAAGCAAGTGCACGATGATTCATTACCTTGCATTACATGCGGTTTTTACAGCGATAAACATGGGCAAATGTTATTATTACTCCATTGTGTTAGAAAGATAGAGGATAAAAATGAATAAAACTAAAATGATACTGGCTATTCTTGCTCATGTTGCATTGGCTATTTTTATTGTTGTCATACTCTGGCCAACCCTAAAAGGTGGCAGTGAAGGATATAACACCAAAACTACAGGCGTTATTGTTACTCAGCCTACTGAAGTAGTCACTGAGCCAATAGCTGAGTATGGTGAAGATGTACTTGTAGATGTACCCGGAATATCTGAAGCGGAAATTGTTCCTGAGCTAGAGTCAGTCGTTGAATCTGATAAAGAATTGCCAGCAAATACAACTGAAATGATGGATGAGGAAGTCGTCACTGAACCTGTATCCGCTGTAGAGTCTGAGGTTACAGAACCTGAAGTTGTTGAACAGGTAGTTGTTCCAGCAGAGCCTGTCTCAACAGCTGAAGCAACCATTCATGAAGTCACAGCACAAGTGACCGCCTTTAACCCTCTAGTTGTCTTTATTCAGCCCGGCGACATGGTGTCATGGAGTAATATGAACGGTCATGATACGCAATCATTAGCAGGGTTAATCCCAGAAGGTGCAGAGCTTTGGCATTCAAAATTAGGTGAAAACTACCAACGTACATTTACTATAGAAGGTGTGTATATCTATAAGTGCACGCCACATTTTGGTACCGGTATGGGCGGTGTTATTATCGTGGGTAATCCTACAAATATGGAAGCAATTGTGGCAACAAACCAAAAAGGTGCAGCAAAACGATTAGTCAAAAAAGGACTTAAAGCGATTGAAGCACATACCTTTTAATTTATCATTATTTAACTGAATAATGATAAACCCCTTATTGAGCAAGGCTTAATGAGGGGTTTATTTTTGGATGAGACTATGACCGAAAAAACGTTTATCAAAGGTAAAGATCGTGATCTTGAATCAAGTATTGCTTCGATGCAAGATAAGTTGAAATCTTTTGGTTTTGATATTGAACAAGCCTCGTGGCTGAATCCTGTCAGCCATGTTTATTCAGTACATATTCGAGATAAAAGCTGCCCGATCATGTTCACCAATGGAAAAGGTAGCAGTGAAAAAGCTTGTCTAGCAAGTGCTTTGGGAGAATATTTTGAGCGGTTAAGCTGTAATTATTTCTTTGCAGATTTTTACCTTGGCGAACATCATAGTGCTAGTGAATTTGTACATTATCCAAATGAGCGTTGGTTTGAAATTGATGGTGACAAAATGCCAACAGGACTTATGGATGAATCACTGTGGGCACATTTTGACCCCAATAACGAATTGACCCCAACGATGTTATTTGATACCAATTCGGGTGTGGGTGAGCGAGGAATTTGTGCTGTCCCATATCAACGATTAAAAGATGATAAGACGGTTTATATCCCTATCAATGTGATTGGTAATATTTTTGTTAGTAATGGAATGTCGGCAGGTAATTCTAAAAATGAAGCACGTGTTCAGAGTTTATCTGAAGTGCTTGAACGCTATGTTAAAAACAAGATCATCGCCGAGGGTATTTGTTTGCCTGATGTGCCTGATGAGGTTTTAAATCGATATCCTAAAATTAAACAAGCGATCGAAGAGCTTGAAGATCATGGTTATTCTCTTAAGATTGCCGATGCCTCATTAGGCGGAAAATATCCTGTGATGAGTGTGACACTGATTAACCCGAAAGACGGTTCCGTGTTTGCTTCATTTGGCGCTCATCCGAGCTTTGAAGTGGCATTGGAACGCACGGTGACAGAGTTATTGCAAGGCAGAGAACTGGATCAGCTTGATGTTTTTCATCCACCAATATTTGATTTGGATGAGGTGGCATCACCCCAGAATTTGGAAATGCATTTTATTGATTCCAGCGGTTATATCTCTAATGACTTTTTCCGAAAAATACCGGATTATCCATTTTATGATTGGGATCATGATAGCAATACCCAAGATGAATTCACGTATTTAACAGAGCTTATTCATCAGCATGGTTTTGATATTTATATCTCTGATTATGAGCATTTAGATGTATACGCTTGCCGAATATTGGTACCGGCAATGTCCGATATTTACCCCGTAGATGAATTGGTGTGGGAAAATAATAATGAAGGGGCCCTCTTTCGAGAAGATTTTTTAACACTGTCGAGTGGAGATAAGTCACAATGGCAAGATGTGTTAGATCGGTTAGATGAGGGTAGTTATAATGATCAAACACCGGTAGCCCCTTTTATTGGTTTAGCGCCTGATCCAAGCACTTTATGGGCTGATATTCGCTTAGGTGAAATTAAAGCAATGTTGTGTTTGGCGTTGCAGGATGAGCAAGCAATGGATTGGATTGATTGGTGTTTGGCGTTGGATCAGGCAAATGAACAGACACTTCGATATTATCGATGCTTAAAGACCTTGCTGGAAATTAAATGGCATGAACAACGAGAATATGCCGACTATCAACAAGGCTTGGTGTTAATGTATGGCCAACAGAATGTAGAAGATGGAATGGCTATTGTTGAAGGCCAAAAGCTATTTCATAACTTGCATTGTCCAGGATTAAGCCTAGATGGTTTTGAAAGGCATAATCAATTACTAGCGGGTTATGAAAAACTTCAAATAGCTAAGAAGAGTAAATTAACGTAACTGCCTAGTTCAAATATAGCCACTCACGCTGAGTTAAGACCGTGGGTAGAAAGATGTTAAGTTGTTCTCAAATAGCCAATGCAGGGCTTTTATAAATTTATCATGTTATATATTCAAATTTTGCCGATAATTCTATTCAGTTTTTCCTGGTCATAAATATTAGCAATGTTAACGGTAAAGAATAATTCATTACTTCGGATTGCTCTTTTATAGTAACTATTGCCATTTCCCCTAATATCTCTTTTAATATTGGCAAAGACATTTTTAATCGCCCCTTTAGAGGATCTCCACTCAGTATCTGGTCTTAAATCATGCATTGCTTCTAAAGCAAATATTTTGTCCTGTTGGTTAGTAATAGATAGAGTGTGAGACTTAATACTGTCAAAATATATGGTTTTCTCAAAATTTGGGGGAAGGGATACTATCCCACCGATTTTCCCGTAGGGATAATATTCATTCAACGTAAGATGATTTGTGTAGAGGTACAAATCCCCTGATTTTATCCCCAACTTTTTTATGGCTTCAAATAATGCAATGGAAGTCATTTTATGGTCGTGGTGATCATCTAAGGCAGGATACGGTGTTACTATCACATCAGGTTTTATGGTTGTTAGAAGGTATTCAAAATTTTCTACTAAGGAATTCCAGTCAGCACCTCCAGATAGGCCTTGGCTAAGGCTAGAAATATTTTGCTTTCGAAAAGTGTCTATATCCAATGCTTCTGTATACAATCCTTTTACAGGCTTAGATTTATTCTTAAACATAGTTTCTAAAGTGCCATCAAAAAAACCAAGATTTAAGGTTTGTTCGGGAAGTATTCCACCCAACATCGGTACAGTAATACTATTCCACGTTCTTAGAACCCCTTTTTTCAAATATTGTTTTACTTTGCTTTTATAGATTTCATCATATTTATTTTCGCCAGCCTCTCCGGCTGTAACTGTAATAACAAACGAATGTTTATTACTACTATAAAGCCCATAGGCAGCGATCTCTGCATCATCAGGATGAGGCGCTATAACAAGTACTTTTAATTTACTTAAGTCTTGATTTTCAAAGGTGACTAATTGCACGATTTGATCATCAATTGAAATACAGTCCCCTTTAAAATTGATTTCTGTTTCCGTTTCTGACATTAGAGCGCTTATATTTAAATACCGACTCCCTTTTGCACCATGCTCGAAATATTGAATAAAGGAGGATTTTCCACTTGATATTTCTATGCTAGGTAGAGAATATTTACCCATTAATGTTGTACTAACATTTATCTTGATGAATGTAGTTTGATAAGAACTATATTTTTTAGGTAGAGTAATTTTCCCATTTTTTAAATTCAGACTTATAGATCGTGCATTAGTTTGATCGAGGGGATATTCATAATTTTTGTCTGTTTCATATGGATAAATGGAAGTTCTGTTTATTATAATGAGAATGGAGGCCGTTATTAACAACGCAATCATCACAATGGTAACGGATAAGACTATCTTTTTTTTAGCGAGCATATCTTCTCTTTCACGTATAGCGGAATTGTTACCGCCGGAGACAAAAATTGGTTTTTCACAGACAAGTAAGTTGCCAAAAAAAGGTTCTGCAAAACCGCTAAACAACTTAATGGTTCCATTATACGGGTATTCTCATATACCCAAGTTAACAGAGCAGAAGTATGGGGGAGAGCGTACATTATTCAATGAAATAAGAGTGAAACGGTCTGTATCATATGAATCTATAAAGATTTCAATTTTATTGTATAAATAATTAGAAAGATAACACTAACACCTTTTAAAGATTTACTGTATTCTTCACGCTTCTTCAAATCAATCAGTTTGTTCTAAAACTAAATTTGAAGAGTGTGGAGCGGTAGTTCAGCTGGTTAGAATGCTGGCCTGTCACGCCGGAGGTCGCGGGTTCGAATCCCGTCCGCTCCGCCATTTTTATGGCTGATCCTACTCAGGATTAAGTAGAAAAGTTATTTTTTATTTTGACTGATTTCAACAAGCATGTTTTGAGTGATAGAGCCAGACTTATTATAAAATATTGAATTGCTAACAATCAGAGCTATTTTACATTAGCCAAAAACATGATCTATATCGCCGATCAGCCTATGTTTATATGTCACTTTGAAAGTGTTATCTAGAATAATGATAACCAAGGGTTATAGCGCAAGCATTTGTTCAAGGTTAAGACATGTTATTGGGCGAAGAGCACTCGCGGCTTGTTTGTCTTGCTGAGTATTGTAGCCCCAAGTAGCAAAAAATAATTCCACGTCATTTAAGCGATGATCGTTAATAACATCTACTAATGTAGGTAGGCGATCTTCAATAAATAACAGTGTAGATCTCGGATGCATGTTAAGTAAGTTATATAAAACTTGAGCTTTACTTAGCTTTCGATCTAAACCAAAAATACGCTCGGGCGACAAAGAAATATTATTAGCATTAAGAATGTGGCTGACAAAACGTTCTTGTTTGGTGGTAATAATGACACATTGTTCAGGGTTTAATAGGCGTAACTTGTTGGCGATACCCTCAAATAAAGGATTCATAGCTATCCAATGCTTGAGATCTTTACTTATCCAATGATCTCGGGTTTCACCAAACTTTTTTTTGAGTTGATCAATGGCCAGTTTTTCTCGATTGAGAATCATCGCAATAACAGTAGAAAAATCATCAAGTAGACTTTGGACTGTGACACCTTCAAACAATAAACGCATGATTAAGATAGCTTCATAGCCGGTTTCCATAACGGGTCTAACTTGCCGAAATAGCGCAATCATTTCGGCCGGCGTTTGTGCCGGCATTTCCTGCCATATTTGGTGGGCCACTTTCCAGCCAGTAATACCTGTTTCAACAGCACTATCACAGATAACACCATCAAAATCGAGCGCATAAATTTTTG
The DNA here is from genome assembly GCA_002733105.1 of Methylophaga sp. GTDB lineage: Bacteria > Pseudomonadota > Gammaproteobacteria > Nitrosococcales > Methylophagaceae. The sequence continues at coordinate 223,167 of NVUI01000001.1, forward strand.
AATCAGACATGATGGTGACCGTTTTTATAACAAGCAGTGTTTGGTAAAATTGCCAACTTCATTAACAGCCCATTCACTTTTTGGCTTGTCTTTCATATTGGTACACCATTGATCACTGCCCATTTCTGGCGAGCAGGCCGTTAATGTCGTAATAAATAGCAAGATGAAACTGCTTAAAGATAGTTTTTTGAGGAATGTCATAGTCATAGTTAAGGTTTTACTATTTTAAAGTTGATGCCTTTGTATTGGTGAAGACGAGTTGGCCATTAAAGATAGTATGACTGACTTCATGGTTAAATAACCAGCCAGCAAAAGGACTGTTTTTACCAGCACTAATCATCTTATTTGGCTGGCATTCATTATGTGCATTTGGGTTGATAATACAAAGATCAGCTTGGCCGCCAACTTTCAATTGCCCGGCATTAATATTCAAGATTTTCGCTGGGTGATATGTTAAGTTGGCAATCGCTTGTTGAAGAGATATCTCGTCTTCATCAACCAGTTTCATCGTTAATGGCAGCAGCGTTTCTAGCCCAGAAATACCCGGTGTAGTTTCGGCAAAGGGTCCCAACTTAGCATCATTATCTAGCGGTTGATGGTTTGAACATATTGCGGAAATAACACCATCACGTAGACCCTGTTGTAGTTGTTCTCGATCACGGATACTTCGTAGTGGTGGCAGAACATGGCTAAAACTATCATAGTTGCCTATATCGTGCTCACTAAGATGCAGATGATGAGCGCTGACGTCGGCTGTAACAGGAATTCCACGGTTTTGGGCATCCCTAATCATTTCGACAGCCTTTCCTGTCGATAAATTATGGAAGTGTGCGCTTACTCCTGTTTGTTCGATTAGTAATAGATCTCTTGCTACCATGATGGTTTCAGCTGTTTCCGGTATGCCACCAAGCCCAAGTCTGGCACTCACCGTTCCTTCATGGATGCAGCCTTGATCTTGTAACCATGGATCGGAGGCATTGATAAACACAGTTAACTTTAGCGTAGCAGCATATTCCATTGCACGCCGTTGAATAAGAGTACTTTTAATGGGGGTTAGCCCGTTGCTTACACCAACGCAGCCGGCTTGCTTTAATGCTGCCATCTCACTAAGAAATTTACCTTGGAGTTTTTGAGTCAGAGCACCAATCGTGTAAACATTAGCTCGTCCAGCCGTTTTAACGCGATCCTCAATAAGCTCAATAACGGCTTGAGTGTCAATAACCGGCTCGGTATCTGGGGGTATGCAAAGAGTGGTAATTCCACCAGCAACAGCGGCTCGGGTTTCACTGTTAATCGTTGCAGTATGTTCTTGCCCAGGTTCCCTGAGGCGAGCATAAATATCAACAAGACCAGGACAGACGATGAGCCCAGTAGCATCAATCGTCTGGTCAGCAGAGAAATCATAATCATGATTTACAAGAGCAATAATATTGCCATTTTCAATGCAAATATCTAGTGGCTCATCTAATTGGCTGGCAGGATCAATAACACGACCATTACTTATGCGGAGCTTCATGCAACGACCTCAGGTTGTGCACCGAGAGCCATAGACATAACAGCCATTCGAATAGCAATACCATGGGTGACTTGTTCTAGAATAACGGACTGTGGGCCATCAGCAACAGATGAAGCAATTTCTACACCTCGATTAATGGGACCGGGGTGCATGACAATAGCATCAGGTTTGGCAAGCTGAAGTTTGTCCTCCGTTAAACCGTAACATTGAAAATACTCTCGAGCACTAGGTATTAACGCACCTTCCATCCGCTCAAGCTGTAGACGAAGCATAATAATGACATCTACATCTTTAAGGCCTGCTTCCATATCATGATAGATATGGATGCCCAAGGTTTTACAATCGGTCGGTAAAAGTGTTCTAGGGCCAATCACTCGAACTTCACCAACCCCTAGAGTCGCTAGCGCTTGAATCTGAGAGCGAGCAACCCGAGAATGAAGAATATCGCCTACAATAGCGACACGCAGATCAGCAAAATGTTGTTTATGACGGCGGATGGTAAACATATCAAGCATGGCTTGTGTTGGATGGGCATGACAGCCATCACCTGCATTAATAACGCTAACGTGAGGAGCAACATGTTGGGCGATAAATTCAGCAGCGCCGCTTTCACTATGGCGAACAACAAACATGTCGGTATGCATTGCTTCTAGATTGTGTAATGTGTCTAGCAGGCTTTCACCTTTAGAAGTGGCTGAAGTACTAATGTTAAGGTTCATTACATCAGCAGAAAGTCGCTTGGCAGCTAATTCAAAGGTAGTACGGGTGCGGGTACTATTTTCGAAAAACAGATTCATAATCGTTTTGCCGCGGAGTAGAGGTACTTTTTTAACCTGTCGGTTTGAGACGCTAGAAAACTGTTCGGCACGATCCATAATTTCGGTTAATAATGATTTTTTAAACCCTTCTATGGTCAGAAAATGGTGAAGTTGACCGCTTTCGGTAAGTTGATTATTACTCATGATCTGTACCATTGGATCTCAGCATTAATTGTAGGCCGTCATCATTGGTTAATTTAATCTGTTGGTTTTCAGTCAAGTTAATAGATTGGCCAATAATGTCAGCTTGTATAGGAAGATCGCGACCGGTACGATCAATAAGTACTGCTAAGGTAACGCTGGCAGGACGACCATAATCAAAAATTTCGTTGAGGGCCGCGCGGATAGTTCGACCGCTATGCAGTACATCATCAACCAGTAATAAATTTTGGTCATCGACGCTAAAAGGTAGATCTGAAGGCATGACTTGGGGATGCATGCCTCTACGGGTGAAATCATCTCGGTAGTAAGCAATATTTAAGGTACCAAGGGGGGCGTTAAAGAAGTTTGCGCCTAGTCGGTCAGCCAATTGCTGGGCAATCCAGGCACCACCAGTATGAATACCTACAAGTAAGGGCTGGGAACCTTCTAATGCTTGGCGAATTTCCTCTGCCATAGCATCTAATAAAAGCTGAATATCTGCTGGTGTGGATGGAATTGTCATTGTTGATTTAACCATGATTGAAGAATAAGTTGTGCCGAGATGCGATCAACATCACCGCGCTTATTAGACTGCATTTTGTTACGAATGCCAAGTTGTTCAAGTGCTTCATAGGTGCTTAAGCGTTCATCCTGCCATTCAACAGGAATTCCAAAGCGGCCGTTTAGCCTATTGCCAAAGCGCCGAGAGGCAACCGTCATTTCTTGTTCAGACCCATCCATCTGGAGTGGCAGGCCGACAATAAGTAGCTGTGGTTGCCACTGTTCTAATAGTATTTTTATATCATCCCATCTAGGGATTCCGTCACGAGCTTTAATCACCGTGAGAGGATTGGCAGACAAAGTCAGCTCTTGGCCAACAGCAACACCAATATTTTTAAGCCCAAAATCAAAACCGAGTAGTGTTCGTGGAGAGGCCATTATGCATGCCCCACGGTATCAGTCATTAAGTTTATATCAATTCCTAATAATTGTGCGGCTGCTTGCCAACGTTTATCTGCAGAAGTATTAAACAGTATACTAGTATTGGCAGGCACAGTAAGCCAGCTATTTTCAGCCAGTTCTTGCTCTAATTGCCCTTTGCCCCAGCCAGCATAACCTAACGTTATCAGCGTATGATCCGGTCCTTCTGAAGTCCCTATTGATTCAAGGATATCGGTAGAGGTAGTGAGAAACATATTATCTGCAAGTTGTATGCTGCTATTCCAGTTAGCTGGGCTGTCATGAATAATCATCCCTTGGCCTTTTTGTACTGGCCCACCAAATAACACAGGTAGTTTTTGGGGCAGTTTTGATGGGTTTTGAATGTCTAAATGAGACAATAATTCTTCCAGCATAATTTGAGTAGGCCGGTTTACGATAAGCCCCATGGCACCATTTTTATCGTGCTCGCAAATGTAGACCAGAGAGCGGTAAAAAAAAGAATCTGCTAAGGAGGGCATCGCAATCAGAAAATGATGTTGAAAAGAGGATTCCATAGTGAGATTCATTTAGGTCAAAAAAAGCTGAAACCAACCTGGAATAAGCGTTCTACTTCAGGAATATACCGCTTGTTGGTTAAAAACAGGATGACATGATCTTCTGCTAAGATAACAGTATCATGGTGTGCGATGATCACTTCATCATTACGAACCAAAGCGCCGATAGTGGTGCCAGGAGGCAATTTAATTTCACCAATTTGCCTGCCTACCACCATAGAAGAGTTTCTGTCGCCATGGGCAATGGCTTCTAGCGCTTCAGCTGCTCCTCGACGTAGGGAATGAACAGCAACGATATCACCGCGACGGATATGGGCAAGTAGACTACCAATAGTGGCTTGTTGAGGAGATAGAGCAATATCAATACTGCCACTTTCGACCAGATCTACATAAGCTGCCCGGTTGATGAGTGAAAGCACTTTGCGAGCACCTAAACGTTTGGCAAGCATGGATGATAAAATATTAGCTTCATCATCATTGGTCAGTGCACAAAATAAATCTATTTGGTCTATGTTCTCTTCTCTAAGCAAGTCTTCATTTGCCACATCACCATGTAAGACGATAGTGCAGGATAACTCTTCAGCTAAAAATTCTGCCCGTTGGGCATTTGCTTCAATGAGCTTTAGTTGATATGAGCCTTCTAACGCTTTTGCTAGTCTCATACCAATGTTGCCACCACCAGCAAGCATGATCCTCTTATAGGGCTTATCTAAGCGGCGTAATTCTCCCATCACGGACCGGATATCTTTACTTGCTGCAATAAAGAAAACTTCATCATCAGCTTCAATAACAGTGTCGGCTTTAGGGATGATAGGGTGACCCTTTCTAAAAATGGCAGCCACACGTGTTTCAGTTTTAGGGATATGAGTACGTAGCTCTCGCAGCGGATTGCCAACAAGCGGGCCACCATGAAAAGCTTTTACAGCGACCAGCTTTACGCGTCCATCAGCAAAATCCATCACCTGTAAGGCGTTAGGATGATTGATGAGTCGCTCAATATAATCGGTCACAATTTGTTCAGGACTAATTAACATATCGATGGTGAGCGAATCATTGTTAAACAGTGTGGGGTCAGCCAGATATTCATTACTACGAATACGGGCAATTTTAGTGGGTGTGTGATAGAGCGTTTGGCAAATTTGGCAGGCAATCAGGTTGACTTCATCACTATTAGTGACCGCCAGAACAAGATCAGCATCTTCGGCCCCGGCACGAGCTAGTACGTCAGGGTGGGATGGGTGGCCATGAACAGTGCGGATATCAAACAGATCTTGAAGATGATCCAATAGCTCACTGTTAGAGTCGACAACGGTGATATCGTCATCTTCCCTAGCTAGGGTGGATGCAACAGAGCTACCAACTTGACCTGCTCCGAGTATAAGAATCTTCATATTGTTATCCTAAACCTGTTTGCTATCGATATCTAAGGAACGTAGCTTACGATAAAGGTGTGTACGCTCCATGCCCGCTAGTTTGGCGGCTTTTCCCACATTACCTTCAGTTTCTTGTAGCTTTTGTAATAAATAAATCCGTTCAAATTGTTCCCGTGCTTCTCGTAGAGGTAAGTCATAATTAATCGTGTTGATACTTTGTGTTGCTATCTCGTTTCCAGAGTGTAGCGCCTGATCAATCTCTGCAACATCAATATCTTCTGCATCACTTAAAACAAGTAATCTCTGGATAACATTTTTTAACTCAAGAACGTTACCGGGCCAAGGATGGTTGCGAAGACGATTTTGAGCCGCCACAGAAAAGTGGCGATAAGGTAATTGAGCCTGTGTCGTTTGCTGATCAACAAAATGGCGCACTAATTCAGGGATATCTTCTATATGCTCTTTTAGGGGAGGAATGGCGAGCATAATACTATTAATTTGATATAATAGACCTTCGGAAAAAGTGCCTATACCAATCTTTTTCTCAAGAGAGTGTTGAGTCGCACAAATGAGTTTGCAATTATTGAGTTTTTTGCTTTCAAGTAAATGCAAAAGTAATGATTGAGCCTCTTTTGACAATAAAGCAATATCACTAATAAATAAACAGTTATTGTTGGCTAAAGATGTCAGCTTGAAACTGTCGAGAGGAAAGCTTTCTGGTGTGAGTTCAATAAATTTTCCATTACTGAATTTACCCAATGTATAAAGATAGTGGGCAAAACAATGTTTTCCTGAGCCGCCTTCGCCAACGAGTAAAATAGGCATATCATGCATGGCAACACGTTGAGATTGTTCTCGGAGTAGTGTTATTTGAGTGCTTTTACCAACGGGTTCTTGTGCAAATTGTTGTTGTGTCGCAACATGCTTATCATGGTTTTCAAGTGCCAGTTCAATTCCTCGGATAAGCTTGGCCATTGATAGCGGCTTTTCTATAAAATCAGTGGCTCCTAACCGAGTTGCTTCCACAGCCGTTTCGATAGTGCCGTGGCCTGACATCATAATGATGGTGGTATCATGGTTCTGTTGCTTAAACTCTTTAAGCAGACTGATGCCATCAATATCAGGCATCCAAATATCTAACAGAACAAGACTAGGGTTTTGAGAAGAAAATGCGGCACGAGCTTCTTTACCATCTCCAGCAATAATGACCTGATACCCTTCATCATCTAAAATATCTTTGATGAGTTCTCGTATGTCTGGTTCGTCATCAACAACCAAAATTAATGGCTTGTCATTGCTCACAGTTTACTGTCCTCTAGTGGTAATAATATTATTATACTCGCTCCTGAAGGATCAAGGTTTTCTGCCCATACATTGCCGCCATGTTCCTCAATAATTTTTTTAACAATGGCAAGGCCAAGACCCGTACCTTTAGTTTTATTGGTGGCATAAGGTTCAAATAATTTGTTGGCTATTTCAGCTGAAAGACCGGGTCCGTGATCGTTAATCGTCATTTCAAGCCATGGGCTATTGTTATGTGTCACCATATGATAGCTCAATACAATATCAACTTGTAAGTTTGCATTTTCACTTGCTTCAATCGCATTTTTTAGTAAATTATGTAGCACTTGCCGGAAGCGGTTACGATCAATATTTATAGTGATATCTTGTTTGCTATTGAGCAGCGTAAATTGATGATTGGGATTACTTTGGTATAACGCTAATACTTCACGAATTAAATGGCCGATAGAATGCATTGATAATTGTAAGCCTGGGTTGCGGGCATAGTCTGAAAAATCATTCACCATGCTTTTCATTGCTTCAACTTGCTGCACGATGGTGTTGGTAAGCTTGGTTAATGTACCCGATTGATCTGCCGGTAATAAGGGCAAATATTTGTGTTGTAAACGTTCGGCTGATAATTGGATCGGTGTTAACGGGTTTTTTATTTCATGGGCTAATCGGCGAGCTACTTCCCCCCATGCCGCATTGCGTTGTGCTTGTAATAGTGTCGTGATATCGTCAAAAACAATGACCCATCCATCATCATTTGGTAACGGCGTACCGCGGCACATCAAGGTTTGCTGACCTCGTTGTTGTAGATTGAGTTGCTGTTGCCAGCCAGTCGTTAAGAGTGATTGTTGTTCAATTAGTTGCACAAAAGCCTGTAGGTTTTGATGTTGTGAACTGAGCTCTTCAATCGGCTTTTTAATATGATGTTGCAAATTAATATTAAGAATTTTACTGCTGGTAACATTGGCTGTGCGTAAATATTTTTTATCATCTATGGTAATAACACCGCTAGAGAGGCTGCCAAGAACAGTCGTGAGATAGTTTGTTTGCTTCTCTAACTGACGATGGCTACGTTGCGTTGCGTTGCGTGATTGTGTCAGTCGTTGGGTCATTTGATTAAATGATCGGACTAAGAAACCAATTTCATCGTGGCCTGAGGCGGTTAATTGAGTATTGTAATTTCCCGATGCAACTGCTTGGGTTCCTTCCGATAGCTCTTGTAATGGCTCCACTATTCTGCGCGCGATCCAAATAGCAAACCAAATCGAAGCTAGCACGGTTAGCAGTACAATAAGACTCAGGGTTAGAGTAAAGATAGTGACTAGTGGTTTGCGTAAATAGCTGAGTTCCTTGTAGTCTGTATAGGCTTTTTGTACGGTTTTTCCGAGAGTGCTGAGATGGTCGTTAACGGGGAACAGTACGTGTAAAAAAAGAGCTTGTTGAAAGGGCCTTTTTAAGGGTAACTGTACTGCAGCACGCAATTGCAGGCGATCATTCTCACCTGGATCCAGACTAATATAATCTTCTTTTTGTTGTAGTTGGCGAAAAACAGATTCACTGGGTTTGTCAGGGATAATGATGGCCTGGTTTTCAATACTTGAAGAGATTAGCTTTCCATCCATTGTCCATAAACTGAGTTCTAAAGCACCACTTAGTTGACTGAGTTCGCGTAGGTTATGGTTAATGTCGCTCACAGGCAATTCACTTAGCACGCCAGACATCATCCTTGTTTGTCGTAGTAGGGAACGCATTCGGATGCTAAAAGCGGTACGACTTAATTCGAGTGAATCGTTAAGAGCTTGCTCTACTTTTACATCAAACCAACTATTGATACCACGATGTAAAAAATGCATGGAAAAGCCATAAACAATAAGGGTTGAACCTAAAATGAGCAAAACAAATAAGCTGACCAATCGAATGGTGAGTCGAGAGCCTTCTTCTTTGTTTTTGAAATCTCTATAAAGGCGATATAGGCTACGGCCGAGTATTGCTGTGAGTAAAATCAGACTGACTATTCCTACGCCAAAAATAAGCAGGAATAGGTCATTGAGACGGGAGCTATCTTGGGTTGCTGCGCTTAGTAAATAGGCAAGCACCAATAAAAGGATAGCGAGTGAAATATAGGGTGCCACACCAGAACTAAGGTGTTTAACTAGCTTTAAAACCATTTTATGTTTACCCAGGGGCTTGCAAGCTGCCATTTCGATGAAAGTAGTGCACCGGGACGCATAGGCGTTGGTAATGCATGTATATCAAGCTCTGTTCGCAAATAGAGTTTTAAATTATCAAGATCGGATAGATGTTCAGGAGGTAGCGCTAAATTCACTATCAGCCCGAGGGCGCGTAGTGCATCATTAAGAGTCGTGAAGTTTCGACGGTTATGGGTACCACTTGATAACAAGACATATTGTTGTGCTAAGGCATGATAGCGTAATTCATAGCGCAGCTCTGTTGACCACTGTGTTTGCTTCCAATGCCAATACTTTCCTAATATTGGTATTTCATGAACAAGTTCTAATTGTTGAACAAAGGTAATCGGCACACCATTTTCTATTGCCTCAATAACTCTTGGGGTAAGAGGATAATTTATATTGGCATTAAGCACATAGCCATTACCGATTTTATTAACTTGAGCAGAGGTTATAGTGAAATTGCCTGCATGTACCAGAGGGCTAATCAGCAATATTAGCCACCCCAGAGAATAAAATAATTTAACGATAACGGAGGCAGGCATAATAAAAACCATCAAGTATGTCATCGCCTGGAAGGCGTTGATAACCAACAGGTCGCCTTGGTGCTGGTGGCGTTTCAGGCTTGTGTTCTATGGCTTCAGGATGTTGCTGTAAGAACGTGATCATTTGTTGTTCATTTTCCTGTTTTAGTGCTGAGCATGTGGTGTACACCAGTAAGCCGTTAGTATTGAGTAATGGCCACAAATTTTCCAGCAACCTTTGTTGCTGGGCTGCTAAATTAACAATATCTTCAGGCCGCCTAAGTGTCTTTATATCAGGGTGTCGACGTATAACGCCCGTGCCTGAGCAGGGTGCATCAATCAAAATACGATCAAATTTTTGACCATCCCACCAACTGGCTACATCACTGGCATCCGCACTAAAGAGTGTAGCATTCAATTTAAGTCGATCGGTATTTTGCTTAATGGAGAGTAATCGCTTAGGGTCAATATCAAGAGCAACAATGTCATTGTCTGGCTGTGATTCTAAAATATGGCAGGTTTTACCACCAGGTGCCGCACAAGCATCTAGAATACGTTGACCTGTTTTAATGTCGAGGATGTCAGCCACTAATTGGGCTGCACCATCTTGTACTGATACGTCACCATTTTCAAACCCCGGTAGTTGAAAAACATCACATGGCTTAGCTAATAATATGCCCTCCGAACAAGCTGATATTACTTCAGCTTCTATACCAATCTGTTTTAACTGATCTAAGTAGTTATTACGGGGGGTATGTTGCTGGTTGGTACGTAATATCATGGGTGGCTGCTGGTTATTTGCTTCCATAATCGCTGGCCATTGATCTGGCCAGTCTTGTTTGAAACGTTTGATCAACCAATCTGGGTGAGCATATTTTGCTGATTGTTGTTGTTGGATTTTTTCTTCTATATCATGCTGTTTTCTTTGGTAATTTCGCAAACAGGCATTTATCAATCCCTTGGCCCATTGTTTATTCAGGGTTTTACTGGCATTCACTGTTTCAGAAATAGCCGCATGTGCCGGGATACGCATATCACGCAGTTGATACAATCCACACAACAGTAATGCAGTGATATCACTATCTTTAGCTTTTAACGGCTTTGTCAGGATGTGTTGACTAATAGCTTGAAGTTGTAAGTGCCAACGGATCACGCCATAGCAAAGTTGTTGACACAGGCTTCGTTCCTTTTCCGGTAGTTGAGTGAGTGACGTTGCTAGTACGGCATTAAGTGAAAGTTGTTGGTTAAGGACTTTAGCGATAACTCGTGCAGCCGTGGCGCGCGCACTATGTTTTAGTTTGATGCTAGCCAAGATGTTCACCCACCATCACTTGGTGTGCATTAAGGAAATTAGCGACCGGCATGGCTCGCTTACCAGGAAGCTGTACTTGTGTTAAGCGTAATATCCCTTGCCCGGTTGCAACGTCAATACTGTCATGATTGATAGCGATGATCTCTCCGGGTGTGGCAGCATGTTCTTGTTCAATAGGTGAGGCTTGCCATATTCGAAAAACATGGTCTTGCCAGAGAGTTTGGGCTACAGGCCAAGGGTTAAAAGCATGCACTTGACGGGCAAGTTGTTGACAAGATTGCTGCCAATCAATAGTGGCTTCCTGCTTGTGTAATTTGTCAGCATAACAAGTCAAAGCATTATCTTGAGCGCGCGCATTTTGCTGTAACTTTTTAATGTCTGACAATGTTTTCAGCAGTATTTCACTGCCTAAAATAGCAAGACGATCATGAAGTATTTGAGCGGTATCGCCTTCATCAATAGGGCAAGTTATTTTTGCTAGAACAGGCCCAGTATCAAGGCCTTTTTCCATTTGCATAATACAGATCCCTGTTTCTGTATCTCCCGCTAATATTGCGCGTTGGATGGGGGCTGCACCCCGCCAGCGAGGTAGCAATGAAGCATGGATATTGATACAACCTAACGAAGGTGTATCTAGTACAGACTGAGGCAGTAATAAACCATAAGCAACGACGATCATTAAATCTGCTTGATAGTTCGCTAATATTTGAACAGCATCAGCTGATTTGAAGTTTAAAGGCTGTTCAATAGGAATTTGGTGCGCTAGGGCAATCTGTTTGACGGGACTAGCGGTTAATTTTCGACCACGGCCAGAAGGGCGGTCTGGCTGAGTATAAACTGCACAGACTTCATGATCAGAGGTTAATAAGGCTTTTAGGTTTTCTGCAGCAAATTCTGGTGTACCTGCAAAGATGATCCGCATTTTTAGTTCTAGCCTTGTTGTTTTTGTTGTTTTTCGAGACGTTTCCTAATCCTTTGACGTTTTAAATTGCTTAAATAATCAACAAACAATTTACCATCTAAATGATCAATTTCGTGCTGTATACAAGTAGCCAGTAGATCGTCCGCATCAAACTCTATGGTGTTACCGTTAGCATTCAATGCCGTTATGCGTACTTTATCTGCTCGGGTAACAAGTTCATATGCTTCAGGCACTGACAAGCAGCCTTCCTCACTTTCTCGTTCACCTTCTCGCACCAATATTTCAGGGTTAATAAGTATTAAGGGCTGATCTTTATCTTCTGAAATATCAAGCACAATGATCCGTTTTTGTACATTAACTTGGTTGGCTGCAAGACCAATCCCCGGTGCATCATACATAGTTTCAAGCATATCATCCGCTAGCTTCTGGATATCATCCGTTACTTTGGTGATCGGTTTTGCTTTCTTACGTAAGCGAGGATCGGGAAAATGAAGAATATTAAGTAGTGCCATGTTGCTGCCTGAAATATTTTAACAAAGTGCTTGTTTGTCACTTTGAGACCAGTGAATATTATAGAAGGTTGCCTATTATGACATTGTAAACGGGCTTGAAGTGAAACTACTAATCTTGAATCGTTTTGTATGGGAATTTATTTGAGTTAATAGAGCCATGTTAGTTGGCAAGATATTGCTAGCTATGGAGATTGGGCAATAAATTTTGCATGGACGTAGCCAAGTTGGCCATCGGCCATTTCTACCTGTAACCATGGAGAGCTTTTATCATCTAATAGCGCAAGCTTTTCATTTTGATTTAAAACATCCATCGCTTTGAATTTTTTACCAGGGCCTGAGCGTAAAAATAATTTCTCGGCAGTGACATAAAGTGGGAATTTGTTATTTTCTGCTATTACAATCCCTTCGGTCGGTTCTGTAGGTGATGTTTTCCAAGTTTGTAATAAGCGTCTAAACAGATCATCGGCCACGCGTATAACTTGTTGCTCACTGACATTTTCAGTAGCGGAATATAGACCGACAGCAATATCTACGGGAGTAATAGGGATGCTTCCTGCATGGCTTTTGGCAACATGTCTTGCCTCCCACAGTATTAAACTATCTTTAGCTCGGAGTAATTTTAGTTCTACACCAATAGCAGTTTGAGAATAAAAACCGAAAAAATCTGAATGATAATCAGTGACTTTGCCAATTAATAAGGCATCACAGTTTAAAACGGAGCCAATATTGCTAATCGTTTTCTGGCTGTAGTCTGTGGAGCTTACAATTCTATTAACTTGCGCTAATTCTACATCCCGGTAGGGAAAGGGAGCGAGGTGTGAGTATAAGATCCAGCGCAAATGTTGCAGATTTTCAGCTGTTAAAGTCAGAATGTCTTGAGTTGCTGATATTTTTTGTTTGGCTAATTTGTCATCACTAACATAGAGAGGGAGTACGGCAATGCATGAGGGAGGCGAATGGATAAAAATTTGATCGTGCTTAAAATATACGGTGTCGGTGGTTAATGAAGATTGTTCTTGGTTGGCATCATTTTCATTGATATAAGTGGGAGAAGAAGCGCAGCCTGTAAGCACGATTAACACCGTGCTGAAAACAAAAATAAGCTTGAACCCACGTAACATTACTTTTCACCATTTTTATCTAGGAGTTATGATTATAGGGATGCAGGTGGCGATGCCTAATATAAATCTAGATTATTTGTGAGCAGATTCAAGTTTTTAACTTATTGTTTAGTGAAAGAGAGGCTATCAAAAGGAAGATAATAATTTTAATAGCACAACAAATTTCGATACAAAACATTAATTGAGGAGTGCAAACTGTTAAATATTCGACTATTTTTGTATTTTACAGTTGCCAGATAGCTTACTTACCGTTTAGGCTTATAGCAGTCACTATTTGTGTTTTGGTCTGGATTAGGCCGTGAGTTATATTGCCCATGAGGATATGTCGATGATACGCCGCATCTTTTTAAGTTTATTATTTGTGTTGTTTAGTTTTTCCTTAGCCGCTGAAGAAGTGGTATTGAACCCGGATCATCCGCAAAGCTATGAAGTTATTAAAGGTGATACTTTATGGGACATTTCCGGTAAGTTTTTAAAATTCCCCTGGCATTGGCCAAATATTTGGCAGGTCAATCCTCAGATTGAGAACCCGCATTTGATTTATCCGGGAGATCTTCTTTCCTTAGTTTACCGTGATGGTCGTCCAGTATTGGAATTAACACGAGGAAACAGAACATACGTCATGTCGCCAGAAGTGCGAGAGATTATGTTAGAAAAAGCAATTTCTACCATTCCTTTATCTGCAATTGGACCTTTTTTATCTAAGCCACAAGTAGTGGGCGCTGAGACGTTAGATTCTGCTCCTTATATTGTTGCGAGTGCTGATGAACGATTGCTCTCTGGCGCGGGTGATATTGTCTATGTCCGTGGTGTTGAAGAGAGTCAAGGTAAAAATTACAGTGTGTTCCGAGGTGGTAAGGTTTATCAAGATCCTGATACCGAAGAAGTTTTAGGATATGAGGCTATTTATACTGGTGACGCGTTACTTCGACAATTTGGCGATCCTGCAACAGTAGAGTTAACCAAGACTAATCGTGAAGTAAGGATAGGTGATCGCTTACTGTATATTGAAGATCAAAGCTATGATTTGAACTTTATCCCTAGATCACCAGATCAAGATATTGACGGACGCATTATTTCGGTATTTGATGGTGTATCCCAAATAGGACAGTATCAAATTGTTGTTCTAAATCGTGGTGCTCGAGATGGCTTGGAAACCGGACATGTTTTATCAATCTTCCAAGCAGGTAATACAGTAAGAGATACTGTGATATCAAAAAAATATGATGAAGATTATTTCAACACAAAGAATAAGGATGTTGATAGAAACGCGATGATCACGCTACCAGATGAATATGCCGGTGTAGCGATGATCTTTAAGATTTTTGACAAAGTGAGCTATGCCATTGTTATGAAAGCAACGCGTGCGATTCATTTGGATGACAGAGTGACTTCAGCTGAATAGAGAGCTGTTGAACCAATCTGGGGAAGCTTAGTTTAGTTATAAAGGGACATTGTTCTGAATAGATTTTCAGGCGAACAACAGTTATTAGCATGTTGGTTGGCCCTGCACCGGACTCCCGGTGTGGGGCCAGTTACATTTTCACGTTTACTCACACAATTTGTTGATCTTTCAGCACTTTTCAATGATCCTAAGTCTGCTCAAGGTGTATCAGAACGCTCACGATCTGCGTTACTTACTCCAAACTGGGATCAAGTAGAGCAAGATTTAAGCTGGTTTTCAGAGCCAAACCGACATATTGTCACTCTTTATGATCCTCACTATCCTGAGCTGTTAAAGCAGATTACAGATCCTCCTAGTATTTTATTTGTACAAGGTGATGTCAGTTTACTATCACAATGGCAAATGGCTATCGTGGGGAGCAGAAACCCTTCAGCTTCTGGTCGTGATATGTCCTATGATTTTTCTCGTTATTTAGCTCAAGGTGGCATTACAATTACCAGTGGATTAGCAATGGGTATTGATGCTGCTGCACATCAGGGAGCATTAGCTGCTAAGGGTAAAACAATAGCTGTCGTTGGAACAGGTTTAGATCGTGTTTATCCTGCCATGCATAGAGATTTAGCACATAATATTGCTAGCCATGGTGCGATAGTGTCTGAATTTTCATTGGGAACACCGCCACGTGCAGAAAACTTCCCTAGGCGGAACCGAATTATTAGTGGTTTATCACTAGGAACATTGATTGTTGAGGCTGCAATTCGCAGTGGCTCATTGATTACTGCGCGCATGGCTTTGGAGCAAGGTAGAGAAGTTTTTGCTATTCCTGGATCGATACATAACCCGCTTGCACGAGGTTGCCATCAATTGATTCGAGAGGGCGCTAAACTGGTAGAAACAGCCAATGATATTATAGAAGAGCTGGGAGCCCTTGCGGGGGTTAAAGCACAAAAGGAAGTGGTACAAGAACAAGCAACTAGTACAGAAATTGATGTTGATGAGGATTATCAGATCCTATTTAACAATTTGGGTTATAACCCGATAGAAATAGATCTACTAATAGACAGATGTGGATTGACGGCAGAGACTGTTTCCTCCATGCTATTATTATTAGAATTAAAAGGCCAAGTAGAATCTCTACCTGGTGGACGTTATGTCCGAACAGGTGAGCTCTGAATCCGCCGATAAGGGGAAAAATGAAAGAAAACGTATTCGATGTGTTGCTGTATTTGTTTGAAAACTACATTGACACAGATGAAATGGAAAAGCCGGACAAAGATGCTTTGGAGATTGAGTTAGAGCGTGTTGGCTTTCCAGAGCTAGAAATTGATAAGGCATTTGAATGGCTGGAAAGTATGACTGTGGTGGTTGATGATGCATCAATAAATGAAAAGCGGATGGCTGAATTAGCCATGCGTTTTTATACACAGCAGGAAATGGAGCGGTTAGATGTAGAATGCCGAGGCTATTTGTTATTTTTAGAGCAGGTTGGCGTATTAGACTCTGGTACTCGAGAAATAGTCATTGAGCGAGTATTAGCTTTAAATACAGATGAAATTGATTTGGAACAAATGAAATGGGTGGTGTTGATGGTCTTATTCTACCAGCCTGATCGAGAAGTCGCTTATGCTTGGATGGAAGATTTAGTATTTGAAGATATGGAAGCGATTGTTCACTAAATTGATAGTAAGCACTATGATGTATGTTGCCTGCATGACGCAGGCATTGTTGTTTATGAAAGATTGTTTTGGAAAAAAGAATGGGTAAAAAATTAGTCATTGTAGAATCACCAGCGAAGGCAAAAACAATAAAGAAGTATCTTGGTAAAGATGTTGAAGTATTAGCTTCTTATGGCCATGTTCGTGATTTATTACCGAAAGAAGGTGCGGTAGATCCTTCTAATGATTTTGCGATGAAATATCAAGTCATTGATCGCAATAGCAAGCACGTTGATGCGATTGCTAAAGCAATGAAAAAAGCTGACACCTTGTACCTCGCAACAGATCCGGATCGTGAGGGAGAGGCGATTTCATGGCATTTGTACGAACTACTAAAAAAACGCGGTGTACTTAAAAATAAAGAAACTCATCGAGTTGTCTTTCATGAGATCACTAAACAAGCCGTTAATGACGCGGTAGCAAATCCACGTGAATTATCAATGGATATGGTCAATGCTCAGCAAGCACGACGAGCATTAGATTATTTAGTGGGTTTTACCTTATCTCCACTGCTATGGAAAAAAGTACGCCGAGGGCTGTCAGCAGGACGCGTTCAGAGCCCTGCATTAAGAATGATTGTTGAGCGTGAACTTGAGATAGAAGCTTTTATCCCCCAAGAATATTGGACAATAGAAGCAGATGCTGCGGTTAAAAAAGAAAAATTTGAAGCTAAATTAACCCATTATAAAGGCGATAAACTTTCTCAGTTCACCGTCAATAATGCCGAGCAATCAGCAGAAATCTCTGCGACATTGAGCAAGGCTGCTGAGGGTAAATTATTAGTCACCAAGGTAGATAAAAAGCAGCGGAAACGTAATCCAGCTGCACCGTTTACAACATCTACACTACAACAAGAAGCCTCACGAAAGTTAGGTTTTGGCGCCCAACGAACAATGAGTGTTGCCCAGCAATTATATGAAGGTGCTGATACCGGAGAAGGTGCCGTCGGTTTAATCACGTATATGCGTACTGATTCTGTGACATTAGCTTCAGAAGCCGTTGAAGAAATTCGAGGCTTTATTGCGGATAAATATGGTGCTAGCTCGGTGCCGACCAAACCACAGATTTATAAAACCAAATCTAAGAATGCTCAAGAAGCACATGAAGCGGTACGTACAACATCAATTCTACGTACGCCAGAGTCCTTAAAAGCATATTTATCGTCAGATCAATTGAAGCTATATACTTTAATTTGGCAGCGTACTATTGCCAGCCAAATGATCCATGCGACCATGAATACGGTGGCTGTTGATTTAGCTTGCGGTGCGGGTAATACCTTCAGGGCAAATGGTTCTACTGTTGTTAACCCTGGTTTTATGAGTGTTTACCTTGAAGGTAAAGATGATACGGCCAAGTCAGATAAAGATGAACGATTACTACCGGCAATGGAAGTGGGTGATATTGTCAAACTTAAAGCAATTCGTCCAGAACAACACTTTACTGAGCCACCTCCACGCTTTAGTGAGGCCAGCCTAGTTCGTAATTTAGAAGAGCATGACATTGGTCGCCCTTCGACTTATGCCAGTATTATTTCGACTTTATTACAGCGCGAGTATGTTGAGTTAGAGAAAAAACGTTTTCACCCAACCGATGTTGGTCGTGTGGTAGGTAAATTCTTGGCGCAACATTTCACCAAATATGTTGATTATGATTTCACCGCAAAACTAGAAGATGAGTTAGATGCGGTCGCGCGAGGTGAAAAAGAGTGGGTACCATTGCTACGTAAGTTCTGGGGCCCCTTTAAAGAACAGGTTGAAACTAAAGATAAAGAAGTACAACGCAGTGATGTTACCCAAGAATTATTAGATGAAGATTGCCCTAAATGTGGTAAAAAGCTATCTAGTCGCCTGGGTCGCAGTGGTCGTTTTATTGGTTGTACTGCTTACCCAGAATGTGATTACACTCGTAATATTGATGGTGAAGAAACGACGGCTAGTGAACCCGAAGTGGTGGCAGATCGTAAATGCCCCAAATGTGAATCAGACTTATGGGTTCGCATAGGTAAATATGGCAAATTTATAGGATGTAGTAGCTATCCGAAGTGTAAGCATATTGAGTCACTAGAACAACCTACCAATACCGGTGTGACCTGTCCGCAGTGTAATAAAGGTGAAATTCTTACCCGTAAATCTCGCCGGGGAAAAATATTCTATTCCTGCTCAGGTTACCCTGATTGTGACTATGCTTTGTGGAATGAACCATTGAAAGAAGAGTGTCCAAATTGTAAGTGGCCTATTCTGACGATGAAGACCACCAAAAGCCGAGGTACCGAAAAAGTTTGCCCACAAAAAGAGTGTGGCTATAGTGAAAAGGTTGAGTCTGCGTAGCAAAAATTTCAATCGCTATTTCTTTTCGTAGGCTTAATTATTTTGTTATTTGGCTGATTCAAGCACGGTTGCCACAATTTTTTTATCGTGATCAATTTCGGCGAAGGTTTTGTCCATTAAATCTTGGTTATCATCTAAGAATGCATGCTTTAAATTAATGCCAATATAAATTAGATTTTCGAATCGATCAAATAAGGGCTTAATGGTTGTTTTAGAGAGATAAGACTGGTTTTTTTGTAAAACAGCCTGGTAAAAGTTTTTACTCTTGATATATTTGGGTGTCCAAATATTATTCCTGTAGTGGACAAAACCAAATTGATCATTGGCCTGTTGGTACTTATTAAGTGCTTTAACCAGAGCCTCTAATTGTGTGTAGTAATCATGGCCAAAGTTAAGGGTAAACGCATCACTATTTTTTTCATTGAGAGTGGGTATTGCTACGGGTTCAGCTGTTTTTTTGTCAGCATCTTTATCGCCACAAGACATGATGGCAAGACTAATGCAGAGCCAGAGAAATAACGATTTTATAGTGAGCATTGATCTTGTATTCGGGGTATATTTAATCATGACGAACCTCCATATGATGCTGAAACTTGTCTGGCATCGTGAGTTCAGAGTTGAGTATTAGATAATTTTACCGGCATCTAACAGAATCAAGAGAGACCTATTTCACATATTTTGTTAACTAAAGTATTAAGCTGCTTTGCAAAAGATCATCGGTTATTTTGACTGAGCGCTGGTGGCATGAATTAAGAGATTAATTTATATTGGGATTGTTTGAGTTAGTCGCAGTATTGTCCAATGAGGCACCATCGGCGTTTTGTTCTGTAATATCCTCATAATAACTTTCAGCCACTTCATATACTAAAGTAGCCACTTCATCGGCATATTGTTGAGGAGTACCATCAGGATTATCTTGTTTCCACTCTTCATATTCTAGTTTTTCAAACCAGCCAACGGCAATTAGCCCAACAATAGGGATGGCTGTCACCACTCTTTTGCCGCGTTCTTTTATCTTGGTTTTGAGGAGTTTTTTCTGATGCTTGATTTGCAGTGTCGTGATAGTGGATTTGAGTAGATTAATGGTATTATTTGCTAAATAACCACCCATGGACAAACCACATAACAGAATAAGAATAATAAGGTTTTTAAGCATATTTGCTAGCCTCTATTTTTCTGATTACTACGCATTTAGACTATGTAAGAGTTAATCTGCCTTTAAATCTTCAAAGGATTGTTTGGCCATTTCCATTGCTTGCTCAGTATGATTGGCAAGGACATTAAAATGGCCCATTTTACGGCCAACACGGGCTTCTTTCTTGCCATATAAATGTAATTTATTTTGTGGCTGTGACAGTAATTTATCCCAATGTGGTCGCGTTTTTCCCCATACATCGCCTAATAAATTAATCATCACGACTGGTGATGTAAGATTACAGCTACCAGAGGGTAGACCACATAACATCCTAACTTGCTGTTCAAATTGTGAGGTTTCACAAGCATCAAGGGTAAAGTGGCCAGAGTTGTGCGGTCTGGGAGCAATTTCATTAGTCAGAATATCACCTTCAGTGGAGATAAAAAATTCTACCGCCATGGTGCCAACATAATCTAGACCATCAGCAATGGTATCGGCTATTTTGAGGATGTTTTGTGCCTGTTGTTCGGGGATGTTGCTGGGTACGGTAGTAGAATGTAATACACCATTGATATGTACATTTTCAGCGATGGGGAAATGAGTGATCTCACCTGATTGACCGCGCGCTAAGATGGTTGAAACTTCACGTTCTAGGTTGATGCGCTGTTCCAGCACACATTCCACACTGTTTAGTGCTGTAAAGGCACTGTGGACATCATCAGCATGGTTACAAACGACTTGTCCTTTACCATCATAACCAAAGCTGGCTGCTTTTAGGATGGCGGGGAAGTGAAAGGTATTAGCGATGGCATCAATGTCAGCAGCAGAGCGAATAGCAGCATAGGGTGCGACTTTAATACCTAATGATTCAATAAATTGTTTTTCAATAATGCGATTTTGCGTTTGTGCTAGTGCTTTTGACGACGGGTGGACCGTTGTTTTGGCTTCTAAATAGGATAAAGTCGTTGCAGGGATATTTTCAAACTCAGTGGTTACTGCATCGCATAATTCTGCCAACTGATTAAGGGCTGCTTCGTCGGTATAGTTAGCACAGATATGTTGATCTGCAATAATGCCTGCTGGGCTATTAGTGTCAGGATCTAATACAACAACGTTATAACCCAGTGTTTGAGCTGCGGTGGTGAACATGCGACCAAGTTGACCGCCGCCAAGCATGCCTAATGTAGCGCCAGGCAGTATTGGGTTTTTATTTGTCATCATGGTTACCCTGGGGGAAGCGTCATTGCTAATACATTTTTGTGCTGGTCTTTTCTGAACTGTTCTAACTTGTCTGCAAGTTGTTCATTTGTCATTGCAAGTTGAGCAATCGCAAATAATGCCGCATTTGCAGCACCTGCTTCACCAATAGCAAAAGTAGCGACCGGAATGCCTTTAGGCATTTGTACGATAGAGAGTAAAGAGTCCTGACCTTTCAGGTATTTTGAGGGTACCGGTACACCAAGGACGGGTATTGTTGTATTCGCTGCTAACATGCCAGGTAAATGTGCAGCACCACCCGCGCCAGCGATAATACAAGCTAACCCTCTGTCTTTGGCTGTTACAGCATATTCTGTGAGTAAGTCTGGTGTGCGATGGGCAGAGACAACTTTTGTTTCATAAGGCACACCAAAGGCTTCCAGCTGATCGACTGATTTTTGCATAATAGGCCAGTCACTGTTGCTACCCATGACGATGCCGATGATAGGTTTATTCATGATCTATCCGTTGTGTTTTTTCAAAACAACGCACTATTTTAGCCATTTAATTGAATTTAGGGAAATTTGTATATTATTTCTTCTATTCAAAAGATATTGAGAATATTGAACGGCATGAGATCAATCGCTATAATAGCCGATCCATTTAGCCTTCTTTAATGATAAAGATAGAGCTCCTCATGGTCGTTGATAACGAGGAGACAGGCGCTAACAGTAATATGAAGGTATATGACGTGAGTCAGCCAACAGAATTAGAACAAGGCCTATATCGGTCTAAATTTGAAAAAGACAACTGCGGTTTCGGATTGATGGCGCAGATGGACGGTAAGGCTAGCCATTGGCTAATTTCAACGTCCATCGAAGCGCTTGGCAATCTAACCCATCGTGGTGCGATTGGTGCGGACGGTAAAACCGGGGATGGTTGTGGTTTGTTAATGCAAAAACCAGATGGTTTTTTCCGTGCTATTGCGAAAGAGTTAGATTTTTCTTTGACAGCTAATTATGCTGTCGGAATGGTATTTTTATCGCAAGATAATACCAAAGCAACGGCTAATCAAAATGTAGTGACGAAGCAATTAACTGCGCAAGGGCTTGAAGTGTTGGGCTGGAGAGATGTGCCGGTAGATGCTGAATCTGCTTGTGGTGCACAAGCGATGAAATCAATGCCGATCATGCGTCAAGTATTTGTTAACGCAGCAGAAAACATGGATGAGGCTACATTTGAACGCCATCTGTATATAGCTCGTCGCTTGGCAGAAAAGGCCGTGACGGATGATAACGCATTTTATATTCCAACATTATCATCACGGGTGGTGTCATATAAAGGCTTGGTAATGCCTGAATATTTGTCCGTTTTTTATAAAGATTTACATGATCCGCGAATGGAAACAGCTATTTGTGTTTTCCACCAACGATTTTCTACCAACACTTTACCTGAGTGGCGCTTGGCTCAACCATTCCGCTACTTAGCGCATAATGGTGAGATCAATACCGTTGAAGGTAACCGTAACTGGGCCTTGGCTCGTGGTGCTAAATTCTCAACACCACTCATTGAAAATATGCAGGATATTCGTCCGCTGGTGGGTACAACAGGATCTGATTCATCAAGTATGGATAATATGCTCGAAGCCTTAATGGCGGGTGGCGTCAGCATGTTCCGTTCAATGCGTTTATTGATCCCACCTGCATGGCAACATGCTAATACAATGGATCCCGAATTACGTGCATTTTATGATTTCAACTCCATGCATATGGAACCATGGGATGGCCCTGCGGGTGTGGTATTAACGGACGGTCGTTATGCAGCGTGTACACTGGATCGAAATGGTCTGCGACCAGCACGTTATATCATTACCAAAGATCGCCACATAACGATTGCATCCGAAGTGGGTGTTTACCCCTACAAACCAGAAGACGTGGTTGCTAAAGGTCGTCTAAAACCTGGTGAAATGCTAGCGGTTGACACAAAAACAGGTGAGTTTTTATTGCCTAAGCAAATTGATGATCAGCTTAAATCTGCTCACCCATATAAACAGTGGGTTGATGATAATTTACAGCATTTAGATGATACAGAAGTCGAAGTGCCTCATGCGATGGATGCATTGCAGTTTGCTGCTCACGAGAAATTATTCCAAGTCAGTTTTGAAGAGCGTGACCAAATTATTCGCGTTTTAGGTGAGGCTGGTCAGGAGGCAACGGGATCGATGGGTGATGACACGCCATTCCCAGTGCTATCCCAACAAGAACGTTCTTTATTTGATTACTTCCGTCAACAGTTCGCTCAAGTAACCAACCCGCCAATTGATTCATTACGTGAAAGCATCGTAATGTCATTAGAAACGTGTTTTGGTCGAGAGCATAATTTGTTTGAAGAAGGTGAAGATCATGCTGCTCGTTTAGTAGTTGATTCACCGATTTTGTCAGAAAACCGTTTCCAACAGTTAATGGCTAAAGGTAGCGACGACGATCAATATCAATCAATTAATTTATCTTTGCATTATGACATTGGTGCTGATTTAGCCGATGCGATTGATGCGATTGCTGACCAAGCCGAAGCGGCAGTACGCGCTGGCACAGTCATTATTGCCTTATCTGACCGCGGTATTGCTGAAGATACGCAAACGATGCATGCTTTATTAGCAACAGGCGCTGTGCATCATCGCTTGATCAAAGAAGGATTACGTTGCGATGCTAATATTGTGGTTGAAACAGCAACAGCACGCGACGCACACCATTTCGCAGTATTAATTGGTTATGGCGCAACGGCTATTTATCCTTATCTTGCTTACGAATGTTTGTATGACATGGTTGAAATCAATGTTATTAAAGACATGGATTATGGGGTAGTTTGCAAAAACTTCCGTAAAGGTATCAATAAAGGCTTATTTAAAGTCACCTCAAAAATGGGCATTTCAACCATTGCCAGCTATCGTGGTGCACAATTGTATGAAATTGTTGGCTTACATGAAACGGTGGTGGCTAAATGTTTCAAAGGCACAACAAGTCGTATCAGTGGAACAGGGTTTGAAGAATTGCAAACGGATCAACAAGCTGTTGCGGCACGTGCGTGGAATAAACGCAAAAAACGTGAGCAAGGCGGTTTGCTTAAATATGTTCACGGTGGCGAATACCATGCCTATAATCCAGATGTTGTCGGTGCTTTGCAAAAAGCAGTGCAAGGTGGCAGTTATGATGCCTATAAAGAATATGCAACATTAGTAAATGAACGCCCAGTAATGAGTTTGCGTGATTTGCTTAAACTTAAATTAGCCGATAAGCCATTAGCATTAGATGAAGTGGAAGATATCGGCAAGATTTTATCGCGCTTTGATAGTGCCGGTATGTCATTAGGTGCCTTGTCACCCGAAGCACATGAAGCGTTAGCAACCGCGATGAATCGCCTTGGAGGTAGGTCGAACTCTGGCGAAGGTGGTGAAGACCCTGCTCGCTTTGGTACCGAACGTGTGTCTAAAATCAAACAAGTTGCTTCTGGTCGTTTTGGTGTGACACCGCATTATTTAGTCAATGCCGAAGTATTACAGATCAAAATTGCCCAAGGCGCCAAGCCGGGTGAGGGTGGTCAATTACCGGGTGCAAAAGTAAATCAAATGATTGCGACTTTGCGTCATTCTGTGCCTGGTGTAACTTTGATTTCACCGCCACCGCATCATGATATCTATTCAATTGAAGATTTAGCTCAGTTAATTTTTGACTTGAAACAAGTGAACCCTGATGCATTAGTATCAGTGAAACTTGTATCAGAAGCAGGTGTGGGAACAATTGCAGCAGGTGTGGCAAAAGCCTATGCTGATTTGATCACTATTTCGGGTTATGACGGTGGTACAGCAGCAAGCCCTCTGACATCTGTTAAATATGCTGGTGGCCCGTGGGAATTAGGTTTAACTGAAGCGCATCAAACATTACGTGCCAATGATTTGCGTGACAAAGTTCGCTTGCAAACAGATGGTGGATTGAAAACAGGTTTAGATGTTATTAAAGCGGCGATTTTAGGTGCAGAAAGCTTTGCCTTTGGTACCGGCCCGATGGTGGCATTAGGCTGTAAATTCCTCCGTATTTGTCACTTGAATAACTGTGCAACCGGTGTTGCAACTCAGAATGATGTATTGCGTAGCCAGCACTTTATTGGCTTGCCACAAATGGTGATGAACTACTTCCAGTTTGTTGCTCGTGAAACCCAAGAATGGTTGGCTGCATTGGGTGTGAGCAACATGGCTGATTTGATTGGCCGTGTTGATCTGCTTGAAATCTTGCCAGGCACAACCGACAAGCAACGCAAACTGGATTTATCGCCATTGCTGTCAACAGCGGGCATTCCAGCTGACAAACCACAGTATTGTGCTGGGCCTAAAAATGATCCTTATGATAAAGGTGAGTTAGCAGAGCAAATGGTTGATGATATGCGTGACGCGATTGTCAATAAATCAGGCGGTCACTTCAGCTATGATGTACGTAATATCCATCGTTCGATGGGAGCCCGTATTTCGGGTGAGATTGCCCGTCATCATGGCAACTACGGCATGGTTGATAAGCCAATCAGGCTGCAACTAACCGGTTCTGCTGGTCAGAGCTTTGGTGTCTGGAATGCCGGTGGTTTAGAAATGCGTCTTGAAGGTGATGCCAACGATTACGTAGGTAAAGGTATGGCGGCAGGTAAATTAACCATTTACCCTCATACAGAAAGCACTTTTGAAAGCCAAGATGCCAGCATCATGGGTAATACCTGTTTATATGGTGCAACAGGCGGTCATTTATATGCAGCAGGTCGAGCAGGTGAACGATTTGCCGTGCGAAACTCGGGTGCAACCGCTGTAGTTGAAGGCGTGGGCGATCACGGTTGTGAATATATGACGGGTGGTGTTGTCTTAGTATTAGGCGAATCAGGCTTGAACTTCGGTGCAGGTATGACCGGTGGTTTYGCTTATGTATTAGATGCTGATGATACTTTTAAAGAGCGTTATAACTCTGAGCTAGTTGAGTTGCTTCGTATTGATGCGGGTGATGATTCAGTACACGCCATGCACTTGAAACGAATGATTGAAGATCATGTTGGTGAAACCGGTAGCGCATGGGGTAACCAACTGCTAGATACGTTTGAGCAACGCTTACAACAGTTCTGGTTGGTTAAACCTAAAGATTCAGCAATGAGTAGCTTGCTTGAACACATTAATAAAGTTAAAGCAGCGTAACTCTGCCAAGGCAATAAACAATATTATGGCGAAAAATAATTTTCAATTTTTAGATGTAGGTCGTTTTGACCCGAAAAAACAAAAAGCTAGCGAGCGAGTTAAAGCTTTCGGTGAGATTTATGGTCAATTTGATGAAAAATCATCGGCTGAACAATCTGATCGCTGTATAGAATGTGGTAACCCATATTGTGAGTGGAAATGCCCTGTTCATAACTATATTCCTAACTGGTTAAAATTAGTCAGCGAAGGCAATTTGTTTGAAGCGGCCACATTGGCACACGAAACTAATACACTTCCTGAGATTTGTGGTCGAGTGTGTCCACAAGATCGCTTATGTGAAGGTGCATGCACATTAAATGATGGCTTTGGTGCAGTAACAATCGGCTCAGTTGAAAAATACATTACTGATACGGCCTTTGAACAAGGTTGGCGACCTAACTTAAGCAATGTAGTCAGCACAGGTAAACGTGTTGCTATTATCGGCGCTGGCCCTGCGGGATTAGGTTGTGCCGATGTATTAGTTCGTAATGGTGTAACGCCGGTTGTTTTTGATAAATATGCTGAGATCGGTGGTTTACTTACCTTTGGTATTCCTGAATTCAAGCTTGAAAAAGCAGTCGTTAAACGTCGCCGCGAAGTGCTTGAAGGCATGGGCGTTGAGTTTATACTCAATACTGAAATTGGCAAAGATATTCAATTCCAAGCTTTGTTAGATGAATACGATGCGGTTTTCTTAGGCATGGGAACTTACACTTATATGAAAGGTGGCTTCCCCGGTGAAGATAAACAAGGCGTGTATGAAGCCTTACCGTATCTTGTTGCTAATAATAAACAACAATTAGATTTAAACCCTGATGATTACGTTGATCTTAAAGGCAAGAAAGTAATAGTCCTAGGTGGTGGTGATACTGCGATGGATTGTAATCGTACCGCCATTCGTCAAGGTGCTGAAATTGTACAATGTGCTTATCGTCGTGATGAAGAAAATATGCCTGGCTCACGTCGTGAAGTGAATAATGCCAAAGAAGAAGGTGTTGAGTTCTTATGGAACCGCCAACCGATTGAAATAGTCGGTGATGACAAAGTGACCGGAATTAAAGTGATTACGACAACATTAGGTGAGCCTGATGAAAATGATCGTCGTCGTCCTGAGCCGGTTGCGGGTAGTGACGAGATTTTAGAAGCCGATGCGATTATTATTGCCTTTGGTTTCCGTCCAAGCCCAGCGCCATGGTTTGCTGAATTTGGTGTTGAGGTCAATAATTGGGGCGGTGTTGTTGCTCCTGAAGATGGCAAGTTTGGATTCCAAACAACCAATGACAAGATTTTTGCTGGTGGAGATATGGTGCGTGGATCGGATCTTGTTGTTACAGCCGTTTGGGAAGGTCGTCAAGCCGCTGAAGGTATCCTAGATTACCTAGAAGTTTAACAATATTTATATCAGTACAAGATAACTAAATACAAAGGATTCCAGTGTCTGAATTAAAAAATGATCGGTATTTACGGGCTTTATTACGTCAATCTATTGATAAAACACCTGTTTGGGTGATGCGTCAAGCGGGTCGTTATTTGCCTGAATATCGTGAAGTGCGGGCTAAAGCGGGTGACTTTATGACCTTGTGCACTACGCCTGAGTTAGCTTGTGAGGTGACATTACAGCCCTTGCATCGTTTTGATTTAGATGCGGCGATTATCTTTTCAGATATTCTGACGATTCCTGATGCGATGGGTCTGGGTTTGCACTTTGTTGCAGGCGAGGGGCCTAAGTTTTCGAATCCAATCCAAAGCGCTGCTGATATCGCCAAGTTAGGCGTTCCTGATATGGAAGACAACTTGGGTTACGTGATGGATGCTATTCGTCTTACTCGTCGAGAGATTGATGGAAAAGTGCCCTTGATTGGTTTTAGTGGTAGCCCATGGACTTTGGCATGTTATATGGTGGAAGGTGGCTCAAGTAAAGATTTTGCCAAGGTTAAAGGTATGCTGTTTGATGCGCCAGATCAAATGCATAAACTATTGAATGTGATGGCTGACTCGGTCATTGCTTATTTGAATGCTCAGATAGCAGCAGGCGCCCAGTCAGTGATGTTGTTTGATACATGGGGGGGGGCATTAAGTACGGGAAATTACCAGCAATTTTCTTTAGCTTATATGCAGAAAATTATTGCAGGTTTAACGCGTGAAAATGATGGCCGTACGGTACCTGTAACTTTGTTTACCAAAGGTGGCGGTCAATGGTTAGAATTAATGGCTGAAACGGGTGTTGATGCTGTGGGAGTTGATTGGACAACGGATCTAGCGTTAGCCCGACAGCGAGTGGGAGATAAAGTCACTTTGCAGGGTAATATGGATCCCTGTGTTTTGTATGCTTCCGCTGATCGGGTTGAACAAGAAGTGGCGAGTGTCTTAGCCAGCTTCGGCACAGGTGAAACGGGGCATGTATTTAATTTAGGCCACGGCATTCATCCAACCATTGGTCCAGAAAAGATGCAACGGCTGGTAGATTCAGTCCATGCATTAAGTCAGCCATATCATCAATAAAAATAGCTAACTATTATTTTTGTGTTGAACTTCTTCCATGAGTAATCGGGCAAAGCGTTTAACCTGCAAATCATATAGTGCTAATTGACCTCCTGTCCTAATAGCACTTGATGCTAATCCACCAATAACCATTAATAATATGATAGCGATAAACCAAGCTAAAAAGTAGGTGATTTTTAGTGACTCATCATTGTTTTCAATGCTGGGGCTTGAAAAACTATTCTGTTCATTTGAGGGTGATTTCTTGATTAATTTGGGGCTAAGAGAGGCAATAAGTGAGTCAATGTGCGAGCCTTGCTCAATGGCCTCGGCAAAACGTTCGATACGTTGCGGTTGATCATATAAATCCCAAGCCTCAAAAATAACTTTAATACCAATAAATAGGCCAATCACTAACATGGCCAAGCCTAGTAATCTCACTACAATAGATATAAATTCGGTAGGTTTTGATTGGTCGTTAGTCATGAGAACATCCTGTCAGGGAAGAATATTGAGTTCATCATACTACGATGATAAAAAACAAAAAAGGCGGTTCGAAAATCGAACCGCCTTTTTAAAGCTTAAGCTAGAGATGATACTTAGCTTTAACTATTAGTGAACTCAGGATAGGCTTCCATACCACATTCACTAAGATCAACACCATCGTACTCTTCCTGTTCAGTGACACGAATGCCCATCACCATTTTCAGTACTGACCAGACTATAAAGCTAGTGCCAAATACCCAAGCAAAGATAGTAGCTGCACCGATCAATTGACCTGACAGGCTTACCGCATCATTGGTATATGGGACGACTAATAACCCCCAGAAACCAACTACACCATGAACAGATATAGCACCGACAGGATCATCAATTTTTAGTTTGTCTAAAGTGACGATTGACAGTACAACAATAGCACCACCAATAGCACCAATTAATGTTGCTTGTAGTGCTGTCGGCGTATCAGGGCCCGCCGTAATGGCAACTAGGCCTGCTAATGCACCATTCAATATCATGGTTAAGTCAGCTTTACCAAACATCATTTTGGCGACCAGTAAGGCTGCAATTACACCACCTGCTGCTGCTGCATTAGTGTTCAAAAATACCATTGCAACGGCATTAGCACTGGCCATATCACCTAGTTTTAATACTGAACCACCATTAAAGCCAAACCACCCCATCCACAAGATGAAGGTACCTAATGTTGCCATCGGTAAGTTAGCACCCGGAATTGGGCGGACTTCACCGTTAGGGCCATATTTACCTTTACGTGCACCTAGTAAAAGGACACCCGCTAAAGCAGCTGCAGCACCCGCCATATGAACGATCCCAGAACCAGCAAAGTCAGAGAATCCAAGCTCACCAAGGTTATACATGCCAAAAACGTCAGCACCATTCCAAGTCCAAGCACCTTCCATTGGATAGATGAATGCGGTCATTACAACAGCAAAAAGAGCGAAAGACATTAATTTCATTCGTTCAGCAACAGCACCCGAAACAATCGACATCGCAGTTGCAACAAATACTACTTGGAAGAAGAAGTCAGATGCATCTGCATAGACAGAGCCTCCATCAAAACCAGCTTCTGCTGAGGCTGCTAAAGCGTCGGCAGTTAATGTGTCACTGCCAGCAATACCCTCTAAGAAAATACCACCACCATACATAATGTCATAACCCACCACCATGTAAGCTGTGCATGCAATAGCAAATAATAAAATATTTTTAGTTAAAATTTCAGTTGTATTTTTAGCTCGAACTAGACCGGCTTCTAACATTGAAAAGCCTGCAGCCATCCACATAACCAGTGCGCCCATTACTAAGAAGTAAAAAGTATCTAAGGCATATTGCAGTTCGAAGATTTGATTTGTGATATTTTCCATTCTATTTTCTCCCCAAACTTACAGAGCATCAGGGCCGGTTTCGCCTGTGCGAATCCGAATCACTTGCTCTAATGGATAAACGAAGATTTTGCCATCACCAATTTTTCCAGTGTTAGCGCCTTTTGTGATGGCCTCAATAACTTGCTCAACAACGTCATCATCAACAGCTGTTTCAAGTTTGAGTTTAGGCAGAAAATCAACCACATATTCTGCACCACGATACAATTCCGTATGACCTTTTTGACGACCAAAGCCTTTCACTTCGGAGACGGTTAGACCTTGAATACCGATTTCAGACAATGATTCACGTACATCATCAAGCTTAAAAGGCTTGATTATCGCTACTACTTGTTTCATAAATTATTCCTTCAAAACAGTGGCCAGCCAAAAAGTACTCAGGTGGCCGAGGAGAAATTTTTACATTGATTTAGAGATTGTGAAGACTAAACGGCCGTCACCAAGATCACCGTTACCAGTAACATCATCTCTACCATCACTATCCATGCCTGTGTAGGTTAGGTCCCAGCCAAAGCCAACAAACTCTTTGGATATACCAATGCGGTAGTCAACGTGTTCTTCACTGCTTGCACTATAGACATTGCTGTCGTAGTCGTAATAACCAACACCAGCACCCAAAGCGATATCCATAGGCAAATCATAATCAAAGCCTAAAGAGTAATAAGTACCACTTTCGTCTGTATCATAAACATTGTTTGAATGTGCAATACCTACGCTGAAGAAACTGTAGCTTAAGCTGGCGTAAACTTCAGTCCAATCATAGTCTTCACCATCATAGAAATAACGTAGTACACCTACATCCCAACCTAGGCCACCTTCTGTTTCGCCAGCAATACCAGCATATAGATCAATTTCAACACTAGCATCATCGCCAAAATCAACATTAGATGCCCATGTGCCTAAATAAAAACCACTGCTGTGAGCATAATCAAAACTACCCGAAATAGCCGGATCATTATCAGTTTGTGAATAGCCGCGCCAAATGTAGTCAGTTGAAAGAGCAACACTTGCACTAGTTGAATGTGCACCATTTTCACTTTCCCATGCCATGGCAGATGATGTGACAAGTAAGGCACTTGCAGCTAAGTATAAAGAGGATATTTTTTTCAATTTCATATGTATTCTCCTAAAAAATATTGTGAGTCTTGAATGTTGTATTAATACTATAACAGAGAATGCATGTTCTATGCCATGGAGAAAAATCGAATATAAACAATGTCATAGGTGTTTTTAGTTAGTGATTAAGAAATGGTTGCGCACCTTAATGGTGCGAACAAATAAAATTAGAGCTGGTTTGGTGCAGCAAATTTGTGAACGATGTAATATACGACTCTCTGTTATTATGCTGACTGTGTTTATTTTAGTTAGGTATGTTGAACAATGGTTTATCCCATAATTGATCCCGTTGCTGTGTCCATAGGCCCATTGCAAGTCCATTGGTACGGATTAATGTATTTATTTGGGTTTGCAGGTGCCTGGTGGTTGGGACGTATTCGAGCTTCGCAAAGTGGTTGGACTTCAGAACAAGTTGAAGATTTATTATTTTATGGTGCTTTAGGTGTAATAGTGGGTGGTCGTTTGGGCTATGCCTTATTTTATGACTTACCCAACAATTTAGATCATCCGTTAAATATATTAAAAGTATGGCAAGGAGGTATGTCCTTTCATGGCGGCTTGCTAGGTGTATTAACTGCCTTTTGGTGGTTTAGCAGAAAAACAGGTAAGTCATTTTTTGCTATCAGTGATTTTATAGCACCTATGGTGCCAATAGGGCTATTTTTTGGCCGTCTTGGTAATTTCATCAATGGTGAATTATGGGGTAAAGTCAGTGATGTGTCTTGGGCGATGGTGTTTCCTGCAGGTGGACCTTTACCACGTCATCCTTCGCAACTATATGAAGCTGGGCTAGAAGGCCTCGTTTTGTTCACCATCTTGTGGTGGTATTCCTCTACATCAAAACCTTTAGGTGCTATTTCAGGGTTATTTTTACTAGGGTATGGCGTGTTTAGGTTTATGGTTGAGTTTGTACGCATTCCTGATCAACAATATGGCTATCTGGCTTTGGATTGGTTAACGATGGGCCAGCTACTGTCGTTACCAATGATTATTGTTGGATTATTCTTTATGGTTTACGCATATAGAAAAGACAGTTAAAGAAGGATTGTTATCCAAATAGTAATAGCGATAAACAGGCTGAGGAATACGGCGAAGGAGCCATAGTCCTTGGCACGCCCGGATAAGTCATGATGCTCTGTACCCACACGATCAACGATGCACTCGATGGCAGAGTTTAGTATTTCAATAATAAGTATCAATACTAAGCTTATGATCATGGCTAAACGTTCATAAATAGAGATATCGAGGAAAAAACTCAGGCTACCCAATAGTATGACAACAATAAATTCTTGTCTAAAGGCAGCCTCATTTGTGAGTGCTGCTCGAAAGCCCTGCCAAGAATAAATGCTGGCGTACAATAATCGTTTGATACCGGTATTTTTTTCCATAACAACCTTCATCGTGATACTAAATTGAGCAAAACTATAACATGAAATATTAGGTGAAAATGCTGTTC
The DNA here is from genome assembly GCA_002733105.1 of Methylophaga sp. Taxonomy (GTDB): domain Bacteria; phylum Pseudomonadota; class Gammaproteobacteria; order Nitrosococcales; family Methylophagaceae. The sequence goes on from NVUI01000001.1 coordinate 256,377, forward strand.
TTATCGGGTATTATAGCTGTCTAATCATGATGCAGTAACTGGTACATTATAAGTGCAACTAAACTTTAAACTGGCAGCAATCCAAAAGCTTGTTTAAAGGCGTCATTGGATGTTCAAATAAAATCAAGGGAGTGAGCTTGGTTATTATAGGCTGCATATGGTTGCAATGAGTTTATGGAGGTTATCCCGAATGGTTGTTCCAAACTAGTCCTTACGTATCATCCTCCGAGCTAATAATAGACAAGATACCTTTAATCTGGCGAGGATATGATACGGATTAAAGAGGATGTAGGTGAACTCAGCTTAGGTTTATTTTCGCTTATGATGATTGCCTATGGCAGAATAAAATATCAAGCTGGCTGCCTCCTTTGGTTTCCTGATTTTTTATAAAAGTTTCTAATGCTATAAACTAAATAATGGTAAAAGTGCAATATATCAAATAGTGACATAATTATAGTTTTAACTGCATTATGCAGAATATGAATAACAGGCTGTTCATGAAACAATCATCTTGGAAAAATTATCACGGCCTCTAAGATGTTATCTTTGTTAAAGTGTTGCTTTCTGATAGATTGTCCAAAAACTATAAAGGTTCTGCTAAAAAAACACTATATTAATTATGATTGATAAAATTTTCCATACCGATATTTTAGAGCAGCTAAGAAAACCTGCTGATGCAATTCGGCGCGGTTATATCATCGCCTTTTTACTGATCACTTCGATTACAGTGGCCAATTTTTTTATCATTCAACAAATGATTAAGTCACAAGAGAGCGTAGATAGATTGATCGAAGTTGCAACGCATCAACGAGCTCATTTCTTACAAGTAACGCACGTTATGGACGCAGCACTTCGATCAACCCAGTTTCACAACAAAAACTCTCAGCTTAAACAAACCACCCAACAAAGGCTTAAACAACTCAGCAATAAAATTAAAATAAATCAAAATATCATAGAGCAGGAGTTCAAGCACTATAACGCCACTCCCTCATTTTTATCGTCCAAACTGAACACTAATGCTACGATCCAAACACTAGATACATTGAGCTCTCGAACGCAATCTTTGCTTAAAAAGATGGATCAATTATCGAAACTCAATATAGGCATGATGCAATGGCGTTTCTCTTTATGGGCGCCTATCGAACTAGAGCTAGCAAAAGAAGGCATGTTAATACATGCCATTGAAGACATTCATACAGTATTACATGATGAATCTTTCGCCAATGAAAAAAAATTAATTGCCGTTCACAATATATTATTCGCTGTGGTTCTCGGTACTTTATTTTCTGTATTATTGTTAGTATTCAAACCGTTATTAAAACAATTAAATTTTGCTCATAAACAAGCAGATGATCGTAATAGGCAACTAAAACATCACGCAATCCATGACTATTTAACGGGGATTTCTAACCGTCTACATCTGCATAACACCTTTGCATTAATCCGTGAAAAACAGACACAACAACAGTATGGCGTGATGATGATTGATTTGGACCATTTCAAAACCATTAATGATGTCGTGGGTTATTTAGCGGGTGATCATATTCTGAAAATCATTGTTGATCGTATCCGAAAATTAGCCCCTGAACCCGATAACTTATTCAGGATAGGTGGCGATGAATTTATTTACCTTGACAGCCTCTACCAAGAACCAGAGGCATTAACCCTGATCGCTAATCAGTTTATAAACACAGTCAACGAACCCATACTTTTCGAATCGGAATACCTGCATATTAGCTGTTCAATTGGGTTAACTGCTGTGGTGATCAGCAATATACAAGAAAACGAAGTGTTAAAACAGGTTGATTTTTCTTTACGTGCTGCAAAAAAAGCAGGGTCAGGATCTGTCGTATTTTATCAACCTAAAGGAAACAGTGAGGAGAAACAAATAACACGATTGGCACACGCGCTTAACAATGGTGAAATTGTGCCTTATTATCAACCAATAGTTAACTTAAAAACCCACAAGATTATTGGTGTGGAGGCCTTAGCACGCTGGCAATGTCCAGAAAAAGGGCTTCTGTATCCAGCTGACTTTATACCACTGCTGGAAAAAAATAGCATGTTAGACTTGCTGACAGATAAAATACTCATGGCTGTTGGTAATGATTATAAATCCTGTTTAGCAGCAGAGGTTGACTTGGGCTTTATTGGCGTTAATCTTCCTGAAAATATCTTAACCAATAGGCATCTGCCTGAATATTTGAAATCACGATTAGACGATACCCATTTAGATTGGTTACTTATCGAAGTATTAGAAAATGTATTATTACATAGCCCCACAGGGTTAATTAGTAATATTAATCAATTAAGAACAATGGGAGTAAAGGTAGCATTAGATGATTTTGGAACAGGGTATGCTTCTTTATCCCATCTACGGAATTTTCCTTGCAATAAAATTAAAATAGATAAAAGTTTTACTGCTGACTTGTTGTTAGACTCCTCTGCCGCACTGATTACCAAAGGCATTATTGATATGGGACATGGCTTAGGTATGGAAGTCGTTATTGAAGGCATTGAAACCCAAGAACAACTGGATTTTTTTAAACCATGGCCCATGCTAACTGGGCAAGGCATGTATTTTAGTGAGGCTGTTCCCTTACCTGAACTCATTGAGAAACTTAAGCAGCAACTAACAACATAAAAGCAGGAGATTCATATGTTAACGCAACTTAACTGGCAAGGGCGATGGAAAAAACGATGCCTCAAGCTAAGCTTAATATTGGCGATGATGATGATGTCTGCAAGCCCTTCTGTTTACGCTTTGAAACTTCATGCAGAAATCATGCATTTTTGGATTTCCAAGGGCGAGGTAGACGCCTTGAACGTGATAAAACAAGCCTATGAGGCGCGTGGCGGGGTATGGTCAGAAACAAGATCCTTAGACTATCAGCAGATGAAGCGTGATGCCTTTGTGCGAATTGGGCAAGGATTTCCGCCCAGTGCCATGCTATGGCTGAGTGGTGAAGATCTACAACATTTATCGGCGTTAGCGATCACTAACAACCTAGATGATATTGCCCTCCGTGAAAATTGGCATGACACCATCTATGAGTTTGCACTAAACACTGCCACAGTTAACGAGCACATTATTGCCGTGCCACTGAGCATTCATAATGAAAACTGGAGCTGGTATAATGTATCAATCTACCAAAAATTAGGCTTGGAAATACCCAAAAACTGGGATCAGTTTCTCCAACAAGCCCCCATTATCCAAGACGCGGGTTATATCCCTTTAGCCATTAGTGACCAAGAGTGGAATAGTCGCCTGTTATTTACCACAATGATGGCGGGCATTGCTGGTCATGCACTTTACCAACAGTTTTATGTGGACCAAGATCCAAGCGTACTTGAACACCCTAAAATGAGACGTTTATTGACAATTATCTCCAAACTACGGCAGTACGCCCCCCAACCTAGACAAGCCAGAAGTTGGGATGAAGCCACGAACCTTGTCATTGAAGGTAAAGCCGCTATGCAAATAATGGGAGACTGGGCAAAAGGTGAATTTATTCATGCAAGTAAAGAATTGGGAGTAGATTATATCTGTCAACCTGTACCAGAGGCAGATAATGAATTTATTGCTGCAATCGACTTACTGACGTTCCCTAGAACTCATAATCCCTCCGTCTATGCAGGCCAACAATTACTACTAGAAACTATTTTGGATAAAAAAGTACAGGTCGCCTATGCTAATAAAAAAGGTTCGATACCTATTCGAAAAGATATTGAGCTAACAGATCTTGATGCCTGCACTCAAAAAAACCTAGCCAACATGTCTAATATTGGACATCGCTTATTAAGCCCAAGGTTAACCATGAGCGAACAACTACGGACACAGGTTCAGCGAATAATCGGCAATTTTTGGCAAGATAAAAGCATCACAGTTGAAATGGTGATTGATCAACTTAAAATTGCTTTTAGACAAGAATCTGAGGAAATATAGATAAATTCACAATCAAAGGGTGTGCATTCACTGTACAAAATGCCAGCCAACTTAATTTATAATGAATGAGCTGAATTCACCTGATCTACATCCTTTTTAATCCGTATTATATCCGCGTCAGATTGAAAGGTATCCTGTCGATTATTACCTCGGTGGATGATATGTAAGGGCTGGTTTGGAACCGCTATTCGGAGTATAAGCTAAAATCATTTTGGCTTATAAAATAGCTTGCATGTTAAAATGGACGATCATTTATTAGTTTTGGGTGGTTGGGCCATTTTATGCGCTACCAAGATCATTACGATGTCATTGTCGTTGGCGGGGGACATGCTGGTACAGAAGCAGCATTGGCATCTGCACGTCAGGGCGTTAAAACAATGCTGCTGACACAGAATATTGAAACCTTGGGTCAAATGAGTTGCAACCCAGCGATTGGTGGTATCGGTAAAGGTCATTTAGTGAAAGAGATTGATGCTTTGGGTGGCATCATGGCAAAAGCAGCTGATCGGGGTGGAATACAATTTCGAATTTTGAATGCAAGTAAAGGGCCTGCAGTCAGAGCAACACGTGCTCAAGCTGATCGTGTGCTATATAAAGCAGCTGTTCGTGGTTATTTAGAGTCGCAACCTAACTTATATTTATTCCAACAAACAGTGGATGATCTTATTGTTGAAAATGATCGTGTTGTGGGTGTGGTTACCCAAATAGGATTACGATTTTCTGCTAAAACGGTAGTGTTAACGGTTGGGACTTTTCTAGGGGGATTGATCCATATAGGTATGGAGAGTCATCAAGGGGGCCGAGCGGGCGATCCTGCTTCAATATCATTAGCCCAACGTTTGCGAGAATTGCCTTTTCGTGTAGATCGCTTAAAAACAGGCACACCACCGAGGATTGCGACTAATAGTATTGATTTTTCAGTATTAGCGGAACAACCTGGGGACAGCCCTACCCCCGTATTTTCATTCTTAGGTAAACAGTCAGATCATCCTGATCAAATTTCTTGCTACATTACCCATACTAATGAAAAAACCCATGATGTGATCCGGGCTAATCTAGATCGATCTCCTATGTATAGTGGTGAGATTGAAGGTGTTGGGCCTCGCTATTGCCCATCAATTGAAGATAAAGTAGTTCGTTTTGCTGATCGGCCGTCACATCAAATCTTCCTCGAGCCAGAAGGTTTGAATTGTGGTGAAGTTTATCCAAACGGTATTTCAACCAGCTTGCCATTTGATGTGCAGTACCAGATTGTTCGTTCTATGAAAGGCTTGGAAAATGCCCATATTACTCGCCCAGGTTATGCGATTGAATATGACTATTTTGATCCAAGAGGTTTGCAGCCATGGTTAGAGACTAAGCATATGGCAGGCTTATTTTTTGCTGGGCAAATTAATGGTACTACAGGCTATGAAGAAGCAGGAGCTCAAGGGTTAATTGCCGGTTTAAATGCGGGTTTGCAAGCGCGTGGCTTGGAACAATGGTGTCCACGTCGTGATGAGGCCTATATCGGTGTCATGATTGATGATCTGATAACTTCTGGTACACAAGAGCCTTACCGAATGTTTACCAGTCGAGCAGAATATCGATTATTATTACGTGAAGACAATGCTGATATTCGTTTAACACCGAAGGGCCGAGAGTTAGGTCTTATTGATGATGAACGTTGGGCAGTATTTAGTCATAAGCAAGCAGCCGTTATAAAAGAGACTCGCCGGTTAGAAGCGGTTAAATTTAGTCCGACAAAAACAGACCAAACCATTGCAAAAAAAATACTAGGTGAGTCATTAAATAAGGCCTGTTCAGCTATAGAATTATTGCGTCGGCCGAGTGTTGACTACGCTGGGTTATTGGCGATGTTAGGTGAAGATAAGCAAGTGGCTGATGATGTTGCAGAACAAGTTGTTATTCAAACCAAATATGCGGGATATATTAGTCGCCAGCAAAATGAAATTGAACGATTACAACGTCATGAAATGACAGTATTACCTGATGAAATAGACTATAAAAATGTTCATGGCCTATCTAATGAAGTACGAGAAAAGCTTGAAAAATCAAGACCTAACAGCTTAGGCCAAGCTGCTCGGATTGCCGGAGTGACGCCTGCTGCAGTTTCATTATTACTGGTGCATTTGAAGCGTGGCAAGCAGAGCCAAGCAAGTTAATGACAGAAGAATTGCTTCAGCAACTACAGCAAGGTTGTCAAGATTTAGGGTTGGTGCTTACATTGGAACAACAACAAAAATTGTTGTTGTATGTTGAGCTGCTCGCGAAGTGGAACAAAGTTTATAACCTGACATCAGTGCGTGACGAGGGTGAAATGATTAGCCGCCATATTTTGGATAGTTTGGCCATTTTACCTTTTTTATCGGGCACATCGATGCTTGATGTTGGATCGGGCGCTGGTTTACCTGGTATTCCAGTGGCGATTGCCAGACCAGATCTTGCCGTGACATTATTAGATAGTAATTCAAAAAAAACCCGTTTTTTACAACAGGTGAAAGCCGAATTAGCACTGAGCAATCTAAGTGTAGTTCATAGTCGCATTGAACATGCTGAGTTACCAAGATTTTCTATGGTAACAGCACGTGCCTTCTCAACCATCGATAACATTATTGATTTAACCGGCCGACATTGCGATGATGCAGGTTGTTTGTTGTTGATGAAAGGCGCCTACCCAGAAGAAGAGTTAAAATTTATTTCGACAAGTTTTATGCTAAAAGAGGTGGTTTCGTTGACAGTACCTGGCTGTGATGGGCAGAGACATCTTGTTCATCTGGTTAAGGAAGGGATGTTAGAGGCAGAGTAAATGGGTAATATTTTTGCAGTGACTAATCAAAAGGGAGGGGTTGGAAAGACCACCACCACCGTCAATTTGGCTGCGTCTTTGGCTGAAGCAGGTAAAAAGATATTACTCATTGATTTGGATCCTCAAGGTAATGCCACGACGGGATGCGGTATAGATAAAACAACCTTAGTTAACAGTAGTTATGATGTCATTATGGCAGAAGCTAAGGCACTTGATGCCATTGTACGACCTGATAACTTATCCTTTGATGTGATGCCAACAAATGTAGATTTGACCGCAGCAGAAATACAATTGCTAGATGTTAAAGTGCGTGAACATCGCTTACGTATAGCTTTGGAGTCGACACGAGAAAATTACGATTTTGTGTTGATTGATTGCCCGCCATCATTAAGTATGTTGACAGTTAATGCTTTAGTGGCATCGAAAGGGGTCATTATTCCTATTCAATGTGAATATTATGCATTAGAAGGATTATCATCATTATTGCAAACCGTAGAGAGAATTAAGCAGCGTGTTAATCCTACCTTGGAAATATCAGGCTTACTTCGCACGATGTATGATGCTCGTAATAATTTAGCTAACCAGGTTTCGCGACAGTTGATTACTCATTTTGGCAAAAAAGTATTTCACGCAATTATTCCAAGAAATGTGCGATTAGCTGAGTCGCCGAGTCATGGCGTGCCAGTTATAAGCTATGATCGTTCTTCGCGAGGAGCAATAGCCTATATGGCATTAGCTAGCGAGTTTATGCGACGCGAGAAATTACTAATGGCGGATAAATAGATGACGACCAAGAAAAGAGGATTAGGCAGAGGCCTAGATGCCCTGTTAGCTGATGTGCATCAGGATGAAACAAATTTAGATAATAGTTTGCAATATTTCCCACTTGATATGTTGCAACCAGGTAAATATCAACCCCGCATTGATATGTCAGAAGAGTCTTTGGAAGAGTTAGCTGATTCAATTCGTGCGCAAGGCTTAGTTCAGCCTATCGTGGTTCGTCCGATTGCTGGTGGCCGTTATGAAATTATTGCTGGTGAACGTCGATGGCGTGCTTCAAAACAGGCAGGTTTAGAGACTATACCTGCCATTGTGCGTGATGTGTCAGATCGCAGCGCGATAGCAATGGCACTGATTGAAAATATTCAGCGAGAAAACCTTAACCCGATGGAAGAGGCTAATGCCTTGCATAGATTACGTGAAGAGTTTTCAATGACGCATCAAGAAGCTGCTGAGGCGGTGGGGCGTTCACGAGCTGCTGTATCGAATCTACTTCGGTTGCGGAATCTTAATGAAGATGTGAAGCGTTTAGTTGAAAATTGTGATCTTGAAATGGGCCATGCTCGGGCATTATTAGCATTAGAAGGTACTCTTCAATCAGAAACAGCTAATAATATTGTTGAGAAAGGTTTGTCAGTTCGAGAAACAGAACAATTAATTAGGCGGTNATTAAGACCCATCAAAACAAAATCTCATCAATCTGATGCGTTATTGGAAGAGATTGATAAGATTGAAAAATTGATTAGTGAAAAGCTGGGTGATCGCTTTACGGTTAAGCATTCGGCTAGTGGTAAAGGCAAGTTGGTGATTGATTATTCTGATGTGGCTGATTTGAAAAAAATTGTCACCAGAATAAAATAAAAAAATGCTTTAAGCTGTTGTTATATTTATAAAGACTGATCTAAATCAATAATTGTAATTGACCAAGCAGGTGAGAGATCTATATAATGCAGCGCTTGCTTTAAGCAAAATCTAAAATCCAGTGAGTTGCAATGGAACGTTTAGCAAGAGTTCGGCCGATAAACTACCTGATAAAGGTACAGGTCGTAATACTGGTATTAACTGTTTTAATTATCCTTTGGTGGCAAGGAAATAGCGCGGCATTAGCCAGTTGTTATGGTGGTTGTATTGCTTTAGCTAATAGCTTGTTACAAAGGTGGCATTTGATTGGTTCAGCAAAACATGCCAAATCAAATGCTAGTATGAATTTACGCAAAGCGTATCGATGTGTCGCAGAACGATGGCTATTAACCGTCGTGATGTTTGCAGTTGGATTTACAGTGTTGGATTTTCTACCACTGCCACTGATGACAGGTTTTATTGTGACTCARCTCGCGTTGTTATTTGGGATCAAGAATCGGGCATAACCAAAAATATGGCTAATGAAGCGCTTACTTCCACAGAATATATTAGGCACCATCTACAAAACCTAACCTTTGGTCAGCACCATGATGGCTCGTGGGGCTTGGCACATGATGCAGCCGAAGCAGCAGATATGGGCTTTTGGGCAATCAATGTAGATAGTATGGCCATGACCCTTGTGTTAGGTAGCTTGCTAATGTGGTTTTTTCGTAGCGTAGCCAAGAAAGTACAGGCGGGCGTTCCAACCGGTGCTCAAAACTTCGCCGAATGGGTAATAGACTTTATTAACGATAGCGTTCGCGGTTCATTTTCTGGCAGAAATGCAATGGTTGCACCATTAGCATTCACTATTTTTCTCTGGATATTCTTAATGAACTTGATGGACTTACTGCCCATCGACTTAATCCCTGAAATTGCGAAGTTTATTGGTTCAAACGTATTTGGCATGGATCCACATGCTGTCTTTTTCAAAGTAGTACCATCAACGGATCCAAATGTAACGTTTGGTATGGCGTTTGGTGTATTTGCACTCGTTATGTATTACACCATAAAAATCAAAGGTGTTAGCGGTTTTGCAGCTGAGTTGACTTTGCAGCCTTTTGAGTCTAAAAATATCGTCTTAAAAATCTTATTTATTCCCATTAACTTTATATTAGAGTTTGTATCGTTAATTGCGAAACCCATTTCATTGTCATTACGGTTATTCGGTAACATGTATGCCGGTGAAATGATCTTCATTTTAATTGCAATCATGTTTAGTGCTGGCGCAGTAATGGCCTCGCTAGGTGGTGTGTTACAAGTAGGTTGGGCGATTTTCCATATTTTAATTATTACCTTGCAGGCGTTTATCTTTATGACGTTGACCATTGTATATTTAGATATGGCACATCACGAACACTAAACTTTTATTACTAAATTTTTACTTTAAATCGTAGGAGATAAAAAATGGAATCAGCATTACTATATATTGCCGGCGCATTAATGATGGGTCTTGGTGCGTTAGGTGCCGCTGTCGGTATCGGTATTTTGGGTGGCCGCTTTTTAGAAGGTGCTGCACGTCAACCAGAGTTAATCCCAATGCTTCGTACACAATTCTTCATTGTTATGGGTCTTGTTGATGCGGTACCAATGATTGCGGTTGGTTTAGCAATGTACATTCTGTTTGCGGTTGCATAATAAATAGTCAGTTTAGTTTCAGACTATTTAGCAATAATAAAGAGGTACAAACATGAATCTTAATGCAACCATTATTGGCCAAATGATAGCCTTTGCTATCTTTGTTGCTTTTTGCATGAAGTATGTGTGGCCACCTATTATGGCGGCATTGGAAGAACGGACCAAGAAAATTGCGGACGGTCTTGCAGCAGCAGAGCGTGGCAGACATGAGCAACAATTAGCTGAAAAACGTGCGCAACAAGTTATTCACGAAGCAAAAGATCAAGCCAATGAAATTATTTCACAAGCACAGCGCCGTGGTAACGAGATTGTTGATGAATCAAAAGACAGTGCACGCATTGAAGGTGAACGTATTTTGACTTCTGCTCAAGCAGAAATTGAGCAAGAAGCCAATCGAGCAAAAGATGAGCTTCGCTTGCAAGTAGGCAGTATCGCTATGGCTGGAGCAGCAAAAATTCTTGGCCGTGAGATTGATAAAGAAGCACATACTGATTTGTTAGACGAATTGGTCGGTCAGATCTAGGAGTGGTTTAGAATGGCTGAAGCAATTACAATCGCTAGACCTTATGCACATGCTGTATTTGATATTGCCAATGAAAAAGGCGAGTTATCAGCTTGGTCCAGTTTACTTACTGTACTAGCACAGTGTGTGTCAGATCCAGAGATGCAATCCATTATCAGCAGTCCAGCAGTGAGTGATGAGCAGGTTGTTGGTTTGTTGTCAGATATTTCAGGAGAGTTGATGCTGAGTGATGCACCTAACTTTCTAGCATTATTGGCAGAAAACAACCGTCTACAACTGTTAGCCGATATTGGTGTGGTTTTTGAAGAGTTACGCGAAGAAGCAGAACAAGTGATAACAGCTGATGTGACATCAGCATTGAAACTCACTGCAAAACAAGAAACAGACATTTCAGCCGCGTTGAAAAAGCGCTTAGGTAGAGATGTGACCTTAAATACAAGCATTGATAAAAGCTTGTTAGGCGGGGCAATTATTCGAGCAGGTGATCTGATTATTGATGGATCTGCTTTGGGAAAACTGAACAGATTGGCTAATACTATTAATTAGTAGCCAGTTTATAGAGGAAACAAAGATGCAACTGAATTCAGCAGAAATCAGTAACCTAATCAAGAAGCGAATTGAAAGCTTTGATGGGGCCACTGAAGCACGTACAGAAGGTACTGTAGTTGGTGTAACAGATGGTATTATTCGTGTTCATGGTTTAGCCGATGTTATGGCAGGAGAAATGCTTGAGTTCCCAGGCAATACTTTTGGTATGGCGTTAAACTTAGAGCGAGACTCTGTCGGTGCGGTAGTTTTAGGTCCATACCAGCATATTACCGAAGGTGATAGCGTTAAATGTACCGGTCGTATTTTAGAAGTCCCTGTTGGTGAAGGACTGCTAGGTCGGGTTGTAGATGCTTTAGGTCAGCCAATTGATGGTAAAGGCGATATCGTTAGCCAAGGCACAGCACCCATTGAGAAAGTTGCTCCAGGTGTTATTGCTCGTCAATCAGTTGACCAACCACTTCAAACAGGTTTGAAATCTGTTGATGCGATGATTCCAATTGGCCGTGGCCAACGTGAGTTGATTATCGGTGACAGACAAACAGGTAAAACAGCCATTGCCATTGATGCCATCATCAACCAAAAAGGTACTGGTGTTAAATGTATCTATGTGGCGATTGGTCAAAAAGCCTCTTCTATTGCCAACGTTGTTCGTAAACTTGAAGAACATGGCGCTTTAGAATATACAACGATAGTTGCCGCATCAGCTTCTGACACTGCGGCCTTACAATTTATCGCACCTTATGCGGGTTGCTCGATGGGTGAGTACTATCGTGATAAAGGTGAGGATGCCTTAATCGTTTATGATGATTTGACCAAACAAGCCTGGGCTTATCGCCAAGTATCATTGTTATTGCGTCGTCCACCAGGTCGTGAAGCTTATCCTGGCGATGTTTTCTACATTCACTCTCGTTTATTAGAGCGTGCTTCACGTGTGAACGCTGAATATGTAGAGAAAATCACGGACGGTAAAGTAAAAGGTAAAACAGGTTCATTAACGGCATTACCGATCATTGAAACACAAGCAGGTGACGTGTCAGCATTCGTACCTACCAACGTAATTTCAATTACCGATGGCCAGATTTTCTTAGAAACTGATTTATTTAACTCAGGCATACGCCCTGCGATTAATGCGGGTTTGTCAGTATCACGTGTAGGTGGTGCCGCTCAAACTAAGATCATTAAGAAATTGGGTGGTGGTACACGTCTAGATTTAGCGCAATATCGTGAATTAGCAGCGTTTGCTCAATTTGCTTCAGATCTTGATGAAGCAACACGTAACCAAATTCAACGGGGTCAACGTGTTACCGAGTTAATGAAGCAAGCACAATATCAGCCACTATCAATTGCTGAAATGGCGATGTCATTATTTGCAGCGAATGAAGGTTTCCTTGATGATGTTGAAGTAGAGAAAGTAGGTTCTTTCGAAGCTGCATTATTATCATATATGAAATCTAATCAAGCTGATTTGATGGATAACATTAATAAATCAGGTAGTTTTGATAAAGATATCTCAGACGATATGCGGTCTGCGATTGAAAGTTTCAAAACTACTGGTAGTTGGTAATCGGAGCGTAAGCAATGGCTAGCGGCAAAGAGATACGGACTCAGATAGCAAGCATCAAAAACACGCAGAAAATCACGCGTGCGATGGAGATGGTTGCTGCGAGTAAGATGCGTAAAGCGCAAGAGCGTATGGCGGCTACGCGCCCTTATTCGGATAAGATCCATAATGTTATAAAACATTTGGCTTATGCACACCCTGAATACAAACATGTGTATTTACAAGATCGTGCCGAAGAGAAACGTGTTGGTTACATTATTGTTTCATCTGATCGTGGATTATGTGGTGGTTTAAATAATAATTTATTTAGAACAGTACTGGGTGAGATTGCTGAAAAAACCGAACAAGGTTTAGAAGTTGATGTCTGTACTATCGGCCAAAAAGCGTCAAACTTTTTTAGTCGTCTACCCGTAAATCATGTAGGGCAAGCTGTGCAGTTAGGTGATGCGCCACGGCCACATGAATTAGTGGGTGCAGTAAAGGTCATGTTAGATGCCTATGAAAAGGGTCAAATTGATAGTTTGTACCTTGTGTTTAATGAGTTTGTGAACACCATGACTCAAGAAAACAAGACGGTGAAGCTGTTACCAGCCAAGCCAGAAGAACCAAATGAAGAGTTATCTCATCATTGGGACTATATCTACGAGCCTGATGCAAAAGATGTATTAGATAACTTGTTGGTTAGATATATGGAATCTTTGGTTTATCAAGGTGTTGTTGAAAACATTGCCTGTGAACAAGCATCGCGTATGGTTGCGATGAAAAGTGCATCTGATAATGCAGGTGACCTTATTGATGACTTGCAATTGGTTTACAACAAAGCGCGCCAAGCGGCTATCACCCAAGAGATATCCGAAATTGTTGCCGGCGCAGCTGCGGTATAACGTAAATAAAACAGGGTATAAATACCCAAACGTATTGAAAGAGGAAGCAAGATGAGCTCTGGAAAGATTGTACAAATTATCGGTGCCGTTGTTGACGTGGAGTTTCCACGCGATAGCCTACCAAAAGTATACGATGCCTTAACAGTTGAAGAATCAGGCCTTACGCTTGAAGTTCAACAACAACTAGGTGACGGTGTTGTTCGTGCGATTGCAATGGGTGTAACAGATGGTCTTAAACGTGACTCGGCTGTTTCAAACACTGGCGAATCAATCAAAGTCCCTGTTGGCCAAAAAACATTAGGTCGCATCATGGATGTATTGGGTAACCCCATTGATGAAAAAGGGCCTATTGGTGAAGACGTTAGAATGTCGATTCATCGTAAAGCACCTAGCTTTGATGAATTAGCTGCCAGTAATGAGCTGCTTGAATCAGGTATCAAAGTAATCGACTTAATCTGCCCATTTGCTAAGGGTGGTAAAGTGGGTCTGTTTGGTGGTGCTGGTGTAGGTAAAACAGTCAACATGATGGAGCTTATCCGTAACATTGCGACTGAGCATGATGGTTTCTCAGTATTTGCTGGTGTAGGTGAGCGTACTCGTGAAGGTAACGATTTCTATCATGAAATGACAGATTCAAACGTAATCGATAAAGTATCATTAGTTTACGGTCAAATGAATGAGCCGCCAGGTAACCGCTTACGTGTTGCTTTAACCGGTTTGACCATGGCTGAAAACTTTCGTGATGAAGGTCGTGACGTATTGTTCTTCGTTGATAACATCTACCGTTACACACTAGCGGGAACAGAAGTATCAGCACTATTAGGACGTATGCCATCAGCGGTAGGTTATCAACCGACATTGGCTGAAGAAATGGGTGCCTTACAAGAACGTATTACCTCAACTAAGATTGGTTCTATCACATCTATCCAAGCGGTATACGTGCCTGCCGATGATTTAACGGATCCCTCTCCAGCAACCACATTTGCTCATTTGGATGCGACCGTTGTATTGTCACGTTCAATTGCTGAATTAGGTATTTACCCAGCGATTGACCCACTTGATTCTACTAGCCGCCAATTAGATCCCTTGGTTGTTGGTAATGAGCATTATGAAATTGCTCGTGGGGTTCAAGGTACATTACAACGTTATAAAGAATTAAAAGATATCATCGCGATTTTGGGTATGGATGAATTGTCTGAAGAAGATAAATTAACCGTATCACGTGCTCGTAAGATCCAACGTTTCTTATCACAGCCGTTCTTTGTTGCTGAAGTATTTACTGGTAGCCCAGGAAAATATGTGGCACTAAAAGATACATTAGCAGGATTTAAAGGTATCTTAAACGGTGACTACGATGCACTACCAGAACAAGCGTTCTATATGGTGGGTGTGATTGAAGAAGCGGTTGAGAAAGCAAAAACACTTTAAGCTTTCAGGAGAAATACAATGGCGATGACTATACATGTTGATATCGTAAGTGCTGAAAAAGAGATTTTTTCAGGCGCCTGTGACGCTATTTTTGTTTCTGCAAAAATGGGTGAATTGGGTATTTACCCACGTCATACACCGCTGTTAACAACGTTAAAACCTGGCGAAGTACGCGTGCTAATTAACGGTAAAGAAGAGCAGTTTTATGTTTCAGGTGGCATGCTTGAGGTTCAACCACATGTTGTAACTGTTTTGGCAGATACAGCAATGCGAGCTGAAGATGTTGATGAAGCGGCAGCCTTAGAAGCAAAAGCAGATGCTGAGCGAGCACTGAAAGATAAAGATGCGAAGATGGACATGGCAGAGGCAAGAGCTAAAATGGCTGAAGCAATGGCACAACTTCGTAGTATTGAACGTCTTAGAAAAACAGGTGGAAGTCACTAAACTTAAGCCGAGGGTAAACAAATAAAATGCAAGGCTATCACTTTAAGATAGCCTTTTTTTTGCTTAAAATTTGATAGAATAAACAACAAAATATAAACTTCGAAGAGTAAAGGCCATGTCACTAAGCATTGTAATACTGGCTGCTGGAAAAGGCAGCCGAATGAAATCAGCTCTACCTAAGGTCATGCACACATTAGCAGGCACAACGCTGCTTGAGCATGTGATTGCTACAGCACAAACACTTTCACCGCTAAGTATGGCTGTTGTCTGTGGTAATGGTGCAGATCAAGTATTACCTATATTAGAGAAAAAAGGTATTGCTGCCATAATGCAGCATGAGCAGTGTGGAACAGGACATGCAGTTATACAGGCTGGATCCGTATTTAACGATGTCGATCAAGTATTAGTGTTATATGGTGATGTGCCACTTACACAGGCTGCTACACTTAAACAGTTAATCGAAAGTGGTGATATTAACAGTTTAACCATTCTTACAACAAAGCTTGATGACCCCACGGGTTATGGTCGTATTGTTCGAAATGGAGATGGAGATATTATCTGTATTACTGAACAAAAAGATGCGGATAAAGCGACATTATCTATACAAGAAGTAAATAGTGGCATTATGGTCTTGCCTGCAAAATGGCTAACAGACTCACTTAATAAACTGAATAATAATAACGCTCAGGGCGAATATTATTTAACGGATATGATTGCTGTAGCTGTTGCTGATGGGTTAGCCATTAACACGGTCTGCTGTCAGGATAATGCCGAGGTTGCAGGGGTAAATACACGGCAGCAATTAGCGGAGTTAGAGCGCCATTATCAATGGTTGAAAGCAAAAGAATTGATGGCGAATGGTGTGACGCTTGCCGATCCCGCACGCCTAGATATTCGCGGCAATATAACGACAGGATTGGATGTCTATATTGATGTAAATGTGATCCTCGAAGGCGATGTTACCTTTGCTGATAATGTTAAGATTGGTGCTAACTGCATCATTAAGGATTCATTTATTGGCCAAGGTTCAATCGTTCTACCAAATAGTATGATTGATTCCAGTAAGGTGGGTGAAGGAGTTAATATCGGCCCATTTGCTCGATTAAGACCAGGAACAGTCTTAGCAGATAAAGCAAAAATTGGTAATTTTGTAGAAACTAAAAATGCCAATATTGGTGAAGGTTCAAAAGTGAACCACCTTAGCTATATTGGTGATACCGATATGGGTAAGAATGTGAATATTGGTGCCGGTACCATTACTTGTAATTATGATGGTGCGAATAAACATCGCACGACGATTGGTGATAATGTCTTTATTGGTTCGGATAGTCAGTTGGTCGCACCGGTGATGGTTGCAGAGGGTGCGACGATTGGGGCCGGGACGACTTTACGGAAGGATGCGGCGGCTGAGGCTTTGACGTTGACTAAGACTGTTCAGAAGACGGTGGCTGGGTGGAAGAGGCCGGTTAAGAAAACCTAACTTCTTATTCGATTATATAAAGGGTTTTAATGTGCGAATTTTTTTTTTGATAACTCTATTTTTAATTTTACCTCTTCATGCAGGTGCCTCGCCGAAACTAGAAGAAAGCGCATCTCCTAAAAAGTTAGAACATGTAGAGCAAGCAGGAGATAAAATTGAGGCTCTAGCTCTAATGAAGGAGCAGCAAACCGAATTACTTTTATTGAAAGAGCAGTTTTTAATCGTCAGGGAATTTAATGATGATTTTCTGGCAATAGTGCTATGGTCATTGAGTGTTCTTTTAACCCTGACAATAGTATTACTTGGTTTTAATTGGTTTCAGGGCTCAAGAGCTATCAAAAGAGAGTTGGCTTCAATAAATACTGAACTTAACAGTTCAATAGAGATTTCAAAGCAAGAACTAAAGTATGAGATCAATGGTGAGGTAGAAAAATTAGAACAACTTTTGGAAGATAAAGTAAAAAGGATTAGCAAACAAGCCATTGAACCGCTGAAAAACAAAATAGAATCACTAGAACATAAAATTCTAATGCTTGAGTATGATTCTCTAGAAGCCGATGTTAAGAATTTGCAAGAGAATAACCTATTAAGTACTGCAGTAAAAAGCTGTGCGGAATTAATTGAGTGTGCAATTCAAATAGACTGGGACTGGAAATTGTCTAATGCCATAGATTTAATGAAAGGACTATTTGATGAAGTTGATGGTAAAGGTATAAAAGAAGCTCGAATTGATACTCAAGATATAATTGAAATAGAGGCCCAGGTAAAAAAGGTCCCCGATTCTCATAGAATACTGAGGGATTCACTGCTTAAGCGTTTGAGAGAGTTTCATTGAAGAAAATCAAGGGGGGGCCAGCTTGATCTGGCCTTTACTCATTTGATTAGTTAAATATAAAACATTCATTTTTTGATTCGGAAAATCACAAAAATCAAAAAATCAAGGGGTCAGATTGAGGCTCCCTTAGTTTAACGGACACTTTAAATAAGCGACAATATCGCTTAAGGAGTATCCAATGACAGATAAAAGAAAGCCGTATAAAACATACACCAAAGACTTCAAGATAGAAGCCGTTAGGWTGATGACAGGCTCTGATAAACCGCCTGCCCAGCTAGCAATGGAATTAGGCATTCGTCGTAATCAGTTGTATAAATGGAAAGAACAGCTAGAGGATAAGGGGGATGATGCTTTTCCAAATAAGCTAGGTCGGCCTCGTAAAGAAGAGCAGAGCGATATAGCCACGCTCCGTCAGGAAAATAAACGTCTGAAGGAGGAAGTCGAGATCTTAAAAAAGGCCGCAGTGTACTTTGCCAAGGAACTCAAGTGAAGTACGCATTCATCAAAGCCCAGCGAAAGCACCATGCCTTAACACCATTATGTTTAGCACTAAACGTCTCAACCAGTGGTTATTACGATTGGTTAGATAGATCACCTAGTGCCACTGAGCGTAGTAAACAACGCTTATTAACCAAGATCCGTTGTTTCCATCAAGCTAGTCGTCAGACTTATGGTTCACCTCGTATCCATCAAGATCTCGCTTCAGCAGAAGAGTGCGTCAGTGTTAACCGGGTAGCGAGACTGATGCGAGCAGAACACATTCAATCCAAAATGGCCAAACGGTTTGTTATTACAACGTACTCTAAAAATACCTTATCGGCTGCTCCTGATCGTTTGAAGCGTGTATTTCGAACAACACAGCCCAATCGAGCTTGAGTATCCGATACTACCTTTATCCGAACTCGCCAAGGCTGGCTATATCTTGCCATGATGCTTGATTTATATTCACGGCAAATTGTAGGTTGGGCCATGAGTGAGCGTAATAATGCCAAGTTGGTGATAGATGCCTTACAAATGGCCATCGCTCGTAGAGCAATTGCAAACCCCATTATTGTACATTCTGATCAAGGAAGCACCTATGGATCAAATGATTATCAAGGTGTATTAAAACAAAATGGCCTGTTGCCGAGCATGAGTCGAAAAGGTGAATGTTATGACAATGCCGTAGCTGAGAGCTTCTTTGGCACCTTAAAAACTGAACTGGTAGATGATGAAGATTATCGAACAAGAGAGCAGGCAAAACAAAGCTTGTTTGACTATATTGAAGTGTTTTACAATCGTAAGCGAAGACATTCATATTTGGGCTACGTAAGCCCAGCTGAATTTGAGCGGGCTTAGTGCCCTTTAGTTAATTCATCCGTTATCTTGGGGGAACCTCAGCCAACTTGATTTGACCTTTACTCATTCATTGAGTTGATTAGTTAGGTTTTAAACGTTCATTTTTTGCGCGGCCAAAAAACGAACCCAAAAAGGCCGGCCCATACTTGCCCTACGGGTTCCCTGTGCTTTTCAATATGACTGGGCAGGCTAGAACTCGCTGCACTCAGACAGCTAGCCTACTATTCCAGCCATCTTTGCGATGCTCGGCTTCGCATAAGGGCATCCSGGGATARGCYCARCAGTTRYTTCRTRWWCYAWATSYCMTYWTTGYKMTSRMRMRTRSWWYARKKWWKWMWKGAKKWSRRYRKGKKASKRYTTSWKMKTAKYKWKKKTYWRCTGATTGGATTTTCGCAGTTGAGTGTGGTGCAGGATATAGTGAATCCGCCACGTGATTTTTCAAATTTAAAATATGAGCCTGTGGTTTTGTATTCAACATCGTGG
>NVUI01000009.1 GCA_002733105.1 Methylophaga sp.
TTGGCAGCCTGTTTGAACGAGAAATCCATAACAGCCTCACCACCGACACCCACTACATCAAAGCAGGGGGCAGTAGCATCGCCATTGTTACCTCAACCAGTGACAACAACCATAGCGTCAATTATCTACATAAAGACCACCTAGGCTCCATTACCAGCATCACCGACCATCTGGGCCTAGTGATAGAAAGCCAAAGTTATGACCCCCATGGCAAACGCCGCAATAACGACTGGACCGACATCAGTGGCCCCACCCCCACCTCTGCTACTACCGATAGAGGTTTTACCGGTCATGAACATATCGACGAAGTGGGTTTAGTGCATATGAATGGCCGGGTTTACGATCCGACTTTGGGACGATTTATTTCAGCTGATCCATTTGTCCAATTCCCACTTAATGCGCAGAGTTTGAACCGTTATAGTTATGTGATGAATAATCCACTGTCTTTTACTGATCCTTCGGGCTTTTTCTTTAAGAAGTTGTTTAAGGGGATTAAGAAGGCCATTAAGAGCTTACTTAAAAACAAAATTGTTAGATTGGTAGCGAGTATTGCGGCCGCCTACTTTACGGGTGTTGCAGCATTTGAACTGTTTGGCAGCAATATAATAGCCGGTGCAGCAGGTGGCTTTGCCGGAGGGCTTGTGGGTAGTGGAGGTAATCTTAAAACTGCCTTGATAGGAGGACTGACTGGCGCAGCCGCTGGCTTTATTGGCGGCAGTACTGCATTTGGTGAAATAGCAAGTGAATCATTTAATGGTATAACTCTTGGCCGTGTTGTTGCTCATGGGGTTGTAGGAGGTGCTGCTTCAATCGCTCAGGGTGGAAAATTTTTGCAAGGGTTTATATCATCTGCCTTTGTGAAATCTATTTCGGGTAGAATTCAAGCTATTACAAAAAATGTTGGCTCAATTGCCGGAGGTGTTGTGGCTGCTGTTGCCGGAGGTGCTGCATCTGTTCTAGGTGGCGGTAAGTTTGCTAATGGGGCGATGACTGCTGGGTTTCAGTATTTGTTTAATCAGGCAGCAGGCACTTTAAGTCGAAAAAATATATCTAGCATGAGCGTTGAAGAGAAAAAGGCTTTTGCGGCTGGACAAGCAGCTTTAGTAGAAGAATTCAAGGAAAGCTCTGGAATTGGACAAAGTAATGTTGATCTTTCCAGAACAGATGTACAAAAATTAGGAGTTGTAATTTCCGTTAGTGGTATCATTTTAGGTCCTGAAGTTACTGCTGTTGGATTGGTTATTTCAGGTCTTGCTGCAAAAAATCCTGAGGATTATGGATGGCTAGCTCTTGATGTTGTGACCCTTAAAGGAGGGACATTACTACGTGGTACAATTGCACATGGGTTAGATGATTCTGTTTCAGTCATTTCAGGAGTAACACAATTGAATGAAATACAAGATCAAGAAAGACGAAGTGTTAATTGTCAGCCTCCATTGAAATGTTAAAAGTATGTTTGAAAAAAATAAAATTTCGGATAATAAAAATTTCTTATATATTGGCTTGATTACTTTAGTACCCGTTGGACTAGCATTTAATGGTGAACAGTCTATGAGTCTAGCTACTTTTATAGTTTCAATTCTGCTTTACAAGTTCGATCCTTCTTTAAAAAGCTTAAAAAAGATAAGTGCGACAAATTTTTTTTACTATACATCTATAGTTTCTGGGATATTACTTGGAAACTTAACTGCAGTTATTGAAGTGCAAGTTGGTATTGTTGATACTATTTATTATGTATGGATTTTTTATTTTGGATTTTCACTGTTTTATCTTGCCAGAAAACTAAGGAGCTCTTGGAAAAGTCAATAGGTAATTTAGGTTAAAGGGGATCCATCAGTGGCTGAGGTTCCCCCAAGATAACGGATGAATTAACTAAAGGGCACTAAGCCCGCTCAGAAATCAACAGAAATCAAGGGGTCAGCCAGCTTGATATTTAATAATTAAAATCTTGCTATCTTACGATACATGGCACGCTTACCAAGAATTGTTTTACCTAACCAACCTTTGCATATTATGCATAGAGGTAATAACAGGCAAGATATCTTTGAAACAGAAGCAGACATGATCCGGCTCAAAGAAGATCTCGCCCATGCACTTTCTAAGTCACACTGTAAATTACATGCCTATGTCATCATGAGTAATCATCTCCATTTATTACTGACCCCCACAGATAAAGCCCAGCTTAGCCAGTTTATGCAAACCATGGCTAATCGTTATGTTCGCTATTTTAATGCTAGCCGTAATCGAAGCGGCACGATTTGGGAAGGGCGCTTTAAATCATGCTTGGTTGATAGCGATAACTACCTCTTCACCCTTTATCGTTATATTGAAATGAATCCGTTGCATGCCAACATGGTTRACTCCCTGACGGACTACCCATGGTCMAGCTATCACCATAATGCACTCGGAAGAAAAGATACACTTATCACCGAACATYCCTTATATCGGCGACTAGGCAATAGTCCGGTATTACGTGCTCAACACTATCAGGCAATATTTGATACACCCAACAGCGCAGAACAAGAACAAGCAATAGACGAGGCATTGATGCGAGGAGAAGTGTATGGCAGTCGTGATTTTCATCAAAAAATAGCGAAACGAATAAAGAGACCGACTCAATTGGCAGCGCATGGCGGCGATAGAAAGAGTGATCATTACAAGAATCAAGCTGGCTGACCCCTTGATCTTACTTTAGGTGGTGGTAAGTTTGCTAGTGGGGCCTTGACGGGAGCATTTTCTCGGGCGTTTAATGATGAATATGAATATAGTCAGGGCACAAAGATATTGTCAATAAGGATGAAATTAGTATCTGTGAAAAGTTTCAGAAATTCTGGTTTTCTAGCCAAATTTTTAGATGCCGTTGCATCAATTAAATATACCATTGGTTTTGAGAGGGTAGAAGGGCAATTCGAAAGAATTGACACAATAGTAAATACACGCCAGCTTTATAATTTGGATACAGGTCAGAATATTGGACAAGTTGAAGAGATAGGAAAATCATATGACGCTTTAAACGTCAATATGGATCCTATTGAAGGGTATAGCGTTATAGAAAATACTACATTATACTCAAAAGATGTTGATTTAATAAATGGGGCAGTAATTCAGTTCAATCTCAATCTGGAGAGTAAGTAAGGAGTGGACCTTATTAAGAAAATGATAATTATTTGTACACTAGTATTATTACTGGCGGCTTGCTCGGATGAAATAGAAGAAAATATTATTTTTTATGACACATATCTACAACAGACTGTAATAAAAGATTTAACTGAGAGGAATGTGAAATTCAGACTTGAAAATGGAAATTCATTATGGTTCTCTCACAATGATTCAGAAACTGTAGAATACATTTATAGTCAGGCTGTTTCAAATAGACCTATTCGATATGGTTTTTATGACTCTCAAAAGTATTTACTATTTATCTCTTTGCTCGAAGAGGAAGGTATTATAATTACGTCAGAAGCAATGGATAGTGACAATAGTATTGTGTGGGTTCCTATTGAGGCGCGAGAATCTGCAAGTATAATGTTTCACCAAGTAATTACTAATGCGGAATAATTAAAGAATTAAAGAATTAGGAATCAAAGGGGTCAGACTCTGAGCAATCCCCACGAAATAGTCATTAAAAACAAATAATTAATCTAATTTTAAGGAACTTTCACAGCATCTAATGATCTGATCAGTTACAACACATAACAGAGCAGAAAACACCGTGAAAGTAACTACTATTTTGAACCAACTTTTAATTGATGTCACGCCTTCAATGCATAAAGTAAGAAGAGCCAGTCTTAATGCCATGGTAACTAGCCTAATCTCAGGAGCACCCTGTTCTGTTACAGGCCTAGGTAGAAATATAGAGAGTAAAACAAGTGAAAAACATCAAATAAAACGCAGTATGCGATGATGCAGTAATCCTCACTTGCAACATGAAACCGGAGCCATTTATTCACTCATGGCAAATCGTTTAATCGGCAAGCAACACCAGCCCATTATCTTAGTGGATTGGTCGGATTTAGATCCCCGTAAACAGCATTTCTTATTGCGCGCCTCTGTTGCGGTTGAAGGACGTGCTTTGACTGTGTTTGAGCAGACCTACCCTGTTACACAAAAAGAAAAACCTAATGTTCATCGGCTTTTTATGACAGCACTAAAGTCAATGCTGCCAGTAACATGCAAGCCTATTATTGTCAGTGATGCAGGGTTTCGTGTACCGTGGTTTAATCTGATTGAGTCATTGGGCTGGGATTATGTAGGACGCGTTAGGAATGCGACTTTCTGTAAAAACAAAACAGATGAAGACTGGCATCCCATAAAGGATTTATACGATAAGGCATCATCAACAGAAAAGAGTTTAGGGGCATATCAATTGAGCAGAAGAACACCTTTTGACTGCTATATGGTCGTTTATAAACAAAAATCTAAGGGCAGGAAGAAATTAACAGTTACCGGCGAACATGCACGAAAAAATTCAAACTCCCTTTCAAATGCCAGCCGAGAAAAAGAGCCTTGGTTATTAGCCACATCATTGCCATCAAAAACAGCACGAGAAGCAAAAAAGAGTGTCAAAATATATCGAACTCGGATGCAAATAGAAGAAAGCTTTAGAGATTTAAAAACAGGACTTAACTTCAATCAAAGTAATACTCGAACACGCAATTATTTGTCTGTTTTACTACTACTCGCTATGCTTGCTCAGCATGTATTATTTTTACTTGGTGTAGCGGTTAAACTCAGTAAGAAACACCTTAGATACCAAGCGAACTCTCTGAAAATACATACTGTTTTGTCTTACCAGTTTATTGGCTTAAGGGCTTTTCGAGATCGAAAATTAAAGCTAAAACGAGCAGATTGGGAGGCCGCTATCCAGAAAATACAGCAGTTGATACGAGAGCCACTTAATGTTTAACTATTCAATATTTCGTGGGGATCGCTCAGGGTCAGACTCGATTGATTTTAAATATACACAGCCACATATAAACCACCCGAAGGTGGTTTATATGTTTGGTGGAGACGGCGGGAATTGCTCAGCTCATCCATGAGCTTCGGCCTTCGGCCCATCCTATCGGATGGCCAAAATTGTTCCCTACAATTTTGTGAACCCAGCGGTTTAGCTTCAACACCATAACCACAAATAAAAAAGGCCACCCCTTTGGGTAGCCTTTTTTATTTGGTGGAGACGGCGTCAATCTAATTCATGTTACCAGCGCTTATTATCACTATGCTGTGACTTTACAAATTAAATTGTTACCACCATAGTTACCACCAAACCTTCTTTGCTAAGAAACCTTGTTTTTTTAGCAAAGAAGGTGCAGCCTCAACATAAACATTGCAAAATATTTCGTAAAAGTTCTAGCTTGTCCTTCACAACATTAACCCCTGAAAATTACAATACAACATACCAGTTTAACCCTACCTGATCACTCGCCCAGATAAAATTGCCATACCTAAAAATAGGCCTGTTAGGTTTTTATTTATTCCTACCCCCAATAATAAGCAGCTTCCCAATAAATACTCCCATGTAGATATAGCCTAACAGAGCCTCAACCATCACAAAGAGTTTTACTTGATCGGTGTCAGGCCGAAAATCACCATAGCCTAATGTAGTCCATGTGACCACACTAAAATATATTGAATCAAGCCAATTTAATTTTACTAAAACCCCACCACTTACTGGTGTCACCACTCCAAAAGATTTGTATATTAATGCAAAATATCTAATTAATAATGGCAACATACACAAGTAAAAATAAAGCTTTTCAAACTGAGGAGCACGTAAATATGAATAACTGTAATAACATGTCACACCAGCTATAACGAGAAGACTGCAAGTTAACCCCCAATACGTTGTTTCAGTTACGGTTAATAAAAAAGACAAAGCGACTGCAGATGACACTAGAAAAATAATTTCATTTTTTAATATAAAGTACATGACTGTCCCACCTAAACCACTCTAAGCTAGCTAATAGTAGGCTTGATTTTGTATTGCATAGATCCATCTACTCATTCATGTGTTTGTTATCAACGGACTATATCACCGTACCGCCTCTCAATATTATAATTTTGCATGCTAGTTAGAATGATAGGATAGAAGTTACACGCATAGAATCACTCCATATCAGCAAGAGTATATGAGGAAAATTATGAATTATGTAGAAGAGAAAAGAACAAAAAGTTATCCCTTGCTTGTTAAGTTATTGCTTGTCCTGACTGCTATCGCTGCAATTATTGCCTTGATCGGAGTTTACGTCTATTACGACCACTTTGGCCGTGATAACTTCTGGAATTTTGGCAATCAAGAATCATTTGGTCTCTTTGGTGACTACATCGGTGGTTTACTTAACCCCATTTTGACGTTTCTCACTGTAGCTTTGCTTGTCTGGTCAATACAAATCCAAATCAAAGAGTTACAAAAAAGTACTAGTGCCCTTGAAGAAACAAAAATAGCGCATCAAGAACAGCTAGCTCTAAACATCAAAGAATCAGAACGCAAGCAGTTGCATGATAGTTCAAATATGCATATTAAAAACTGTGAAGACTTATTAAATAAACCTATATTTGAATTGTTTGTTAACCATAGAAATCACATGTTAAGTATCTACGATATGATTCACGATCCAAAGTATCAGGGTAAAAGCCCCATAAATGACCTACTTTATACTTTCCCAACAATATTAGAGCAAGGAAACGACTCAAATGCACGTCATCTTTACTCGATTAAGAACCAACTTGCCTTTTCGATATCAACCGTCTGCAGTCTAATTACATACTTGAAATTAAATGCTTTGCGTCACTCTTGGGACTCAAGAGTTCAAACTCTTATGGTCGAGTGTAAAGAAATAAATATATTGTCCGAAGAGGAGTTCAATGATTTTAAACTGGCATTATTAGGAGCAAATGAAATGGCAAAACCCACTTAGATATATCTAAAATTATCAGCTATTACTTGGACGTCCTTTGCTTGCAGTTCTTCATCTGTCAGTGTTGAGACCTATCATAAATAGTTGCTTTTTTATCGTGTCAGTAAACCCTTCTTTTCCTCTGTAAAACACTGAGGTTTTCATGCTCTCAAGAAAGGTGTATATTTAATCTAAGACTTTAACTTCTATTCGTCTGGAGTTGCTTTTTAAGTAACCATTTCATGCATTGCGACATGATCTTATGTTTCCCAGAGGGTTGTTAAAGTCTTTTTTTTTGGCTTATCCACAGTCACTCAAAGTACAGAGTATATCAATGACAAACTATGAATTAGGTATATTTCTCAGGCCATTATTTGCTATCGCTATTATCATTTTAGTTGTTAAGCCAATAGCATTCCTAATAAAGAAAGTGCTTCCTACAGGTAAAGTAAAAGACGCTCTATTTAAACAACGATGGCCTTAGTTAATTTTGATTAGCCAATAAACTACCTACAATAGGTGCTGCTCGGTTTGTATATTTCATTGGAATTGATGACATAATTCTTTCGTTCATCTTACGTAGAAGATCGGCTCTGACAGTTGGATCTACAGGTAAGCCTTCAAGTGCTTTTCCTGCCGTCTTATTGTCTCCCCATAACTTAACCATATCCTTAAGGATCGGCACACCTTTAGCACCTGATCCAACATAATTACGTAATGTGGGTGCTGAATTAGAATGGTTTACTGAGGAGAAAGGTGGTTGGTACGTCAAGTCTCTGCCAACACGTCCTAATTTATACAGCTTTTCAACATCATTAGGGAATAATACTTCTAATTTCTTACGACCAATACTATTCAATGCTTTGTTATAAGCTGCCCCACTAAATGTACCATCTGTACCCTGTCTTTGTGTTGAGGCCATATTAAGCATTTCAATGACTTCACCTCGAAGGTTAGCCCATGCTTGCTTGCCCCCTTCTGCTTGTTCTAATGTGCCTCTTAATGCTTTCAAATCATTAAGTGAATGGCTTTTAACGATGTTCTTTATTGCACTGTCGGCGTTCATCTTGCCATTAGTAATTTTTGCTACGATGCTTTGTTCAAACTCAGAGAACCTTGCTTTAGCTGCTTGTCGTGCGCCAGCATAAGCATCATCACCAATAGCGCTAAATACATCATTATCTAGCTCATCAATAATCAAGCCTTTTACTCTCGCTAATGAACGCTCATTACCGTCACTCAAGTTATTTACAAACTTTCTTAATCCTTCTGCTTGGTTGATAGTTAGTGTTTGTCCAGTAGGTACGCCTTCAGCATCAAACACGCCATAACGCTGTAACCTTCTAGCAACTGAATTTGCTATTTTGTCCACACTGGCATCATCTGATAATTCGGACAGTTTGGCACTAAAGCTATCCAAAGTAATGCCGTCTATGTTGCCATACTGTCGTTGTGCTCGCTCATACAACTTACCCACTGCTTTTTGTGTCGATGCAAATCGATTATTAACAGCTGTCACTATGGATTGACCAGAGTCGATAACATCATCAACAGAACGACCGCTTTGTTTTGCTAAATCATCAAAGATATCAGTAAATTGTCTGTTTTGGTTGAGTAGTCTGCCTGTTATCTCATCACCTACACCATCAACCTTTTGAAGGTTACGCTCTTGTGTCCATAGTTTTGGGTTTCGGGTTACTTGACCTGTCATCGGTGCTTTATTGCCGGTAAAGCCTAACTCTTGCGCCTCAGACATTCTCAGTAAAGATGCTTCATCAATAACACCATTTGTTTTTAACTGTTGCATAGCAGGAGCTGAAATATTTTTCCTATACTTTGCAGGTACATTTATATTATCAAGAGCATTAGCAACTAAACCTTTTCTTTTAGGCAGATCCATAATATTGCGTTTAAAGGTATCAACCGCCCTTGTCACCCCATGTGTAACACCTTTGACTACTGCGGGTGCTGCAGCGCCACCAGCAACGCCTAAGGCTATCTGAGTGGCTTTGCTATCACCTTCTTTGGTAAACATATTCCCAGCAATTACACCACCTTCAACCGCACCAACCCCCATTGCCCATGGAAGTGATGCAGGTAGTGTTGCCATCATTGCAGGTAAGGTTGGAGCAATCTGTCCAAGTACTCGTGCAGTATCAAAGCCTTCACCTTGATCATATTCATAACGATTAACTTCTTCAGTGACTTCTTTAGTGTATTGCTCACCTGCTTCTGGATCAGTTGCATTAAGGTAGTTTTGCTTAACACCCTGTCCTATATCCATCATGCCCCTACCCATTCTAGCCATAAAGGGTACATCGACTTTAGGCTTTCCAAATTGCATACTACGACTTTTCATATCACTAGACATTGCGCTGGATATAACAGGAGCTTGTTCTGGTTCGCTAACTGTTAGACTGCCATTCGTGTTTTGAAGTGAAACTAATGCTTTCGCATATTTCTGTTGAGCCTCAACATCACCTGACTTTTTTGCCTGTTTATAGGCTTGTGCAATAACAGCCTTCTTATCCATATTACAAACCCTCTGCCTCAATAATTTTGTCGGCAGCACTTAAAATATCAGTGTCCACCTTACCGGTATATTTATCTGGATTGAAGTCAAAACCAGAGAGTTCAGCATTAAATTTCATGTTTCGCATAGCTTTGTCTTTAAACTGCTCATATGCACTCATAAACTCTTTCGGGTTCATCTTCACATTCATCATGGATTTTAATAAGTCTTCCATTTCTTTTTCACTTGCTGCTGCACCTGTTATTTCTCTTCGGTAATCATTAAATAGCTGTCTTGCTTCATTAACAAAACTTGTTCTCTCTGCACCAAAATCGACTAGCTCATCATCAATACCTAGTTTGCCAAGGAAGTGCCCAGCCATAGACTTAAGCTCACCTTCATAAGTTAGATATTTTTCAGAATATTTACTAGTGAGTGCATTGAGATTCATTAACTGTGTTGCAGCTGTAAAGTATCTGTCTTGTACTTTTGTTTTGTTCTGCTTTGTAAGCTGATCAGGCTGTACATCACCCGCTGCAAAATCAATCTCTCCATCCTTACCAATACTCAACCTCATTCCCTTGGCTACAGGAGCATTCTCTCCCGCTGCTTGAGACTGAGGCATATATGTCACTGTCCCATCTGGATTTTGAACCTTAACCAGTTTTGGTGCGTTTGGTGCAATATGGTTTTGTTTAGCTATAGCGTTATTGTACAAGTCACGTTCTGGTGAGTTTTCTGGCAATAAGTTTCTATCTTGAAGCAATCCGCCTAAGGTAGATCCCGCCTTGCGGGGTGCATTTTTTAACCTTGCCCTTAACTCATCCATGGCATTCATACCAGACAGAACACTACCCTGTTGCTGTGCAGTGTTCTTAAAACCTTGATCCATCAACATGGGTATGCCGCTACTTTTAAGAGCAAAGTTTCTCTCTGCTAAAAACTTTTGTGAAGGTACGCCATCTGGACTGTTATAGCCTGTACCGGGTACAGCAGGAACACGGTTAATACCCGAAGGTAACCTAGGTATGCCTTGTGGTGCTATAGGCTCTCTGCCGATAACTTTATCAGGATTATTGCTATACCAGTCCGATGCTTGCTGAGACTGCTGTTTAGCCATTTCCTGTTCGTAATAAGCTTGGTCATACTTCATGTTGAAGTCATGGTTACTTAGTTTTGGAGTGCCTTTTAAAAGATCAAGTAAGCCCATATTAACCCCCTGTCAATTTTTGAATATAAGGATCTCGATGCTGTGGCATAAAATTCTGATACTCAGGCTGCCCACTACCTAACGCCTGCACCTGACTCATAATGTTGCCAGCATTAGCAAACTGACTCATATCGGGTGCTTGCTGGCTCATGAATTGACTAACAAAAGCCATTTCCTTGTCTTTTCTATCCCTCTCCTGTCTCTCCTGTTCAGCTTGAGCATTAGGGCTTTGAGGCACAGTATTTTGTTGAGGCAGGTTAGGCGTTGGTGTGCCCGGAAGCTGTGAACCTTGCATTCCCCAATCCTTAGTCGGAACGTAGGGATTAAATGGTGCTGTCTGCTGCTGAGCGTAAGGATCAGCTCTCTGTGTTTGATAGTAATCAAAAAAATTACTCATTTCTTCCCCTCTCTGCCCAATATGTTTTCCATTTCATGACCTGTTTATCAATATTTATTACAACTCTAAAACCAAGAACATTTATTACTTATTTATCGTTTTTAGAAATTTCTATGAAATTTTAACTTACTATTATAGCCCTGTCAATCTATACAAGTAATCACCTCGAAAACATAGCTTGAAATTAATTTATTTACCTTCAAGAAACACCGCTCATTTTTTCTTTCTCGATGTCACTAGCCTCAACAAAACTAACAAAAAATATATTATCTATATCGACATCTTGGTTTCCGGTTCGGATAAGTCCGTGCTCCTCTGTTTCACCATATTCCAAGATAACTAAAGTCCTGAGATTATCTTTTTCCTTAGTAGCAGCTAATTTATCAACTCTTCTTTTTAACGTGCTCATACCTCCCCTTGGTTTGTTCTAATTCAGTTACACGGCGTTCGAGATCATCAATCTCTGTGATTTTTGCTTGTGCTGCTATCGTACTCATCAATGTTGAGGCATCTGATGGACTGACTTTTCCAAGTGCCAATGCAGTAATAACAGATTGACCTTGTTCAACTAATGTTGCAGTTCCTAGTAATCCATCTATGACTATTGGTTCATCTTTCGCTTTCAATGCTGGCATTAATCTATCGATACATAACCGTAGTGCTGTTGTATCACCTTCTAAAGCCTTTTCAACAACTGTTTTTACTAAGTCCTTAGCATGAGGTTCTAGCATGGCTCGTAATGCTGTACGTTTATCTTTTGCACCTTTTGGCTTACCAGCAGGATTACCTGACACCCCCTTCTCAAATTTAGCCATACTGTAATTCCTCTGTACTTTTCAGTACCTCTATTCTCAAGACTCACCCTCACCAGAAACCGTCCCATCAAAGCGCTTTATTTTTAATGCTAGGATTATGTCGCCGTTAATATCTTGTTTGACAGGTGAGTGATCGCCATCCATCTTATTCAATTCATTAACGGCTCTAATTACATCACTAGCACCGAACTTAAACTCACCTATGCCTTCACCATCATGGTCGGTTACTTCCTTGTGCTGTAATGAACGCTCTATAACTTCTTTCAACCAATCTTTCTTTTGGTCAGTTGTTATATCTGAGCGTTTTTTGTTCTCTTCCTGTAGGTCTTTAACCCTTGTGCTAACCTTGTAGTCAGCAATAAGTCTTGATGATGCTTCGTGAATTGTTTCATCCTTCATCTTTTTAACACTATAAGCAAAGCGGTATGCCTCACTAGCGTTGCCACATTCAATGTACTTTAGGCAGAAGTTTTCTTGTTTTATGGTTAAATCATTCACGTTATTTATCCTTCCTATCCATTGGTGCTACTACACCAGTTAACCAGTAATGCTCATCCTCAAAAAAAATAACGCCATCATCCTCACTTTCCATCGTGTCCAACAATTGCCATACAATGCACGCATCTACTTCACAACAATCAACTGGGTTAAAACCTGTAACAATATCTTCACCTTCATCAGTTTTGATCCCATGTTCTATATCGCTTATTCCTTTACGCACTAAATAATCACTATGCTTCATTTTAAGAATAATCACGTAAGGTCGATATTGGCCATGTCCAATGTAAGGATCTTCACCATCAAGTAACCTTCTTACTCGTAGAACTCTGCCTGGATTGTTTTTAAACCATCCCCAATCTTCTTTACTTAGTCTTTTTGTTAATTCTGTTTCCATGTATTTAAACTTTCCTCAATAACACGATCGTAATATTCATCATCTGTTTCATTTGAGCACTGGCTGTACTGATAACTTGTTGAACCAGTCACTGTCTTTATAGTTGTTTCATAGTCATCAGTTCTAACAGAGATAGGTTTTATATGGGATAATGGTCTTATGTAATGTTTGAAGCTTGTAAGTGGGATTGAAATGGTAGGTGAAGCCAAGTAACAATGTGCCTTTTCAGCTTTTTCCATTACCAGTTCATTGCCATTTTTTTGCTTATTTTTTGCCAATCCATTGCCAATCCATTGCTTGTTTTTTGTCACTTCAACCACATTTAAACACTTAGGCTTTTGGCTTCTTTTTTTAGCCTTTAACGTACCCGTTTCAAACCATTCATCTGTAACAATTGGAGCCGTAGATGTAAGTTTTGTTGCTTTAAGGTAATGCTCAATTAGAATTGTTTTTGCATCTATATATTCAGCTATAAACTCACAACCCATTAAATGTTTAAGTAGCTGATTTGCACGACTGAATCTGCTTGTTGGGTTTTCACCTATTGTAGTTCTGTATATTTTTGCAAAGTCACTATTGTGTTGAACCGAATAATTACCTTTCGGAGTTTTATTCACATTAAAGAACTTCGTTAAGAAAAGGCCTCCTTCTATTGTTACCAGCTCAAGGATAAAGACTGTCTTAGCCCCTCCTGAAGTGTTTATATTAGCTATTCGAACACCAACACATTCACATACAGCAGGGGCGTAAGTAGTCCAGCCTGATCTATCAATATCTGGCATTTACAAATTTTCTCTTTCTACGTATAACCCCATTAGAAAGTCATGAATAGCCTTTAGCTGCTCGACACTCATCGTAACTAATGCATCTAAATTGATACCCACATCAGGCATAGTTATGGCTAATTCTTGCGTATGAAGAACCATCCTTTGCCAAACTATTAATGCAGGAGTATCATTGAGATTGTTTAGTAGAGAGCCCTTATTACTTTCGTCGGTACGAGGGTTTTTCTTTGTCTGCTGTATCTCCTCGAAGGCAATCATTCTTTAATACCTCCACTGAAATAGCCATACTCAGCCTGCCTATGTTTACGGCCTGTAATATCACGCTCATTAGTTAAGGTAGTGACAATATTATGTCCCAAACGTCGAAGCTCAAGCACACGTGGAGCTGGGGACATAATTCCAAGTTCTTCACGTGCTTGTAAGGTTGTTAGCCTTGCATGCTCTAAAAGGTGTTTTAGAATTTTCTTACGATCAATATCTGCAGTTGGAGGATGATGCTCTATTACATTGCTCATAGTTATGCCGCCGCCTCTGTACGAGAGGCGGCTATACGATCTTCAATCCATTGCTGGACTTCAGAAGCAACCCAACCACTTGACCTAACGCCTAATTTAATTTGCTTCGGGAAGCCTCGCTCTTTCATAAAGTCATAGATTGTTGAGCCACTTAAGCCTGTTAATCTAGAGACTTCTTTTAATCTTAATATTTGCTGTTCCATATCCTAACTCTCCGGCTGTTGTCGAAATGACAATTGCAGAATATTAGGGTTTGCTGTTTCCTGAACGCGCTATATTAGGGATTATTTTTTCCCTGATTTTGCATTACGCCATTGGCTCAACACACTAGTTACTGTTCTTCCGCTTGGAATAGGGGTAATTCCTACCTGACTATAGAAATCAGCCATAAAGTTATAAAATTCACCTGCATAGTTATTATATTCTGACCCCCTTATTTTCCAGCAAGTTGGCTGCTCTCCTTTTTCCTCTAACCAAGTATTAGCTAAACTTGATACCACTTCCCATGCTTTACTTTTTGGCCTTGTCCCTTCGCTATTCTTCATATCTATAAGACCAACTTCTGATGCTAATCTTAAATCAACTAAATCACTTTCTAATCTTCCTAAAATTGCATGCAGATCACCAACATCATTATCGTAAATTTCTATGAAACTATTAAGATAATTGTGCTCTCGTTGTCCTAGGTTTGAGATAGATTTTTGTAACCCATCTATTTTAGTGTGTAGTGACTGAATAGGCTTTCTTCGACTCTTAATATCTATGGTTTTCTGAGCATGTATTTCTATCTGGGCACAAGCACCTTCAAGCCTCACTCCTAATTTACGTACATCATTAAAACCATATTTCGTAGAAAGTGTGTCTGCCAACAATTCAAAGGCTTTATTTTTAGCCTTTCTTTGTTCTTTGTTCTTTGCTTGATCCTTATAGATTTTTTCCATGCGTCATTCCTCGCATCGTCCAAAAAAAACCAAGCCAACCGGCGAACGTGACCGGCTTTTCGGGAGCTACCCTAGGCTTGGGTTGACTGGTTATTTTATAAATTAAAGTCCGCGCGTAGAGTTAATGAGTATTGCACGACCTTTCACATTAATATCATGTTGATCTACAGATATATTCAAGCTTCCATCATCTGAGGCAAGAATTATTTTATGTCCATCTTGAACAAGCCTACAAATTAACTCTTTCTTGGCATACTCAATAGCATAAACGCCCTTATCAACAATTTCTTGGCTTGCCTTATCAATAAGCACAAGATCCCCGTCACCTATTGTCGGCAACATGCCATCACCCGTCATCGTTATATTTTCAAAATCTACAAGTGTTCTAGATTTGTAGCTCTCTAAATTCATCATAATAGTGCCCTCTTACATTTAAGAAAATTTAACAAAGCCTTTGGCTTTTTCATGTTTTCACTACCATTCCTAACACTTCAAAATCCATATCATCAGTAATCATCCACCTTACATATTCAGGAATATCTCCACTAACCTCAAGACCCTCAGGCAAAAATTGAAGTCTTCTAACCCATTCCTGCTCACCTACACGAAAAACATAAAGACCATCGAACAAAAATTCTTTTACATTGGAATCAACCTGAAAAGGGTCTCCACCCCCAAATGCTCTCTCATTACATCATCTTCGGCAAAAAAGATTTGCAACTTTTCTTTGGAAGAATCACGATGCTTTAAGAGAAATACAGCCTTCTCAAATACAACAGCATTAGCTGCATCAATATCAGCAGTGCTTTTATTTACCGTAGTCATAATTTTTCCTCAAGTTCTATTTGTTCTGCTTCAGCAACCGCCGCTGAGGCAGATAGCAGCCTTACTTCTGCTGACTCCATTACATCAACAATTATCTTGTAAACATCCAAAATATTACTAACACGATCAAGCATATCCATAGCCGTATCAGGATCTTTATTTACCATTTCAACCATTTCTGCTTTAGTTTTTGTCGTCAAAATATATGCTAATCGTCTTCCAACCCCTATTTCTTCTTGTCTTTCCCTCAAAAAATTTTCTTCTTTTTCAACATCTTTCATTGTCTTTTCAGGCTGAAAACCTACTCCCGCCATAAATTCCATAGTTACTGGTTCTTTTGCAGTGCTATCATTTAGCGTAGTCATAATTAAAGCTCCTGTTTAGCTTTGGTTTTGATTAGTCAGGTCTGGTGTTCAAGCACCTTTCCTGACGATTGTGGTTATCCTTTCCGTGTTACTTCCATAAACTTATTAATTCTTATCTGCTCGATTAATAGGTACAACATCTGCACCACTAGCTAATCCATCCAAGTAATCAGCCCAAGATTGCATCATTTTTTTACGTTCTGGTAGATATTGAGCATAGTTATATGCTGCTCGTACCCCATTTTTTTCACCATGGGCTAACTGTCTTTCAATAGCATCTCTGTTCCATCCCTGTTCGTTCAGAATGGTAGAAGCCATACTTCTGAAACCGTGAGCTGTCATTTCTTCTTTGGTATATCCCATTCGCCTTAGTGCAGCGTTAACGGTGTTATTGCTCATTGGCCGTGTCTTAGTGCGATTACTAGGAAAAACGTACTTATCACGCCCTGTAACTGGCTCTATATTTTTTAATACGGCTATTGCTTGTTTAGATAAAGGTACGATGTGAACCACACGCATTTTCATCTTCTCTGGTGGTAACCGCCATTCAGCATTATCTAAATCTATTTCTGACCATTCAGCCTGTCTTAACTCCCCGGGACGAACAAATATTAACGGCGATAATTTTAGGGCTGTAGCTGTGATGGTAGTGCCTGAAAAGTCTTTGATTGCTCTCATCAATGCACCAATTTTCACGGGCTCAGTGATTGAGGCATGATGTTGTACTCTTGTGGGTGGTAAAGCACCTTTTAAATCAGCTGCTGGATCACGTTCAGCACGTCCTGTTGCAATGGCATATCTAAACACTTGCCCACAGATCTGATTAACACGATGAGCAGTTTCTAACGCCCCTCTATTCTCAACACGTCTTAACACTGAGAGTAATTCAGGTGCGGTAATGTCATTAATGTCTTTATTACCTAACCAAGGGAAGGCGTTTTGTTCTAGCCGAATTAATGTTCTTGTTGAATGGCTCTCTGACCAATTGGCACTGAATTTACTATGCCACTCACGAGCGACTGCTTCAAAGCTGCGTTCACTAATTGTCCGTTTGTGAATTTTGTCCATCTTGCGCTCGTATAATGGATCTAGTCCATCAGATACGATTGCTCTAAATTCATCTCTTTTAAGTGTGGCAGCTTTTAATGTTATTTCAGGATAAGTTCCCACCGACATTTCTTTTTGCTTACCACCAAAGCGATAACGAACACGCCACCACTTGCCTCCATTAGGTGAAATAATTAGATAAAGTCCAAGACCTGCTGAAAGCTTATATTGCTTTTCTTTAGGCTTAGCGTTTCTTATCTGAATATCAGTTAAA
This sequence comes from Methylophaga sp., assembly GCA_002733105.1. GTDB lineage: Bacteria > Pseudomonadota > Gammaproteobacteria > Nitrosococcales > Methylophagaceae. The sequence continues at coordinate 17,478 of NVUI01000009.1, forward strand.
GCCACTGTTACCACCACCACTTCATGAGTTACCACTAAAGTTACCATCATTTATGGTGGGAAGTCTATAGTCTTTATTGGACGTTACTGGAGTATAAAAACACGAAACCCCGCATAAATGCAGGGCTTAGTGGTCTTTCTTGGATGTCCTAGGACAAGTAAATGGTGGAGACGGCGGGAATCGAACCCGCGTCCGCAAATCCTCCGCTTTCGGATCTACATGCTTATTTCATCTATTATTTTAACTATCAGCTACCCGATGAACAGGGAAAACAAATAGCGATCTTGTTAAGGTTTTAGTCTATCAGTACCAAGCATACGTCAAGCTTATCTTATGAGAATCGACCCCTGATATCTGAACGCATAAGTACGGCTTCAGTCAGAGGCTAGCAAGCCTAAGCTGCTAGGGCGTAGTTGTTATCGTTTGCAACTATCATTGTGTTAGTCTTTTTTACGAGAAGAACTAACATACTCGGCATGCACCTTAAGTTTTGTAACCCACGTCGAAGCCAGGTCGTCCCCTTAAAGTTGTACGATTAAGACAGTATAAATGAGTGAATGTTTCACTGCTCGATTAATTGTTATTTGTTTCTAAAGATCCGTGCTTTTTCACGCTTCCAATCATTATCTTTGGCCGCAGCGCGCTTATCGTGATGTTGCTTACCTTTAGCTAGGGCGATTTCAAGTTTTGCTCGACCTTTTTTCCAATACATCGCAACAGGCACTATGGTGTAACCTTTTCGGTCTACAGCGCCAATCAGTCTGTTGAGCTCTATTCTATTCAGTAATAGTTTGCGACGACGCACATTTTCGGGATGGATATGTGTCGATGCGGATAATAGCGGTGAAATATGGGCACCAAGTAACCATGCTTCACCACGATGCAATTCAATATAGCTTTCGTTTAATTGTAAGCGTCCATCGCGTATACTTTTCACTTCCCATCCTTCTAGCACAATGCCTGCTTCAAATTTGTCTTCAAGGAAGTAGTCATGTCTAGCTCGACGGTTTTGTGCAATCGTACTATTACTATGGGTCTTTTTTTTGTTTTTACTCGCTGCCATTCACATATTATATAATGCTAAGCTTGAGCAATTGGACAAATTACGACAAAATCCTTATTTATTTTGATAAAACTGAGAATATTATGAGTAGACCTGCCGAATCTATCCATGGCCAATGGTCGTCACGCTGGGCATTTATTCTTGCCGCAACGGGTGCTGCTGTTGGTTTAGGTAATATCTGGAAGTTTCCATATATTGCGGGAGAAAACGGCGGTGGCGCATTTGTTCTGGTCTATTTGCTGTGTATTGCCTGTATTGGCATTCCAGTGATGATGGCAGAGATTATGATTGGTCGCCGCGGCCGACAAAATCCTGTTAATAGTTTGCGTAGCTTGGCAGATGAAGAAAAGAGAAACCCGCACTGGGAGTATCTTGGTTGGAGCGGTGTTATAGCTGGCTTTCTGATTTTATCTTATTATAGTGTGATTGCTGGCCAAGCCATGGCTTATGTGTTTCGCTCTTTTAGTGGTGTGTTTGAGGGTGTTACAGCTGATGGTGCGCAAAGTATCTATGCTTCTCTCACCGGCGATCCTGAACGCTTATTAGCTTGGCATACGGTTTTTATGGTGTTCACTATGATTGTGGTTTCTCGTGGCGTTAAAGGTGGTTTAGAAAAGTCTGTTAAATTCCTGATGCCTGCCCTGTTTGCCATATTATTGTTATTGGTAGGTTATGCCGCCAATACCGGTGAATATTTTAATCAGGCCATTGATTTCTTATTTCAGCCTGATTTTTCAAAATTAACTGGTGAAGGCATTCTCATTGCTATGGGCCATGCATTCTTTACCCTTAGTTTAGGTATGGGTGCCATTATGGTTTATGGTGCTTATTTACCCAAAGATGTGTCTATTGCCAAAGTATCTATTTCAATCGCGATTGCTGACACGCTAGTTGCGCTATTGGCGGGGATGGCTATTTTCCCGTTAGTATTTGCCAATGGCTTAGAAGTCGGTGCTGGACCAGGGCTTATATTTGAAACTTTGCCTATTGCTTTTGGACATATGGCGGGTGGTGCATTATTTGGTGGGTTATTCTTTTTGCTACTGGTTTTTGCTGCATGGAGTTCGGCTATTTCATTGATTGAACCGGCTATTGCATGGCTGGTTGAAAATAGAAATATAAGCCGTAAGCGAGCCTGTGTATATGCTGGCTTTGCTACTTGGTTGTTGGGTTTATTAACTGTATTTTCATTTAATATTGGCCAGCACTGGTTATTATTTGGCAAAACCATGTTTGAGTTATTAGATTATGTAACTGCCAATATTATGTTGCCACTTGGCGGCTTATCTATTGCTATTTTCTCTGGCTGGATATTAGCTAAAAACAGTTCTCAACAAGAACTGGCTATTCAACATCCTATTCTTTATCACTTGTGGCGGATCCTTATTCGGTATATTACGCCTGCAGCGGTGATTGTTGTATTTTTAAAAGTAACCGGTATATTAAATTAATAGCTAGCATGACCACCATTACCCGTAGTTCTCTCGTTTTATACACCCCAGATCAAATGTTTGATCTGGTGAATGATATTGAGGCTTATCCCTCTTTTTTACCTTGGTGCCGAAGTAGTAAAATTATCACTAAAACAGATCATGTTATTTCTGCATCATTAGATCTTGCTAAGGGTGGTATTCATCACCAGTTTTCAACCCGAAATACTATCGTCCCCGGGGAATCTATTGATATTGAACTTATCGATGGGCCCTTTCAACGTCTTGAAGGTCACTGGCAATTTGCTATGATCGGTGATAATCAAGGCTGTAGAATACAATTGGATATGGATTTTGAATTCTCAAACCGGCTTATTAGTATGGCGCTTGGCCCCATCTTCACCCAAATCTCTGGCTCTTTAGTCGACGCCTTTTGTAAACGCGCTCAGGATATCTATGGAAACAACTAATCATCTAAGTATTGAGGTGGCATATGCTCTACCTGATGAGCAAGTCATTTTAACGCTAGAAGTCCCCAAAGAAACAACTGTTGAAGAGGCTATCAAACGTTCAGGCGTGCTTGAAAGCTACCCACAGATAGATCTAAGTGTTGATAAAGTCGGCATTTTTGGCAAGATGTGTAAGCTCACCGCTACTTTACGTGAAAAAGACCGGATAGAAATTTATCGTAAACTGACTGCTGATCCTAAAGAATCTCGTCGTCAAAAAGCTGAAATGGAACGTAAAAAAGCAGTACAGGAAAAACAACGAAGCTAACGCCCTTCTAATAATGCCATTTCGGCATCAGTGAACCCAGCTTGTTTTCGCGCCTCGGTGTGGAACGGGCCGCGTAGTTCACCCGAGAAGTAAGTGTCTAATAAATCTTTAAATGTGGTAAAAGGATCAACAGATCGTTGTTCGCAGAGATAGTTAAACCAATGCGTACCTATGGTGACATGACCAATTTCTTCACGAAGAATTATTGCTAAAATCTCAACGGCTCTTAAGTCACCACTTCCGGTTAATTTATCCATCATTTTCGGGGTAACATCTAAACCTCTAGCTTCTAAAACACGCGGAACTAATGCCATTCTAATTAAGGGATCATGATGGGTTTTTTTCGCCATTTCCCACATCCCATTATGAGCAGGAAAATCACCATAGTCATACCCTAATGACAATAAGTGATCACGTAATAAGACGAAGTGTTCTGCTTCTTCACTCGCCACTCTCGCCCAATCATCATAAAATTGATGTGGCAAATTGGGAAATCGAGCCACAGCATCCCATGCTAAATTAATCGCATTAAATTCAATATGAGTAATCGCATGAATTAATGTAGCAGTACCCGTCGCTGCACTATTGCGTCGTCTTGGCAGATCACGTGGTGCAACAAGTTCAGGTTTGTCTGGGTGTCCTGCTATATCAGGTAAAGATAGTGCATCGGTCGATATGGTTAATTCACCATTCAACCAGCGTTGATATAGGGTTCGGGTATATTCAACTTTTTTCAGTGGCTCCGTTATAAGTAGGCATTCTAGTGCTGCTTGACGTAAATCATCCATCTAAACGTACCCGTGGATCAACTAAGGTATAGGATAAATCGGTTAACACTAAACCGATAATGTAGAGCACCGAACCCAAAAATACCATGGCTCGGACAATGGCAAAATCTTGAGCATTAATCGCGTCGATAGTGTAACTGCCAAGGCCCGGAATACCGAAGAATGATTCTAAAATAAGACTGCCCATGAATAATGTTGGTAATACAACAACAGCACCGGTCAAAATGGGGATCATGGCATTTTTGAGCACATGTCTGAACAATACTTGTACTTCTGATAAACCTTTGGCACGTGCCGTTCGCACATAGTCTTTAGAGACTTCTTCTAAAAATAAGGTTCGATACCAGCGGGAGCCAGCTCCAATGCCTGACACGATACCTATCGCGACGGGCAGAATAAGGAATTTAATCGCACTAAAACCTTCTCCATAGCCTGATATAGGCACCAATTGCATTAATTTTCCCACTAAGAATTGGCCACCAATAATATAAAACAAGCTGGATATGGACATAATGATGACGCAGATAACAACGCCGCCTAGATCGACATAAGTTGCTCTAAAAAAGACCATCAATAGTGCAAAAGTGATATTGACTAACAAACCAATCACAAAAATAGGTATTGCGATAGCTAAACTAGGCCACATTCTTGTTTTAATATCATCGGCAATATCTCTACCATCATCAGCCTGACCAAATTTAAAGGCAAAAAGACTCAATGATTTTTCAAAAAATATCGTGTCTGAAGCTTTGGCTAAACCTTCACTATCACTACTCCATAATAGTGGTTTATCGTAGCCGCGCTCTTGCTTCCATGCATCCATAGATTGTTGGGTAACGTATTTTGCACCTAATTGCATGCGCGCCATGTCATCAGGCGTGTTCACCATAAAAAACAAAGCAAAAGTTAAAGCATTAACGCCCATTAATATGGGAAATGCGTATAGAATTCTTCTTATAATATAGGCAAACATAAATCACACAAATTATTTAGTCGTCATAGTATATACCGGCATCTTCAATGAGAACGAGTATAAAACTGTTTTTTTGTTTATTAGTTAATTCTTATATAGAATAGACGGATAACATCACAAAGTTAAGGATCCCGATATGGCAAAAACAGCAATAGATCTAGTACAAGAAGCAAAGGCTATTATTACTGAGATCAGTGTTGAACAAGCAAACAACATGCTCGCTGATAATGGCATTGCCCTTGATGTTCGGGAATTAAAAGAATATGAATCAGCTCATATTGCCAATGCCCATCATATTTCACGAGGTATGCTCGAATTTATGGTCGGTCAACACCCAGCATTCCAAGATAAAGATGCTTCTATCGTCGTTTACTGTAAATCTGGTGGTCGCTCTGCACTAGCCACTGTGGCATTGAAACAACTTGGTTTTTCTAATGTCTATTCTATGTCAGGTGGATTTGACGAGTGGAATGATCAATAGAAAACCATGCTTTTATATAAGATTTTTAAAATAGAGAATTAATAATGAAATTAAATAAAATAATCACCTTTGCTTCATTAGGATTAATGTTATGTGGCCATGTATTTGCCACAGAAACTAAAATAATGGTACGTGCAAAAGCAGTGGATGCTAAATATATTGGTACTAGTGTGGGTGGTGTCAAAGTTGTGGTTGAAGATGCAGAAACCGGTGAGATTCTTGATCAAGGTTGGATTAATGGTGACACCGGTAGCACGACCGCTATTATCGAACAACCGATCAGTCGTGGCCAAGTCATGACCGATGACAAAACAGCGGGGTTTCTAGCCACACTCGATTTATCTAGCCCACGCTTAGTCCGTTTTAAACTTATCGGGCCTTATGGTTACCGTCAAGCATTACAAGAAGCGACCGTAACTAGTTGGGTGATTCCGGGTAAAGATATACTCGGTGATGGCATCACCCTAAATATGCCAGGGTTTATCGTTGATGCATGGACTCGTGTATTAGCCAAAGGCCAAGTTGATATTTATACCAAAGCGACCATGTTATGTGGTTGTCCTATTTATCAAGATGGCCCATGGGACCCAGATAATTACGAAGTCACCGCCATTATTATGCAAAATGAAGTCAAAGTAAGTGAGGTCACTCTCGATTTCACCGGACCTGTTAACCTGTTTTCAGCTAAAACGACCTTAACTGAGTCTGGTCACTACAAAGCAATTGTCTATATTTTTGATAAAAAAACAGGGAATGTTGGTGTTGATCGCACTATGTTTGAGATTGAGCTGGACCAATAATTTTTCATTGCCCATAGCATTTATATGTCATGGGGATTTTTGTAACATTTCTACTGATTAACTGTCTTTTAATGATAGATACTCAATATCAGGGGATAACTTAAATGAATACGCCTTCTTGCCCAATTTCAGGCGCAGGACTCGGGCTTCGCCGTAGTTTTATGGATGAGCTTGATGCACTTGATCATAACCCAGCCGACTTTCTGGAAGTGGCCCCAGAAAATTGGATGGAAATGGGCGGTGTGCTCGGTAAAAAGTTTACCCATTTTGCACAGCGTTATCCGATGATATGTCATGGCTTATCATTATCAATAGGCAGCCCAGCGCCTCTTGATGAACACTTTGTCATTCGACTAAAGAAGTTTTTGGATAAGCATAATATCCGCTGCTACAGTGAACATTTGAGCTATTGTAGTGATGAGGGTCACTTGTACGATTTAATGCCGATCCCCTTCACTGAAGAAGCGGTCACGCATGTTGCCAAGCGTATTCAGCGTGTACAGGAGATATTAGAGCGCCGCATTGTGATGGAAAATGTATCGTATTACGCTGCACCAGGCCAAGAAATGACTGAAATTGATTTTATCAATGGTGTACTTGAGCAAGCTGATTGTGATCTATTACTTGATGTTAACAACATATATGTGAATAGCATTAACCACGGTTATGATGCTGAAACCTATATTAAATCAATGCCTCAACAGCGTATCGCTTATCTACATATTGCGGGTCATTATGATGAAGCAGAGGATCTGATTGTAGATACGCATGGTGCTGATATTATTGATCCTGTATGGAAACTATTAGAAGTAACTTATCAACATCATGGTGTGTTGCCAACCTTATTAGAGCGTGACTTTAACATCCCTTCTGTTGCTTCACTCATTAAGGAAGTTGATCAAATCCGCCATTATCAATCAGCACAGGAACAAGATAATGTCGCACGCACAGCATAACAGACCGAGCTTTATTGATACGCAATACCAATTTGCTGCTCACCTTCGTGATCCTGACAATAATCCTGCACCAGATAATATTGAACAACGCCGTATGGCGATATACCGCGAGTTATTTTATAACAATATTCAAGGTTTTATAGAGAATGGTTTCCCGGTGTTGAGAGAACTCACGGCTGATGAAGCTTGGCACAATATGATTAGAGATTTCATGGTTAAACATCACTGTAAAACACCCCTATTTCATGAGATTTCTCGTGAATTTTTGTCTTATTTAGATAATGAACGTGATACTTCAAACGATCCCGTATTTATCAAACAACTCGCTCACTATGAATGGGTGGAGCTTGCATTAAGTGTTTCTGATAAAGAAGCCAGTCTAGTTCAGTTTAATGCTCAAACTAACTATCTAGCTGAGGCTCTGCAGATTTCACCATTAGCGTGGCCATTATCTTATCAATATGCCGTTCATCAAATTAGCCCTGATTATCAACCGAGCGAGCCTAATGGCAACCCTGTCTTTTTACTTGTTTACCGTAATCAACAGGATGAGGTGACTTTTATGGAGTTAAACCCCGTGAGTAATCGTCTTATTGCTCTACTTAATGATGGAATGACGGGGCAAGTTGCTGCTGAACAAATAGCACAAGAGCTACAACACCCTAATCCTCAAGTGGTGATTGATGGGGCTAAGTCTCTTATTGATGACTGGTTGCAACGAGGTGTGTTAATTTCTAGGTAATAAAAAAGGCTAAAGATTACTCTTTAGCCTTTTTAAATAAACCTAGTTACCCGGGGTTCAGTTTACTTAGATTATGCCGTAGCTAACGTGATAGCCTCTGCAGATAAACGGGTGATCTCATCCCAGTTTTCAGTATCAACAAGGTTAGCTGCACACATCCATGAACCACCAACACAGGCTACATTAGGCAAGCTGTAATAATCTTTAACGTTCTTCTGGTTCACACCGCCCGTTGGGCAGAACGTAATCTGAGGGATCGGTGCACCGATTGATTTCAACATGGGGATACCACCTGCCGCTTCAGCAGGGAAAAATTTCATTTCAGTAATGCCTTTTTCTAATAAACGCATGGCTTCACTTGGGTTAGCAACACCGGGCAATAAAGGAACGCCTGTTGCTAGTGCTGCATCAATCATTTTATCGGTGGTACCAGGGCTAACAATAAACTCAGCACCTGCTGCAATGGCTTTATTTAATGTATCAATATTGATAATAGTACCTGCACCGACAATGGCATCTGGCACTTCAGCTTTAATGCGAGTAATTGATTCCAATGCTGCATCAGTACGCAAGGTAATTTCTAATACGGTAATGCCACCTTTCACCAAGGCTTTCGCTAATGGCACCGCATGTTCAACATTGTTAATCACCATCACCGGTACAATCGGTGAAGAGTTCATAATTTGCTTAATTGTTTTACTCATTCTGTGTTATTTTCCAAAATCTAATGTAATTAAATGATTGCCTCTCTAATTCAGCATAGTTAAATTTTTACTTAAAACACAGTAAAAAATCACTAGGCCAGATATGACAATTTATTCGACGTTAAACATGTTGATAGCCCCTGTTTCAGCAGAAGAAACGCCTTGTCGGAAGCTATCAAATAATTCTCTACCCATGCCATAATGGTGATCAGTGCTACCTTTAATGCACTGTGTCCGTTGCTCAAAGATAACGGTATCAATCAAAATATTCAAGGAACCCGTTTGTGTATTCAAGTGCAACATATCCCCAGTACGCACTCGAGTTAATGGGCCACCTTCTTCACATTCTGGGCACATATGGATCGCTGAAGGTATTTTACCTGATGCACCAGACATTCGACCATCCGTGACAATCGCAACATGGAAACCTTTGTCTTGTAGCGAACCTAACAGTGGTGTGAGCTTATGTAATTCAGGCATACCATTCGCTTTAGGGCCTTGGAATCGTAGTACGACAATCAGGTCTTTCTCCAGCTCACCACGTTTGAATGCAGCCACAACATCATCCTGATCATCAAATACCATGGCAGGTGCTTTTACAACTTGATGCTCTTCTGCAACAGCAGAGATCTTCGACATTCCTCGACCTAAATTGCCGTGGATCAAATGCAAACCACCACTGGTTGAGAACGGTTTTTTAATACTACCAATCACATCTTTATCTAGTGAGTTTTCAGGCCCTTCTTCCCACACTAATTTATTATCAATTAGTTTAGGCTCTTGGGTATAACTGCTCATGCCACGTGTTGGTGCAACCGTTATAATATCTTCATGCATTAAGCCATGCTTCAATAACTCACCTATCAATACACTCATGCCACCTGCGGCTTGGAAGTGGTTAATATCTGCATCACCATTGGGATAAATTCGTGTCAATAATGGAATAATTTTAGTGATTTTATCAAAATCATCCCAGTTAATAATGATGCCTGCTGCACGAGCAATCGCGACTAAATGCATCGTATGGTTGGTTGAGCCACCCGTTGCCATCAAACCAATGATGGCGTTCACAATTGCTTTTTCATCAATCATATAACCAAATGGACGGAAATCATCCCCCATGGCTGTATATTTTAATACTTGTTCTGTTGCATTCTTAGTTAATGCCTCACGCAAGGGTGTATTAGGATTAACAAATGAGCTGCCGGGTAAATGCAGCCCCATCATTTCCACCATCATTTGATTACTATTTGCTGTGCCGTAGAAAGTACAAGTACCCGGGCTATGATAAGACTCTGACTCTGCCTTCAATAGTGCATCACGGTCTACTTTTCCTTCTGCAAACAACTGACGAATACGTACTTTTTCTTTATTCGGTAAGCCGCTTGGCATTGGACCACCCGGTATAAACATCGCCGGTAAATGACCAAAACTCAACGCAGAAATCAATAATCCTGGTACAATTTTGTCACAGATGCCAAGGAATATTGCACCATCAAACATATTATGGCTTAGGCCTATTGCTGCTGACATTGCAATAACATCTCGGCTAAATAGAGATAACTCCATGCCAGCTTGACCTTGTGTCACCCCATCACACATCGCTGGCACGCCACCGGCAAACTGTGCAACACCACCGGCTAACGTAGCCGCTTGCTTAATAATGTCTGGATAATCTTTATAAGGCTGATGTGCCGACAACATATCATTATATGCTGAGATGATGCCGATATTTGCCTTTACTGTACCCGACAAATCTGTTTTATCAGAGGCATTACATGCCGCAAAGCCATGGACTAAATTTCCACAGGCTAATTGTGCTCTATGTGGGCCAGTTTCAACTGCCGCGTCAATTCGTGCAAGGTACTTAGTCCTCGTTTCTCGACTGCGTTTAATGATGTCATTTGTAACCGCTTCTAATACTGGGTGTGTCATATTTTCATTCTCTCGCTACCTTGCTTTTGTAAACTGCAAAGCTCTCTATATTTGATAATCTAATCGAAATTAGACCTGTTCTGAATACTGGGACGATCTAAGATATTAACCTGATTTAGCAATTTTCGCACGGTGAATTTCTATTTCATGACAAGATTCAAGCCTCGTATAAATTCATAACCCAAGAAAAAACAATGACTTGCGGCACAGTCACTAGCGGCAAAAATAGTGTAACTTTCCATGAGCCAGTTGTCTCACGTAAAGAGATCATTTCAGTGTAATCAGTTGCCACCCCCGTCATTAAAAAGACAAAACCATTTCCTGAAGCCTGTGCCCTTGTCACTAAGTCTGCTGCTATCGGTGTTGAGCCTTCTGAACAGAGCTCCAAAATAGTGGCCACAATCAATGCCATACCTAAGCCTGCCAAAGTCGCGCCAAAATAAGTCTGAAAATTATCAATAGGCACAAAGGTGCGAATAGCAGCTGCTAACAGCACCCCCAATAATAACCAGCGAACAATCATTTTTGAATCTTTTATACCTTCCCACAATAGGGAATACCACCATTGAAAGCTAAATTGTGTGGTGCTGATCGTTTTTTTAGCTGATGGCCAAAACTTAAAATCATTGAGTTCAATACTGTTGGGGTTAGCTGGCAAGGTATTTCTACCAACTAACCAATCAAAGATTAACCCACTGACAATACCGATAAACATTGAGCAGGCGATAAATAATAAAGTCCATTGCCAACCAATCAAGGCAATAAGTATCACGGTCAAAGAAAGAGAGTTCCACGGGCTGGCAATCAAAAAGGCCATGACTTGACCTAAACTAGCACCTCGCTGATATAGGCGCATGGCAACTAACAATATGCCATGACTATATAAATCTAAAAGTACACCAGCAAATGTTGCTCATAGAATCCCAGGCAATGTATCTCCTTTTCCTAATAAAGAAGTTACAAACTCTCGAGGAACACGGCCTAGTACACCCACAAAAAACATACCCAACGCTAAGCCTACCCACATACTATTCATCAAATTACGGATCGCTTCAGCCATCGTTGCTAGTGATGACCACGATTGGATAAAATCAGCGGCAAAAAAATCAACACAGTATCCAACCGTCGCCAGCACTAATGTTGTCCACAACAACCTATCTGGTGGTAATTTTTTATTGGGCTCACCATCACAGCAATCCTGCTGTTTTACAGGCTCTGGAGTGTCACTACAAGATGCCATATAAAAATCCTTCGATTGTTCATGTATGATCTATTGTACGATGCCATCTTTCAGATGAATATTTATTTTCGCCAAGAGACTCCTACATGAGTGAAACCAGACCATTACGGACTGTTCGTAGCTTTGTACGCCGTGAAGGCAGACTAACACCCGGACAACAACGTGCTATTGATAGATTATGGCCTCAGTTTGCTATTGATGAAGGCGAGACTTTAATTGATCTTAACCAACTATTTGGCCGAGATGCATCTAAAATATTAGAAATTGGCTTTGGTAATGGCGCTTCTCTTGTGGAGATGGCAAAAAACCAACCTGATAATGATTTTCTGGGTGTTGAAGTACATCGTCCTGGTGTTGGTCAACTGCTCAACGCAATTGAACAACACGGCTTAACTAATTTACGCGTTGCTTGCACGGATGCGGTGGAATTACTTAAATACCGTATTGCTGACAAGAGTCTGGATCGAGTACAACTTTATTTCCCCGATCCTTGGCATAAAAAGCGTCATCATAAACGTCGGATCATCCAACCCAAATTTGTCACACTACTTGCTCAAAAAATAAAATTAGACGGGCATCTTCATATGGCTACTGATTGGCAGCACTATGCAGAACAGATGCTTGATGATCTCTCGAATAACGATAATTTTATTAACTGTGCAGACCATGCTGATTATATTCCAAGACCCGATTATCGGCCCCTCACTAAATTTGAACAGCGTGGTCAGCGCTTAGGCCATGGCGTATGGGATTTGTTATTCAAGCGTCACTAAATGTTCATTAAAACTTGCAATATTGTTACTGTTAGGATACTTTCCGTTATATTCGGCATTTTTCATAGGATAACAATTAGTTATGAGCCAATATAAACAAATCAAATTAAGTGTATTATTATTTGCTTTAACCTTTAGTACACTCAGCTACAGTGCCGGCTTCGCCATTATTGAACAAAGCGTCACCAGTCTTGGCCGTGCTTTTGCTGGTAGTGCCGCAGTTGCTGAAGATGCCAGTACCATATTTTTTAACCCTGCTGGACTGACATATTTATCTCATTCTGAATTAGCTACTGGGCTCAATTTTATTGTTCCACGTAGTGAATTTAATAATGATGGCTCAACGATTGCTCCTGCTTTAGGTGGGGCGGCATTATCTGGCCGTGAGGGTGATGCGAGTAATCTAGCTGTTGTGCCTAATCTTTATTATGCACATCGCTTAAATGATGATGTTGTGGTGGGTATTGGTGTCAATGCCCCTTTTGGTCTTGTCACTGAATATTCGGATAATTGGGTGGGCCGTTACCATGGTATCAAATCTGATTTATTGACCATGAATATCAACCCATCTATCGGCTTTAAAGCAACCGACCGACTTTCACTAGGCTTTGGGGTCAACTTACAATATGTTGATCTTGAACTCACTCAAGCTGTTGATTTTGGTGCGGTTTGTGCAGACGCTGGTGCGGTTGCATGTGCACAACCACAGCAGAATGATGGTAAGGCAAAATTAACAGCAGATGATTGGAGTTGGGGTTTTAACCTCGGCCTGATATTTCAGGCAACAGATGCTACACGTATTGCCTTGGCCTACCGCTCGAAAGTATCTCATCATTTAACAGGGAAAGGTAAATTCACCATACCTTCAGATCCAGTTGTTCAAGCAGTTGCTGCTGGTGCTGGCTTTGCAGATGGTGCTATTTCTGGTGATATTGATCTGCCTGAATCAGCTTCTTTTGCCATTCATCATCAAATTAATAATAAGTGGGCAATTACAGGAGACGCTTCTTGGACACGCTGGGAGCGCTTTAAAGAATTAGCGATAGAATCACCTGTAAATCGATTAAGTAGTGTTAAAGAAGAAAACTGGAATAACAATATGCGTTACGGCTTAGGCCTTACCTATACCCCAAATGATAGATGGACTTTGCGTGGTGGTATTGCTTATGATGAAACGCCCGTTTCAGATCAATATAGAACACCTCGTATCCCTGATGAAGACCGTAAATGGATCGCTATTGGTGCTAGTTATAAATATTCAGACCATATAACAGTTGATGCAGGTTACACGCATCTTTTTGTCAGTAGCCCTAGTATTAATGATCAAACAGCTCAAGGTTACACCTTATCAGGTGATTACGATGCTAGCGTTGATATCTTAGGTGTTCAAATGCGTTGGATATTCCTGTAAATTAAAGAGTTCCTCAACTATGTCCGCCGTATTAACCGATGTAATCCTTCCAGAACAAGCTGGAACATTATATGGCTTGTTTCGTGAGCGAGTTAAACGTAGCCCACAGCATCCTGCATATCGAAATTATTCTAGTAAAACCAAGTCTTGGTATGATGTCACTTGGCAACAAGTCGCGACTCAAGTTGCACGTTGGCAAGATGCATTAGCACAAGAACAATTGGAACCTGGTGACAGAGTAGCTATCAACCTAAAAAACTGTAAAGAGTGGGTGATTTTTGATCAAGCCGCCATGGGATTAGGGCTGATAGTTGTGCCACTCTATCCTGATGACAGGCCTGATAATGTTGCCTATATATTGCAGGATGCTGATGTTAAATTATTATTCCTGCAAAATGCAGCCCAGTGGAAACGACTTGAACCATCACTCACCGAGGAGCATCGCCTGCAACGTGTCATTATCAATAACCAAGATGATGATAAGTTAACCGGCCCAGCTGTCTACGCCAAACAATGGTTACCCGATAATTGGGGGGTGCTACAAGAATGGGATACAGAGCCGCATAACTTAGCATCTATTATCTATACTTCTGGTACGACTGGTCGTCCAAAAGGTGTGATGCTAAGCCATTACAATATGTTATCTGTTGCATCAGGCGCATTACAGTTTTTTGATGTCTTCCCCAGTGATGTATTTCTCTCTTTTCTGCCTCTTTCACATACGCTTGAAAGGACAGCAGGTTATTACTTGCCTATTATGGCTGGAGCTACTGTTGCTTATGCACGAGGCATTCCCCAGCTTGCTGAAGATATGCAAACCATAAAACCCAGTCTTATGATTGCTGTCCCGCGAATTTTTGAGCGCATTTATAATCGCTTACAATCCCAATTAGTCACTAAATCTGTTATCGCAAAGGGTTTATTTAAAATAACAGCGGCATTAGGCTGGGCTAGATTTCAGCACCAACAAGGTAGAGGTTGGTGGCGGCCTGGTTTTTTGATGTGGCCAATGCTTGAAAAACTTATTGCATCAAAGGTGCAAGAACGAATGGGCGGCAATATTCGTATCATTGTTAGTGGTGGTGCAGCCCTCTCTCCTCAAATATCTAAATTGTTTATAGGTCTTGGTATTTGTTTGCTACAGGGTTATGGTTTGACTGAGACAAGTCCTATTATTAGCTTCAATTCACCCGATCATAATGATCCGGCAAGTGTCGGTAGAGCGATCCCTGGTGTTGCAGTGATGGTTGGAGGTAATGATGAGCTACTAGTGCGTGGCCCAGGTAATATGTTGGGCTATTGGAATAACCACAAAGCGACAGCACAAACTATTGATGCTCGGGGTTGGTTACATACTGGTGACCAAGCCCGAATCAGTGATGATGGATATATTTATATCACTGGCCGAATTAAAGATATCCTGGTTTTAAGTAATGGAGAAAAGGTACCACCTGGTGATATTGAATCGGCTATTTTAATGGATGATATTTTTGAACAAGCGCTTGTACTAGGTGAAGGTAAAGCCTATTTGTCGGCATTACTTGTGCTTCATTCTGACCATTGGTTTGGTTTAGCTAAGGAGCATGGCTTAGACGGCTTTGACCATGCTAGTTTGAATAACAAAGCATTACATAATGATGTAGTTCAACGCTTGCGAAAACTGCTCCATGAATTTCCTGCCTATGCCAGGATCCGCAGGGTCACACTGACATTACATCCTTGGACTGTAGAAGATGATCTGATGACGCCAACCATGAAAATAAAACGGCCTAAAGTCATTGCTCACCATCAATCTGACATCAACAAAATGTATAGCTAACCTTCCCCATCAAGGAAATACAGCTTGTTTAATTTTATTTTGTTGCATTTGGCAACGATAATATAACGCCACCCGCATCACCTGATAACAATGTTTGTGGATAGCTGCCATTCCAACGCTGCACACTATTATATTCGATTAATTCAGATGTTATTGACTGTGCCAACACTTTATTGGCATTAGCTTGAGCTTGAGCTTCTTTTAAAATACGGTACGCTTCTGCATCAGCATGGGTACGTTTAGCATTAGCATCTGCTATCGCTGCTTGCTCCCTAGCTTCGGCCTGTTTAACCTGTTGTTGCGCTTGCTGTTCAACAATATTCAACTGTGCTTTTTCACGCTCTAATTGTTCTTGTCGTTCTTTGGTCTGAATAACAGCGCTGGTCACAACTTGTGGTAACGTAATATCACGAAATAATACTGCCTGGACAAGAACACCTTTAGGTTCAAGATAAGATTTTAATCCATCTTCCATATAAAATTGAAGTTCTTGTTGTACCGTATCGAGGTAAAAATCTTGTGATTTTGCCACTGTTTTACCTGCCTCACGCAACAATGAGCGTACTTTAGGCGTAATATGTTTGCTCACTACGTCTTCAAGACGACCTGTTTGTTGCAGTATTGTCGGTGTGCGAACAGGATCTAAACGAAAGGTAACAGACACATCCATCGTCGATTTTAATTTGTCTTGTGAAGGTACATGGATTTTATCCCAGGTATAGGTCAGTTGACGTAAATCAAAACTAGTAAATTTAAGTAAAGGATTAACAATGTGGAATCCCTCTCCATAAGCTTCCTTTTGTACATCACCAAACAGTGTTGCTACTTTATTATGGCCAGCTCTAACGGTCGTATACGAATTCATTAACACAATTAAAACCAGTGCAACGATAGCGATTGAAGTAATAGGTATTTGCTTATTCATTTGTGTCTCCACTTAATTGTTCATTATTGATGCGTAAGGCAGATTCTACCGTATGAAATGACCCAAAAACTAATATTCGATCACCTTTTTTAGTATCCTTCATCGCATGACGATGTGCGTCATCAGTTGCCATGAATGTTTTCACATGATCCTCACCGACCACGCTGATCACTTTTTCAGCTAATTGTTCACCTGTCAGCCCTCTCCCTCCCGCTAATCCGCCAACATACCATTGATCAATTGCGGTATGAAGTGTTGATACCACAGCAATAACATCCTTATCCTTCAACATGCCTAATACAGCGATAGTACGCCCCTTATAAGGTGTGTCTTTTAATAATTTAGCAAGGTTTTCTGCACCCTGTTGGTTATGGGTTACATCAAGTATTTGTTCTACATCACCGGGTATTTGTTGAAAGCGTCCTGAAAGTTCAACTGTTCGCAAGCCTAACTTAATATTATTTGTTGAAATGGAATAATCCAGATCTGTTAATAATAGAATCACTTGTATCACTGCAGCAGCATTTTGGATTTGATATAAACCCATTAATGCAGGCATCGGTAAGTTATCAAAACAAACATGATTATTCTGCCAACGCCAAGTATCCTTATTAAGGGTCGAGAAATAGTCAGTCTCGGCCAAATAAACAGGTGAAGCTAAAGATGCTGCAAAGGTAAGTACACTCTGTGGTGGTTTTTGTTCTGAACATACTACCGGCTTATTGGTACGTATAACCCCTGCTTTTTCAATCCCAATTTTTTCACGTGTTGTCCCTAGCCAGTTGGTATGATCCAAGCTTATTGGAGTAATTAAGGCAATATCGGTATCAAATAAATTAACCGCATCAAGTCGGCCACCCATGCCTACCTCTAATATTGCTATATCGATATTGTGTTGCTGAAAAATATCAACAGCAGCTAATGTAGCAAACTCAAAATAGGTAAGTGAAACTTGATTACGAGCATGATCTATACGGTTAAAAGCATCACAAATTATTTTATCATCGCAGGGAATATTATTAATGCAAATACGTTCATTGTAACGCAGGATATGTGGCGAAGTATAAGTGCCTGTGCGATATCCGGCAGCACGTAAAATACTTTCTAATATCGCTACTGAAGAACCTTTGCCATTAGTGCCAGCAACAGTCACAATGGTATAGGGAAGCTTTTTACTACCCGCTAAGTTTTCCCAAACAGCGCCGACTCTTTCAAGGCCGGGATCTACTTCAGTAAAATGTAAATTTTCCTGCCAATCTAACCACTGAGGCAGGGTTTGAAATCGCATATTTCTTTAATCTAAACAGCTGCACGCTGCTGTAGCATAGCCACTAAGCTGGCAACACGATCACGCATGTCACGACGATCAACAATCATATCTACCGCGCCATGGTCTAATAAAAACTCACTGCGCTGAAAACCTTCTGGCAATGTTTCGCGCACTGTTTGTTCAATAACTCGTGGGCCTGCAAACCCTATCAGTGCTTTTGGTTCTGCTATATTAATATCACCCAACATCGCTAAACTAGCCGATACGCCACCCATTGTTGGATCCGTTAATATAGAAATAAAAGGCACACCGGCTTTACTAAGTTGAGCAAGGATCGCACTTGTTTTTGCCATTTGCATTAAAGATAACAATCCTTCTTGCATTCGGGCACCACCACTTGCAGAAAAGCATATCAAAGGTTGTTTTGTCGCTAATGAGACTTGTGCTGCTTGCACAAATTTTTCGCCAACAACGGACCCCATAGAGCCACCCATAAAACTAAAATCGAATGAAACAACGACGACAGGCAAATCATTGATCGATCCTTGTATTGCCAACAAAGCATCTTTTTCGCCGGTTGTTTTTTGTGCTTGCTGAATGCGATCTTTATATTTTTTGCTATCTTTAAATTTTAAAGTGTCAACGGGCCCTAGATCAGCAGCAATTTCTTGTTGACCATCTTCATCCAAAAAACTTGCTAGCCGTGTTCTCGCATTGATCCGTTGGTGATGATCACATTTAGGACAAACATGTAAATTTCTTTCTAATTCTGCACGGTACAAAACATTGTCACATGCAGGACATTTACACCATACACCTTCAGGAACTGATTTACTCCGATTGGTAGTGCGAATTTTTGATGGAATTAATCTTTCAAACCAACTCATTTTGTCACCTTACAATATGTATATAATTTATGCGTTAGCAAGCGCATTATCTTGTGCGTTAATAGCATGCCGCATTTCAGCCAATAGGCTAGCAACAGCTTGTGCAATATTTTCTGGCCTATCTGCATGCTCTGCTATGCAGCGTACCAAGGTACTACCGACCACAACACCATCAGCCACTTTAGATACTGCAGCTGCAGATTTACCATCTCGTATTCCAAATCCTACACCTAATGGCAGGTTTGTACACTGTTGTAGTTGGGATAATTTATCAGCCACTTCCGCCATATCTAATACAGCTGAACCTGTTACCCCTTTTATGGATACATAATAAATGAAACCTTTTGCATGTTGAGCAATATAAGCCATTCGTTCTTTTGTGGTGGTTGGCGCCACTAAAAAGATAGTATCAATACCATGTTCAGTCATCAGGGGTAGAAATTCATCCGTTTCTTCGGGTGGCATATCAACAGTTAATACACCATCCACCCCAACTTGTTGTGCTTTTTTGGCAAAGGCTTCATAGCCCATTGATTCGATTGGATTGGCATATCCCATCAGTACTATTGGTGTTTCAGTATCTTTTTTTCTAAATTCAGCGACCATATCTAATACTTGAGAAATAGAAACATCATTTTTAAGCGCACGCTCGCACGCTTTTTGAATAATCGCTCCATCAGACATGGGATCTGAAAAAGGAATGCCTAACTCAAGAATATTGGCACCCGCATCAACTAGAGCATGCAATATCGGTACTGTTACCCAAGGTTCGGGATCACCCGCGGTAATATAAGGAATTAATGCTGTTTGGCCATCCGCTTTTAAATTAGCAAAACACTGACTAATACGACTCATCATTTATCCCTCAAAATTTAAACCGGCCAATGCCGCGACAGTATGCATATCTTTATCACCACGCCCTGACAGATTCACTAACAATATTTGATCTGTTGACATTGTGGGTGCCACTTGACTTGCATATGCGAGGGCATGGCTGGATTCTAATGCGGGAATAATACCTTCGATGCGTGTCAAATCATGAAATGCTTGTAATGCATCATCATCCGTCACTGAAACATATTTTGCACGACCAATATCTTTTAACAATGCATGTTCAGGGCCAACACCAGGGTAATCCAAGCCGGCAGAAATGGAATGTGTTTCAATAATTTGCCCATTCTTATCTTGCATTAAGTAGGTTCTATTACCATGCAAAACACCAGGAGTTCCTGCACATAGTGGTGCTGCATGCTGCCCAGTTTCAATGCCATGACCAGCACCTTCCACTCCATACATAGCAACCGTCTCATCACCAATAAACGGATGAAATAAACCAATTGCATTTGATCCGCCACCAATACAGGCAATCAACGCATCTGGTAGCCTTCCTGTTGCTGTTAAAATTTGCTGACGTGCTTCACGGCCAATAATTGTTTGAAAGTCACGCACCATTTCAGGATAAGGATGTGGCCCAGCCACCGTACCAATAATATAGAAAGTATTATCGATATTAGTTACCCAATCACGTAATGCTTCATTTAAAGCATCTTTTAACGTGCGTGAGCCAGAGTCTACAGGGATAACTTCAGCCCCTAATAATTTCATCCGGTAAACATTCATTGCCTGCCGCTTGACGTCTTCTGCTCCCATATAAACAACACATTCAATACCAAGGCGAGCAGCAACTGTCGCTGTGGCAACACCATGTTGCCCTGCCCCGGTTTCTGCGATGATGCGTGTTTTACCCATCCGTTTAGCTAATAATGCTTGGCCTATCGTATTATTTATTTTATGGGCACCGGTATGATTCAAATCTTCACGTTTAAGATAGATCTGAGCACCACCCAATCGTTTGCTCCAATTCTGTGCATGATAAAGTGGAGATGGCCGGCCAACATAATCCGACAAATCTTTATCCATCTCAGCTTGAAATTCAGGATCATGCTTATATTGCTTATACGCTTTTTCTAGCTCATAAATAGCTTCCATCAACGTTTCGCCGACATAACGACCGCCATAAGGGCCAAAATGTCCTTTATCGTCAGGATATGTTTGGTAATACTCGTTGTTTAGCTGTTCAGCCATTCGCTACCTCTTGCATAAAAGCGCTTATCTTCATGTTACTTTTTATTCCTTTTGACTCTTCTACTCCACCACTCACATCGACGGCATAAGGCTGCACTTGTTGGATTGCTGATGCAACATTATCAACCGTCAATCCTCCTGCAAGAATGATTGATTTATCCACCTTATTAATTAGTGACCAATCAAATACCTGTCCAGTTCCTCCAGGAATACCTGCTTGAAAACTATCAAGCAAAATTGCTGTTGCCGATGAATATCGCTCAGAAAATGCGATCAGATCGGTATTTTCTTGCATTCTTAATGCTTTTAAATAAGGCTTGTTAAACTGCTCACAATATTCTGGAGATTCTTCACCATGAAATTGTAATACATCAATAGGTAAAGCATTAATGCAGTTGTTTACATCTTCCGGCTCTGCATTGACAAATAGTGCCACAACACTGGTAAATAGCGGTGATTGCGACAAAATTTCTTTTGCTTTCGCTATAGTGACAGCTCTTGGGCTAGGTGGATAAAAAACTAAACCTATTGCATCTGCACCCATTTCGGCTGCAAATTCAGCATCTTGGCGACGGGTTATGCCACAAATTTTTACTCGAGTTCTCATCGTTCAAAGGGACATCTTGTATTGAGGACTAATACTTTACCAGAGCACGGGAAAAGCTGACACTGTTGGCAGCGAATATTCTTTAGGATATTCCACATTAATAAAATATAAACCTTGTGGTGGAGAAGTGATACCGCCATGAGAACGATCACGGCTTTCTAATACTTGCTGTGCCCATTCTATTGGTTTCCGGCCTTCGCCTATAGGGACTAGTACGCCGACCAAATTTCTTACCATGTGATGCAAAAAAGATTGGGCCTTAACATCAATAGCAATACAGTCTCCTCGGCGAGAGACTTGAATTTTTTCTACTGTTTTAATTGGGCTATGAGCCTGACATAGCTTGGCTCGAAAAGATGAAAAATCATGGTGTCCAACCAACATGTCGGCAGCAGCTTGCATTCGTTCTACATTCAAAGGACTAAATAACCACCACATTTTATCTGCATGAATAGCGGATCTACTGACTCGGTTTAAAATGAGATAGCGGTAACTTCGATTTAACGCTGAAAACCGTGCACTGAAATCATCAGCCACTGGTTTTGCCCAGATCACATTAATATCGTTAGGTAAATTAGTATTAAGCCCTAACACCCAATTGCGCTCATCACGATTAACGGTCGTCTCAAAATGCACAACTTGCTGTAAAGCATGAACGCCAGAGTCGGTGCGGCCCGCCGCAACTGTTTTTACAGAATGATTAGCAACAACAGCTAAAGCAAGCTCTAAGCAACCTTGGACCGTTCTTTGTTCAGGCTGAACTTGCCAGCCGGCAAATTTAGTACCATCATATTCGACGCCTAAAGCGATTCTCACCTACTCAGCCTATGATGACAGATCGTTCAACATGCTTTTTGCACGTTCCTTCTGCTCATCATTAGCGTCTGTCATCACTTCTTCAAGAATATTACGTGCCCCTTCAGGATCACCCATATCAAGATAGGCTGCAGCTAAATCAAGCTTAGTTTCAGCTTCATCAATTTCATCAATTTCTCCAATATCAAACTTGAGATCAGCTGTATCTGAACTTTCATCCATTTCAACTGCATCATCTAATGACTCAGATAATTCACGTGTGGCAGCATCCAAATCTTGTTCCGAAATCACGCCTAGCGCATCTAACTCAATTGATCCAAGATCTGACTCTGGATCTGTAAGATCCAGTGTCATCGGTTCAGCATCAAACGCTAGTGCTTCATCACTATCTAAAGATGTAATATCCTTTGTTAGCGGAGTATCAAAGTCACCTATTTCATCCTCTAAGCTTAGTTCTTCAACATTATCCGAACTAAATGCAACAGCATCATCATTGCTTGATAATACTTCAATCTCTGCCTCAGCATCGTTAGTAGAATTTATATCTACATCAAAAGCTAATAGTTCATCGTCACTATCATCTATAGAAGAACTCTCATCTAGAGTAGTATCTTCAATATCACCACTCTCCATTTCAATATCGTCTAGATTAAATTCAAGATGACCAAATTCTTCTTCTTTTTCACTATCAGTACTGATATCTTCATCAATACCATCAGATGCAATTTCAACCTCTGTTTCATCCAACTTGAACATATCATGTTCAGGTGCAAGCTCTCTGCCCCAAGCAGAAATTTCGACCCATTCTGCAGAATCTTTATCCACAATGGTTTGGTCGGCTAAGTCAATAAATGCATCCACATCCTGCTGTTTAAATGATACAAACAATAATTTTTGGATTACTTTCTCATTATCAGGCTCTAACTGCTTCGCTAAGTCTAATGATGTTTTTGCTTGTTCATAATCAGCATAACCAACGAATATATCTGCTTGTTCAATCAAATCTTCTGTCGTTTTGATATTAACATTCTCAGCAGAGAGATCTTCACTGGTTTCACTGACCAAAATATCTTCTTCAACACCTGTTTGCTGAGTCCCTTTCATCACAGGTGGTGCTGGTGTCGGCGTACCTTCAAGTTTTTCTACCGCTTCATCCCAACTCACTCCCGCATTTTTACGATTACGGATAAGCAATAAAAGTAATAGCAGAATTAAAACACCACCAAGCGCAGTTTCTATTTTATGCTGTTCTACAAACTGTGTGGCTTTCGCTATATTAGACTTAATTTCACCTTCATCTACCTGTATCAAAGCTGATGTTTTTGAAATAATATCTTCAGCGAAGGGAACATTAGATAAATCGATCTCATCTAGTGCATTTTCGCTTACTGCTTGCTCTACTAACTCAGAACTGTCATCAGATGGCAGCAATTCATTCGCAGATATCTCATCACTATCTTGGGCAGAAACGACTGGTTCGCCCGCATCATCAAACATCTCTTGATCAACTGTATCACCTTCTTTTACTATATCTACGGCTTCCGCATATTGATCAAGTAAAGCTATTGCTTCTTGGTGTAAGCTGTCGATACCTTCAGAAGATTCTACTTTTTGATCTTGTTCTAATGCACTTTGTAATCGAGCAAAATCTGCATCTTTCAATGAAATTAAGCGGCGCATGGTCTCCAACTGCTCTTCCATCACTGACATGCGAGCTTTAATATCTATATTCTCTTGCACTTGTCCTTCAAGTGTTTCTTCAGCCAGGGTTAATTGTTCACTTAATTTTTTAAGATCTTTATTACCCGACAAAGATAATCCGTTGTCATTCATGGAGGCTTCTTCAGCTGGAACGACTAATTTTAAATGTGCTTCAGTTTCATTGTCTGCTGAAGATGCTGTTGGCATCTCAACAGCCTCAATGGGTTTATTTTGTTCCTGTCCTACATTATCATTTGCTTGAACATTACTTTGACTAACAGCTGTATTTGCCGGTGCAGGCACCTTCGTTTTATGTCTGTTTTTCCATAATGCATTTTGGTCTAACACTGCAGCAATGGCTTGTGCTTTAGACAACTGTTCAATGACATCTACTGAAGGTAGCTCAAGTGTATAGCCTGCTTTTAAGCCATTAATATTATCTCTTGAAAATGCTCTGGGGTTTTGTTTAACAATAGCCAACATCATTTGATGGACTGACACTGTTGTTTGTGAACGGGTTTTTAATGCGATATCCCACAATGTATCTGTTCTACCCGTTGGTCCATAGCTAGTCGCCGAAGATAAGTCTGCTGAAGGATATTGGTAGTCAGTCCTTTTCGGCTTACTAGTCCTAGAGGTTGATTTGCTCGTTGTTGCCTTAGGCACTGGCGTGCTGGTCATCTCAACAGGTCGGTTAAATACCTCTTTTGGTGGATCAAGTAAAACGGTATATTCACGAATTAGTCGGCCTTGCCCCGTTGTTGCCATCAGTAAAAAATCTAAAAAAGGTTCTTTTACTGATTGCTCAGAGGTGATTAAAATAACCAGCCCTTTGGGTCTTTCGACCAACTCAAATTTAAGTTGTGTCAATATTAAACTACGGTCAAGTCCTGCTTTGATAAACTCATCATTTGATGCTAATCGTATCTCTAAATTAGTAGCATCGTCTTCTCGCAATGCTGTCACACCAATTTCAGCCTTAAAAGGTTCATTAAGTGCCGAAGATAACTCTATCTTGCCTAAGCCAAATGCATTTGCATGCATGGGAGTTAAAAAACCTAAAGCAGTCACAACTGCTAAACTGGCAAATGTTGTATATTTCATTTCAACCCCTTGCTAATATTACTATTTTTTATTTTTATAAGTATTTTTCGACTAAAACTTCAGCAATCTGAATGCTATTTAATGCAGCACCTTTACGTACATTATCGGCAACCACCCATAAGTTCAAACCTTTCGGATGTGAAATATCTTCTCGTATACGTCCAACATAGACAGGATCTGTACCAGAAGCATCTGACACTGCAGTAGGATACCCTCCATCAGTATGTTCATCTAGCACCACTATTCCAGGTGTTTCTGATAATAATTTTTTAGCCTCTTTTGCTGTTATTTTATCTTTAGTCTCTATATGTATGGCTTCTGAATGTCCATAAAACACAGGTACACGAACGGCTGTAGGATTAACTAAAATGGCATCATCGCCCATAATTTTTTTAGTCTCCCATACCATTTTCATTTCTTCTTTGGTATAGCCGTTATCCATAAATACATCTATATGGGGTATGACATTAAAAGCAATTTGTTTAGGGTAGACATCAGTTTCGACAGTTCGGCCATTTAATAATGCTGCGGTCTGCTTTGCCAACTCTTCCATTGCTGGTTTTCCAGTGCCAGATACTGCTTGATATGTACACACATTTAAACGTGTTATTCCTACCGCATCATAGATAGGCTTCAGGGCTACCATCATTTGAATAGTAGAACAATTAGGGTTGGCAATAATGCCCCTGTTTTTATAGTCTGCAATAGCATCAGGATTAACTTCTGGTACAACTAACGGAATATCATCGTCATAACGAAACTGTGAAGTATTATCAATAACAATACAGCCAGCCTCGGCTGCTTTAGGTGCGTAAATTTTAGACACACTTGCACCGGGTGAAAACAAACCAATTTGAACTTTAGAAAAATCAAATGTGGCTAAATTCTCGACAATTAATGACTTATTACCAAATCTAACTGTACTACCAGCTGAACGCTCACTGGCAAGAGCATATATATTATCTATTGGAAAATCACGCTGATGTAATAACTCCAGCATTGTTTCACCCACGGCACCCGTTGCGCCAACGACGGCAACATTCACTTTTTTACTCACATTTCACCTAACATTATCAATTCTAAATTATAGTGCTGCAACAACTGCATCACCCATTTCTGAAGTCCCTACTTTTGTCATCCCTTCTGAATATATATCTGCAGTCCGTAGGCCTTGATCAAGCACAGTACTTACCGCTTTCTCAATCCGATCAGCCATATCTGCTTGGTTCAAGGTATAACGCAACATCATCGCCACAGACAATATGGTGGCTAACGGATTAGCTATATTTTGACCCGCAATGTCTGGAGCAGAACCATGAATAGGTTCATACATACCTTTACTATTTTCATCTAGTGATGCTGAAGGCAGCATACCTATTGAACCCGTTAACATTGAGGCGCAGTCTGATAAAATATCACCAAACATATTGGTGGTCACCATGACATCAAATTGCTTCGGTGCACGCACTAACTGCATCGCCGCATTATCAACATACATATGGCTCAAGTCTATATCATCATAATTGCTAGCCATATCAATCATTGTTTCGCGCCATAACTCTGTGCATTCAAGTACATTCGCCTTATCAACTGAACACACTCGACCTTGGCGTTTTCTAGCAATATCAAAAGCCACTTTAGCGATTCTTCGAACTTCACTTTCGCGATAAACCAAAGTATTAAAGCCTTCCTTTTCACCATTCTCTAAAATTCGAATTCCGCGTGGTTGACCAAAATAGATACCCCCCGTTAATTCACGGACAATCATCAAATCCAACCCTGCTACAACCTCAGGTTTTAAGGTAGAGGCATCCGCTAATTGAGGATATAAAATAGCGGGGCGTAAGTTAGCAAATAAGTTCAATGCACTGCGAATACCTAGCAGCCCTTTTTCAGGACGAACACTAATATCAAGTGACTCCCATTTATATCCACCGACAGCACCCAATAAAATAGCATCAGCAGCTTGAGAGATTGCTAGTGTTTCCTCAGGTAAAGGCGTGCCTGTTTCATCATATGCTGCCCCACCAATTAATCCATATTCAATATCGACCTCTAAACCGTCAACTTTAAGTCTATCTAATATTTTTATTGCTTCGGCAACAATCTCAGGTCCAATACCATCGCCGGGTAAAACTGCTATTTTTTTTGTCATGCTTCATTATTCGCTAAAAAAGTAAAAAAATATGTGCGTTAACACACCTATTTAAGAAAGAATATAGGTAAAACATATAATATCATGATAACTCATATGTTTTTATGAAAAAAGCCAGGGGGCTTGCTGCTTTCTGCGTTGCTCATATGCTTCAATTTCATCTATATGTTGTAATGTTAAATCAATGTCATCAAGACCATTAAGCAGGCAATGTTTTTTGAACGGATCTATCTCAAATGAAATTGTTTTGTCTGAAGGCAGCGTTATCAGTTGGTTTTGCAAATCTACGGTTAATTGGTAACCGCTATTCTTATCTACATCAGTAAATAATTCATCGACAATATTTTCATTTAGCTGAATAGCTAAAATGCCATTTTTACTGGTGTTATTGAAAAAAATATCTGCAAAGCTTGACGCAATAATGACTCGAATACCGAAGTCCTCTAGTGCCCAAACAGCATGTTCCCGGCTTGAGCCACAACCAAAGTTTTCACGCGCAAGCAAAATACTGCCATGTTTATATCGTGGCAGGTTGAGAACAAACTGTTGATTTAACGGTCTATTTGTACAATCTTTACCCGGCTCACCTAAATCCAAATATCGCCATTCATCAAACAAATTGGGACCAAATCCGCTACGTTTGATTGATTTTAAGAATTGTTTTGGAATAATGGCATCCGTATCTACATTCGGCCTATCTAAGGGGATAACCACACCCTGTTCTATGGTAAAAGCTTGCATTAATATTTAATCACTTTAGTTTTTTAATCTCGTTTTAAACTGAAGGTAAGGTAAAAATTTACCGGTATAGCATGGCTAATACTTGGCAGCTTAGCTAATGCCATTAGTTTGTCTATTCCTGCTATTAATGAAAAGTTACCTGCATTAATAATGATAGGAGTCACACTCACTGCTGACAACTTTGCACCAACAAGTCGAGTAATAACCACATCAATCTCTAGCGGTTCACTTTCACCGTGTAAGTTAAGTGTTGAATCTACCGTAATCCTTGCACTGCCCCCCTCGGGTATGGCATCAAGGATTGAGGGAGCAATCGTTGCAGTTAATGTTGCCGTGGTAAATTTATCTATTTCAAATAAAAATGTTTTTAATCGCTCATTACGAATATCAATATTGGTATCAACACTACTGAGATCGATATTTATCTTCAATTGGCCTTCGCTATCTAAACTACCTTGTATGTTTTGAAACTGATGAATTTCGGCCACACTACCTTTTTTTATTGAAACAAAATTAAGTTGTGATTGCGTAGCATCAAGCACCCAATCAGCAGAATGAACTAGCGTAGTCGTCATCATTACTATTATTGATAAGACTATTGTTTGGATAAATTTTATATTAGTCACTTTGTATTCCTCTTATTTTATTGAGCTTTACTCACTTCACCTTCGATAGCATCGTATTGTGTATTAAGATTTTCTATAGATTTAATGACACCCTCTCCTAATTCAGATTTCAATACAATAATTTCCACCCTACGATTTTTGGCTCTATTTTGAGTTGAATCATTAGGTACCAATGGCTGTGTATCTGCATAGCCCTCAATAACAAAGCGTTCCCTACTCATCTCTCCACTTTGGAGTAATACATGTATTACAGAGGTTGCTCTAGATGTTGACAGTTCCCAGTTTGAACGATATCTAGGGGTATTTATGGGAATATCATCGGTGTGGCCTGCAACAGCAATCTGCCCATCCGTTTTAGATAAAACATCATTAATCTTCTGTAAAATGGGTACGAACCCTCTATTGAGTCTAGCATCGCCCGATTGAAAAGAACCTTTTTCACGGATCCGGATGACAATACGACTCAATTGAGATTCAACATCAATTAATCCCTCAGCTATCTCTCCCTCCAATGCTTGTTTAAATTTCTCGGTTTCTTCAGCAATTTCTTTTGCTTGTTGTTCGGCTAAATCTTTGGCATCCATTTTCACTTTTAATGCGTCACGTGTTTCATCTATAGTATCTTGACGAACTTCTTTTAAAGGGGTCGGGCGAGGATCACCGGGGCTGAAATTTTGTGCAATGATGCTTGTTCCTTTAGGGATGGCATCTGCTGTTACTTCACGTTGCACACCGAAGGCATCGTCTAATGATTTAACCACCATTTTGTATTTCAATGCATCCATTTCTGCAAAGGATAGTAACAATACAAAAAAGCACATCAATAAGGACATTAAATCAGCAAATGTCCCCATATAGGCGGGCAATCCCTCAGGGGGACAATCACAATCGTGTTCTTCTTCTTCACTCATACAAGTGACTCTCTATATCTGAGCATCAATATTACTCAGCGGCCTCGGTTTCTTGAGCTTCACGCTGTGATACAGGAAGGAAGTTTCTTAGTAACTCATCCAATACTTTTGGATTCTGTCCTTCTTGAATACCCAACACACTCTGAATAATAATGACTTTATTCATTTGTTCTTCTGCACTACGTAATTTCAATTTATCTGATACAGGTAAGGCAAACATATTGGCTATCATTGCACCATAAAGTGTCGTCAGTAATGCGACGGCCATTGCAGGTCCGATAGATTTAGGATCTGACATGTTCGATAACATCTGTACCAAGCCTACCAATGTACCGATCATGCCCATAGCCGGCCCAGCATCACCCATTTGTTTAAAAAGGTCTTGGCCTATTTTATGACGGTTCACCATTTCGTTCATTTCTGTTGATAGTGCTTTTTTGACTATTTCAGGTTCATGTCCATCAACTAACATTCTGACACCTGCAGCTAAAACAGGATTATTAATCTCTTGTCCTTCTAAAGCTAAAAGACCTTCTTTTCTTGCAATACCAGCCAGCTCCACAACCGCTACAATTAACTCTTCAGATGTTTCTGCCTTGTGTAAAAAAGCTTTTAACGCCACTTTAAACGAACCAATAAACTGGCCCAGTGTATAACGCATCATAACGACAGCCGCTGTGCCACCAATAACAATCACTAAGGAGGGGATATTGATAAATACCAAAGCGCCTGATCCCGTTGCTATGGTCCCTATAATAAGGGCCCAAGCAATTAAAACGCCAACTAATGTAGCTAAATCCACAGAATCATCTCCTTACAGATATATATCTTGTACTACGAACTTTGAAAAATAACTCACCAATTTTACCCAAAGAGAACTAAAAAATCTTTATATCATTCTACATTTTCATACAAAATTAATTAATGGCTAAATTAAAGTTGTTTTTTTGTATGCATTTTTTGGCTATACACATACCAAGCAGGAAGTAATAATAAGATAATCAAGCCCAGCACTAACATCATTGGCCACATTATCGGCCGATTCCACTGTTGCTGTAATTGATATCGTTGTCGCGCATCAACACGGCGATACTTAAGTGTATTATTAGCCATCAGGTTCGGCTTCACGTTTTTATTCCAGGCATGATATAAAGAAAACTGTTTAGGATGATATCCCCATACCCACGGCGCATCTTCCGTGACTATTGATGTCATCTGCTTAATGATCTGTTGTCGCTCATCATTATTAGGCATAACACGCATTTTCTCAAATAAGCGGTCAAACTCCACATTGTCATAATTTGCAGTATTTTGGCCTCCTGAGGCTACTTTACCATTAGGCCCATAAAGTAAAAACAAGAAATTCTCTGGATCGGGATAATCAGCCCCCCAACCCCATTGAAACATTTGTGTTTGGCCACTGCTCATTTTGTCTTGAAAACGATTATAATCTGTACTACGAACCACAAGCTGTATATTGAGTTTCTGAAATTGTTTTCGTAACCAATCAAATTGGGCTTTAGCATCAGGACCACTTGCAGGCACATCAAAGTACAGTACTAATGGTTCTCCAGTTTGTTGATGTCGACCTTGTGGATAGCCCGCTTGCACTAGCAGCGCTTGAGCAGATAGAATAGAACGCCGTTTAGCCTCACCAGCTTCCCATTGATAAACAGACTGATTAATACCTTCTTGCCCACTTATATAACCAAATATCCCTGGTGCTACAGGTCCTTGTGAAGCGATACCTCGACCATTCAAAAAAATTGAAATAAATTCTTCATAATCAACGGCTATAGAAATAGCCTGACGTAAATTTTTGGCCTGCTCCGTGTAACCTCCCACAACAGGATCTTGCATATTAAAACCAATGTAATAAATTGACGTGCCAATGGCTGTTTTTAAATCAATCCCCTTTTGTTTCATCGCATCACTTAAACCAAAATCACCAGCATTGCTGACTTGTACCGCTTGATCAAAGCTATCTGAACTTATCCCACTAACATCATAATATCCCTGTAAAAACTTATTCCAATAAGAGGTGTTTTCCTTTTCTAAGGTAAACACAATCTTATCAATAAAAGGTAGTGGCTTACCCGCATCCTCAAGCATACCATTGGCTAAATCAGCCTTTTCACCCTCAACAGGATAAGTTTCACCATGATAATTTGGGTTCCTAATTAATACCATTTTACTATTTGGATCATTTTTAATTAATTGATATGGTCCAGTACCTACAGGATACCAATCCATAGTAATGTTCTTTTTTATCAACCCTTCTTGTCGATAAAAATCATCTGCTTCCCATGGAATTGGTGCAAAAAATGGCATCGCCAACCAGTACCTTAACTGTGGATATTTGCCATGAACTTTTATTTGATAGGTATGGGAATCAACGACAGTAACCCCATCAATGTCTAAT
The DNA here is from genome assembly GCA_002733105.1 of Methylophaga sp. Classification (GTDB taxonomy): domain Bacteria; phylum Pseudomonadota; class Gammaproteobacteria; order Nitrosococcales; family Methylophagaceae. Next base: position 49,620 of record NVUI01000009.1, read on the forward strand.
GTATTTAAATCAATTATTTGCCCCTGCTGCTTTAGTGCTTGTAATTTTTTTGAATAATCAGCCAAACCCACAATATATTCACCCATCACCCCCAAAATTGGCGAATGTATTTCAGGATGAGCCAATCGTTTTATTTGATATACATAATCTGCTGCGACTAGTTCTCTAGTCTCTGTTTGCTCAAAATCAGCCAAGGTTTTAACCGTAGATAATTGCTGTTGATTTAACTGATGATAAACAAATTCACCTTGCTCGTTCCGTGCAAAGGCAGGATGAGGCTGATATAAGATGTTGGGCTGAATACTAATTTCATAAATACTATAGGCCACTCGTGAGGTCTCTACATCCTCAGCTAAACGCTCACCTTGTTGGTTAAAATATTGCACTGTTGGCAACTTGGTTGCCGTTAACTCAATCAGGCTATAAGGTCTTTTAAGATAATGGTATTGCAAGGGGGGCTCATAAATTTGACCCGTAAAGCTTGTTTCATTTGCGCTATAAGAACGAGCGGGATCAAGATGTTTAGGCCGCAGAGAAAAAGAGGCATATAGAATTGATTCAGCTTCATTAGTTTGTGTATAAGGTGAGTTAAGCATGGTCGAATCACACCCTGTAAGGGTAAGTAACAACAATAAACACCATCGCAATAGCTGCCGCATAAATTTTCACCAAATAAGCCAGCAATGATTATAACGAGAAAGTACATTGATTGCCTGTTCCTGTATCGCTTATAATCAAGGCGTTCATTATATATTTCGTTATTTAGGAGAGTCTCATGGGATTTTTACAAGGCAAGCGCGTCTTAGTTGTAGGTGTTGCCAGCCCCCGATCTATTGCATCAGGTATTGCACTTGCTATGGCACGTGAAGGTGCAGAACTTGCATTTACCTATCAAACTGACAAATTAAAGTCCCGAGTCGAGAAAATTGCTGCTCAATGTGGCGCAGATCCCGCATTAGTATTTCCATGTGATGTCGCTAGTGACGATCAAATTGAGGCAGTATTCGATCAACTTGGCAAGCATTGGGATGGCTTAGACACGATTATCCATGCTGTTGCTTTTGCTCCTCGTGAGCAGCTACAAGGCAGCTATGTTGATAGTGTCACCCGCGAAGGTTTTGCCATTGCTCATGATATTAGTGCTTATAGTTTTGCCGCATTAGCAAAAGCAGGCAAATCATTAATGGCAGGCCGTAATGGTTCATTACTCACATTAAGTTATTTAGGGGCTGAACGTGCTATTGATAACTACAATGTTATGGGTATAGCTAAGGCAAGTTTAGAAGCAAGTGTACGTTATATGGCCTTATCACTGGGCCCTGAAGGTACGCGAGTGAATGCTGTTTCAGCAGGCCCAATCAAAACGCTAGCTTCTGCAGGTATTGCAGATTTTAGTAAAAAATTAGCACAGGGCGCTGCAGCTTCACCACTTCGCCGTAACGTGACTATTGATGAAGTTGGCAATGTAGCGGCCTTCCTGTGTTCAGATTTGGCCTCTGGTATCACTGGTGAAATAACGTATGTAGATAGTGGGTTTAATATTGTTGGTATTACAGGATAAACCATCAAATTTTATCATTACATCAACAGGGCATTTTATATGCCCTGTTTTGTTTTAGTACTTTGAGATTAAGGAATAACCATGTCACATAAACACGCAATTATTTTATTAGCCTTTATTATCTTTGGTGCCGTCAGTGGCGTAGCTTATGGCTGGTACTTTGGTAGTCAAGCACAATCTTTGGCCTGGCTAGGAGAATTGTTCTTAAATGCTTTGAAGATGACCATTATTCCTCTTATCATGGCATCCATCATTAGCGGCATTGGCTCATTAGGTGATATTCGTGATTTAGGCCGCATCGGTGGTTTCACCGTGCTTTATTACACCTTCACTACCGCAATTGCAGTACTTGTCGGTCTATTGGTAGTGAACTGGATCCAGCCTGGAAAAGGCATTAGCCTAGGTGATCCTAGTATTCCAGAACATATCTTAGCTAAACAAGATGTCGGTATGTCAGATATCATCTTGTCATTAGTTTCACCCAATTTAGTGCAATCAGCCAGTAATACTCAGTTATTGCCCCTTATCGTCTTTGCCATTCTATTTGCTATGGCCCTCACGACTTTAGGCAAAAAATCTGAGCCCGTCTTTGCTGTATTTGAAGGCATAAATGAGGCGATGATGAAGTTGGTCATGTGGATTATGTATCTTGCCCCTATCGGTATTTTTGCACTGATCGCCACAAGATTAGGTAATGCAGGTGGTGGTGAGCAATTTCTGGCTGAAATTAAAGCCGTTGGCCTGCATGTAGTCACAGTTATTACTGGCTTAGCCATTCATTTTATCATTCTATCACTCATACTGGTCTTTATTGCTAGACGTGGTGTTGACTATCTTATTGGCATGGGTCGCGCCTTAATTACCGCCTTTGGTACCGCAAGCTCATCGGCAACCTTACCCTTAACCATGGAATGTGCGCGTGAAAATAATATTGATCCTAAAGCCGTCAAATTTGTATTACCGCTAGGCAGCACTATCAATATGGATGGTACCGCTCTTTATGAAGCGGCAGCTGTGCTATTTATTGCCCAAGCTTATGGTATTGATCTCACCATGGGACAGCAGACCATTGTGTTCATCACCGCTACCCTCGCAGCAATAGGTGCTGCAGGCATTCCTGAAGCAGGGCTTGTTACCATGGTGATAGTATTAACAGCCGTTGGTTTACCACTAGAGGGCATCGGTTTGCTATTAGCTGTAGATTGGTTTTTAGACCGCTTCCGTACCACTATTAATGTCTGGGGAGATAGTGTCGGAGCAGCTGTGATACATAGATTACTCTAAAAATCATACAAAATTAACGCCAATAAAAAAGGGCTAACGCCAAGCCGTCATAATGTGTGATTTTACCCAAACACTTCCTTTTATACTGCGGACCAAGATAGTATTAGATAGAACAATTTCACTTGCCATTTACTCTTAAATAGCGGGTCAATTTTGATCGCCAATTAACAATTCATATCTCATGGCCAATTTAGAGTATACTGATTTGTTTAGTTAGGGTCGTGAATGACTACAGGAAATTCAGCATCTAAAGAATTACAACCCACTATTCTTTCCTATGTGAAAGATATTCCCAACCTGTGTTCACTTGCAGGATTAGCTTGCACAATATTAGCTATTTACTTCAGTATTTTAGGCATTTACGCTGCTGCAATGATTGGCATGGTCTGGGCTGTTGCATTTGATTGGGCCGATGGTCTTATTGCGCGAAGAATAAAAGGCCGAACAGGTAAAGACCGAGCATTCGGCGGTCAACTTGATGTCTTAATCGACATTGTGAGCTATGGTGTCACTCCTGCCATTCTTTTAATGAGCTATGGAAAGTTTGAGCCTATATTTTTATTCGGCGCTTTTTTAATGCTCGCTGCTAGTGCGATACGGCTAAGTTATTTTAGTGTATACGGTCTTGCTGGTGGTTCGAAATACACTGGCTTAGCGCTTGATAACAATAGCCTAATACTCGTTTTCATATTTTTGTTTGAAGCTATGTTTAGCGAGGGAACTTTTTCAGTCATTCTTTATCTTAGTGGCTTAACACTCGCTGCTTTGAATGTATCGCAAATTAAAACACCTAAACTGTCTGGTAACCCAGTCAATGTTTATATTCTTGCTGTTTACACGTTTGGAATAACAGCCATCTATGGTTGGAAATTTTTATAGCAAATAACGAAAATCACTTTAATCTAGGAGTTAGATAATACAATGGTTGTATATACGGTAGGCACCTTTGATTTATTACATGTTGGGCATCTTGCATTATTGGAATATTGCGCCACATTAGGTGATACTGTCGCTGTTGGTGTTGCTTCTGATGAGGTGGTGAAATTGTATAAGCCTAATATCCCCGTCATTCCACTTGAACAACGTATAGAAATGCTTCTAGCACTACGCTGTGTCGATATTGTATTGCCGTATCATGAGTTGGATTATATTGCGGTTTGTAAGAAAGTTAAGGCGGATATTTTTGTTATTGGCGAAGACTGGGGCAGAAAGCCACATAATCAAAATGTTGAAAACTTTCTAAAATCTCAAGGTAAAGAGATTGTTCAAGTTCAATATAACCCAAGAAATTCATCAACTAAAATTAAAAAGGATGTGTTGTCTTTGCACCAAACAGGTAAAAGATTTGAGGCAGAAAAATTTGCTTTAGCATTGTAAAACATAGTCTAACAATCCAATCCAGTTGACCGTGAAAAGGGCTTAGGTCGTTAATGATGAAAATAGCTGTAGATTTTAAATCATTTCTGCCCTAATAATCACATGTTAACCATCAAGAAGCGGTAGTTTGCCATTGGCTTATACAAACAAATAGAAAAGAAAAAAGCCTCAACATCGAAAAAATGCTAAGGCTTTAATATAATTGGTGGACCTACAAGGACTTGAACCCTGAACAAAAGGATGATCAGTACTCATCATCTGACTAAGTTTAGCGTCATGCTTTCTAGTGCTGGTCAGGCTAAACAAAGATCTTAGCTTCTTCCCATGTTCGATACCTTATTGCACGGCTTTAGCTAAGGCCACTTTTTAGTGGTTCTTATCATCGCATAAAATTATCTTAAGTATTGCTGATTGATTTGGATATCTGCTTCCTCTTTCAAGCTGGCAATCAATGCTGCTAATTCACTGTTTCCTAATATACGTACTAGATGTGATTGTAAGCCGTCACGCTCTATTGCTGTTACCTCTGCAAGGTCACCCTCAGTCACTGCTGACACTTTGACAACGATATAGTTACCATTACTAGCCGTGAAGCCAGTGTATTGCTCTACCCCTTCTGGTTTGACCACTGAGAATGCATGTTCTAATACCTGTGGACTCACCTCTGGATTTATTCGACCATATGCTTCAGTTGCTTGCCAATCATTTTCAGCAAACAATGTATCTGCAGCAACACCCGATCTAAGTTGTTCGAGTATTCCTTGACCTTTTTCACTGGCCTTTTTACTGGCCTTTTCAAACTTAAGTTGCTCAACAATAGTGGGAGCAACAGATTTTAACGGTAATTGACTTGCTTGAATATGTTCCTTTTTATGCAAAACGAGTAATGTCGAGATATCTATCTCAATGACAGCACTATTCAGATTATTCACTAACACATCTTCACTAAATGCTGAGATGACTACCTTTTTATTAGCGGCAATGCCACTACCGCCATTACGGGTAAATGTTGCGCTTTGCATTATTTCTAGCTCTAAGTCTTCTGCAACAAGATCAAGGTTTTCTGGGTTTTCATAGCTCAAATCAGCAAGTTGTTCAGCTTGTTCGTAAAATTTTTCTTCAGCTTGTTTTTGACTATATAGGTTCAAAATCTCATCATGTGCGTCCGTAAAAGATTTACCTTCTGCAGCTTGGATCCCTGTTAATTGTATGAGGTGATAACCAAATTCGGTTTTCACTGGCTCACTGATATCACCTATATTTTTTAAAGCAAAAACCGTTGTTTCAAAGGCAATATCCATCACGCCATGTTGAAAAAAGCCTAAATCGCCGCCCTCACTTGCCGAGCCACTGTCTTGAGAAAACTCAACAGCTAAAGATGAAAACTCTTCCCCGTTATCTAATCGTGTTTTAATAACAGCTAATTTTTCTAATGCGACTAGCTCATCACTTTCTTCTATTAAAATATGGCTCGCTTTTCGCTGTTCAGGCCCAACAAATTGATCTTCATTATCCACATAAAACTGCTGTAATTCCGCCTCATCGATTGTAATTGTTTTAGCCAGTTTTGCGACTGATAATTCAACATAATTGACCGATACACGTTCTGGAGCGGTATAAACGCTTTGATGACTATCATAATATGCTTGGATTTCATCATCACTCACATCAACTTGATCCAATAACGCTTGTGCAGCAATAACACCATAAGCAATATCACGCGTTTGCTTTTCTAGTTTAAGTGTATCGTCTAATTTATATTGAGTGATCAGCGATGTCTGCTGAACATTATTTGTTAATTCTTGCATAAGCAGATCTTGACGTAACTCTAGTTCGTAACGGCTAGGACTCAACCCTACACGGGCTAAAACGGCTGAGTAGTATTCCTGATCAAACACGCCTTCTTTTTGAAATGCTGGTGTCGCTTGGATCAATGCTGATAATTTGTTATCACTGACATATTGACCTAATGAATGACTTGCTGATGACAAAAGCTTTTTATCAATAAGCCCATTAAGGACTGTTTGTTTTACAGCACTACCATCAAACATATCAGGATCAAATTTTTCACCGAGAGCATTTCGCATGCGTTCTCGATATTGCTGCATGGCTTGTTTAAATTCAGCCTGTTTAATTGGCACGTCATTGACGGTGGCAATAACGATATCAGAGGGACCATTTAAATAAGAGTTAACACCCCATAGTGCAAAAGGGATACTAATTAATCCTACAATAAACCACGCAACCCACCCTTGGGCACGCTCACGAATGAAATGCAACATAGAAGAGCACCTTCAAGACAAAAATAGTATTTAATTATACAAAAAAAAGGCGCATATTATGCGCCTTTTCTTATTGTTTTYGGCGGAGCGGACGGGATTCGAACCCGCGACCTCCGGCGTGACAGGCCAGCATTCTAACCAGCTGAACTACCGCTCCTAATTTCCTTGGTGGGTGCTGAGGGGTTCGAACCCCCGACCCTCGCCTTGTAAGGGCGATGCTCTCCCAGCTGAGCTAAGCACCCCTTCGGAAAAAGCGCTAGTTTACAGCATCTTTTAGGGCTTTACCAGCCTTAAAGGCAGGGATTTTTGCCGCTGCAATTTGAATCTCTTCACCTGTACGTGGATTACGTCCTGTGCGTGCAGCACGGTCACGAACAGAAAATGTACCAAAGCCAACTAATGTGACTTGATCGCCACCACTTAATGCTTTTGTTACTGCAGAAGTAACACCATCAACAGCCAGCGCAGCTTTGGCTTTTGAAATATCTGCTGCAGCAGCAACTGCATCAATCAATTCTGATTTATTCACAGCTTAATTCCTCATCTCGTTAAAATTATAGTATATCCCCACAGACCAAGCTTTATGGGAAGCATGTATCTAACTACAGCAAAAACCACGTGTCAAGATAGAGATGAACCAATATTAAAATCAAATGGTTTTTTTTCACCTAATCCTATTGGCTGTTCAATGAAAAGAGACTATTTTCCATCAAAATTCATGCCTAGACTTCAAGCAGATTAAGTTTTTAGCCACAGTTTAGTCAATGCTACAAACTGACTGATGGTCACTGTCTCGGCCCGCTGTTTAGGGTCAATATTAACTGCCGTCAGATCATCGATAGAAATCATATTTTTCAATGTGTTAGCTATCGTTTTTCTTCTTTGTATAAAGGCCTGCTTAACCACCTTGCTGAGTGCTTCCATTGGTACTTCACCGCCGACACGCTCTGACAATGGATGCAAATAAATAATAGCTGATTCAACCTTAGGGGCAGGTTCGAAGGCTTCTGGTGGCACAATGAATAAAAGTTCTGCTTGGCATTGGTGTTGAACCATAATACTCAAGCGGCCATAATTTTTGTTATCAGGTTGCGCACAGATCCGTTCAACAACTTCCCGTTGTAGCATAAAGCACATGTCTTCAATACAATCTGATTGTGCTAATAAATGGAATAATAATGGTGTCGTAATGTTATAGGGCAAATTGCCAATGATCCGTAATTTTTCTTGTTGTTTCACAAGGTTTTGATAATCAAAACTTAAAGCATCTGCTTCATGAATCATTAAATTATCGTATGCGGATAACCGTTGTTGTAGCAGTGGAACAAGATCTCGGTCAAGCTCGATCGCATCTAATTGCCCACAGGACTGTAATAATGGCAAGGTTATTGCGCCTCGCCCAGGGCCTATTTCGACTAGGTGCTGATCTTGTTGTGGGTCAACGGCCATCACAATGTCATCAATAACATTCTGATCGTGTAGGAAATTTTGGCCAAAACGCTTTCTTGCCTTTGGGTATTTATCTTTTCTCATTAGTTTCTTTAGCTGTTACACATTGTTAGAGCCATATTTACAGCGGCTTGGAGACTACTCACACTTGCCTTACCCGTCCCAGCCAAATCCAGTGCTGTGCCATGATCAACTGATGTACGAATAAAAGGCAGGCCTAAGGTAACATTAACGGCTTTACCGAAGCCTTGATGTTTTAAAACGGGTAAGCCTTGATCATGATACATCGCTAAAACAACATCAAAGTGTTGCAGTTTATCTTGCACAAATATTGTATCTGCTGGCCACGGTCCGGAAACAGATATATCTCGCTGTTTAAGTTTCTCAATAACGGGATTAATAACATCTATTTCTTCTCGGCCTATATGCCCATTTTCACCAGCATGTGGATTTAAACCACAAACAGCTATACGGGGCTGTTTAATACCAAATTGATACTGTAATGAACTATTAATTATTTCAATAATTTGCGTTAAACCAACTTGTGTAATTGCTTTACTGACTTCAAACAAGGGCAAATGTGTGGTGGCTAAAGCAACTCGTAATGTAGGTGTTGCCAACATCATGACAACTTGAGTGACATCGGCACCCTCAGCAAAAAACTCGGTATGGCCAGTAAATGCCATACCGGCATCATTAATAACACCCTTATGCACTGGCCCAGTAACGACTGCATCAAATTGATGATTCATGCATCCATCTAAAGCATGCTGCAGTGTTTCCAACACATAATCTGAATTGATAGGGTTTAATTTTCCTACTTGGGCTGGCCTCTTCAGTTTACAAGCTAAATACCTTAACGTACCTTTTGGAGCCACACTTGCTTGTTGGGAAAGATCAACCGCTTCTAGGTTAATATTAATGCCTAGTTGCTGCGCACGTTGTTCAATAAGTGTTGGATCTGCAATAACAATTAACTCGCATTGCTGCTGTTGCTGCATTAACTGTATACAAATATCAGGGCCTATTCCACTTGGTTCTCCAGCCGTTATTGCCAGCCGTTTACAACTAGTCAAAAGTCGCGGTACTCGACATAGGCTTCATCACGCAATTGGCGCAGCCAACCTTCTAAATCTTCTTCAATCTTACGTTTGCGTACTAGGAATCGTGCTTTATTTTGTTTAAATTCTTCGGCCATATTCTCTTCCCGGTGTTGATAAACCTTAATTAAGTGCCAACCAAATCGACTCTTAAACACCTCACTCATATCACCATCAGCTAATTCGTTCATTTTTTCTTCAAACTCAGGCACCATCACCCCAGGACTGGTCCACCCAAGACTGCCGCCCTCAATAGCTGAACCTGTATCATCTGAGTGTGCTCTAGCTAAATCAGCAAAATCTTCACTATTCATCACCCTTTCACGCAAAATATTTAAACGATTTTGTGCATCATTATCTGTGATCAATTCATTGGTTTTAATGAGTATATGGCTTGCTAGTGTTTGTTTCACCATATGAGTTTCTTCACTTTTTTTATTTTCTAATTTAACAAGGTGAAGTCCACTACCACTTCGCAGCGGTTCGCTCACTTGACCTATGGAAAGTCCAGGGACTACTTGAGAAAATAAGGAAGGTAATTCACCTTGTTTACGCCAACCAAGATCGCCGCCTTCAAGCGCATTTTGCCCGTCTGAATATCCAGCTGCAACTTCTGAAAAATTAGCACCCTCATCCAAAAGTGATTGAATATTGTTAAGCTTTTCTTGTGAAGCTTGTACTTCTTCAGGCGTTGCTGCTTCTGGCACACTGATCAAAATATGTAATAAATGGTAACTAATTTCAGTGCCACCTTGAGCCACCTGGTTTGCTAGAAAATTATCAATTTCCCGATCAGATACAACGACCCTATCCTCGACTAGTCGTTTACGTAATCGAGTAATAATCATCTCTTCACGGATAGAATCTCTAAACTCTACAAAATCATAATTATCAGCTTCTAATACATCACGAAACTCTCGTAACGTCATGTTGTTATTCTGAGCAATTTGTCGCAATGAAGCATTAAGAGCATCATCTCCAACATGAATACCGACCTTATCGGCCTCTTGCATTTGTATACGTTGAATAATAAGGCGCTCCATCACTTGTTTGCGCAGGATGTCTTCTGGCGGTACAGCTGCTTTTCGTTGACGTAGCTGCTGCCGAACAGTTCGCTCCATTTCGATCAATTCACTTTCTAACAGTACTTCATTGTTGACCACAGCTACAATGCGGTCCAGTGGTTCAGCCCCTACATAACCAGTCACTAACAAGGCCGCTATAATGCAATATTTAATCATGAAATTCCCAACATTAAACTCAATAACGTACGCATTATAAAAGAACGCACAATATTAAAATATGTTTAATCTAATTTTAATAACAATTGAAGTAAAGACAGTAAAACCGTATGTGAGTTCGCAGCCTATACCATGAAGTTTAGAACAACAATTAGAGGAACCTTAATTATTAGAATAATAAGGCTCAGTGCAGTTTGATTTAAGAGCCGTACCCCAAAATACTTCGCTCTAACAAATCTTCCGTTTTTTGACCAAAATTACCTAAGCCCTTCAGTTCAATTTGGAAAAAGATGGCAAAGTTACGATCATTATCGGTAACATCATTAATGTAGTTTCTTGCCACTACGCGAGCAGCCCAACAACAATTGTCATACTCGACACCCGCCAAGCCTTCTAATGTTTGACCATCTTGTATAGAGCGATACCAACGCCCTACCACACTCCACTGGTCATTAATTGGAACTCGAGCTGAAATATCAATTTGCTCTAAACCTGTTTGCTCATTGACATTTTCTCGACGGTAGCGATGTGAGATATTCAGCAATCGTCCACTATCACTGCGATAACGCAACTGGATTGCTGACATATTAGATGTATCACCATGAGGATCCCACTGAACCTCACCTCTTAATGTCCATTCCTTTGCAATTGATGCTGCTACTTCAGCCACCATATCCGAATCACTTCTCGTCTGAATAGACTCTCCAGGCAATGCAACTCTTCGATCGCGAAAGTGCTGAATTTTACCTAAACTAACTCTTAAAGATTCTCGACCTGTTTGCTGATCTATCAGTCGAGAAGTTAAAGCGACCGATAATTGATTTGCATCCCCTATTCTATCGCTACCAGAAAAACGATCATATGCAAATAATTGACCAAAATTAAAGGTACGAAGACTACTATCAAATACGGGGATATCTGTTTGATCTCGATGAGGGATATACAAATAAAAGGCACGTGGTTCTAGTGTGTGAATATAACCATTATTTCCAAAGGTTAACTCACGCTCAAAAAACAGACCACTATCAATGCTGGCGATAGGTAGTGTTCTTGTTGGTGAACTATCAGCTGCAGCTGTCACATTATCATTTAAATCATATCGAGTATGCCGTAGCGCAATACGAGGGGTGATAAAGCCTGCGGAAGATTCTAGCGGTAAACTCATTGAAGGTTCAAAATCAATGCGATGACCAGCCACCAGGTCATCATGATCAAAATCTACATATTCCGTCGTTAAAGCATAAGTTAATCCCATCGCCTGATCGGGTAATGAACCACGCAATCGTAATTGAGGTAACCGTTGATAGGGTTTATTTACCTCAGTCAGTGTTTGATATCCTTGCAAGCGGCCAATAAAATCCCAATTATCTCCGTTGTAAGTTACATCCACTTTTCGATTAAGATGAGTGGTGCTCGCCAAGCTTAAATTTGATCCAAAATCTTCTAAGTATTCATCATCAGATACATAATTATAATCAACATTAGTACGCCAACCTGATAAGAATGCACTAGTATGTTGCCAAGAAAAATGTTGTCGATCTTCATTATGGTGCGGATTAATATCATCACCATTTTTTCTCAGATTATCACTCGCTAAAAAAGCAGCATTGATCTTGCCATCACCACGTTCATATAAATAACGAAATTCACCATTGAGCATCAAACCACGTTCAGACATATATCTCGGTGTTAGTGTTACATCTTTATCAGGTGATATATTCCAATAATATGGTGTACTAACATCAAATCCTGTCTCATCACTGTTACCAACAGAGGGGGTTAAAAATCCAGATTTTCGCTCATCATTAAGAGGGAAACTGATATAAGGTGTATAAAAAACAGGCACATTACCAACACGTACGACGACATTACGAGCGGAGCCCACAGCATGTTCATGATCTAACTTTACTTTAGCTGCTTTTAATTGCCATGCGTTGTCACCCTCTGGACAAGTTGTATATGTTGCATTACTAAGATCTGTGCGTATCCTGCCTTGACGATGAATAAGGCTTGCTGTGCCTCGTGCGTGCATTTCACGTATTCGATACTCGGCGTCTAACAAAGTACCTTCATCATTAGACAATGACCATTCAGCCTGTTGCGCTTTAAACATAACGTCACTATCACGAATACGAACATTATCTTGGGCGGTGATATTACCTGATATCTGGTTATAAGTAGCACGTCCTGCATTCAACTGCTGACCACCACGGTTTACTTCGACATTACCGGTAAAAATAGAAGTGCCATCTTCAACTAATTGAACATTATCAGCCTTGATATCAACCTCAGTTTCTTGCTGAGTTACCTGATAGGGTAAAAAATCACCACTGCTATCTACGTAACACTGTTGCACATTTGATTGGGCAATCACCATTGCCCCATAACTAGACATTATAACCGCTGAAAACAGCATCAGTTTGCGCATGAAAATCCTTAAGGTACTAACTTTGCATCAATTCGACAAAATTAAACTTATCATTAACTAACATTTTATCGCACAGAAAAGACATTTCATCAAATTCTACTTGCCAGAATATAACCTATAACGATTAGTTTTACTTAACATCAACAACTTAGTTATTATTTTTAAATAAATAATTAGCGCTGTATCTATCCGACTTCCGTCAACCCCGTTAAATATTAAAAATTATTTCCAATCTTTTATTGACAGCTAAAATGCAAATCCATATAGTATGCGCTTCCTTTCGGGGGCTATAGCTCAGCTGGGAGAGCGCTTCGCTGGCAGCGAAGAGGTCGACGGTTCGATCCCGTCTAGCTCCACCAGTAAACCGAAAGAAAAGTTTTAGGTCCCCATCGTCTAGAGGCCTAGGACACTGCCCTTTCACGGCGGTAACAGGGGTTCGAACCCCCTTGGGGACGCCAATTGGAAAAGCGCTTAGGTAAAACTAAGCGCTTTTTTTATATCTATTATGATAGACCTGTTTTATAAAGATGGGATGAAAAGACCTACTTGATCCATTTCTAATTTTAATAAATCCGCGCATACCTCATGCATTAGAATTTTAACTGAGCAAAATGCTGTTATTTTCATGACTAAACACAGCATCAAATGTTCAGCTAAATACATTTTTCTTTTGTTAGACAACAACTAATTTTGCCCATGCCTAAAAACAAAATCCTCAAATAACGACAAAAATTACAGTGCTGACAAAACATGATTAAACTATAAAAAAGCTTGGAAAACCACCTCAAAAAACAGCTTTTTCTACCAGAAGTCTCAAAACAGGTTCTTACCCGCTTAAAACTGCTAACTAAATCACCACAGAAGCTCTCTAACAAACATATGAAGCTATATTTAAAGGTAAGTGTGGAATATTAAGAAAGCAGATTAAAAATGCGAATAGAATAGAAATTTATTGTTTAATAGTACAATCCTACACACCGAACAAAAAAAAGCCCCTGAAGCAAAAACTTCAGAGGCTTTTTTTTAATCTATCAATCCTAACGATTGCAGATATACATCGTTACTTCAAAACCGAAACGCATATCTGAATATTCTGGTTGAGTCCACATAATAGTATCTCCATAAAATTTATTTGAATGTCGCAAGAAGTTTTCTTGTCAACGTTGTTATGCATTATGAACAAAGAACGCTTATTTAGAAATAAGCTAAATACCTAATATCGATCAGGATTTTCCTGATCATAGGCTCACCATGCTAGATATTATTATTTTTTAGCTTGTTGTCTTGATCTGATTGCATGAACAATATGTATGGTAAGAATAATAGGGAGTGAAAAACCGACAGCGGCATGCAAGTTAGCAATGACGTCACGTACAGTCTCATTAGCTAAATAATATAACAGGTACGCTGAGATAATTTGAAAGCTCACCGCTGAGACCAATAGTATTCCCAAGGCTCTAATCTTCTTTAACTTCCATGCTACCGGAACATGTGATGCCATCACAAAGCCAAAAAAGAACATCACCATAAAGGCTGAAGCACCATGCAACATCAGCACAGGAAACTGCCAAGGATGTTTTTCAGGTCCAAAATCACCTTCCACCATAAACCAACGGCTCAACGCAAAAAATATGTTGCCTGTTACCCAACTCACGGTGAATAACAGATATAAACTTCGGCGGTAAAATTTAGAAAATTTTGCTTTTATCATTGTGCTATTACGTTAGTACTTCGCCATGCCAATCCAGACGTAAGGCTTTTGCTTTAAAGGCAGAGAAAATAGCTGCGCTATCCTCATACAAAAAAGCTACTTTTGTTAGTGCATCAGCGACCATGCAAGAATCTGCAAACACTGAAATGCTGATATCTTGGTCCACTTTCTGCTTAGTTTGTGCGTTAATGATCGCTACTTTTCCATCTAAAAAATAATGCCCGCTGGTTGCTAATGCTGCTGACTGCATAGCAACATCGACTACCTTGCCAGATTTAGAATATGGCACTCTAATTGAAACTAATTGGTTTTGCCAGTGCGTCATTTTTAAATCTCCACCAGCATTAACAACAACATGACAATTATCATCAGCAGCGGCAATGGCTTTATCAACGGCATAACCTTTGGCAATACCGCCAAGGTCAATCACTAATGGCCGGATAAAATAAATGTCATTGTTATCCACAATAATGTCTTTCCAACTGGCTAAGGGATCAATATTAAAATCATGATCGGGCAATATTCCAGAAGTGATTAATTGTGAGGCAATAGAAACGTCATATACGCCCTGGGTTAAGGCACTCAACTCCAACACTTGTTGAATGACTTCTGTCATCTCTTGTGACATAGCCACGGGTTGTTGATGGGCTTGCTGATTAATGAGGCTCAGCTCACTATCTTTAGTGTGAAAGCTCATTAAGCCCTCTATCTGCTCTATTTGCTTAAATATTGCATTGCTTTGTTCTACCAATGCTTTATCACTCACATTGTCTTGCACAAATACTTCAACAAACGTACCTAATAAGGGTTTGCAGCGCTGTAATGAGTTCAATGTAGCTAGCCTAAATGTTGCAACACCAAATTCCAAGTGTGGTTTAAACGATTAATACCGTCGGTAATATGTCGACACGATAGTGTTGCACCTGAGATGTTTTTAATTTGATGGTCTAATTTTAAATGCTGACTATGATTCTTACCATGAAACTGCATACGCCATTTTGGGTTATTCACTTCAAACCCATAGGTTTCCCGGTAAGTCAGGATCTCAAAACCTTTTACTGTTCCATCAGCATGATAGGCAAAGGCCATATCAATATTCTCATGTTTACCAATGATTTGATCAATGATAAACCAACCACCACCCTCCACTTTCCAAACTTGCATGTTTGGGTTTCTAACACGAACATCGGAAGCAGATTGAATTGCTTTAACTTGGTCTTGAGTCAGCTCTACGGCAATTTGTGTCATCGTTTTATCTTCCCATAACAGTTGCTTTGCCTGTTGTGAGGTGAGATAAGATTTTGCATTTACAACAAAAGCTGGGAATAACACACTGCTTGCTGTTAAACCTAATAGCTGGCTAAACTTGCGTCTATTTATCATCAATTCAATCCGCTACACATGTTCTCTAGTTTCTACTGAAATTCATAGCCTAATGCAAAACCAATATGAAATTTTTCATGTTCATCAAAGTTTTTTCCGTCTTTATTAAAGGCTCTACTGCTACCACCCCCATTATATTGATACAAAAGACCTGTCGTTACCCACCAATTTTTTTCTGCATAATGTAATGTCGGACCAATGTAATTACCACGCTGAAATTGATCGCCTACACTAAAATCAGTCAAATCAAAACTGGAAGGTTTCACGCCTTCTTCAAACTCACCGTTCTCATCGACACTAAGGTAATCAGATTGGTGTCTAAATTCAAGACCAACAAACCATTTAGGTTTGAATCTGTATGACACACCAGCAGAGATATCCAATGAAATTTCTTCTTCTAACACGCCCGGTGTTTTGCGACGTTCAAATTCAACTTTAGGGCTAAGTACAAAAACCAAAGTATCATCCAAGAAATTTTTCTGGAAAAAGAGTGTTGTCGTAAAGGAGTCTTGATCGGTTTCAGAACCATCCAAACGATATATATCACGATTCTCATAACCCAAGCCAACGGAGAAACCCATAAAATCTTTGTATGGGCTTAAAATATTATATTTAAGTGCAATCTCAAAACCACCATATTGGGTTTTATTGAAGCTTCCGCCATTAGCTTCTTGCGTTTCATGGACCGGATCATTGCCGGCTTCAATGCCTGAGTAGTTATGATCAAAAATCATAATCTCAGCACCAATCGTCAATTTATCAGTAATACCATATTCAATTTCTGGTCTAATATCATGGAAGCGATAACTGCCTGAGTCTTTGTCAACACGTATTGTGTCACTGAGTTTTAATTCTACACTCCCTTTAGGACGTGTATCCGTACCTTTAGCATATATCCATAAATTTTCTTCCGCATAGGTTAATGGGCTTGCTAAAAGCATCACACCAGCACCTGCAACAACTAAACATTTAGAGCGCATATTTCCTGTCCTAATTAATTTGATAAGAGATGAGTTGATCTTTCATTTCACTCAGCTGCAATTATACGATCAAATACGAATCATTATCAATGCTGTTAGTGTTTTTATTTATTTCAGCTATAATATTCACAACTTAGGTTTGCAATGGATATGTTGTTGAAAAAATTATCATTAATAGTTGGACTATTGATTAATAGTCTCAATGCACTAGCTGAAACTGAAACATTCAATACACCTATCGAAATTGAACCATTAGCTGTCATTGCACCCCGCCTACAAAGCTCAACATTGCTTTCAGCAAATACGCTTCATTCCATCGATCGCGATGAACTTGAACAGAAAATACCGAGAAATTTACCTGAAGCATTAGCTCAAATACCAGGAGTGACGGTACAAAAAACAGCGAATGGTCAAGGGTCGCCCTTTATTCGTGGCTTTACAGGCTACCGTACATTGGTGCTAATTGATGGTGTTCGATATAACAATTCAGTTTATCGTGATGGTCCTAATGAATATTTCTCGTTAATTGATGTTAGCAACCTTGAAGCTATTGAATTATTAAGTGGGCCTGCATCATCGTTATACGGTAGTGATGCTATTGGTGGCACGATTAACTTACAAACCAAACAACCTTCCTTTCTTAATGAAGCAGAAAGTCAATTTTTTACTCATGGATCTGAGTCACTACGTTATGCCACTGCTGAACATAGCTTTATCAGTAGAACAGAATTAGAGTTTGGTCAAGGTCAGCATTGGGGTTTGATTGGCGGTTTCACTCGCAAAAATTTTGGTGATATTGATGCTGCAAATATAGGGCGCCTTGAGCACACTGGTTATGATGAATATGCTGTCGATATACGTTTTGACTTAATACTTAGTCAGCAATGGGATCTGACGTTAGCCCATCAAAACTTGAATCAAGACAATGTATGGCGTACACATTCGACTCTATTTTCTAAACCTTTTTCTGGCAGCAAGACGGGTACAGATCTACTGCGCTTAAAGGATCAACAGCGTCAGCTTAGTTACGTTAAATTAACCGGGTATGATTTAAATACCTTTATCGATCAAGCCACATTAACGGTATCTCACCAACGCTGGGAAGAAGATGGAGATCGCATTAGAGCGACTGGAAAGCGTATTGATGATTTTTTTGACTCTAATATGATCGGTATAGATCTCCAACTGGAAAGCACCATCAATCATATTGCCTTAACATATGGTTTTGATTATTACTTGGACAAAGTAGATAGCGGCCGTATCGACTATTTAGCTGATGGCTCAATTGATCAGCTTAGGATCCAAGGCCCTGTCGGCGATAATGCTGAATATGGTGTTTTTGGTGGTTATATACAGGCAAAATTTGCTTTAACCGACAGGCTCAGTGTTAATCTCGGCACACGGTATAGCTATATTGATGCTGACATAGGTCGATTTGAAGACCCTGACACTAATATGCCCGCCTCATTCCAACAAGATTGGGATAATTTATCCAGTGCGATCAAGGCAAGTTACAACCTTACTGATAATGGGTCAACCTCTATATGGCTGGGTATTAGCCAGTCATTCCGCGCACCCAATATCGCTGATTTAAGTCGCTTTGGATCAAGTCGATCTAATGAAACTGAAATTGCCGCAACAAACCTATCACCGGAAAAGTTTTTAACTTATGAAACTGGTTTTAAATTTAGACAATCAGACTTACAATTTGAAGGCACCTATTACTACACCCAAATTAAAAACTTTATTGCGAGCACGCCAACAGGCAATATTACCGCTGGTGGTTTAATTGAAGTCAGTAAACAAAACAGTGCAGATGGGTATATTCATGGCGTTGAATTTGACCTTAACTACCAATGGAACTCAAACTTGTCAACGCATGCTGATATCACTTGGCTAGAAGGACGTCTAACAAGGGATGATTTTATCAATTCATTTACCGAAATTACCGAACCCTTTAGTCGTATTATGCCAATAACAGCACATATCGGCCTTGAATGGAAAAGTGATGACAAGACAACATGGTTAGGAACAAATCTCACTATGGCTGCTAAAGCTAACAAACTAAGCGAAGGTGATAAAAATGATACTCAACGTATCCCACCAGATGGCACTCCTTCATATCAGTTGTTAAATATCTATAGTGGTTGGCAAGCCAGTTCTAATTTACTACTTACCTTACAGTTGAATAATGTGTTTGATAAGGCCTATCGCAGCCATGGATCAGGATCTAATGAACCAGGACGAAACCTTATTTTAGGTATGAAAGCCAGTTTCTAATATGAGCAAGGAGCCTAAGCAGCTAGCTAAAGGCTAATTTTTAAGACTTTGTTTTGGCGACTTTCTTTTCACTAAATAAGGTAATAGAAATAGATATATACCGGTTATCCACAACACTAATAAAATAATAGCGGCGGGTAAAAATACAGCTAATTTAGCTACATCATGAAAAAAAGATCCGTCATGTATGGTTTCAATAAAATCTGAACGACGATAGGCCACATGCAATATTTCAGCAGTGGCATAATCTAGCTGAATTTCCCATTGATTCTCTGTTTGAACCTTAATCACACCTTTATTCGGGCGTATATCTAATCGTTTAATATCATGCCAGCCGGTGATATCTGCTTGTTTGACTGTTTTAGCCACTGCCAAAATTTGTTCAAATTCTAAATGTGAGGTTCGAGAGTCTGTTTTTACGGTGGGTGGCTGTATCCAGTCAATTTCTTTTTTGAGTAACAGCAATACACCGCTTATAAGTACAATAAGAATGGGTAAGGCACAAGTAATAGCCCCCCAATAGTGTATTTTTCGATTAACTCGATTCCACTTTATTTTCATGTATATGTGTTGAATTCTTTTAGAAGTGTTTAAAACTGAACAGTTATCCATCCATCGCGAGCGCCGTTTGACTGCTGTAGATGGATACCAGCAAACCTGCGCTTTCATCAATGGCGTATAAATTACCATCAGTTTAATCAAAAGGCTATTTAAATGTTAATGATTCTCAATAGCAATCCAATTAT
This sequence comes from Methylophaga sp., assembly GCA_002733105.1. GTDB lineage: Bacteria > Pseudomonadota > Gammaproteobacteria > Nitrosococcales > Methylophagaceae. The sequence goes on from NVUI01000009.1 coordinate 69,442, forward strand.
TTATGACCCACTAATGTACTCGTTTCATCATATAAAACCCTAGCCCCGCAAAAGCAAAGGTTGGGAAAGCGGCTGCTAGCCAGGGTAAAATACCAAATACTAATCCGAATTGTTGAAAGCTCTGATTAAACAAATGAAAGCCAATACCGACTAAAGCACCGGCTAATATTCGGCCCCCTACTGGTGCTGAACGTAACGGTCCAAATATGAATGGAACCGCTAAAAACACCATTACAGCTGAACTCAAAGGCATCATTATTTTCATCCAAAAGGCCATTTGGTATCGCTCTACAGCCTGATGATTATTCTTAAGGTAAGACACATATTCCATTAAGCCCCATACAGGCAAAAATTCGGGGGGGACAACAACAATATTAACCATACCCGGATTAAGTTGTGACTTCCAACGAGCATGAGACACTGAGCGTACTTGTACTCCTTGTTCATCAATTGTACTTTGGATCACATCTGATAGCGTCCAGCTATCTCCTTCATATTGCGCTTCTTTAGCTTTGGTAATGATCCGTAATCGATTCTTCTCATCAAATTCATAAATAGAAATTCCAGCAAACCGACCATCCGGTAAAATACGCTCTATATGATTAAAATGCAGTCCATCTCGCGTCCAAAACCCATGATCAGATCGGGAACCTACCGTACCTGTCTGTGCCACTGATTGAATTTCACGTGCTTTTTGTTCTGCTGGGGGACGCAGCACTTCACCAATAAAAACAGCTATTACCATTAAACTAATAGCCACTATCATTACTGCCTTGTTAATTTGTGCAACTGATACACCGGCAGCGCGCATAGCGACTAATTCACTCTGGCTCGCCAAGTTTCCCAATCCCAAAACACTCCCTAATAAAGCCGCTATCGGCAGTAATTCATATATTCTCTTTGGCATAGAAAGCAAGATATATGCTGCAATATCACCTAGCTGATATTGTCCCTTACCCAAGTCATCTAACTCAGTAATAAAGTCCATAAAAGTATAAAGGCCGAGTAGCACTAATAGGACTAATAAAGTACTTGCCAGTATAGTTTTAGCTATATATTGCTGTAATACTGTCATTGCGCTAAACCTTTATCCTGCTGGTATTTTCGCCAGTACAAACGAATTTTATGGCGGTTTAATAACAAAAATAATACTAAAATCATCAACAAATGAACCCATATAGCACCCAGCCATGGCGCAATGACACCTTTAGACACCCAGGCACGTGTAACACCCAATAAGTTGCTATAAATTATGTACACTAAAATAGCAGGAAAAAATCCAGCATACCGCCCTTTTCTCGGCCCAGAATTAGCTAAAAACAATGCTAATAAAGATAAAATTACTGTCATTATTGCTGAGGAGGCTCGCCACTGTAATTCAGCTAAATCTTTATTCTGGCCTCGGTGCCACAATGTACCTGTCGATATGGCTTTATGCCGCTCTCTCGCTTTTTTTTGCTCACCTTTTTCTATCAACATACTGTGAGAATCAAACTGTGCAATAGTGATGTCTCGATCACCTGCCTGACCTTCATAGCGGTATCCTTGTTCAAGGATTAAATACTTATGGCCGGTATTACTATCAATCTCAAAATGTCCTTTTGATGCGCGTAATATTAAAGGTTTATCTCCACGATTAATTTCAATAAACACATTTTCCATTCCCTGCTTATCCTTGCTTAATCCTTGAGAATAAAATGTCCAGTCACCATTTCGACTTTCCTTAAAGCTTCCCGCAACTAGCCCACTAGTATCAGCCGTTAGTTTTGCCTGCTGTTCTAATTCATAACGCTGTGAAAGTACATTAGGAATAACAATTAATGCCAGTAGAGCAACGATAATAGCAACCGAGCCTGAAAATAGGGCAACATTTCGTATAATGCGGTTATCACTAATGCCACAAGCAGAAATGACAGTTAGCTCACTATCAGAACTCATTCGTCCTAAAGCTAACATGACGGCTAAAAATGCGCCTAGTGGTAATAACAATGACAAAGCCCCCAAGGAGCTGTAGCCTAGCAAAGTGAATATTATCTCACTCGGTATATTACCTAACGCTGCTTGTGCTAAATAACGAGCAAAACGTGTCGCCACATAAATTAGCCACAACACACTGGTGACGGCCAATAAATTCAACATGAACTCACGTAACAAATATCGGTCAATGACTGATAAATAAGAATGAAAAAATTGACGAAGAACGGGCATTATTGAATTGTCTTAGTTAGAATAGCTTGGTTAATAATCATAATTTATAATTCAGTCTAAATCATCTAGTATCTGATTGCATAAATAGACACTATTTCAGGTACTACTACACAGGAGAAATTCATGCAGTATTTTGTCACAACTGAAGCACTGGCAATACAGAAAACTGATTGTATTGCTGTCGCTGTTTTTGAACAAGGCCAATTGAGCACAAGCGCACAGATCATCAATTCCTTGGATAATAATATAATTGAAAAATTAATTAACCAAGGTGACATCTCCGGAAAACCGGGCCAAACATTAATGCTGCATGATATCAATGGCCTATCTAGTCCAAGAGTATTACTTGTTGGTTGTGGTCAACAGAATAAAACCAATGAAAGTGACTTTAACAAAGCCACCACCGCGCTGATAAAAACGTTAAATAAATGTGGTGCAAGCACAGCAACAAGTTGCTTAGCCGAAATTACGGTTAATGAACGCACAAAAGGTTGGAATACCCGTCAAACAATTATTGCAGCGGGTGCCGCTCTTTATCAATATAGCCAAACCAAAAGTAACTCAAAACCGCAAGATAATCCCATTGAACAGCTCAGCTTTTTAGCTGAAAACGATGAAGTAGCTGAACTAGAACAAGCCGTAAATTCAGGACAAGCTATTGCTAATGGCATGGATCTAGCTCGAAACTTAGGTAATTTGCCTGGCAATATATGTACACCTACATATCTTGCGGAACAAGCGATTGATATTGGACAACGTTTTGACTCAATTACCACCACCATACTTGAAGAAGCTGATATGGAAAAACTGGGTATGGCATCACTGTTATCAGTGTCTCGTGGTAGCCGTGAACCCGCTAAATTGATCACTATGGAGTACCGAGGCTCTGGTGATGATCGTCCCGTAGTATTAGTCGGAAAAGGCTTAACCTTTGATGCCGGTGGTATTTCATTAAAACCATCCCAAGCGATGGATGAAATGAAATATGACATGTGTGGCTCTGCTAGTGTGTTTGGCACCATCACTGCTATTGCCGAGCTCAATTTACCGATTAATGTCGTCGGTGTTATACCTAGCTCTGAGAACCTTCCTGATGGCGATGCAAATAAACCAGGGGATGTTGTGACCAGTATGGCTGGACACACTATTGAGATATTAAATACGGATGCTGAAGGCCGCTTAATCTTGTGTGATGCTTTAACCTATAGTGAGCGATTTGATCCCGCAGTCGTTATCGATATTGCCACATTAACAGGCGCTATTATTGTGGCACTTGGCAGCCATGCAACGGGTTTGATGTCAAATAATCAACCCTTAGCTGATGCTCTGTTACAAGCTGGAAATGACAGTCATGATCGCACATGGCAACTGCCTATCTGGGATGATTATCAACAGCAACTCGATAGTAATTTTGCTGACATCGCTAATATTGGTGGCAAAGAAGCGGGTAGTGTCACTGCCGCCTGTTTCCTCTCCCGATTCACCAAAAAATTCAACTGGGCTCATCTCGATATCGCAGGTACAGCATGGGTCGGAGGTAAAGCTAAAGGCGCAACAGGACGTCCTGTACCACTACTAGTTCAATTTATACAAAACCGTATTGCTGCTAACAATTAATGACGCGAATTAGTTTTTATATATTAAAAGGAACAGAAGCAGCCAGTCGGCAGGAATTTGCCTGTCGACTGGCTGAAAAAGCCTATAAACTGGGTCACCATGTTTACATTCATACACAGAGTGCTGATGAGAGTGAGTTAATTAACCAAGCTTTATGGTCTTTTCGACCTGATAGTTTTGTACCACATCAAATCCATCAAGGTGATGACCAAAATGAGCCCGTTTTAATTGGCCATGATGCTGCACCGCCTCGATTGATGGACTTATTAATTAACCTTAATCCTTCACAGCCCTTATTTTTCAGCCAGTTTGAACGTTTGGCAGAACTTATTGATGATAGGGAAGAGATTAAAATTGAAGGCCGAAAACGCTTTCAATTTTATAAAGAGCGTGGTTATGAATTAGAAACACATCGCCTTTAAATTAAAATTTATGGCTGATTCTCTGTCAATAAAGTGGTCATCTCATCAACAGATATCGGCTTACTAAAAAAATATCCTTGAGCAAACTGGCAACCTAATAAGGTTAACAAATCTTGCTGCTGTTTTCGTTCCACCCCTTCCGCCACGACTTGCAAACCAAGATTATCAGCTAAAGCAATGATCGATCGTACTATTGCATGGTCCGAAGTATCACTATCTAACTCACTGACAAATGATCGATCAATCTTTAAGATATCTACAGGGAATCGTTTTAGATAACTCAAACTAGAATATCCTGTGCCAAAATCATCAATACTTAATGTTATCCCTAATGCTTTTAGACCCTCCATCGTTTGAATAGCTGACTCAACATCATTCATCACCAAGCTTTCTGTTAACTCAAATTCAACTTTATTAGCAGGTATGCCTATTTGATCAAGGATTGTTGCCGCTTGTTTAACAAAGTCAGCTTGTTTGAATTGCTTGATCGATATATTAATAGCGACATTATTTAACCAGGGGAATTTCTTCAACCAAACTTTCATTTGCTCACAGGCCGTTGTCATCACCCATTCACCTATCGGTAAAATAATGCCTGTTTCTTCTGCTAACGGAATAAAATCCATGGGGGGTACAAGCCCTAATTCTGGGCTTTGCCACCTGATTAAGGCTTCCATACCTATAATCTGACCTGTGTACAAATCAATTTTTGGCTGGTAAAGCAACACAAACTCATCAGACTCTAATGCTTTGCGTAATCCTTTTTCTAAATTAAGGCGATGCACAATTTTTTCGTTAATCGCTTGCGTGTAAAACTGACTATTATTTCGTCCCTGATCTTTTGCTAAATACATTGCAGCATCCGCATATTGGATCAAGTCGTCAGGTTCTATAGCATCATCAGGATAGATGCTGATGCCAATGCTACCTGTCACTGTTAACTCATGACTGGCTAAATGATAAGGTTGCTGCATTTGATCAAGCAACTTATTTGCCATATTGCAGGCGTCATTAATGTCTGTAATTTCTGGCATTACTACAACAAACTCATCACCACCAAAACGGGCAAGCGTATCCTCACCACGAATCATTTTTTGTAATCTTTGTGTTAATGTTTTTAATAATTCATCACCTTGTTGATGACCTAGGGAATCATTAATATATTTAAATTGATCAACATCAATAAATAATACCGCCATCTTTGTGTTGTGTCTTTGTGCATGAAATATAGCTTGAGCAAGCCGATCTTGTAACAAACTACGATTGGGTAAACCTGTTAGCCCATCATGGGTTGCTAAATAGTTAATGCGTTGTTGTGCTGCATGCCTTTCCGTTACGTCTTCTAATATAGCGACAAAATGTGTTGTCATTCCATCATTATCTGTCAGAGGTGTAATGGTATACAGAACATTAAATAAACTCCCATCTTTTCTACGATTGACAATTTCACCCTGCCAAACATCACCATCACTCACTGTTTGCCAGATATCTCTGACGTATCCAGCATGATTTTCACCCGATCTCAACAGTCGTGGGCTTAAACCAAGAACCTCATCAATATTATATTGTGTCAGCCTGATAAATGAGTCATTAACCCATTCAATAATACCTTTCTCGTCGGTAATCATGATGGCATTGGCTGTTTTTTCAACAGCCATCCGGTGAAGTCTCATCAAACGCTGGTCTTCGGCTATCTGACAAATCAATCTTAATTCAGATGCGAATACGGTCATTATTTGTTGGTATTCTTTGTCAAACTGCTCTACCAATTCACTGTGTATACCAATCACACCTTGATATTCATTGCTTGGATTAAATGGAAAAAATAAGCTATCTTGCAAATCATCCCGCTTTAGTCTCACTTTCCACACACTATCAACATTTGAATATTGATTAATGTGAATGGGCACACAGTCTCGAACGACCTGCATCACAGGGCCACCTTCATTGTGCAAACCAAGCCAAAGCCCGTCATTATCGTATAAAAAATCTTGCCTTTCACCAGCAGCAAACAACTGTTTCTGATGTTTATCCTTGCACAACATAATCCAAAATAAAGGTACATCCATAATGAGTACCATTTCTTGTGCAATAAAGGTAAGCAAAGTTGACATTGAACAATCCGCAACTAACACCATTTTTTCAGCTGTTCGTAAAGTATCATTTACATCTTTGCTCAGACGAGCCATGTGAATATTTTCTAGTGTCCCCACTATCATATGCTGCTTAATATTGACTTGAAGTGACATATTGATCCAGATATAACGCTGATCAATTGTTAACAATCGTACTTCACCCAGCCAAGACTGAATATCCCCACTATAAAGTGACTTTATAACACGTGATATCTTCTGATGTTCACTAGGATGCAAAAATTCAGCAACTGGCTTATGGACTGATGTTTTATAATTATTCCCTGATAAATGACGCCATGTTGGACTCAAAAATTGCCATGTTCCATTTTTGCCAATTTGAACTATCACTTCGCGAACAGTATCTACAACATCTCGATAGCGCTGTTCTGATATTAGTAATTGCTCAGTTTCCTTACAAAGATTCTCTTGCATAGTATCCAGCGCACGTTCTAATTGTGCTATCTCATCTACTCCGCTAGTCAAAATAGATGTTGTATCCACATCGCCACAGGCATAATGTCGTGCTTTATCCGTCAAACCAAGTAAGGGAGTTACAATCATACGTCTTGCTGCAATATTAATAAGTACACCAGCGAGAATCATTGCCAGAGTAATAAGCAGTAATGTAAGCCATATTTGCTTCTGCAACGGCGCGAGTATCTTATCTGTTGGTATCATTCGAAAATATGACCACTGCATTGGTGCAATTTCAATAGCGATGACCTCATAGAAATCATCCAACAGTTTCACTCTACCTAAATGCTGTGCAATTAATGATAAAGGCTGTTTAAATACGGCTGCTAATGACTCATCTGTATAGTTGATCTGGAGGTTTTCAGGGATAGATTGCCAAGGTCCTGCAAGAATAAAATTCTTATCCAAATCTAATAAAAAATGTTGCTCGCTGTCATACTCATTCTGAGCAGAAAGTAGCTGAGTGATGTCAGCTAGCTGCTCACTATCATTTTCCATCAATAAGCGCTTGATAGATACATCAACCAAAGCTTGTGTCTGATGTTTTAGATCCGCAATTTCACTGCGTAACAAAGATTGTTTTGAACTTTGATAATAAATAAATAATGCTAGAATTGTGGTCAATAAAACACTCACAACCACGATCCAACTCAGCTTTTGCGACAGCTTCATGCTGCTGTATCCACATTATCTTTAATCTGCGCGACCAAAATCTATCTCCTTGCCTATCCTATCCTTCTGCCAACGATTATAATGCTTGGCTTCAATTAATAATACAACCCTGATAAAACATGGAAAAAACCTACAGCCCTGATCAAATTGAACAACACTGGTACCAAACTTGGGAAAAAAATGGTGAATTCAAGCCATCCGGTGAAGGTAGCCCTTATGCCATTATGCTGCCACCACCGAATGTCACAGGCAGTCTACACATGGGGCATGGTTTTAATAACACCATCATGGATACGCTCACCCGATATCACCGGATGAAAGGTGATAACACTTTGTGGCAACCAGGTACTGACCACGCAGGTATTGCTACTCAAATGGTGGTGGAGCGCCAATTGAATGCCGAAGGTAAAACACGTCATGACTTAGGTCGCGACCAATTTATTGACCGTATTTGGGACTGGAAAGAAGAATCAGGTAATAACATCACCCGCCAATTACGTCGCCTAGGTTCTTCTTTAGATTGGTCACGTGATCGCTTCACCATGGATGAAGATTTATCTAAAGCGGTCAAACATGTCTTTGTAGAACTGCATAAAGAAGGTCTAATCTATCGAGGCAAACGCCTTGTTAATTGGGACCCTGTGCTGCACACAGCCGTCTCTGATTTAGAAGTATTGTCAGAAGAAGAAGCTGGTCATATGTGGCATTTCCGTTACCCATTAACAGATGGTTCAGGCCACTTAGTAGTGGCAACAACTCGCCCTGAAACCATGTTGGGCGATACCGCTGTTGCAGTGCATCCTAACGATGAACGATATAAACACCTTATTGGCCAAACCATTACCCTGCCCTTGGTTGGTCGTGAAATTCCGATTATAGCCGATGATTATGTTGATCAAGACTTTGGTACGGGTTGTGTCAAAATCACCCCTGCTCATGACTTTAATGATGCTGAAATAGGTCAACGTCATGATCTCGAAAAAATCAATATCTTAACGATTGATGCTGCCATCAACGACAATGCACCAGAGAAATATCGCGGTCTTGATCGTTATGAAGCCCGTAAAGTGATTGTTCAAGATTTAGACAAACTCGGTTTATTAGATAGCATTAAAGATCACACATTGATGGTGCCGCGTGGCGATCGTAGTGGCGCAGTTATTGAGCCGTTATTAACAGACCAATGGTATGTTAAAGCCGATGCACTTGCTGAACCTGCGGTAAAAGCGGTGCAAGAAGGTAAAATCAAATTTGTACCCGGCAACTGGGACAAAACCTTTTATAACTGGATGGACGGCATTCAAGATTGGTGCATTTCACGTCAAATATGGTGGGGTCACCGTATCCCAGCCTGGTACGACGATGAAGGCAATATTTATGTTGCTAATGATGAAGCCACCGTTCGTCAAGAAAATAACCTTGCTGACGATGTAAACCTTCGACAAGATGAAGATGTTTTAGATACCTGGTTCTCCTCTGCCCTTTGGCCTTTTTCAACCTTAGGTTGGCCAGAAAAAACAGCTGCAGTAAACACTTGGTATCCCGGCAGTGTCTTAGTCACCGGTTTTGACATTATCTTTTTCTGGGTCGCCAGAATGATGATGATGGGTCTGAAGTTTATGGACGATGTGCCATTTAAAGAAGTCTATATCCATGGCTTAGTACGTGATTCCCACGGTCATAAAATGTCTAAGTCTAAAGGTAATGTTTTAGATCCTATCGATATTATTGATGGCATAGACCTAGAGTCTTTGGTCAAAAAACGTACCTCTGGGCTGATGAACCCCAAAGATGCCCCCAAAATTGAAAAAGCGACACGCAAAGAATTTCCTGATGGTATCGAACCACATGGTACCGATGCATTACGTTTCACCTTTGCCTCTTTAGCGTCAACCGGTCGTGATATCAACTTTGATATGAACCGTATTGGTGGTTATCGTAACTTCTGTAACAAGTTATGGAATGCCGCACGTTATGTATTAATGAATACCGAAGGTCAAGACACCGGTATTGATAATGACGATGTGGAATTAAGCCTCGCTGATCGTTGGATTATTTCAAAACTTCAAACTACAGAACAAAAGGTCACGGCTGCTATCGAAGGTTATCGTTTTGACCATGCAGCACAAGCTATCTATGAGTTTATTTGGGATAATTACTGTAGTTGGTATTTAGAGTTATCAAAACCAGTGTTATCTAGTGATAGAGCCTCTGAAGCGGCTAAACGTGGCACCCGTCGTACTTTAGTGCGGGTATTAGAAGCGACTTTGCGTATGACGCATCCTTTTATGCCATTTATCACCGAAGAAATCTGGCAGACCGTTGCCCCACTTGCAGGTAAAATGGGTAATAGCATCATGAGTCAACCTTACCCAGTAACAAATGAAAACAAGATTGATGCAAAAGCCGTAGCTGAAATGGAATGGGTGATGGAATTCATTACTGGCATTCGATCTATTCGTTCACAAATGAACATTCCACCTAAAAAGCAATTGCCGGTGATCTTAAAAGACAGCCAACAACAGGATTTAGATCGGGTGGAAAACAACCGTGAATTCCTAAGCCGCCTAGCCAACCTAGAAAGTATTGACACGCTTGATGGTGATGCTCCAGCTGCTGCAACAGCTTTAGTAGGCAAAATGGAAATATTGATCCCATTAGAGGGTTTGATTGATAAAAAAGCTGAAATCCAGCGTTTGGACAGAGAAACTGCCAAATTAGAAAAGGTAATTAAACAATCTTCAGGCAAGTTGAATAATGAAAACTACACTGCTAAAGCCCCTGCTGAAGTGGTACAAAAAGAGCGCGACAAACTAACTGAGATGGAACAAGCATTGTCTCAGTTACAGCAACAACGTGATTCTTTGGTGTAAATAATTAGTAATCAAAGGTAGTTACATAAATCTGTCCCTTTTAATCTGGCTTTAGAAACTCGACTAATTCACCTCTATCACTATAAATATCAAACGCATTATTAGGGAACTCAAACAACGCTAGGTTGGCTGTCGACATTGATGTAATACTGTTATTAGACCTATCAGATTGAGTTAAGAGGTAATGTAGCAAACCTTCCAGACCGGGATTATGTGCGACAATCATTAAACTATTTAAGCCGTTTTTATATAACTGAATACATTCCAATAAGCTATCTAAACTAGCAAGATATAGATTTTTTTCATAGATAATCTTTTCTGATAAAGCATCGGTAAATGCATCTACCACTAATACTGTCGTTTGTTTTGCTCTAAGCGCCGGTGATGAAATAATCTGTTGCGGTATTTTATTGTTCTCGAGTAGCCACTGACCAATAGCTTTCGCATTTTTCTCGCCACGGCTATTAATCGGACGATCAAAATCTGACCTGCCCGCATCAGACCAATCAGATTTTGCATGACGCATAATATATAACTTAAATGTCATGATGAGAATCCTACAAAAAATATTTATTCGTTCATCGAATCTAACCTGAACTAAGCATCCAACCACTTATATGTTCTATACTCAGGCACCCAAAAACTAGCCTCAATATTTTCCCGTAATTGTTGATCGCTAAGCTGTTCTGCAAAACCTTGTTGTTGTGCCACTTTAGCCACAGCAAAAGCAATCTTCTTACTAAGTTCAGTAATCTCGGTGAGTGGTGGTAATAATGCACCATCACCCGTTATAACAACAGGTGATGATTCTGCTAGTACTTCACTTGAAACCATTAACATTTCATCGGTAATTCGCGTTATTTTTGCTGCCACAACCGCTAAACCAAAACCCGGGAAAATATAACTATTATTGCACTGCGGGATAGGATAAGACTCACCCTTATATTGAACAGGATCAAATGGGCTGCCTGTTGCAATGATAGCGCGACCATCGGTCCATTCAACCAATTGTTCTGGTGTTGCTTCAATTTTTGAAGATGGATTACTTAATGGAAAAATAATGGGTCTGTCACAACTATTTTGCATGGTTTTAATGATAGACTCAGTAAATAAGTCTGGCTGACCTGAGACCCCAATTAATACGGTGGGTTTTGCAAAACTCATTACATCAATTAATGGTGCATATTGCTCGGTATATTCCCAGCCTGTTAAATTGGCTTTCTTTTGCGCTAAGTTTTGTTGGAAATCTAATAAATCAGGTGAGTCTTCAGTTAACAAACCATATCGTCCCACCATATAAATCTGACTACGTGCTTGTTGTTCAGATAGACCTTCGGCACACATCTGAGCCACAATTTGCTCAGCGATACCACAACCGGCTGAACCCGCCCCAACAAAGACTATTTTTTGTTCTGCCAGTCGTTCATCTTTGGCATGGCTCGCTGCCAGCAATGTGCCAACGGTGACTGCTGCCGTACCTTGAATATCGTCATTAAAACAACAAATTTGATTGCGGTAACGCTTTAATAATGGCAACGCTTTAGTTTGTTGAAAATCTTCAAATTGAAGTAGTGCTTCAGGCCATCGTTTTTTAATGGCTGCCACAAATAATTCTAACAATTCATCATATTGTTCTGCTTCAACACGCTCATGATGCCAGCCCATATACAGTGGATCATCTAATAGTTGCTGATTATTGGTTCCGACATCAAGCACAATGGGTAAAGTATAAGCAGGACTGATCCCAGCACAAGCTGTGTATAAAGATAGTTTACCAATGGGAATGCCCATACCACCAATGCCTTGGTCGCCCAAACCAAGAATTCGACTACCATCGGTAACAACAATGATTTTTACATTCTTTTTAGTGACATTGTTTAATATTTCATCAATATTATGCCGATCAGGGTAAGCAATAAATAATCCCCGAGCACGTCGATATATTTCAGAAAATCGCTCACAAGCCTCGCCTACAACGGGGGTATAAATGATAGGCATCATTTCTTCAATATGTTGTTGAACTAAGCGATAAAACAGTGTTTCATTACTGTCTTGAATTGCTCGCAAATAAATGTGCTTATTGATGGGTTCATCAAAGCTGGAATATTGAATATATGAGCGTTTTACTTGTTGCTCTATCGTTTCATGTGCATTAGGTAGTAAGCCAGTCAAATTAAATGCTTCACGTTCTTGTTCGCTAAATGCAGAGCCTTTATTTAGCAGAGGGATACTCAATAATGTTGGGCCAGAATAGTTAAGGTAAATCGGGGCATTTGTATTGAGTGTCATATTTCATCCTAAAAGAATATTAATAATGCACAAAATACTAACCTAAAACATCCCCAATTGTAACTGTGCCGCTTCACTCATCATATCTTTGGTCCAAGGTGGATCCCAGACCAATTCGACTTTAACCTCATTTACATTTGGTACTGTCGCCACTTTAGCTTCTATATCACCAGGAAATGATTGTGCAACAGGGCAACCCGGCGCAGTTAAAGTCATATTGATGTCAACTTTTTTATCTTCACTGATATTGATATCATAAATTAATCCCAGTTCATAAATGTTGACTGGAATTTCAGGATCATAGATGGTTTTCAGCATCTCAATCACATCTTCTTTCAGCTCATCTAGGCTGACTTCAAAATAATGTTCACTCATTGTATTTTCCTATTATTCTGTTGTCACTGAAAGATTATGGTCACTATCCATAGCCGCATGCATGGTATGCCAGGACAAAGTGGCACACTTAACGCGTGCTGGAAATTCTTTAACACCACTCAATACCGCCAATTTACCCAAGGTTGCACTATCCACATCTTCACCGGTCATCTGTTTATGAACTTGCTCATAAAGTGCTTCAGCTTCTGCTAAGGTTTTGCCTTTAAGGGCTTCCGTCATTAATGATGCTGATGCCACTGAAATCGCACAGCCACTGCCCTGAAAACTCACATCATCTATCACATCATCATCTAACTTAACGAACACCACTAAGGCATCACCACATAGTGGATTATTACCATGCGCTAGATGATTAGCATCACTCATTTCACGAAAGTTACGTGGTTTTTTATTGTGATCCATAATCACTTGCTGATAGAGATCTCTTAAATCTGCACTACTCATGCAAATAGCTCCTGTACTTTTTTGATACCCAAGACTAAAGCATCGACTTCTTCCATCGTATTGTAAAAAGCAAAGGAAGCGCGTGCCGTAGCGGGTATTCCGTAGAATTGCATCACCGGCTGAGCACAATGGTGACCGGTCCGAATGGCCACCCCCTGCTGATCGAAAATAGTGCCGACATCATGTGGATGTACACCTTCAATCATAAAAGATAAAACACTTGCTTTATGTTCGGCCGTACCAATAATTCTAACGCCATCGATGGCATTCACTTTTTCAGTAGCTGCGACGAGTAGATTATGCTCATGCTCAGCCAGATTTGAAATGCCTAAATTCTGCATATAATCAATCGCAGCACCTAAACCAATTGTGCCAGCAATATTCGGTGTGCCTGCCTCAAATTTATAAGGTAATTCATTATATTGAGTGTGTTCAAAACTGACCGATAAAATCATGTCACCACCACCCTGCCAAGGTGGCATTTCTGCTAATAAATCTTGTTTGCCATACAATGCGCCTATACCCGTTGGGGCAAACATTTTATGACCTGAAAACACATAAAAATCACAGTCCAAATCTTGTACATCAACGACCATATGCGGCACAGCTTGTGCGCCATCAATTAATACTGGAATATTTTTAGCATGTGCTTTAACAATCATTTCTTTAACAGAATTGATAGTACCTAACGCATTAGAGACATGACCTACTGCTAAGATCTTGGTTCGTGTCGTTAGCAAATCATCAAATGTCGATAGATCTAACTCACCTACTTCCGTCATGGGAATGACTTTTAGCTTAGCACCCGTTTGTTCACATAATATCTGCCACGGCACAATATTGGCGTGGTGTTCTAAGTGACTTATCAATATTTCATCACCCACTTGAAGCTGCGGCCGAACAAAGCTCTGGGCAACTAAATTAATGGCTTCGGTCGCACCCCGAACAAAGATAATTTCTTTATCCGATTTTGCATTGACAAAACCACGCACTTTGTCACGAGCACCTTCATAAGCATCGGTAGCACGTTGGCTTAAACGATGCACCCCACGGTGCACATTAGCATTATCTTTTCGATAATAATTAGCGACGGCATCAATCACCTGAATTGGTTTCTGACTACTCGCTGCATTATCAAGATATACCAATGGATGCCCATTGATACTTTGATCAAGAATGGGAAAATCCTGTCTAATGGCTTGCAGATCTAAACGACTCATTATCATGACCCACCATGCGGAAGATGTTGTTCGATTACTTTTGAAAAGGCATTGCGAATTTGTTCTGCAGGAATTCTATCTAAAACATCTACAGCAAAGGCATGCGTTAATAAATTACGTGCACTAGCTTCGTCCAATCCACGTGCTCGTAAGAAGAACAACTGATCTTCATTAATTTGCCCCACAGTACTACCATGAGCACACTTCACATCATCTGCATAAATTTCCATTTCTGGTTTACTATCAATTTCACAACCCCGAGATAGTAATAAATTATGGTTCTGTTGATTAGCATCCGTTTTTTGAGCATGTTTATGTACTATCACCTTGCCATTAAACACGGCATGACTATTATCATTTAACACACCTTTAAATAGCTCTTCACTGCTTGTATTCGGTACGGCATGATCAATCCGAGTATGAAAATCTACGTGCTGTTCACTGTCAGCTAAATATAAACCATCCATCACTACATGTGCTTGTTCCCCTAATAACTGAGTGTGCACATCATTGCGAGCAAGCTTTGCACCCAAGGATATATTGCTGCTTCGCCATAAACTGTTAGCTGCTTGTTTGGCTGCTAGAGTAGCTATATGAGTCGCATTGGAAGATTCTTGCTGCAATTTATAATGATTCAACTCCGCATTTTCTTTCAGCACAACTTCACTAACAACATTGGTGAATGAAGTAGACTCTGCTAAGCCAATATAATGCTCGATCACTGTCAGCTGACTATGGTCTGCTAATACAATTATATTGCGTAAATGTATCGCTAAATTATTGGTTGAACCAGTATTGATCACTAAAATTTCAATCGGTGTTAGCACCTGAGTATCACTATCAACTGTAATAACAACACCTTCATTCATTAGCAGTGTATTAAGCGCATTCAACCCTGCCTTTTCAATATCTACTTGTTGGCCGATATATGATTGAACTTGATCCAGGCCAGATGACAATGGACTAATCGTTAAACCAGTTTGTAAGCCAGTGAGTTGAGAATGTTCAGCTGAATAGACACCATCAATAATGACCACACGGTAGCTGTCCTGTAACAAGGCAACTTGATCACATTGGGCGGCACTAATATCACTCGGATTTGCTTGGTGAATAAAGTCCTGCTGTGATAATGCCCACAAACTGGTGTATTTCCAATCTTCTTGTTTTTTTGCTGGTAAGCCGGCTCGGTTAAATTGATCTAATGCTTGCAAACGTAACTTTTTTAACCAAGCTAAATCATCTCCTGCCAGTTGCTTATCTGCTGCAATAGTAGCAAAAGGTGTTACTAGGTCAGTCAACTGCTTCATATTGGTTGGCCTTCAGCAGTATCGTGGATCCAGCTATACCCTTTTGCTTCCAGTTCTTTAGCTAATTCTTTATCGCCTGATTTTACAATCTGACCATTTGAAAGGACATGCACATAATCGGGCACAATATAGTCAAGTAAACGTTGGTAATGAGTAATCATTACAATTGAACGTTCTGGAGAACGCAGGGCATTCACTCCTTCTGATACTACTTTCAGTGCATCAATATCTAAACCAGAATCGGTTTCATCCAGAATGGCTAATGAAGGTTCAAGCAATGCCATTTGTAAGATCTCATTACGTTTTTTCTCACCGCCAGAAAAACCTTCATTAACGCCACGGTGAAGAAACTGTTCATCCATTTGAACCAGTTCTAATTTGCTCCGTACTAAGGTTAAAAAATCAATCGCATCAAGATCATCTAGTCCTTGATATTTACGCACCGCATTCAACGCCGCTTTAAGTAAATAAATATTACTCACACCTGGAATTTCGACTGGATACTGAAATGCTAAAAACACGCCGCGTTGAGCACGTACTTCAGCAGGCATATCAAGTAGATTATCCCCCTTATAAATAACTTCTCCTTGGGTAATATCATAACCATCACGGCCGGCAATAATGTTTGATAACGTGCTTTTTCCTGATCCATTTGGACCCATAATGGCGTGCACTTCGCCTGCATTAACGGTTAAATTAATGCCGCGTAAAATTTCTTTGCCATCGATACTGGCATGAAGGTTTTTAATTTCTAACATTTATTATCTCTTTAAAAGTTTATTAACCTACTGAACCTTCTAGTGACAGACCTAGTAGATTTTGTGCTTCAACAGCAAATTCCATGGGTAATTGACGCATTACTTGCTTACAAAAACCATTCACAATCATTGATACTGCATCTTCCGTATCTAAACCACGCTGCTTACAATAAAACAGTTGATCCTCACTAATTTTTGAAGTCGAAGCTTCATGCTCTACTTGAGCTGTAGGATTTTTGACTTCAATATAAGGGAAGGTATGGGCACCACACTGATCTCCCATTAGTAATGAATCACATTCAGTGTAGTTACGGGCGTTTTCAGCATTGGGCCCTATGCGTATCAAACCACGATAAGCATTTTGTGAACGCCCAGCCGATATGCCTTTGGCAATAACTGTTGAGCTGGTATTTTTGCCAAGATGAATCATCTTGGTACCTGTATCAGCTTGCTGCATATTGTTGGTGACAGCAACGGAGTAAAATTCTCCAACAGAGTTATCACCTTGTAAAATCACACTTGGATATTTCCAAGTAATGGCAGAGCCTGTTTCAACCTGAGTCCATGATACTTTTGAACTGACGCCACGACATAGTGCCCGCTTGGTCACAAAGTTAAAAATACCGCCAACACCATTTTTATCACCGGGATACCAGTTCTGTACAGTTGAGTATTTAATCTCCGCACGATCATGAGCCACTAACTCGACCACCGCCGCATGTAACTGATTTTCATCACGCATTGGTGCAGTGCAGCCTTCAAGATAACTTACATAAGCATCATCGTCAGCAATAATTAATGTACGCTCAAACTGCCCTGTATTAGCGGCATTAATACGGAAATACGTCGACAATTCCATCGGACAGCGTGTACCTTTTGGTATGTAGACAAAAGAGCCATCACTAAATACGGCTGAATTCAGAGCAGCATAAAAATTATCTTTATACGACACAACACTACCTAAGTATTTTTTGATCAGTTCTGGATGTTCATGCACTGCCTTTGAAAAGGGCATAAAAATAATGCCATCTTCAGCCAACTTATCTTGGAAAGTATTAGCAACAGAGACACTATCAAATACGGCATCAACCGCTACCCCTGCTAGACGAGCGCGCTCGTCTAGTGGAACACCTAATTTCTCATACGTACGCAACAACTCAGGATCAACTTCATCTAAGCTCTTAGGACCATCTGTTTTTGCCTTAGGTGCAGAGTAATAACTAATTTTTTGAAAATCAATTTCAGGATAATGAACATGTGCCCATTCAGGTGTTTCCAAAGTTAACCAGTGACGATAAGCTTGCAAACGCCATTCTAATAAAAACTCGGGTTCACCTTTGATACGTGAAATGTCACGCACAGTATCTTCACTCAAACCGGGTGGTAAACTATCAGATTCAATATCAGTGACGAAACCGGCCTGATAATCGCTTGCTAATACTTCATCTATTTGTTGTTGTTCAGCCATGTAAATCACCATTATGTCGTGTCGCTGCTGGATGAAAGTGTATCGGACTCACATCTGAAGGGTGTGATACCAACATATCAGATAATTTCACTTCATCTAGCGCATGAAAAACTGCATTATTAATTCGCGTCCAGTTAGTTTGTACATCACAGTGCGATTCTTGATCGCAATGACTTTCATCACTCACGCACTCTGTTAACGCGATTGGGCCTTCCATCGCTGTAATAATCTCAGCCACTGAAATAAGCTTAGGACTTCGCGTTAAATTATAGCCTCCATGAGCACCCCGTTCTGACTTTAATAGACCGCCTTGAGATAGAAACTTCAGCACTTTTCTCACTGTCGGCAAAGGCATTTGTACCGCATCAGATAAGGTGTGGGCACTATGCTGTTGATATGTTTTTGATGCCAGATGGGTCATCAATACGATGCCATAATCTGTCAATTTACTCATACGTAACATTGTGTCTCCTCCTAATTGATACCATTATAGTACCAATTAAACTAATAACCAAGTTAAATACTCAGTTATTTCTATTAATGCGTCATTAAAAAATATGAGAGAATATGCGTCTGGTGAACTTTATCGACTTTTTGCTTACTAAAAACCTAGCAGCCTAAGCTGATGACTTTTTTAACCTGACTTACTAAATAGAGCATATTTAAATGAACTTAAAAACACTCGTAATTCTTCCCATTTTATTTTTTGGAGCACAAGTAATGGCTGACGATCACGCCGCAAAGTTAGATACTGAAAAACAACAATTGAGTTATATCTTTGGCGTCAATGCTGGACAAAATATGATGGCAGAAGGCGTAGATCTTGATCTAGAAGCCTTTAGCGCTGGAGTTGCCGATATGCTTGCTGGCAAACAACCACAGCTAGATCCAGCAACAGCTGAAAAGGTCATAGGTGATTTCCAACAAGAAAAAGCGAAACAAATGGCTAGTGAAATGAATAAGAAACAGGAAGTATCAACTGCTTATCTTGCTGATAATGCTAAAAAAGAGGGCGTTATTACAACAGAAAGTGGTCTACAATATCGCGTTATTACCGAAGGCGATGGCGCAAAACCAACCGCTGAAGATAAAGTTATTGTGCACTACAAAGGTACTTTATTAGATGGTACTGTATTTGATAGTTCATACGACCGCGGTGAACCAGCCAGCTTCCCAGTGACTGGCGTTATTCAAGGTTGGCAAGAAACACTTCAATTAATGACAGAAGGTTCTAAATGGGAGATTGTTGTTCCTGCTAATTTAGCTTATGGTCCTCGTGGTGCGGGTCAAGGCTCACCCATTGGTCCTAATGAAACTTTGATTTTTGAAATTGAGTTAATTGCTATCACTAAATAAGTCATTTACTTATCTAGATAAAAAGGCTGTATCAGAAAATTGATATGGCCTTTTTTTATGTCTGTAATAAGAGCTCATTTAAATACTTCCAATCAAAATATGGCCCGGGATCAGTTTTCCTTCCCGGCGAAATATCTTGATGACCTTTAATATTAGCCAAAGTCAGCTTTGGATAAGCCTTGCATAATAGTTGAATTATTTCTACAAGCTGTCGGTACTGTTCTATTTCAAAAGGATTGACATCACAACCTTCCAGTTCAATGCCAATAGTAAAATCATTGCATCGTTCACGGTCGCCCCACTTTGATACGCCGGCATGCCAAGCACGTTGCTGAAACGGTACATACTGAATAATATTCCCATTCCGCCTGATAAGCAGATGTGCGGACACACATACCTTAGCAATTTTCTCAAAGTAAGGATGAGCTTTCGGATCAAGCTTATTAAGAAATAAATCGTCAATCCAATCACCACCGAACTCACCCGGTGGCAGGCTAATATTATGGATAACGATGCCCGTAATATCATCAATATCCGGTCGGTTATCCTGATTAGGAGAACAATGATACTCAATATCAGTCAATAAACCTTTATCAACTTGCAACGTCTACTTCCTTATACCTTGTAGAACCATTCTGGTTAAACTCACCACGCCTACCAGTTTACCTTCATCTACTACGGGGGCTCTAGAGAGCTTAAATCGCTCAAATAAACGTGCGCAATAACGTATATCCATAGAGGCATTAACCGTCATTGCAGGCTTGTCCATAATCTCATATACATTAACTCGATCAGGCGATTTATCTTGAGCTAATACATAATAGGCAATATCTGACATTCTAACCACACCATACTCATCATCTTTATGCCGCTTATCAACAATCAACATTTTATTCTTTAAATTTTTCATTTGTGCCAATGCATTAGAAATGGTTGTCATTCCATCAATAATATCAATCTCAGGTCGCATCACATCACGCACTCTAATGATCTCTTTGGGTTTCATATTTCTTCCTCTACAATATTTTGTAACGTGCTAATTTGATGAGATACACCGACAGCATCTTCAACATCAATTTGAATAGCAATCCCTGTACCTGGTTTCTCATCAAACTGTCCTGCATGCTCAATCGTTTCTAGAATATGCCGGCTTAAGTGCTCCTCAACTAAAAATAAAATCACGTCACGTTGTGTTTCGAGACTCAAGCCAAAAAAGGTTTTATTTTGCTTCAACCCTTCTCCTCGCGCATTATTAATAATGGTTGAACCTGTCGCTCCCGCCTCTCTAGCAGCATCAAGTACATCATCCGTTTTTCCATCTTCTACAAAACAAATAATCAATTTAAAGTGCATTATTTAATCCTCTTTTCTTTTCTATTCTCTTTTTGCTGCCTATGCAGTCGCCATTCTGTTATTTGTGCATAAGCCATTACGCTCATAATCGGAAATAAACTAGCAAAGGCAATTAAGCCAAAGCCATCTAATAAAGTGCTTCTTCCTGGTACCGTTGATGCAAGACCTAAGCCCAATGCCGCGACCAATGGTACTGTCACTGTTGAGGTAGTCACCCCCCCAGAATCATAGGCTAGAGCAATAATTAGTCTTGGTGCATAAAAAGTCTGGATGATAACGATCACATAGCCCACCATAATGTATATATGTAATGGGGTTCCGCTAATAATACGAAATGTGCCCATCGATATACCAATAGCGACACCAATAGCAACAGCAATGCGTAAACCCCAGACAGATATAGCGCCACCAGAAACTTCTTCAGCTTTGATCGCAACAGCAATCAACGAGGGTTCAGCAATTGTAGTTGAAAAACCAATAGCCGCAGCAAAAAAATAAACCCACATATAATCTTGCCAATGAATGGTCTCCGGGATCTCTGCCAAACCCTGATAAATAAAGGCAGGATCCGTTAATTGTGTCGCCATTAATTTACCTAATGGGAATAATGCTTGCTCTAAGCCTTGTAAAAAAAATACCAGACCAATTAATACATAAAAAAAACCAAATAAAACCTTTTTTATATTAGGGATACGTTTTCGTATTACCAGTAACTGAAAACCAAAAATAACGATAGCAATGGGCATAATATCTTTTAAGGTCTGCACAAACACATGGGCTAAAGATTGTAGTAGTTCCACTAAATAATCATCCCATAAGCCATAACAAATATCATCGGTGTCAATGAGGCAAAGGCAATTAAACCAAAGCCATCTATCATAGGATTTCGGCCTTTAATACTAGAAGCTAACCCTACACCTAGCGCTGTCACTAGAGGTACAGTAATTGTCGATGTCGTAACGCCGCCTGAATCATAAGCAATACCAATAATTTCAGGCGGAGCAAAGATAGTCATAATGACTACCCCCATATAACCTGCAATAATAAGATAATGAACAGGCCACCCTTTTAGAATACGTAAAACACCAATCAAGATTGCAAAACCTACCGATATCGCCACGGTGTATCTAAGGCCAGTGGCATAACTATTCATTGCTTGCTCAGTTTGCTCTATCATCCCACCAGAAGCAGCGACTATTGCGGCTTCTTTTGCGACGGCAATTAATGCAGGTTCAGCCACTGTCGTTCCAAACCCCAGTGAAAAAGCGAAGGTTAATAGCCAGAACACACTCCCTTTCTTTGCAAAAGCATAAGCCATACTTTCGCCTATTGGGAATAAGCCCATTTCTAAACCACGGATAAAGAATGTCAGCCCCAAAACGACCAACAAAACACCCTCTAAAATTTGTCCTATATTGGCAATAGGTTGTTGTAAAACCACCAGTTGAAAAAAACTAATAACGACAACAATTGGGGTAAGATCTCGAGCACTGCTAAATAAATAGCTTAAAAATATAGAAAATTGTGCTCTCACAAGTTAACCTACTTCCTAATCATAATTTTGAACAACATGATACATATGCCCATAAAAAACACCGTACCGACACAATTTATATCATCTCAGGTCAAATTAGCATTACTAGAGGATATTGGTCAACAAGATCTCACTGCAGATCTGATCCCGATCACATCAATGGCGACTGCAACACTTATTTCTAGAGAGACCGCTATATTATGTGGTAGTGCATGGTTCGATGAGGTTTTTACTCAGCTTGAACCATCCATTAAAATTAATTGGCATTATACTGATGGAGATCGCGTAACAAAAAACAGTATTATTTGTACACTCAAGGGTAACGCTCGCAACCTGCTTACAGGCGAACGCACTGCAATGAACTATATTCAGACGCTTGCTGCAACAGCAACCCTAGCACATCAGTATGCTCAGCAAGTATCTGACCTACCCGTCAAGATCCTAGACACCCGTAAGACCATTCCAGGGTTACGCTTAGCCCAAAAATATGCCACTCGTTGTGGTGGTTGTCACAATCATAGGGTCGGGCTTTATGATGGTATCTTAATTAAAGAAAACCACATTAATGCTACTGGCTCTATTCAAGCAGCCGTGGCTCAAGCTCGTGAAAATAATCCAAACATAGCAATAGAAGTTGAGGTTGAGAATTTCGATGAATTACAACAAGCTTTAACCGCGCAGGCAGATATTATTTTATTAGATAATTTTGATATTCCAGCCCTAGAAAAATCGGTTGTTATCAATAAAGGCCAAGCACAATTAGAAGCCTCTGGTGGTATCACTCTCAACAATGTACGGGCTATTGCCGAAACAGGTGTTGATAGAATTTCAATCGGTAGTTTAACTAAAGACATTCGTGCTATTGACCTGTCCATGCGGTTTATTTAAATACAAAAAAAACCGTGACATCATTAGATGCCACGGTTGCGAGTAAGGCTAAAAATTTAGCCAAAACTTACTAAGTTCGCTATTTTATTCAAGACCGATCTGCCAAAGTTCACGATTAGCTTCTACAATTTCACCTGAAGTTGCATCTACTTCAACTTTCATTTGTTGGTTTAAAGTAGTATCAATATCAAATTCATATGAAGCAGATCCGTTGGGCTCAATCTCATACTCAACTTCGACAATAACACCAGGATAAATAGCCAATGCTATTTCACGCGCATCTGACTCACTTACTTTCATTTTAGCTTTAAACAGTGGGTGATTAACGCTATCCACTTCACGTTCAATCTCTGAGATTAAACCTCGATGAGCATTACACTCCACATCCCAATCAGAACCGTCTATTCCACGAATATCGAACTCATACATATGAGCGCCTTGTTCATTCTTAAATTCAACTTTTACAATATCACCTGGGCGCTCTTCTAATGCGGCAGCCATACATTTGTCAAACTGATGTGGGTTACTATGTTTATCAGCCATTGCAACAGTACTTATTGCCATTAAAATGGCTGATGTTATTAATATTTTCATCATTATTTCCTATTTATAAAATAGTTCTAAAGTAGCTATTTAGTTTGCCATACTAAACCCTTACAATTTGTTATTATATCGAAACTTTAATGCCAACCCAGCCTGCTCGTGGTGCACCTGCGCCAACAAAACGTGGGTCATCAAAATTAAACCCTGGAGCTTCATCAGGTTCACCATAAAGACCAAATGATTCATATTCACTGTCAAATAAATTATCAACTTTGGCAAAAAACTCAAAGTGTTTATTAACGGTATAACGGCCGTGAATATCAACTACACGATATGCAGCAATCTTTTTATCTACGTTTGCTTCATCACCGCGGAAGTACTGACTTGAATGGTATGATGCAGTAAAACCAAGCGCTAGTTTAGCGGTAACATCATAATCCGCACCAATTTTAATATTGTGTGCAGGAATACCTGGCAATCTATCACCTTTACTCACATTAAATGTTTCAACATTATCGTCTACTTCACGAGCATAACTGAATTCATCCTCGAAGGTAGCACGAACGTATGAATAGTTAGCAAACCAGTTTAATTTATCTACTTCACCAAACGCGCCTAACTCCAAGCCTGCACGAGCAGTTTTATCAATATTATCAAAAATACCAACATTCAATCTTGGATCTGAAGGATCTTCTTCTGTAGCAGGGAAAAAGAACAAATCATCTTTCAACTGAGTGTAATAAACATTGGCATTCCAGTTAATAGTCCCACGTTGCCCACGTAAACCTGCTTCAATCGTTCTAGCAACAACATCATCTAATGGAGGATCAGCTAAGAATGAATTGGGTAAAGAACAGGGGTTATCTGCATCAGCACAAGTTAATTCAGAAGGGGTTGGTGCCCGATTCGATTCACTGTAACTACCATAGGCACTTAAAGAATCATTAACAGCATAAGTTAATCCAAGAGAAGGATTGAAACGGTTAAAAACATGTTTCTCACCAGTTTCATTCAACAGTTGCCCGCCTCCCTCACTCGTTCCAGAAATATCAATTTCAATACGATTGTATCGACCGGCAACTGTCAAAGCCAATTGATCGGTCAACGAAATAGTATCAGTGAAATAAATACTGTAAGTTTCAGTCTCAATATCACCATTAACAATAGTTTCATCGATAATTTCGCCAATACCATTTGTTCCACGAGTATTAGTAAATAACGCGATTTCTGATTCTGAAGTGTGCTTTACATCTGAACGGTCATAGCTCGCACCAACGATTAATTGATTTTCTTTATCAAACAAATTATTCAAGAACGTAAATTGTAAGCCTAAACCATAACTATCTTGTTCAGTTTCACTGGTATTATTTAATGCCACATCATCACCATCAGCAAAACCGAAGGTATTGGCACCAGTTAAAACAACCTCATCATCTGCATCTAAGAAATCTCCATCATCATTCTCATCTTCACCAATCTCTGTACCAATGACGGTTAGTTCTGAACCATCTCCATTAAACGTTGTACGGTCGCTAGAACGATGGTAAGCATTGGCGGATAGTAAAGTCAGGTCATTAATCCAATGAGATCCATTTAAGCTAAACATTTCCAGATCATTCTGCGTATTATCTGGGTGTGTAAATACGGCCGCACGATCTTGATCAACCAATTCTACAGGTGAGGCCCCATTACCATTGAGATCACTCTCTATACTTGTTATAGACAAATCTAAAGTTGTTGAATTATCATCGCTACGATAACTCAGCTTTGAGAAAAACTGCTCAACACGAGAAGGAGAAAAGTCTCTCCAGCCATCTTCTTTAGTGATAGAACCTGTCACAAAGTAACCAAAATTTCCATCGTTTCCACCACTTGAGATAGTACCGGAATCACGTCCAAAAGAACCTGTATAAGCTTCTAGCTCATGGCCTTCATGAGTAAAGCCATCTTTTGTCTGAATCGATAATGCACCACCAAGTGTATTAAGACCAAAAATTGGGTTAGATCCCGGAATTAAATTCAGTGTGCTGATAGCCGACTTAGGGATGAGTTCAAAATTAACGGCATCACCGAAGGGCTCATTAACGCGTACACCATCCAAGTAAACAGATATACCTTGAGAGTTACCGACTAACGGAGATGCGGTAAAACCACGGAATTGTAGATCAGGTTGGAAAGGATTATTTTGAGCCGAACTAATACTGACACTACTAAATGTTTTATTTAAAAAATCACTAATATCAAGACTTTGATTCTTGGCTATATCTTCGGCAGTAGCTGATTGGATATTACTGGCTATTTGATCTGCAGGTAAACCAACACCGTGGAGCGGTGTTGTCCCAATCACTTCAATATCACTTAACTCCACACTATCTTCGGCAGCAAAAGCAACACCAGATGCTAACGATGTTGCCAGCATGATGGTCAGCACTTTACGTTTGTATGACATATTTGTTGTCCCTATACTTCTCAAATTAAACTTAAAAACGAGAAGTAACGCACATTTAATGCCAGAAATAATTCTCTATTAATATTAGAGGGTTAAATATTATAGATAGCCACAAACCAACTGAAACGGCTGATATAAACCAATTATATGGTTATATATATCCACTCAAAACCAAGATAATGAATCATGCAGTTTAACTACCTCACCAATAATGACTAGCGTTGGCGTGCGAATCAAGGGGATGCTTTGAACCTTTGGTCATGAGGATATTCCTAGGCCTATAGTGTCGCCTATTTAATGTATCCGTTATCTTGGGGGAACCTCAGTCTGATTAAACCAAACGTTTTGCTACTAAAATTTCACTAGATTCATGAAGCTCTTTATCACAAATAACTACTGACTCTGGAAGAAACTCCCACTCCTCGTCTTCTGAGTCGTAATCTTCTGGTTTCTGCAATAGATATCGATCCTCACCAACTTTTAGGGAATTAACTGGTCTCAATACTGTTGTTCCCTCATTGAGTAGATGTACATATACTTTAAATAACCCCATCAGTACTTAAACCCTTTTCTACCGAGTTGAATTATTTCGCCTGTAACATCATCAACCACGATTGATTTATCCAATTTCTGATTATAGTAACGAGTAGCGGAATTGCTCTTGTTCACTAAGTTATCTGCCTTGAATTGCTTTCCAGTCTTAAAAGTTTCTCGGACATCCTTAGCAGTCCATTCCCCTCGTTTAAATCGGTTTTTCCACTTGGTTAATGATTTATGCTTTCCAAGCTTTAAAACAGGTTGTGTACCTTTCGAAATAAACCATGCCTTAATAAAAGCTCCAGCACGTATCAAACCACCTAAAGGAGCTATTAATTCTCCAACCAAAAGTCTTGCATTTTGTGCATCACTCACTGCATCTGCTGGTAAATCATAGCATTCTTCAGGCAAATAACCACAATGTCCAGTTGCATCCCCACCATTTACAGATAAAACATAACTAGACTTGATTTCAGGAGCTCTTACCGAACCAACCAGACGATAAAAAGCAGCACTTTGAAAGATCAAGGGGTCAGCCAGCTTGAAAGATCAAGGGGTCAGCCAGCTTGGTTCTTGTAATGATCACTCTTCCTATCGCCGCCATGCGCTGCCAATTGAGTCGGTCTCTTTATTCGTTTCGCTATTTTTTGATGAAAATCATGACTGCCATACACTTCTCCTCGCATCAATGCCTCATCTATTGCTTGCTCTTGTTCTGCGCTGTTGGGTGTATCAAATATTGCCTGATAGTGTTGGCCGCGCAGTACCGGACTGTTGCCTAGTCGTCGATATAAGGGATGTTCGGTGATAAGTGTATCTTTCTTTCCAAGTGCATTATGGTGATAGCTGGACCATGGGTAGTCCGTCAGGGAGTTAACCATGTTGGCATGCAACGGATTCATTTCAATATAGCGATAAAGGGTATAGAGGTAGTTATCGCTATCAACC
>NVUI01000010.1 GCA_002733105.1 Methylophaga sp.
GAAATAAAATCATCCCATTCATGAGAATCAAGAGAGCCGTTAAGCCAATTTTTCAGGATATTTTTGACTTCATTATGATCCATGGAATTTACACATAACAGTTTATTATACGGAACCGTCCATATATCACTATCTATAATCCCCAGAAGAATATAAAGTTAAAACATTGATATACATGTAAAATATCGGCAATCATAATCTACCATTAAAAATAACCAGCGCACTAATACTGGCTCTTTTGTTATTTTAATCCCACTTAAGCGCACCACCCGTCTGATATTCAGTCACCTTAGTTTCAAAGAAGTTTTTCTCTTTACGCATATTGGCTTGTTCATCTAACCAAGTCAGGGTATTTTCTGCACCGGGGAAGGGTTCAGCAAAGCCGAGTTGTTTAGCACGGCGATTGGCAATAAAGCGGAATTGAGCAATATGATCTTCTTTTGAATAGCCCAGGATTGGATCACGCAGGATATAACCTGCGTAAATCTTTTCAGCTTCATAAGCTTCTTCAAACATTTCTTGTACTTTGACGGGGTCAAGCACTACGTTTTCTTCTTTGATGATTTGTTTAACGACACGAATACCAAAGGAGGCATGCAGCACTTCATCACGCATAATGTATTGTAGTTGTTCGGCAGTGCCTTTCATTAAACCACGACGTTGCAAGGCAAAGATGGGGCTGAAACCATTGTAGAACCAGCAACCTTCAAATATGCCACCAAAGAAGGCATAGGCCATGACGAAATTTTCAAGTTCATCACGATCATGTAGATCAATATCACTGCGTAATATCGAATCTAGACGACGATTAGCCAATTGAATTTTTTGGTTAATTTCAGGTACGACACGATAGCGATTATAGATTTCACTTTGATCTAGACCGATGGTTTCGATGCAATGTTGATATGTCCATGTGTGCAAAGCTTCTTCATACACTTGGCGTGCTTGATAGATTTGCAGTTCTGGTGCGGTCATTTTTTCCATCACGGCTAAGCCGATATTACGCATGGCTAGAATGTCAGAGGTGGTGAGGTATGACATCACATTGGTATAAACATGCTTCTCTTCTAGCGTTAGCTTATGGTTGTAGTCACTAATATCCGCTGTCATATTGATA
This sequence comes from Methylophaga sp., assembly GCA_002733105.1. GTDB lineage: Bacteria > Pseudomonadota > Gammaproteobacteria > Nitrosococcales > Methylophagaceae. The sequence goes on from NVUI01000010.1 coordinate 1,118, forward strand.
TCAAGCGGTGTCCAGTGATTCTTGTTGGCATTAAGGAAATATTCCCATGCCCAAGGGTATTTGAACGGTGCAAGTTGGTTGACGTCGGTCATGCCGTTGATAACACGTTTATCTTCGACATTAACGGGTGCAATATTGGCTTGCAGTTGTGCTGGAATAACCACTTTAGCGTCCTCTGATGGCACAGCAACAGGTGTAGAGACTAAGTCATTAGCTGCCGGTTCTGACACAACGGCTTCATCTTGAACATCAGTGTGTTCAATTTTTTTGGCAGCCGACGTTGGCGCTGCAAACGGATCATCCCAATTTAACATTATTGACAAGCCTCGCAGTCTGGTTCGAGTATTGAGCAAGCTTGAGGTGCTTCCATACCATCACCTGAGATAATGTCATCAAACGAGCTTACTGCTGTAGGTACGGCAGTGGGTGCGGGTGCAGCAGAAGATGTTTTCTCAGCAGCAGTCGCTCCCATTGAACGAAGGTAATAGGTTGTTTTAAGACCACGAACCCAAGCTAGTTTGTATAGATTATCCATTTTCTTGCCTGAAGGTTCAGCCATGTATAAGTTCAAACTTTGGGCTTGATCCAACCATTTTTGACGGCGAGAGGCGGCTTCGATTAACCAGCGGGCATCCATTTCAAAGGCGGTGACATAGAGTTCTTTTAAGTCTTCAGGAATACGGTCAATAGACTGCAAGCTACCATCGAAGTATTTCAGATCATTGATCATCACTTCATCCCATAAACCGCGAACTTTCAGATCGGTCACCATGTATGGATTGATAACAGTGAACTCACCTGACAAGTTCGATTTAACAAATAAGTTTTGATAAGTCGGTTCAACTGATTGACTGATGCCACAGATGTTAGCAATGGTCGCTGTCGGTGCAATGGCCATGGTATTAGAGTTACGCATACCTTGACGTTTGATCTTGTCACGTAGGCTATCCCAATCTAAAGTTTGGCTCTCATCTTGTTGCAGATATTCACCTCGTGCTTCTTTTAAGATTTTGATGGAATCAATCGGCAAGATGCCTTGGCTCCATAAACTACCTTCATACGATAGGTAACTACCACGTTCATCAGCTAGGTTAGATGAGGCTTCGATGGTGTAGTAACTCACGGCTTCCATGGAGGTATCAGCAAAGCTCACGGCATCATCTGAACTATAAGGGATGCGTAGTTTATAGAGTGCATCTTGGAAACCCATAATACCGAGACCAACAGGGCGATGTTGTAGGTTAGAACGACGTGCTTGAGGCACACTGTAATAGTTATATTCAATCACGTTATCTAACATACGCATAGCCGTGGTAATGGTGCGTTTTAGTTTGTCTAGGTCAAGACCGTTTTCGCCAATATGTTGTGGCAAGTTGACGGAGCCTAGATTACACACAGCGATTTCAGAGTCTGATGTATTCAGGGTGATTTCAGTACATAGGTTTGAACTATGGACCACACCAATATGTTGTTGTGGTGAACGTAGGTTACAAGGATCTTTAAAGGTGATCCAAGGATGACCTGTTTCAAACAACATGCCTAACATTTTGCGCCAGAGATCATTAGCGAGCAGTGTTTTGGTGTTGATGATTTCGCCTTTAGCTGCTTTTTGTTCGTATTCAGCGTAGGCACGTTCAAACTCTAGTCCAGTTAGATCATGCAGGTCAGGTGCTTCTTCTGGTGAGAATAATGTCCAGTTGCCATCTTCTGCTACCCGCTTCATAAATAAATCGGGGATCCAGTTAGCGGTGTTCATATCATGGGTACGACGACGGTCATCACCAGTGTTTTTACGTAAATCGAGGAATTCTTCGATATCTATATGCCAAGTTTCAAGATAAGCACATACAGCGCCTTTACGCTTGCCACCTTGGTTAACCGCTACCGCAGTATCATTGGCCACTTTTAAGAACGGTACAACACCTTGTGAGTTGCCGTTAGTGCCTTTGATATGTGAACCTAGACCACGAACACGAGTCCAATCATTGCCTAGACCACCGGCATATTTAGATAGCAGCGCATTATCGCGGATCGCATCGTAAATACCGCCTAAGTCATCAGGTACGGTGGTGAGGTAACAAGATGATAATTGTGGGCGCAATGTGCCTGAGTTAAACAGCGTCGGGGTACTACTCATAAAGTCGAATGATGACAGTAAGTTGTAAAACTCAATAGCACGATCTTCACGATGAATTTCATTGCTGGCTAGGCCCATTGCCACCCGCATATAGAACGCTTGAGGTAATTCAAAACGTATCTTGTTGTGGTGAATGAAGTAGCGGTCATACAAGGTTTGTAAACCTAGGTAGTTAAACTGGAAGTCACGCTCTGATTTGATCGCTTGACCTAGTAGGTCTAAATCATACTGTTTGAGATCAGGGGCTAATAACTCAAGATCAATCGCTTTTTCAATATAGCTTTTGAAATATTCAGGATAGGCATCAGCCATTTCATGTTGTGATGCTTGAGAGGGTTTGTCATGAACATAAGTCAACGCTTCACGACGAATGCTATCCATGAGCAAACGCGCTGCAACAGTACTATAAGCTGGATCTTGTTCGATAAAAGTACGCGCAGACATGACCAGTGCTTTTTCAACATCAGCTTCGGCAACACCRTCAWAWAKATTACGMWKGGTWTCNYKYAATAWWGYGNGYGSKATCRAYMYCRKYAAKRYYTTCRCAGGCTTCRTYWAYYASRKTWYGYAKRCGSTSRATATCWARWGGAKSWKWRGARCCATNNNCTKCWKKRACNAYYAAGRWTTSTNYWCMKKRWMGKYMKTMSRKWRYTTKWTSTNCTTYTTSASYMCGYTKTWGTGAKYGWKSTTCRCGATAWARCACATAGGCWCGRGCWRTTTTATRYTCACCGGYKCKCATYAAWRCKARTTCAACYTGATCTTGAATATCTTCAATATGAACCGTGCCACCATCATCTAAACGACGGGTTAAATTGTCGGTAATTTGTTGGGTGATCTTTTTAACGACATCATGAATTCGTCGACTATCCTGAGCTGAATCGCCTTCAACGGCAAGAAAAGCCTTGGTGATGGCGATGGCAATTTTGTTGCTATCAAAATCAGTCACTTGGCCATTGCGGCGGATGACTTGATATTGGCTTGATGATGAGGGGGAAATTTGTGCTGTTGATTCGCCTGTCATAATGATAAATCCTGCTTTATCTAGAAAATGTGTAAAAAGTACTAAACCACTACAAGTTGTGGTTTTGAGATGATTGAACCACAAGATGATGTGGTTTGTGAATAGTGAATAGTGGATATTCTGTGCAGAAGTTGTGGATAACTTTGTGTACGTATTGTGTCAGCTTAATGGGGGTGCGGTTTAACAGTTTGTTGAAAAAAAGTTCCCTCCTGAGATATTTTTTCAGGAGGGGATTTTTGGATTAAAGTGCTTTAACAGCGGTCAAAACCTCGGCAAGGTGTTCTTTTACTTTGACTTGACGCCATTCTTGACGCAAAACACCTAGCTGATCGATGAGGAAGGTGCTGCGCACAATTCCCATGTATTCGCGGCCATAGTTTTTTTTCAGATGTAAAACATCAAAAAGTGAGCAAGCTTGCTCTTGTGCATCTGATAATAAATCGAAAGGAAACTCATGCTTGGTTTTGAAATTTTCATGCACACGTACGCTATCGCGTGAAATACCAAAAATAAGGGTATTGTGATCATTAAATTCTGCGATATGATCTCTAAAATTTTGACCTTCTAGCGTGCAGCCCGGTGTATTATCTTTAGGATAAAAATAGATAACGATATTTTTTCCTTGATGCTGTGATAAACGAAAAACACTATCGCCAGTACTGGGCAATTCAAAATCGGCTACGGGTTGACCAAGTTGTACTTTATTCATCAAGGGTTCCTGTTTTGTTAGAATGGATATTATACCTGTGACCTTTGAAAATGTAGATTTATAGCATCCATCCTGAATGCGCTAGCAGTGTTATATTATTGAGCAGTAGGCTGATATTACATCAACAATATGCCTTACTGGTCCAGCCATTATGCACACTAGAAAAACAATATCTGCCATGGTAACGGGTATATATACCTTATTACAGATGTGTGGGATCTTGTCATCTTGTGTCTGGCAAAGTACCATGCTCGTTTATTTTATAAGAGGCTGGCATACGATGGCACTTTTTCGTGTACAAGCTTTTGTGTTGGAGTGTTGTGAACATGTTTAGCGGCAGTATGGTGGCACTGGTGACACCGATGCGAGCAGATGGCTCGTTAGATGGTGACTGCCTGAATAAATTAATCGAGTTCCATATTAGTCAGGGTACTGATGCGATTGTGGCGATGGGTACAACCGGAGAGTCAGCTACATTAAACGTTGAAGAGCATTGTGATGTTGTGCGCCAAGTGGTGCAGCAAGTGAATGGTCGCGTACCTGTTATTGCTGGTACCGGTGCAAATTCGACTTCTGAAGCGATAGCGTTGACTCAACATGCCAAAGACTTAGGTGTTGATGCCGTGTTGTTGGTCACGCCTTATTATAATAGGCCAACACAAGAAGGTTTATATCAACATTACAAAGCGATTGCTGAGGCTGTTGATATTCCACAAATCCTATACAATGTACCGTGTCGAACTGCGTGTGATATGTTGCCAGAAACGGTGGGGCGTCTTGCGGCTATCAATAATATTATTGGTATAAAAGAAGCAACAGGTGATTTAACACGTATTGAGCAAATTAAAGCATTATGTGACGATCAATTTGAACTTTATACTGGCGATGATGCCAATACTGTTGACTTCATCCTGTTAGGTGGTCAAGGCACTATTTCTGTTACTGCGAATGTCGCACCGGCAGCGATGCATGAAATGTGTGCTGCGGCCATTGCCGGTGATGAAGTAAGTGCAAGACAAATAGATAAAAAATTGGCAGGATTGCACAAAAATTTATTTGTGGAAGCGAATCCGATCCCAGTGAAATGGGCGCTAACTGAAATGGACTTAATTCCAACCGGCATTCGATTGCCTATGACGATATTGTCAGAACAATATCATCAAACTGTTCGCGAAGCTTTGCTTGAAGCTGGCGTATTAAATTAATTATTGAGTGACTTAAACTACATGAACTCTAAGCGTTTTAAATATACTTTATTAGCTACCTTATTAACAACGATAATCAGTGGCTGTAGTGCTTTGCCAGCTTTGGATGAGGTTGTACCAGACAATACTAAAAAATATCGTAAAGCGGATACAATGCCACCGTTAGATGTGCCCCCTGATTTAAGTACAGCACGCATTAAAGATGAAATCATAGGCAATCAAAATAGCACAACAACGTATTCAGAATATGAAGAAGCGGCTAATAATCCATTAGCAAGTAAATACAATATTACCCCTGATACCAAACCTGCTTTGGTAGGAGAAGGTCGTGATCGTCATTTAATGATGCCAGCTGATCGTGAAGTGACTTGGCAAAGAATACAAGAATTTTGGCAACAAAAAAATGTAGAAATTAGACGCCAAGACGAACGGATTGGTTTGATGGATACAGCCGTAGATCCTGATGGATATGCCTATCGGATAAGGATAGAGTCTGGTGAAACATCAAAGCGGACAAATATTTATGTCGGTTCGACAGCGCATGAAGGTAATGCGCAAAAAGATGAGGCGATGTTACGCCAGTTAGCTGAATTCTTGGGTTTGATTTATCAACAAGAGCAGAAGAAAATTGCCATTCAGCAACAAAATACGCCTCAGGCTAGTGCGGTGAATGCCGTTTTGTTAGATGAAGCAGGCGGTCATCAAGCGTTGTTGGTTGAACAGGATTTTACTGATGTTTGGAGTCGTGTTGGTCGAATTTTAGATAGTAAAGGTTTTGTGGTTGAAGATCGCGACCGTTCGCTGGGCACTTATTTTGTGCGTTATATCGACCCCTTCAAAGCGGTTGAAGAAGATGATGAAGGTATATTGAGTGCATTACTTTTTTGGCAAGATGATGAAGATAAAGCCCCTGAAGAATTTTATTATATCAAGCTGATTTCAGATGCCGTAAACACCAAAATAGTTATCTTAGATACTGAGAAAACACGCATCTCTACAGATACAGCTAAACGTCTATTAAGCTTGATGCAGGAGCAGTTGGCCAAGTAATGCGTTTTGCATCTCTCGGAAGTGGTAGCCGGGGCAATGCAACACTAATTTCACAGGGCAAAACGACACTCCTTGTTGATTGTGGATTTTCGGCTCGTGAAACTGAGAAACGCATGCAGCGTGCCGGTTTTGACGCGAAGGATCTAAGTGCGATTTTGGTGACACATGAACATGCAGATCATATAAATGGTGTGCGTGTATTGGCTAGAAAATATCAATTGCAAGTTTATGCAACGGCGGGGACAGCAGGATGTTTATCTGCTGATTTGGCTAATTTGATTACTGAATTTAGCAGCCATGAAGTGTTTAATATCGGTGATATTGAAGCTTGTCCTTTTCCGGTGCCACATGACGCGCGGGAGCCCAGTCAGTTTGTATTTAACGATGGGCAACATCGTCTTGGTTTGTTAACGGATGTGGGTATGAGTACACCTATCATTGAGCAAGCACTGTCAGGTTGTGATGCCTTACTACTTGAAGCTAACCACGATATAGATTTGTTAGACAATAGTGAATATCCAGATTATTTAAAATACCGCGTAGCAGGCCGTCATGGACATTTAAATAACGTACAATCAGCATCATTACTTGAAAAAATTGATACCTCTCGATTGCAGCATATTGTTGCAATGCATTTAAGTGAAAAAAATAATTCACCCAATATAGTGATGCCACTATTTGCACAGGCATTAAACTGTGATCAAAGCTGGATCACTATTGCACAGCAAGATACTGGGTTTGATTGGCGAGAAACAACAAACAGTTAGAGAATAAAATAATGGAAAAAAGACAAGAATTATTTGCCGGCAAAGCTAAAAGCGTTTATGCCACTGATGATGATGACTATGTCATTTTAAGTTTTCGTGACGATACTTCTGCCTTTGATGGTGAGAAGATTGAGCAACTTAGCCGTAAAGGTGAAGTGAATAATAAATTCAATGCTTTTATTATGGAATACCTAGGTAATGCGGGTATTCCTACTCATTTTGAAAAATTGCTTAATGCGAATGAATCTCTAGTTAAAAACATGCAAATGATGCCGGTCGAATGTGTGGTGCGTAATGTGGCAAGTGGTAGTTTGTGTCGTCGTCTTGGTGTGGAAGATGGTTTGGAATTGACCCCACCTGTGTTTGAGTTTTTTCTAAAAAATGATGACTTGCATGACCCGATGATTAATGAATATCACATAGAAACATTTGGTTGGGCATCTGCTGAATCTGTTAACAAAATGAAAGAGTTAACGTTTAAAGTTAATGTTAAATTGAGTAAGTTATTTGCTGATGCAGGTATGATTTTAGTTGATTATAAACTTGAGTTTGGTTTATTTAAAGGTGAGGTTGTGCTTGGCGATGAGTTTAGCCCTGATGGTTGTCGTCTATGGGATAAAGAAACGGGTAAAAAACTGGATAAGGATCGTTTTCGTCAAGGTCTAGGTGGTGTGATTGAAGCTTATGAAGAAGTGGCTAGAAGGATTGGTGTAACCACACTATAATTTATCCTGGGTTTTATGTCGTGCTTCGAGCCATTCCATTATGTACAGCATATTCAATCAGTAACGGTTAATTTAACACTCGCCAAGCGATAGATTGCCCTGCACGCATAGGGATTAATGGTTGATCATCAAATGGGTAACTTTCTGGCACTGTCCAAGCTTGTTTGGATAAGGTGATTTTGCTGTTATTTCTAGCTAATTGATAAAAGTCGGCACCAAAATGGCTAGCAAAGCCTTCTAATTTATCTAATGAGCCTGCCGCTTCAAATACTTCAGCATAAAGTTCAATAGCAGCATGACTGCTGTAAATACCTGCACAGCCGCAGGCACTTTCTTTTAAATGCTGAACGTGTGGTGCACTGTCAGTGCCTAAGAAAAATTTAGGGTTAGCGCTTGTTGCCGCTTGGATAAGTGCTTGTTGATGGGTATTACGTTTCAATACCGGCAAACAATAATGATGTGGATGGATGCCGCCGACCAGTAAGTCGTTACGGTTTAATAATAAGTGATGTGGGGTGATTGTAGCAGCGACACGAGCATTGCAATGACTCACAAAGGCAACGGCATCAGCAGTGGTGATGTGTTCAAAAACCACTTTGAGATCGGGGAAGGTGTTGACTAGGGGGATCAATACTTGATCAATAAAGACTTTTTCACGGTCAAATACATCAATCTCAATACTGGTGACTTCACCATGTACCAATAAAGGCATTTGTAATTGTTCCATTTTAGCGAGTGCTTGGCTACATAGCTTAAGATCAGTTACACCGGCATCTGAGTTGGTAGTTGCACCAGCAGGATAGAGTTTAACGGCTTTTATAATGCCACTATCATAAGCAGATTGAATGTCTTCAGCGCTTGTATTGTCGGTTAAATATAGTGTCATCAAAGGTTCAAAATCACTACCAGCAGGGCGGGCTTGTAGAATTCGTTTGTGGTAGCTGATAGCCAAAGCTGTTGTGGTAACTGGTGGGCGTAAATTGGGCATGATAATGGCGCGCCCAAAATAGCGAGCAACATCGGCAACGGTTCGGTGAAGTGCCTTTTCATCGCGTAAATGCAGATGCCAGTCATCGGGTTGAGTGATGGTGAGTTGTTCAATATGTGATTGGGTCATAAGCGATAGGGCATCTCTACTAAATTTAGCGGACTATTTCAGCCATACTAAAATTTGGCATCAAAGTGAATTTTTGTAAATATTTAGTTCTTGATGGAGAATTATAACGCAGAGGATAGCTTTTTGGCTAAGTCCTATGTCGGTAAACTTATAAGCCTTCATTTTATAGGAGAATAACCGTTTTCCGCAGAATGGTATAAAAGATCAATCCTTGGGAATTTATAGAACATTTTTTATTTAGTATTTGATATCCTTTCATTCTAGTATGGCTGTCAAATTAGCGCTTAAAAATGTATGGTAAATAATAGGGTTAAGCGTTGAAGTACTTGACCTTAGGTGCTATTACAAGTACCTTTATCGGTTTTATATTTTTGACTGTCGTTACGGCGATTAATTTAAGGGGACCACGTGGAATTAAGCGGTGGTGAAATTCTGATTCGTTCTTTAAAAGACGAAGGTGTTGAATATTTGTTTGGTTATCCTGGTGGTGCTGTATTGCATATCTATGATGCAATTTATCGGCAGGATGATGTTAAGCATATTCTAGTACGACATGAGCAGGCTGCTACACATGCAGCAGATGGTTATGCGCGTGCTACAGGAAAACCGGGAGTGGTACTTGTTACCTCCGGACCAGGAGCGACCAATGCCGTTACAGGTATTGCTACAGCCTATATGGATTCAATCCCAATGGTGGTGATTACCGGACAAGTTTCATCAGCAGTGATTGGTAGCGATGCGTTTCAAGAAGTTGACTGTGTTGGTATTACGCGCCCATGTGTTAAGCATAATTTTTTAGTAAAAGATCTCAGCAAATTAGCTGAAACGATTAAAAAAGCATTTTTTGTTGCGACAACAGGTCGGCCGGGCCCAGTTGTTATTGATGTAACTAAAGACATCACTGATCCTGATATTAAAATTCCTTATCATTACCCTGATAAAGTATCGATACGATCATATCAGCCAACGGTTAAAGGTCATCCTGGACAGATCCGACGAGCGGTTAAATTACTTTTGTCAGCTAAGAAACCGATGATTTATAGTGGTGGTGGTGTGGTCTTAGGCAATGCTTCAGAACAACTACGCACTTTTGTACGTCACTTAGGTTATCCGATTACCAGTACTTTAATGGGCTTGGGTTCATATCCTGCTAGTGATGATCTGTTTCTTGGTATGTTGGGTATGCATGGTACCTATGAATCCAATATGGCGATGCACGATTGTGATGTGTTGATTGCAATTGGTGCGCGTTTTGACGACCGTGTTACCGGGAAAATTGCTGAGTTTTGTCCTGATGCTAAAATTATTCACATAGATATTGACCCATCATCTATTTCTAAAACGATTGCTGTTGATATCCCTATCGTGGGTGATGTTGCAGGTGTTTTACAAGCGATGAACCATATGCTTGAAACAGGCACAAAACAAATACAGAAAAAAGAACTAGCAGCGTGGTGGAAAATTATTCACGGCTGGCAAAATAAGAAATGTATGTCCTACGATAAAAATAGTGACAAGATTAAGCCTCAAGCCGTCATAGAATTGCTACATGAGATCACAGGGGGTGATGCCTATATCACGTCTGATGTGGGCCAGCATCAAATGTGGGCTGCTCAGTATTATGGTTTCGATAAACCTAATCGATGGATCAACTCGGGTGGCTTAGGTACCATGGGCTTTGGTTTGCCGGCTGCCATGGGTGTTCAATTAGCTTATCCAGATGAAACGGTGGCATGTGTAACGGGTGAAGGCAGTATCCAGATGTGTATTCAGGAGCTTTCAACTTGTTTGCAATATGGTTTACCTATCAAAATAGTGGCATTAAATAATCGTTACTTAGGTATGGTTCGCCAATGGCAAGAGTTCTTTTATAAAGAGCGCTACTCACATTCGTATATGGAATCATTGCCAGATTTTGTTAAGTTAGCAGAAGCGTATGGTCATGTTGGCATTCGAGTTGAAAAACCAGAAGATCTACGGCCAGCAATGGAAAAAGCATTTGCGATGAAAGATAGATTAGTATTCTTAGACATCGTGACGGATCAATTGGAAAATGTGTTTCCTATGATTGCGGCAGGTAAAGCGCATAATGAGATGCATATGTCTCCTCATTGTGAAATGCCACAAAGTTCCGAGCGGGAGTTGTCTTAATGAAGCGTCATATTATTTCGATTTTGATTGAAAATGAATCAGGTGCTTTATCTCGTGTTGCGGGTCTGTTTTCTGCACGAGCCTATAATATTGAATCATTGACAGTGGCGCCAACAGAAGATCCTTCGTTATCCAGAATGACCATTGTAACGACAGGTACCGATCAAATTATTGAACAGATAACCAAGCAGCTGAATAAGCTGATTGATGTGGTGAAGTTATTAGAATTAACAAGCGGGCCACATATTGAGAGAGAAATGATGCTGATAAAAGTAGTAGCATCAACCATGGCACAACGTGAAGAAGTGAAACGATTAACGGATATTTTTCACGGACGAATTATTGATGTCACACCATCTATCTATACCATTGAGTTAACAGATTCCGGTGATAAATTGGATTCATTTATAGAAGCATTAGCGGAGCATAAAATATTGGAAACAGTGCGTTCTGGCGTATCTGGTATTGCTCTTGGTGAAAAAAGTTTGCATATTTAGCGTTTAATAACTTAATAGCGTGAAATAAAATTATATTTTTGAAGTATTTGAGGGTTTAAGAAATGAGTTTGAATGTTTATTACGATAAAGACTGTGATCTATCCATTATTAAAGGGATGAAAGTAACTATCGTTGGTTATGGTTCTCAAGGTCATGCGCATGCATGTAACTTAAAAGATTCAGGTGTTGATGTCACTGTTGCACTACGTGCAGGTTCATCTTCAATTGCTAAAGCAGAAGCACAAGGTTTGAAAGTAACTGATACAGCAACAGCGGTTGCTAGTGCTGATTTAGTAATGATTTTGACACCTGATGAGTTTCAATCACAATTATATAAAGAAGAAGTTGAACCCAACTTGAAAAAAGGGGCTGTATTAGCCTTTGCGCATGGTTTTGCCATTATTTACAAGCAAGTTATGCCTCGTGCTGACTTAGATGTCATCATGATTGCTCCTAAAGCGCCAGGCCATACTGTGCGTAGTGAATTTGTTAAAGGTGGCGGTATTCCTGACTTAATTGCTATTGAACAGGATGCTTCTGGTAATGCTAAAAAAATCGCACTATCTTATGCTTCTGGTGTCGGTGGTGGACGTACCGGTATTATTGAAACAACATTCCGTGATGAAACTGAAACTGACTTGTTTGGTGAGCAAGCTGTTTTATGTGGCGGTGCTGTTGAATTGGTTAAAGCAGGCTTTGAAACATTAACTGAAGCGGGTTATGCACCAGAAATGGCTTACTTCGAATGTTTGCATGAATTGAAATTGATTGTAGATCTTATGTATGAAGGTGGTATCGCCAACATGAACTATTCAATCTCTAATAATGCTGAATACGGTGAGTATGTCACTGGCCCTAAAATTATCAATGAGGAAAGCCGTCGAGCAATGCGTGAATGTTTGAAAAATATTCAAGAAGGTAAATACGCCAAACAATTTATTCTTGAAGGTCAATCTGGCTATCCAGAAATGACCTCTATGCGTCACATTAATGCTCAACATCCCATTGAAACAACAGGGGCAAAATTACGTGAAATGATGCCTTGGATCCAGAAGATTGTTGATAAAGAAAAGAATTAATATCAATCAAGTTAAATAAGTAGAATAAGCGGGGACTGATGTGAAAATATCAGTCCCCGTTTTGTTTCTGCTATGATATTTAAAAGTGTATTTAGGGAAGACATTCAATGACAGAGAGTAAGAAAAAACAAAGTAGGGGTATTTATTTATTACCTAACTTATTTACCACGGCAGGATTGTTTTCTGGGTTTTATGCCATTATTGCTGCGATTCGCGGTGATTTTGAGTCAGCTGCCATTGCTATTTTCATTGCAATGATAATGGATGGTCTTGATGGCCGTATTGCCCGTATGACCAATACTCAAAGCGCTTTTGGTGCTGAATATGACAGTTTGGCTGATATGGTGTCTTTTTGTCTGGCGCCTGCATTGGTGATATATCTATTCTCGTTATTAGGAATGGGCAAGCTAGGCTGGATGGTGGCGTTTATTTATGCTGCTTGTGGTGCCTTACGTTTAGCCAGATTTAATACTCAAATAGGTATTGAAGATAAACGTTATTTCCAAGGTTTGCCTAGCCCAGCCGCTGCGGCATGTGTTGCGGGCTGGGTCTGGGCTAGTACAAGTAATGGTGTGGATCCTTCTTTAATGACAGCAGTCGCCTTACCCCTTACCTTTGCCTGTGGCATTTTAATGGTGAGTACCGTTCGATACCATAGTTTTAAAGAGTTAGATTTACATGGAAAAGTACCTTTTGTAGTGATGTTGCTTATGGTATTAGTTTTTGCTTTTATTGCGATAGACCCGCCACTTATTTTATTTGGTATCTTTGTGATTTATGCTTTATCCGGACCAATATTGACCTTAGTAAAACTTCGCCAACATCGTTCAGATCGACAACAGGATAAATAAGCACTTGGCAACAACATCATTTCAGCCTAAAATTGAATTCTTATGAACACTTTGCACACAATATTTAACTTAAAAGCAGTGGATTTTTGTCCAAGGCTTTTTGCTGTGCCTACTGTTTGTTTGTCACTCCTGCTACGACTGCCTTAGGGCATACAGATTTAGCACCTACAATCAGTTTAATTACTGATAAATTCTTAGCGATATGAAGGGAAAAAGATCCACAGGATCCCCTTATAATTTAAAATCTGCGTTAATGGAGCAGGAAAATGAGTGAAAAATTAATTATTTTTGATACAACCTTGAGAGATGGCGAACAGAGTCCTGGCGCGTCTATGACCAAGGATGAAAAAGTGCGTATTGCCAAATCATTGGAACGTATGCGTGTTGATATTATTGAGGCTGGCTTTCCTATTGCCAGTGTGGGTGATTTTGAAGCGGTGCAAGCTGTTGCTAATGCCGTTACCGACAGTCGTATTTGTGGTTTAGCCCGGGCGTTAGATAATGATATCGATCGTGCTGGTGAGGCATTAAAAGGGGCAAATGCTTCACGTATTCATACCTTTATCGCTACATCGCCTATCCATATGAAAATGAAACTTCGTATGGAACCTGATCAAGTGATCGAAAATGCAGTGAAAGCGGTGAAACGTGCGCGTCGTTATACTGATGATGTGGAATTCTCACCTGAAGATGCAGGGCGAAGTGACCCTGATTTTTTATGCCGAATTTTAGAGGCGGTGATCGATGCGGGTGCTAATACATTAAATATCCCAGATACGGTTGGTTACAATTTACCACACCAATTTGGACAATTGATTTTTGATTTGCGTGAGCGAATTCCAAATGCTGATAAGGCTGTTTTTTCAGTGCATTGCCATAATGATTTGGGCTTAGCTGTAGCCAATTCCTTATCTGCAGTATTGAATGGTGCACGCCAAGTTGAATGTACAATTAATGGCTTAGGTGAAAGAGCAGGCAATGCAGCGTTAGAAGAAATTGTGATGGCAGTACGTACTCGGCAAGACATGTTTAATGTCGATACGAATATTGACACGACACAAATATTGGCCGCTTCACGTTTGGTATCGGGTGTAACTGGATTTGTTGTACAACCTAATAAGGCTATTGTTGGTGCTAATGCATTTGCGCATGAAGCAGGTATTCATCAGGATGGTGTATTAAAAAGCCGTGAGACATACGAAATTATGCGAGCTGAAGATGTTGGCTGGAATGCTAATCGTATGGTGTTAGGTAAGCATTCTGGACGAAATGCCTTTCGCAGTCGGCTAGAAGAATTAGGCATTGAGTTTGATTCAGAAACTGATTTGAATGCTACTTTTCGTCGTTTTAAAGAGTTAGCAGACAAAAAGCATGAGATCTTTGATGAAGATTTGCAGGCACTGGTGAGTGACACTAATACGTTAGAAAATGAGCGTATTTGTTTAATTTCATTAAAAGTGTGTAGCGAAACAGGGGAAACACCGTTTGCAACCGTCACTTTATCTGTCGATGATGAAGAAAGTCAGGTTGAAATGGAAGGGGGTGGTCCTGTTGATGCTGCTTTTCGGGCCATCGAACAGATAGTCAAGAGTGGTACTGAGCTACAATTGTATTCGGTCAATAATATTACCAGTGGTACGGATTCGCAGGGTGAAGTGAATGTGCGCCTTGAAAAAGGGGGGCGTATCGTCAGCGGACAGGGCGCTGATACTGATATCGTGATTGCGTCAGCTAAAGCCTACATTAATGCACTGAATAAAATTTTAGTGCCTGTTGACCGCGCACATCCGCAAGTTTAATGGCATTAGAACCCAGACAGCTATCTGCACTCAATGAAATGGGGATCCCTGTCTGGGGGCTACGCACTCAGCTACCAGTAGAAATATTGCCTATAGTAGATATAGCTGAGACAAGTATTGCTGAGATTGATGAGAATTTGTTGCAACGTGATTGGTTAATATTAGTTGATCAGCCAACGATAAGTGAACAAGCGCAGCGCCTACTTGATGCCATGCTATTAGCGATTGGCCTTATGCAACAGCATGTGACTATTGTGACGTCTAAGCAATTATCGCAATTGCAGCAACTATCAGCAGCGCGCAAAATAATATTGTCGTTGGGTAGTAAAAATTCTCAGCTGTTACTGGGGGAGAGTACTAAACTAGATAGCCATCGTGGTAAGGTTCACCAAGTGTTGACACCTCAATTTACTACTATTGTTAGTTTTGGTTTGGAAGAACTATTAGAATTTCCCCAATATAAGATTTTGGCTTGGCAAGACCTGTTATTAGCTAAAGCAACGTATGAGCAAAGAATCTAATTGATGCTGTCACGCAAGATGCAACCGCAAGATATTCCAGAAGTAGCGGCTATTGAACAAGATGCGAATCAGTTTCCGTGGTCAATAAAGAACTTTGAAGATTGTTTAAAAGCAGGACATCAATCGAGGGTGTTTTTTAACGAAGCAACAGAGATGTTGGGCTACACTATCATTCAAAAAGTAGTTGATGAAGCACATTTATTAAATATTTGTGTAAAACCAAGTGTTCAAGGTCAAGGTTTTGGCCGCGAAATTTTGAATTATGTTGTTGAGTTTTCAAAAAATAGTGCACTGGTATTAATCGTGCTGGAAGTACGAAGTTCAAATCAACGTGCGCAGACATTATATTTACAAGCCGGTTTTAATGAAATGTCAGTTCGGCATAATTATTATCCAGCAAAACAAGGCCGTGAAGATGCTGTTTTGATGGGGTTGGATCTAAGTTTCTTGGTCTGACTTCCTTGCTTTGAAAGGTGCTCTAGCATAGAATTGTCGGTGAAAATTGATCTAGATCATGTTAAAAATTTTAGATCTTGTGTTATTTATCAGTATTAGGAGAGGGATATGGGTTTTATTAAGAGTATTTTAGGCAGTATTAAGGCAACAATAGCTTCAGGTTTTATTTTAGCTATTCTAATTGCAGCATTTGGCTGGGAAAGTGCGGGTGGTTTTAATCTATTAGAAGCAACAGTTTGGCTTCATGTTATCGTCGGCATCACATGGATCGGCCTGTTATATTACTTCAACTTTGTTCAAGTGCCAGCGATGGGTGAAGCGCTAGCTGATGAAGGTGGTCCAGGCCCAGCAGCGATTGGAAAATATGTTGCACCACGTGCTTTACTTTGGTTTCGCATGTCAGCTGCATTAACTTGGTTAACAGGTATAAGCGCATTAGAATCAACCGGTGTTGGTATTGTTAACGCCTTTACTTTTGTAAACCCTGTCATGGGTGTGGGTGCGTGGTTTGGTACCATTATGTTATTTAACGTATGGGTGCTTATTTGGCCAAACCAGAAAAAAATTCTGGGTATGGTAGAAGCAACGGCTGATGAAATTGCCAGTGCTAAAGTAACTGCGGCGATGGCATCACGTACTAACGTTCTGTTATCTATACCCCTATTGTTATCGATGACTGCTTTTGCACACGGCAATTTGCTGTAAATATGATAGAGAATACATAATATAAGATAGTCATTTTTGCTTATCTTTGTATAAATCTATACACTAACTCGTTTTTTGATAAATGGCAGTTTCGAAAGAAACTGCCATTTTTCGTTTTATTTTTAAGTCTTTATGTTGCATTGATGGATGGACATTCGACAACGATTACTATGTAAGTAAGTGGGGTTTGGAACCATGACAAATACGGTCATGCCAACATATGGACGGTTAGATGTTGCTTTTGTATCAGGTAAAGGTGTGTGGTTAACCGATACACAGGGCAACCAATATCTTGATGCCTTGAGTGGTATTGCTGTGTGTAATTTAGGTCATAGTCATCCTGCAATCACAAAAGCCATTTGTGAGCAAGCAGGCACATTGATGCACACTTCTAATATTTACCAGATCCCGTTACAGACACAGCTAGCGGATAAGTTGACTGAATTATCAGCAATGGAGCAGGTGTTTTTCTGTAATTCAGGTGCTGAAGCTAATGAAGCCGCTATCAAAATTGCTCGTAAATATGGCCATAGTAAAGGGATAGATAAGCCTGTTATTATTGTGATGGATGGCAGCTTTCATGGTCGAACTTTAGCGACTTTAACTGCGACAGGCAATCCTAAAGTTCATGCTGGTTTTGAGCCATTAGTACCTGGTTTTGTGCGGGTGCCTTATAACGATCTAGATGCATTGAGAATGGCTGTGAGTCATTGGCCAGAAGCTGTGGCAATTATGTTAGAGCCAGTGCAAGCTGAGGGTGGCATCAAGATCCCTGACCAAGACTACCTAGCAGGTGTACGTAGCTTATGTACACAACGCAAGTTACTGATGATGTTAGATGAAGTCCAAACAGGTATTGCTCGGACAGGTGAATGGTTTTGTGTTCAACACAATGAAGGTGTATTGCCTGATGTGATGACGTTGGCTAAAGCTTTAGGCAATGGCATGCCTATTGGGGCTTGTTTAGTCTCAGGCGCTGCTGTTGGTGTGTTAGAAGCCGGTAATCACGGTTCTACCTTTGGAGGCAACCCGCTAGCATGTAAAGTGGCACTGACTGTTTTAGAAACTATCGAGACAGACAATATATTGCAGAATGTCAAAACTTTAAATGCGCAAATGGTACGTGGTTTTGAACAAGCATTGGCAGGTCAGGATGGTGTTAAACAAATTAGAGCTGCTGGGTTTATATTTGGTATTGAATTGAAAATACCTTGTACAGAATTGGTGCAGCAGGCATTAAATAAAGGTTTGTTGATAAATGTGACAGCAGATAAGGTGATTAGGTTATTACCACCCTTAGTCATTAATGCAGATGAAGCTAAGCAAATCGTCAAAACAGTCAGTGATTTAGTGATTGATTTTCTGGCTAGTCAAACTATAGAAAACGTAGCGTAAATATGAGACATTTTTTAACTTTAAAAGATTTAACTCCCGTTGAATTACAGCAACTAATTGCGCGTGCGATTGAATTGAAACGGATGCACAAGGCCGGTGAAATATTTGAGCCACTAAAAAATAAAGTATTGGCAATGATTTTTGACAAATCATCCACACGAACCCGCGTTTCATTTGAATCAGCGATGATCCAATTTGGTGGTAGCTCCATTTTCCTATCCCCAAATGACACACAGTTAGGCCGTGGTGAACCGGTTGAAGATTCTTCACGTGTGATATCTAGTATGGTTGATGCTGTGATGATTCGTACTTTTGAGCACACCATGGTTGAACGCTTTGCCCAATATTCATCAGTGCCCGTTATTAATGCATTAACGGATGACTATCATCCATGTCAATTATTGGCTGATATGCAGACTTATGTTGAACATCGCGGTTCTATTGAAGGCAAAACAGTTGTTTGGGTCGGTGATGGTAACAACATGTGTCACTCTTATATCAATGCTGCCGAACAGTTTGGTTTTCATTTGAATATTGCAACACCCGAAGGTTATGAACCTAGTGCTGATATTGTTTCGGCGGCAAAAGCTAACATTAGCTTATTTAATGATGTAAAAAGTGCGGTAAAAAGTGCCGACTTAATTGTCACTGACGTATGGGCCAGTATGGGCCAAGAAGAAGAGCAGAAAAAACGTGAATCTGCATTTGCTGATTTCCAAGTTGATAGCCGTTTAATGGCCTTAGCAAATAGTGATGCCTTGTTTATGCATTGCTTGCCCGCCCATCGTGGTGAAGAAGTCTCTGCTGAAGTAATTGATGGTAGTCAGAGTGTTGTTTGGGATGAAGCTGAAAATAGACTGCATGCACAAAAAGCACTGTTAGAGTTTTTGTTTACTCATTAGTCAATTTGTCAGCAAGCTGTTGTAGCCGTTCAACCGTGCCTATATCAGACCATTCGCCCCGATAAACTTCACCACTTACTTGCTGTAATTCAATAGATCTTACTAACAAAGGTTTGAGCGGTGCTCTTTGCACCTCCAACCCTGCAAAGAAATCAGGGTGATAGATGCCAATACCACTAAAAGTGAATTTATTATCACCGTGTAGTCCAACTTGCCCAGAAGATAAGGAGAAGTCACCCTGAGGGTTATGTTTTGGGTTTGATACTAAAACTAAATGGCATAATTTATTGTTAAGCAGCGATCTCAGCTGTTGATAGGGATAATCTGTCCAAATGTCGCCATTGACAACTAAGAAGGGCTCGTGACCAAGTAGAGGTAAGGCATTGATAATACCTCCCGCTGTTTCTAGCCCACTTTGCTGTTCTGGAGAATAGTTGATGGTGGCACTATATTGCTGCCCATCGCCCAATATGTCAGGAAATTGTTGTCCCAAATGAGCAGTATTGATAATAATGTCATCAAAACCCGCTTTAACCAGTGATTGTATGGTGTATTCAATCAGCCGGTATTTTCCTGCTTTTAATAAGGGCTTCGGTGTCTTGTCAGTGAGAGGGCGTAATCGTTCACCCCGACCTGCGGATAATATAAGTACTTTCATCAAAAAGCTAGTTCTGCTGAAATGGCTGCTATTTTAGGGTGATCAAGGAAATGGCTGAGATCAGCAAGCTCATTATATTTGGCCGTTATTTTTTTAACATAATGTAATGTAAGCGGCAGATCATTGAGATAGTTAGGCTTGTTATCACGGTAGTTTAGCCTACAGAATATTCCCAGTATTTTGAGATGTCGCTGTAGGCCCATCAAATCAAACCAACGGGTAAATTGTGCGATTGAAATATTTGGTAGCAACCCTTGTTGTTGTGCACGCGAATAATAATAGCTGATCCAATCACTTAGCTGCTGTTCAGACCATGAAATATAACAGTCACGCAACAGCGAGACTAGATCGTAACTGATGGGACCAACGACGGCATCCTGAAAGTCAATAATGCCGGGCTTAGCATTTTCCAGATACATCAAATTACGAGAATGGAAATCTCGGTGAACAAAGACTGAAGGTTGTTCTAATGCCGATTCAATAAGAAGTTGATAGATATCGTTTAATATTTTGGGTGGCTCGACATCTAAATGTTTGCTTAAAAACCACTCAGGAAAAAGTGACATTTCTTGTTCAAGTAGTGCTGCATCATAGTTGGGAAGTGTTATGTTACCAATGTTACTTTGCTGTATTTGTATTAGTTCATCTATAGCGGATTGATATAATTGGTTTGCAGAACGATTATTTAATTTTGCTAAATATTGGGTATGACCAAGATCTGAAAGTAGTAAAAAACCTAACTGTACTTGTTGGGCGACTATTTGAGGGACATTGATGCCTGTTGATAGTAAAAATGCTGCAATTTTTACAAATGGGCCAGTATCTTCTTGAGATGGAGGGGCATCCATTACTATCCAGCTTGCACTATCCTGATAAACACGAAAATATCGACGGAAACTAGCATCATTAGAGGCTGGCTCCATTTGGTATTCAGATGAAGGTAAGACTATTTTAAGCCATTTATGGATCTCATCTTGTCGTGGATCAGTACTTTTTTTAAAAGACATTTTAGATTAATAATTCGCTTTAACTTTATGAATAATAATTATTTATGTGTTTCTATTTTTTAAAACACAGATGAATATCAACTGAAATAAATAATGGAGTGTATAGTATTCTGCTTTGTGGGGATATTTGGCTATTATAGATATGTCATCAACAAAAATATATTGCGTGACATCTAAATTGACTGTTTTTAGGAGAGAAAATGAAAAAAGTTGTTTTTATAGTATTACTTGCTGCGGTGATAACGGCTGGATATTTCTTCATTAATAAGGCTGATGAAGAAGTAAGTGCTGTACCTGAAAGTACTAATACATCTACTGATACTTCGCCAGCAGTGGAAGCAGACGATAATACATCAGCACCAGCTGACAGTATGATAACACCTGTGGATATGTCGGAAGAAGCACAAACAGAAATGTATAATACTATTAATGACTATAATCAATGCATGATGAAAAATAGACTCGAATATCATCAACAAGGCATTAAAGTCGCTAATGTTGCTGATAAAACATTAGCAGCCTGTGAACCTCATTTGGACAGTTTAGCTGAAGTGCTGTTACGAAATAATGTGAATGAAGGACTTAGCAAAAAAATGGTGCATACCATGCGATCACGCGCTGCTCGCAGATTAATGTCTGCGGTCATGCAATCTATGGCAGGTCAAGCAGCAGCCATGGCAAATGCACAGCCAGAAACGGTGACTGCTGAATAAAGATTATTGTGGCGGTTGGAGGATATCAATGCCTTCAGCCGCTAATAATTGTATTAGCCTAATCAGTGGTAAGCCAATTAAGCTATTGGGGTCATCCCCGTTTAGAGATGAAAATAAGCTAATGCCCAATCCTTCTGATTTGAAGCTGCCAGCGCATTGGTAGGGCTGTTCTTGTTGAAGATAAAACTCTATTTGTTTGGGGGATAATCGTTTAAAGCTGACCTTAAAAGGTTCACACAATGTTTGCATATTTCCGGTCTGGCTATTTAATAAGGTCAATCCGGTTAGAAACAACACTGTTTTACCTGAAGCAGCCATCAGTTGTTTGACTGCATTTTCATGATTGCCTGGCTTGCCCAAGATATGGCCATCTATCACTGCAACTTGATCGGAGCCAATAATCAGCGTATCAGGATACTGTAAGGCAATGGCCTGTGCTTTTTGCTCAGACAATCTTTGCACTAACTGCTTCGGCTGTTCATTAGCTAACCTGCTTTCATCAATGTCAGGTGACGCGCTGATAAACGGTAAACCGAGTTTAGATAGTATTTCAGCTCGAAAGGGTGAGCTTGACCCTAAGATAAGTTGTTGCATCTTTAGGTGATAACGGTGGGTTCAGTTCTACCGGTACGCAGTGTGATTTGTGCTAAATCATCAGCGGCTAGAATTAATGGTTTCAATGCGGTTTGTGTTTCCTGATGCAGTTTGTCTGCATTATCTTCATAAGCTTCGATGTATACCCGTAATGTTGCGCCTTCAGTGCCGGTGCCAGATAAACGTAATATAATTCGCGCTCCATTGTCAAAACCGATACGTAATCCCTGATGGTTGGAAATACTATTATCAACCGGATCAGTGTAGCTAAAATTGTCTGCATAACTCACCGTTTGCCCGGCGATGATTTTGCCAATCAGCTCTGGCTGTTTTGCCTCTAGATCTGACATCAACTGCTGAGCGATATCGGTCGGGATGGCTTCATAATCGTGGCGGGTGTAGTAATTACGGCCATATATTTGCCAATGTTCAGCAACGATTTCGGCAACAGATTGTTGGCGTTCAGCTAGGATGTTAAGCCAAAAAAGTACTGCCCATAGGCCATCTTTTTCACGAATATGATTTGAGCCAGTACCAAAGCTTTCTTCACCACAGAGTGTGGCACGATTAGCGTCAAGCAAATTACCAAAAAACTTCCAACCGGTTGGTGTTTCGTGGCATTCGATACCTAGTTTTTCTGCGACACGATCGGGTGCTTGGCTCGTAGGCATTGAACGGGCGATACCCGACAAGCCCTCTTTATAGGCAGGAATTAGATGTGCATTAGCGGCCATAATGGCCAAACTATCGGAGGGTGTTACAAAGAAGTTGGCCCCTAAGATCATATTTCGATCACCATCACCATCAGAAGCCGCTCCAATGGTCGGTGGATTTGAGCCAAACATAATATCAACCAATTGTTTTGCATAAGTTAAATTGGGATCAGGATGTCCATTACCAAAGTCTGTTAATGGTTCACCATTAATAACGGAACTTGCCGGTGCACCCAGCCGATTTTGTAGAATTTCTTTGGCATAAGGTCCTGTGATAGCGTGCATGGCATCAAAACACATCCGAAAATCATTACTTGAAATCAAGGTCTTAATGGCCTCAAAATCAAACAGTTCAGTCATTAACTCAGCATAATCACTCACGGGATCAATGATGTCTATCGACATTCCAGCTAATGACTGTGAGCCTATAGTCTCTAGTGAAATATCATCCTCATCTACGATGAGATAGCTTGTTAATGTTTTGGTGTTGGTAAATATGCTGTCAGTAATATTTTCGGGTGCTGGACCGCCATTACTGACGTTATATTTAATGCCGAAGTCACCATCAGGGCCTGCTGGATTATGGCTGGCAGATAGAATAATGCCGCCGAATGCTTTGTATTTTCGAATGATACAAGAAGCCGCTGGCGTTGATAGTAGGCCATTTTGCCCCACAATGGCATGTGCAAAGCCATTTGCAGCGGCCATTTTTAAAATAATTTGAGTGGCCTGTTCGTTATAAAACCGGCCATCACCACCGATGACTAAGGTCTTTCCTTGAATATTTTCCAGTGCATGAAAGATGGATTGGACAAAATTTTCTAGATAATGAGCTTGTTGAAATACAGTCACTTTCTTTCTTAAGCCAGAGGTGCCGGGTCTTTGATCATCAAATGGTGATGTTGCAATAGTGACGGTTGCCATTAATTTACCTATGTTTTTAGTAGGAACAAAAAGAGTTACTTGTTAGTATTTGTCTATCTTCAATCAATCTAACTATACCGATCTGATGACAACTGCTCAACAACCTAGCGCTGCTCGTTTGATGCGATTAGCTACTTATGCTTCAGTGACAACCGCGATTGTTTTGGTTTTAATTAAGGTGGTTGCATGGGTGATGACAGATTCAGTCAGCATCTTAGCAACTCTGGTAGATTCGAGTTTAGATGTATTGGCTTCAATACTGAATTTGGTGGCAGTTCACCTTGCTTTACAGCCAGCAGATCATGAGCACCGCTTTGGTCATGGTAAGGCCGAATCTCTCGCTGGGATGGGGCAGGCTATGCTTATTACCGGCTCAGCAGGATTGTTATTATTACAGGCTGCGGGAAGAATTATTCATCCACAGCCTATTAGTGCTGGTTTGGAAGTCGGCGTGAGTGTGATGATTTTTTCAATGGTGGCGACGGTATTACTGCTGACTTTTCAGAAATATGTCATTCAGCGTACAAATTCAACGGCAATTAAAGCCGATGCATTACATTATAAAACTGATTTATTAGTGAATGGCAGCGTCATTATTGCCTTAGTGCTCACTTTTTATGGTTGGTCTCATTTTGATGCGTTGTTTGCTATTGGCATCGCCTTGTTTATTTTGTATAGCGCGTGGGAAATAGTGCGAGAATCTATTGATTTATTAATGGATCACGAGCTTCCTGATGAAGAAAGACACAAGATTAGTTCGACAGTATTAGCTCATCCAAAAGTTCAGGGCTTTCACGATTTACGTACGCGGCGTTCGGGCATAACGGTATTTATTCAAATTCACTTAGAGCTGGAAGCCACATTGTCGTTAGCTGAAGCACATGCTATTGCAGAAGAAGTTGAACAACAACTACACACGCTTTTTGATGATGTTGAAGTGATTATTCATGAGGATCCCGTTACAACATCTTCTTTAATTTGATATTTCAATGAAATAACGTGCTAATAAGGGCAAATATCGTATAATTTATGACCATTATTAGAACTATAGGTTGTGATACTTTGCTCGTTGAAATCTCGATTAATTTAATTGTTGCTGTGTGCATAATTTGCATTTTATTGGCATCACTGTTTTATTTGCGAAAGAAGCATAAGCAATCTGCGGCCTATCAAATAAATATGATCCTAGCGCCAGAGGATGAAATGCAAAATTTTATTATTCCGGATGGCATTGGTGGCTTATTAGAGGTTGAGCATCTTATTTTGATGGAGCAAGGCTTGCTTATTATCGAAACATTCCCTATTTCGGGAAATCTGTTTGGTGCTGAAAAAATTGATCAGTGGACTCAAGTTATTGATAAACGAAGCTTCAAGTTTATCAATCCTTTGCAGCATATTCATGACACGCGGCAGGCTTTAAAGGTACTGACACCTAAAATTCCGATTTTTTGTCGGGTAATATTTTCTGCTGATTCTCATTTTCCTAAAGGTAAACCAGAGGAAGTATCCACTTTGAGCTCTTTAGCGGAAGATATGCAAAATATGCGGGCTTTACCAAAAATTATTGACAGCATGCGACAAGAGGCTTGGCATCAAATTATACGGATAGGGCGTAAGGATGGACAAGCTATATTGGAGGCGGAAAGTTGATTATGGAAAGAAAACCACTGATTGTTGCTATTTCATCCCGTGCATTATTTGATTTGGATAAAAGCCATCAAATATATGAGCAGCAAGGTACTCAAGCTTATTGTGATTATCAAATTGACAATGAAGATGTCCCGCTTGAACCCGGTACTGCCTACACATTAGTGCGAAAATTATTAGCATTGAATGATAAAGATGCTAAACATCCTAGAGTAGAGATTATTTTATTATCCCGAAATAGTGCTGATACAGGTTTAAGAGTATTCAATTCAATTCAGCATCATAAATTAGCGATCACCCGAGCGGTGTTTACATCAGGTAGAAGTCCATATCGTTATGTTGCCCCCTTTGGTGCTAATTTGTTTTTATCTACTAGTCCTGAGGATGTACGAAAAGCCTTGGATGCGGGTATTGCAGCAGCCACTATTTTACCTTCAAATGTGGGTGACAATAGTGAATCTAATGATCTACGTATTGCCTTTGATGGTGATGCCGTTTTGTTCTCAGATGAGTCCGAGCGAATTTATAAAGAGCAAGGCTTAGCTGCTTTTACTGAAAATGAACAACAAACTGCTAAAGCACCATTATCCAGCGGCCCTTTCAAAGATTTCTTAATTGCTTTAAATCATATACAGACCGAATATGGTGAAGGTAAGTCACCTATTAGAACAGCCTTAGTGACGGCGCGATCAGCACCAGCACATGAGCGTGTAATACGGACATTACGTGATTGGGGGATCCGTATTGATGAGGCTATTTTTCTAGGAGGTATGGATAAGGGGCCATTTTTAAAATCTTTTGGGGCGGATATCTTTTTTGATGACCAGAAAGGGCATTGTGATTCAGCAAGAGAACACGTGGCCACGGGGCATGTGCCGCATGGTATTGCTAATGAAGAAAAATAAGCTGAGGAGTTAATCGTTGACTGCAAAATCAAATGATCTTGATTCATGGATAAAGAAGCTGGATGATGAGGATATGCCTGTCTTTGCTTCTACGGTCTCTGATGTGACTGAAGCCATCAATAATGAGGATACTTCAGCAGTAGATGTTTCTCGAATAATATTAAAAGATGCATCATTAACGAGTCGTCTTCTAAAATTAGCCAATAGCTTTCATTTTAATCCCCATGCGCAGAAAATTAGCACAATTTCACGAGCCGTTATGGTATTAGGCTTTGATCAAGTAAGGGCGCTTACACTGTCACTTGCTTTGGTTGATTCATTATCTGCTGGGCACCAGCGTGAAAAAGTGACTGAAGAAATGGCACAATCTTTTCATGCGGCTATTCAAGCACAAGCATTAGCCAAAAAAACAAAAATGGACTCGCCAGAAAATATCTTTGTCGCTACCTTGTTGTCACGATTGGGTAATATGGCCTTTTGGGCATTTTCTGGAGATCAGTCTGAACAATTATTGGATCTATTGAATTCTACGCAGCTCTCCGAACAAGAAGCCGAAACTAAAGTATTAGGTTTTCCTTTGCAGGATTTGACAAAAAGTTTGAGTAAATCATGGTCATTAGGGGAGTTATTAGATGAATTTCTTAGTGGAAAGAACAAAGATGACCTCAGTGTGACATTAATAGGACTAGGCTCTGATTTAGCACAGTCTATTAAGCATGGTTGGGATAGTGATGAGGCACAACATGCTATTGAGAAAATTGCCGATAAATTAGAACTGCCTACTCAAGAAATAGAAGAGTTTGTTCATCATAATGCAAAAAATGCTAAAGACATTGTCAAAATTTATGGTGCTACAGAAGTAAGTAGGCGGATCCCGCAAGCAGTTACACCTTTAGTAGATCCGGAAGATGAAGCAGAAGCAGAAGCAGAAGAGGGTGATGATATAGCTGTCGAGGTCGAAGTCGAGAGTAATGAGGAACTCGTAAAAGAAAACAAAGGGGATTTCACGCCGTTAGAGCCTGATATAAATGTGCAGTTATCTATCTTGCAGGAAATGACTAATGCGATTGATGAAAGTGCCAGCATTACTATTATCTTAGAAATGGTGCTAGAAGGTATTTATCGTGGTGTTGGTATGGATCGAGCCTTATTTGCGATTTTGTCTAAAGACCATAAATCGTTAAGTTGCAAATATGCCTTAGGTAGTGATGCAGAGAGATTATGTCGTGATTTTGCAATAGATATGAGTCATTCAAACAACATATTCCATCAAACGATAGAAACTAAACAAGCAATGCATGTTTCTTTTGACGCGAAAGGCCTTGCCAATACAGTCACAAACGAAATAGTAGAATTATTAGGGGCTCCACCATATTTAATTATGCCAACAATCATTAAAGGTAAGGTAATAGGTGTTTTTATGGCGGATCGTAATACAAGTGGCCGTGTAATTGAAGACAAAGATTTTGCTGCATTTCAGCAGTTTTGCAAGCAAGCAAACATGGGACTGACTTTTTTAAGTACACAAGGCTAGTTTTATGCTTTATTCCCGTCTATAATAGCCGACTTTCTTCGGGTAGATGGCTATTCGAATAACGGTTATGCGAGAGTGGCGGAATTGGTAGACGCGCTGGATTTAGGTTCCAGTGGGGCAACCTGTGAGAGTTCGAGTCTCTCCTCTCGTACCATTTATGAAGGTTAGTGATTGACATCAATCACCAACATTTTGATCCCCATGATGTTTGAGGTAGAAAATGCAAGTTACTGTAGAAAATGTTAGCGAACTTGGTCGCCAAATGACGGTGACATTGGATGACGCCAATATCGAACAAGCAGTACAGGAACGATTGAAGAGTATTCGTCCAACTGTAAAGATGGCAGGCTTTCGTCCAGGTAAAGTACCTATGAAGACGGTTGAACGTACTCACGGTCCATCTGCTCGTCGCGATGTGATTGATGACCTTGTTCAAAGCAGCATGCAAGAAGCTTTTACACAGGAAGAGATTAATCCGGCAGGTCCTCCACATATTAATAGTATGGATGATAAAGACGGTACTCTGATTTACACCATACAATATGAAGTTTTCCCTGACGTAAAAGAAATCAAGTTAGAGGGTATCTCTATTGAGAAAACAGTAGCTGAAGTTAACGATGAAGATGTTGACCAAATGTTAGAAACATTACGTGATCAACGTATGACATGGGAACCTCTAAAACGTGCAGCGAAAGAAGGCGATGGCGTTACAATTGATTTTGCCGGTAGCATTGATGGTGAGAATTTCGATGGTGGTAACGGTAAAGATGTCTTGTTAGTCATTGGTGACGGCACAATGTTGGCAGAGTTTGAAAACCAGTTGGTGGGTAAAAAAACAGACCAAGATATAACGATTACTATGACCTTCCCTGATGATTACCGTGCAGAGCATTTGCAAGGTAAAGAAGCAACATTTGCTGTCACAGTTAAGTCAGTAGCTAAAAAGAAATTACCGAAGTTAGATAAAGACTTTGCAAAGTTATGCGGCGTAGAGGGTGGTATATCGGCACTGAAAAAAGAAGTTCAAGCTAATATGTTACGAGAACTTTCAACCACGTTGAAAGCTCAAAACAAACGCAAAGTGATGGATAGTTTAACTGAGAATAATCAAGTCGAGCTGCCCGAGTCCCCAGTAGAGCGTGAAGCCGAGTATTTATTAGAGCAAGCAAAAACTAATTTGAAGAATCAAGGTGTTAATGTGGAAGGTATTCCATTTAATATTGATGACTTCAACGATGCTGCGAGAAAACGTGTCACGCTAAGCTTGCTCATTGGTAAAATAATTTCTGATAATGGTATTACACCAGATGAAGACCGCATCAAAGAAGTTATTGATGGTATTGCTGAAAGTTATGAAGACCCAGAAGATGTGGTTAAGTTTTACATGAATGATCAGCAAAAATTATCTGAGATTCAAATGATGGTGGTTGAAGATATGGTGGTTGAATGGATCTATGACCATGTTAAAATAGAGCAAAGCACATCTTCATTTTCTGAGGTGATGAACGCAGCAACCGCGTAATTTACTTAACTCAGAGATAGAATATGATAGCCCGTGCTCATAACGTTTGACGCGGGCTATTTTTTTAAGACCAATATGAGACGGATATGACAAATAAATTCTTTGATAATGATATCACTAGCATTAATAATGCATTGGTACCAATGGTTGTTGAACAAACATCTCGAGGTGAGCGTTCATATGATATTTTTTCGCGCCTATTAAAAGAACGGGTCATTTTTTTGGTGGGTCCCGTTGAGGACCAGATGGCCAACTTAGTGGTTGCCCAACTGTTATTTTTAGAGTCTGAGAATCCAGATAAAGATATCCACCTTTATATCAATTCTCCAGGTGGTGCAGTGACGGCCGGTTTAGCTATCTACGATACTATGCAGTTTATTAAGCCAGATGTAAGTACACTTTGCATGGGGCAAGCAGCGAGTATGGGTGCTGTCCTATTAACAGCAGGAGCAGACGGTAAACGTCATTGTTTGCCAAACTCTCGAATTATGGTGCATCAACCTTTAGGTGGTTTTCAAGGGCAAGCTTCTGATATTGATATTCATGCTCGCGAAATATTAGCCGTACGTGATCGTTTAAACGGTATTTTAGCTAAACACACTGGCCAAAGTGTTGATAAAATCAAGAATGACACGGATCGTGATAACTTTATGGATGGTGAACAAGCCGTTGAATATGGTTTAATAGACTCTGTTTTGAATACTCGCCCTGCAGAACAGGCATAATGTGCCGATAAAGTTTGATATTAGGATAAGGTAGCTATATATGAGCGACGATAAGAACAACGACGATAAACTGCTTTATTGCTCTTTTTGTGGAAAAAGTCAGCACGAAGTCAAAAAGCTTATTGCAGGACCTTCGGTGTTTGTCTGCGATGAGTGTGTTGACTTGTGCAATGATATTATCCGTGAAGAAATGCAGGATAGTGTAGAAGAGCAAGCTGAAACTTCGCTACCAACACCACGTGAAATCAATGAAGCACTTGATAATTATGTGATAGGACAAGATAGAGCTAAGCGTGTGTTATCGGTGGCTGTTTATAATCACTACAAACGTCTTAATTTCAGCCATAAGAAGGATGATGTTGAATTATCAAAAAGTAATATTTTACTGATTGGTCCGACGGGGAGTGGTAAAACACTGTTAGCAGAAACATTGGCACGGCAGCTAAATGTTCCTTTTACCATGGCTGATGCCACAACATTGACTGAAGCCGGTTATGTTGGTGAGGATGTTGAAAATATTATCCAAAAACTATTACAGAAATGTGATTATGATGTTGAAAAAGCAGAAACAGGTATTGTTTATATTGATGAAATAGACAAAATTTCTCGCAAATCTGAGAACCCTTCGATCACCCGTGATGTCTCTGGTGAAGGTGTCCAGCAGGCTTTGCTAAAATTGATCGAAGGCACAACTGCTTCCGTTCCACCTCAAGGTGGTAGAAAACATCCACAACAAGAATTTTTACAGGTTGATACTAGTAAGATACTATTTATTTGTGGTGGTGCATTTGCTGGTCTTGACAAAATTATTCGTAATCGTTCTCGCAAAGGCGGAATTGGGTTTTCTGCCGAAGTACAAAGTGTTGATGATGGAAGTCAAGTTAGTGAAGTACTAAAAACAGTCGAGCCTGAAGATCTTATACGATTTGGTTTGATTCCAGAGTTTGTAGGCCGACTACCGGTTGTTGCTACTTTGAATGAGCTTGATGAAGATGCGTTAGTGCAAATTCTAACTGAGCCTAAAAATTCATTAATGAAGCAATATCAGAAATTGTTTGAAATGGAAGGTGCTGCTATTGAATTTAGAGAAGATGCTTTAAAAGCCATTGCCCGTAAAGCAATGGATCGTAAAACAGGTGCACGCGGACTACGCTCTATCATTGAAAATGTATTACTTGATACGATGTTTGATCTTCCTTCCACTGACAATGTATCAAAAGTAGTCATTGATGAAAGTGTGATCAATGGGGAAAATGCTCCTATACTTATTTATGAAGATCAGCCGGCAAGCATTGCATCAGGTGAGAGTTAACATAACTGAGTTCAATAATCTGCTGAGTAATGGCATTTTGTACACTACAGATTAGATTTTTTTCATACATATTGATGTGTGATTGCTTGAATTTCTGATATTTACCCCCATTAGTTTTATCATCACTATCGAAAGATAAAATTGCTGCTTATTGAATAAGGTCCCTTAGATGGAAAATGAATTAGATACTACATCAACAGATAATGCACTGGTAATGGTTCCTGTATTACCACTACGAGATGTTGTCGTATATCCCTATATGGTTATTCCACTGTTTGTTGGGCGAGAGAAGTCGATCAAGGCGCTTGAAGCTGCGACGGATGAAAATAAACAGGTGTTATTGGTTGCACAAAAAGATTCATCAGAAGATGAACCCTCAACTGACAAATTGTATGAAACCGGTACATTGGCAAATATTTTACAATTATTGAAATTACCTGACGGTACAGTCAAAGTATTGGTGGAAGGGGATAATCGAGCCAATGTTGTTTATTTCGGTACGGATAAGGAATATTTACAAGCTGAAGTCGCTCCCTTTATTAAAGAACAGCCAGATGAGCGTGAAGCCGAAGTATTAATGCGATCGTTATTAAGCCAGTTTGAACAATATGTAAAATTGAATAAAAAGATCCCACCAGAGGTGATTTCATCATTAGCCAGTATTGATGATGCCAGTCGTATGGCTGATACAGTTGCGGCACATATGACGCTCAAACTCGAAGACAAACAACTCTTACTTGAAATGAGTAATGTAAATGATCGTATCGAGAAATTGATGGCTTTTCTTGAAGCAGAAATTGATATTCAGCATATTGAGAAACGTATCCGTAGTCGTGTTAAAAAGCAAATGGAAAAAAGCCAGCGCGAATATTATCTTAATGAGCAAATGAAAGCTGTTCAGAAAGAGTTAGGTGAAATTGACGATACTGCAAATGAAATTGATGATATTAGTGAAAAAATAGCTAAAGCAGGCATGCCCGCAGAAGCAAAAACAAAGGCAGAATCTGAGTTGAAGAAACTCAAAATGATGTCTTCTATGTCGGCAGAAGCAACGGTCGTCAGAAACTACATTGAGTGTTTGTTAGAAGTACCTTGGAAAAAACGTTCACGTGTTGTACTTGATTTAGAGCGTGCTCAGAAAATATTAGATGAAGATCACTATGGCCTGGAAAAGGTAAAAGAACGTATTCTTGAATATTTGGCGGTGCAGCATCGAGTTAAAAAGTTAAAAGGCCCGATATTGTGCTTAGTTGGACCTCCTGGTGTGGGTAAAACATCAGTGGCAGAGTCCATTGCGCGTGCAACCAATAGAAAATTCTCTCGAATGGCTTTAGGTGGTGTTCGTGATGAAGCTGAAATTCGTGGTCATCGTCGTACTTATATTGGTTCAATGCCCGGTAAAGTGATACAAAACATTTCCAAAACAGGTGTTCGTAATCCTTTATTCCTGTTAGATGAAATAGATAAAATGGCTCAAGACTTTAGGGGCGATCCGGCATCGGCATTATTAGAAGTCCTTGATCCTGAGCAGAACTCAACTTTTACAGATCATTATTTAGAAGTTGAGTATGACCTGTCGGATGTTATGTTTGTGTGTACAGCGAATACTTTAAATATTCCAGATGCACTGAGAGATAGGATGGAAATTATTCGTCTTTCAGGGTACACAGAAGATGAAAAACTGAATATT
The DNA here is from genome assembly GCA_002733105.1 of Methylophaga sp. Lineage (GTDB taxonomy): Bacteria > Pseudomonadota > Gammaproteobacteria > Nitrosococcales > Methylophagaceae. The sequence continues at coordinate 34,149 of NVUI01000010.1, forward strand.
TCTATTCAATACCTTTTGCCAAAAGCCTTGAAAGATAATGGCTTGAAGAAAGATGAAGTAGAAATTGAACATGCTGCTATTTTAGAAATAATCCGCCGTTATACGCGTGAAGCAGGTGTGCGAAGTTTGCAGCGTGAAATTTCAAAAATTTGTCGCAAAGTGGTCAAGAAAATCCTACAAGATAAGCCCGCAGAAAAATTGATCGTGAATGTTGATAATTTAGAAGATTATCTTGGTGTTTATGTTTTCCAATATGGTTTAGCTGAAGAAGCAGATCAAGTCGGTCAGGTCACCGGTTTAGCTTGGACAGAAGTAGGCGGAGAGTTATTAACGATCGAAACAGCCGTTATGACGGGTAAAGGCAAAGCGGCCTACACTGGTAAATTAGGCGATGTGATGCAGGAATCAATTCAAGCAGCAACAACGGTTGTACGTTCACGTGCATCTGATTGGGGTATCGCTGCTGATTTTATGCAAAATCATGATATACATATCCATGTGCCAGAAGGTGCGACCCCTAAAGACGGCCCTAGTGCAGGTGTAGGAATGTGTACAGCTTTGGTATCAGCGATTACCAATATTCCCGTCCGAGCGAATGTGGCCATGACAGGAGAGATTACTTTACGTGGTGAAGTGTTGCCAATAGGCGGCTTAAAAGAAAAACTACTTGCTGCCCACCGAGGTGGAATTGATACGGTTCTTATTCCTAAAGATAATGTTAAAGATTTAAAAGAAATTCCAGACAATGTGAAGCAAGGTTTAGAAATTATTCCGGTCCGCTGGATTACCGAAGTACTTGAAGTAGCATTACAGAGCATGCCTAAACCGGCATCAGATGTTGTTGATAATGAAAAAGTCATTGCTAAAGATAAAGTCGGTTTTCCTGAGGCTACCCCGCAAAATAGACACTAAAATTTAGAGGAAGACACAATGACACTTATTCAGAAACAGAGGCTTATTGGTGCTGTGTTGTTATTGTGTGTGATTTTAGCTGCAGCATTTTTCTTGATGAGTAATGCCCGCCAAGGTACTGAAAATATCGATGTAATAGAACAGATTGAAAAACCATTTACATCGGTAATTGCACCAATAACAGAGGATGATGTACAGACGCTGGATTATGGGCAAGAAACACTATTAGACCCACATCATCTGAGTGAACAAGCAGAAGCGGCAACAAATAGCAGCAAAAATAGTGTTGCTGAAATAGTAGAAAAGGTCAACACTGTTCCAGCTCCAGCTCCAGCTCCAGCTCCAGCTCCAGCTCCAGCTCCAGCTCCAGCTCCAGCTCCAGCTCCAGCTCCAGCTCCAGCTCCAAAAGTTGAGGTGTCACCAGACTCACCCGCGTGGGTTTTGCAGTTAGCTAGCTTTACCGTGAAAGATAATGCTGAGGCTTTAAACTCTCAAGCTCATAAAATGGGTTATAAAACAGTGATAGAAAGCAGTCGTAATACTAAAGGGATAATCTATCGCGTACGATTGCTACCGATGGGTGATAAGGCAGCCGTTGAGAAGATGTCAGTAGAGCTTGATAAAAAACTAAATTTAGCTACGCAGATCATGCAATATAAGCCAAAATAAATAGTCTTAAATAGACCATTAATTCTGGGTTCATGTGGATCAATCTGGTAGAATTCCCCGTGTTAATATCACCGAATACCTGTTGAGGTCATTATGCTTTGGGTCGACTATCTGATTATTGGGATCATCTTGATGTCTGCGGGGATCAGTATTGTCCGTGGTTTTATTAAAGAAGTCTTATCCTTAGCCAGTTGGATAGTGTCATTTTGGGTTGCAATGGTATTTCATCCCCATCTTGCTACATTATTAATTGATTATGTATCAACACCCTCGATTAGGTTGTTTGCCGCTTTTTTTGCATTGTTTGTGGTGACGTTAATTCTGGGGGCACTTATTAATCACTTAATCTCACAATTAGTTGAGAAGACAGGATTGACCGGTACAGACAGATCGTTAGGAGTGATTTTTGGTATTTTACGAGGTGTTGCTATTGTTACTTTACTGGTATTAGTCGCCGGTGCGACACCTATGCCAACAGATAATTGGTGGCAAAACTCGGTATTACTTGAACATTTTGAATCGTTGGCCGTTTGGGTGAAAAACCTGTTGCCAGCAGACATTGCAGAATATATTAATTTTAACTAGGACATTTTATGTGCGGAATTATTGGCATTGTCGGTCAATCAGAAGTTAACCAATCAATTTATGATGGGTTAACGGTATTACAGCATAGAGGCCAAGATGCTGCTGGAATCGTGACTTGTGATAATAGTGGACAGTTTTTTCTTCGTAAAGATAATGGATTGGTTAAAGATGTGTTTCATACACGGCACATGTTACGTTTACAGGGTAATATGGGAATTGGCCATGTTCGCTACCCCACCGCAGGTTGCTCTACTTCAGCAGAAGCACAGCCATTCTATGTCAACTCGCCATTTGGTATCGCATTAGCGCATAACGGTAATTTAACCAATACCAAAGAGCTTAAACGAGAATTGTTTGAAAGCGACCGACGTCACTTGAATACCAATTCAGACTCTGAAGTATTACTTAACATTCTGGCAAATGAGCTGCAAAAAACAGAGCAAGTTAAACCTCAAGCAGAGGACATATTCAAAGCGGTTCAAGCCCTACATCTGCGTTGTAAAGGTGCATATGCTGTCGTTGCGATGATAGCAGGGGTTGGTATTATAGCGTTCCGTGACCCCTATGGCATACGTCCTGTTGTTATCGGTAAACGCATTACTGAGCAAGGAAGTGAACATATTATCGCTTCTGAAAGTGTCGCTATTGATTTACTTGATTTTGAATTAGTACGTGATATTGCTCCTGGAGAATGTGTGTTTATCGATCTTCATGGCCATCTTCACGCACAACAATGTGCAGAGGCACCGGTTATGTCTCCCTGTATTTTTGAATATGTTTATTTTGCTCGGCCTGATTCCATCATTGATGGTATTTCTGTTCATAAAAGCCGCATGCGTATGGGAGAGAAATTAGCACGAAAAATTGAACGCGAGTTTCCTAATCATGATATCGATGTAGTGATCCCAATACCTGATACTAGTCGCAGTGCTGCCGTACAATTATCTGACGAGCTGGGTGTGGTTTATCGAGAAGGGTTTATTAAAAATCGCTACATTGGTCGGACATTTATTATGCCGGGGCAAACCCAACGTAAAAAATCAGTGCGTCAAAAATTAAATGCGATTGGTTTTGAGTTTAAAGATAAAAATGTTTTATTGGTAGATGATTCTATTGTGCGAGGCACCACTTCTCAGCAGATAGTTCAAATGGCTCGTGATGCGGGTGCTAAAAAAGTCTATTTTGCCTCAGCTGCTCCTCCTGTTCGTTATCCGAATGTTTATGGCATAGATATGCCTTCTGTAGATGAATTTGTTGCGCATAATCGTACAACTGAACAGGTAGCAGAAGAAATTGGTGCAGACTGGTTAATCTACCAAGAACTAGAAGACCTTATTGAGGCGGTTAATAAAAACCACAAAGTGCAGCGTTTTGATACCTCGTGTTTTAATGCTGAATATATTACTGGAGATGTAGATAGTACCTATCTTGATTACATTGATTCACTGCGTAATGATGCATCAAAACAACAAGCAGATGAAAATGTAGCTGTAATAGAGATACACAATAATGCTTAATAATTTCTATCGGCTTTAAAGGTTTGCTAATAATGCAGATTGAACTTTGCTGTTTCCCTTATTTTCTTATATAATTCCGTCGATTATGCACCAGAAATTACCACAAGAACTCGATCCCTTTCGATATGCTCAAAATGGTTTAGAGTTAGAAGGTGAACTTCAACTATTAAGTATGAATCGTTTAGCCAAATATCTTCATAATGATGAAGGTGTGGTCGATATTACGATGAAATTTGATGTTGATGAAACAGGCACGCCATATATGCGTGGCCAGTTTCAAGTAACTTTATCTCTGAATTGTGAACGTTGCACTCAAGCAATGGATCTTGAGTTAAAAGTCGACAGTTTATTGGCGATAGTTAAAAGTGAAATAAAAGTGGAAGGATTAGCTGAACAATATGAACCGTGGGTTATTGATACTAATGACCTCGTTATATTGAGTTCAGTGGTTGAAGATGAACTGATTTTGGCATTACCTCTGGTGCCACGGCATGACCATGACTGTTTACCTGAAGAGGTATGGTCTGCAGGGGATGATTTAAATGTGGAAGAAGAAAAACCAGCTTCTCCATTTGCAGTGCTTTCAGCACTAAAAGTAAAAAATTGAATTTATTTATTTGGGGTAGGAGTTAAACTAATGGCTGTTCAAAAAAGCAAAAAAAGCACATCTCGTCGTGGCATGCGTCGCTCACATGATGCATTAACAGAAACAACGTTATCTGTTGATTCAACATCAGGTGAGTTACATCGTCGTCATAACGTGTCTGCTGATGGGTATTACCGTGGTCGTAAAGTTATTACTAGCGCAGGTGAATAAGGCGTCAATCTATTGAGTCTTACAATATCTATAGATGCTATGGGCGGGGATCACGGACCTGAGGTTGTGATCCCCGCTACTATTTCAGCACTTAAATCTTATCCTGACGTCAAATTTATACTGGTTGGCGATCRAGATATTATTAGAGCACTTTTACCACAACATGGTGGGACTGAAAGTGAACATATTATTGTTCACCATGCCTCACAAAAAGTTGAAATGGACGAGTCTCCTGCACAGGCGCTGCGCGGTAAAAAAGATTCATCCATGCGAGTGTCTATTAACTTAGTCAAAGATGGCACAGCAGCTGCTTGTGTCAGTGCTGGTAACACCGGTGCCTTGATGGCTACTGCTCGTTTTGTACTCAAGACATTACCGGGCATTGAACGTCCCGCTATTGTTTCTGCACTACCGACCATAAAGGGGCATACCTATGTTCTGGATTTGGGTGCCAACATAGATTCTAGCGCAGAACATTTAGTGCAATTTGCAGTGATGGGTTCAGTATTAGCTGAATTAGTAGATGGTATAAAAAACCCAACGATTGGGCTACTCAATATTGGTGAAGAAGAAATTAAAGGCAATGAACGTGTTAAAGAAGCAGCACGGTTATTAAGCGAGACAGATCTTAACTATCAAGGCTTTGTTGAAGGTGATGGACTGTATCGAGGTGAGGTTGATGTAGTGGTCTGTGATGGCTTTGTGGGCAATGTTGCTCTGAAAGCAAGTGAGGGCGTTGTTCACATGATCCGTCATTTTCTGCGTCAATCATTCAGCCGTAATATTTTCACTAAAATAGCAGGCTTAATTGCTTCTCCTGTATTAAAACATTTTCGTGATGAACTTGACCCCAGAAATCATAATGGTGCCAATTTAATTGGTCTACAAGGGATTGTTATTAAGAGTCATGGTGGTACCGATGCTATTGGCTTTGCCAATGCCATTAAAACGGCGATCATTGAAGCAGAACATGATGTTCCTAACAATATTAGTAAGCACTTGGAAACATTATTAGAAGGGGATATAGCGTGATCTATTCCAGAATATCGGGAACAGGAAGTTACCAACCTGAAAAAATATTAACAAACCATGATCTTGAACAAATGGTGGATACTACTGACCAATGGATCCAAGAACGTACCGGTATAAAAAAACGTCATATTGTTGCTGATGATGAAACAACAACAGACTTAGCTTTTTATGCTGCTGAAAAAGCCATTGAAGCGGCGGGTATTACCAACGATGATATTGATTTAATTATTGTTGCAACATCAACACCCACACGTATCTTTCCTAGTACAGCCTCGTTAGTTCAGCAAAAACTTAATATTACGAATGGCTGTCCAGCATTTGATATTCAAGCGGTTTGCACCGGTTTTATTTACGCATTAACCGTTGCAGATAAATTCATTAAATCTGGCAGTGCAAAAAATGTGTTAATTATTGGTGCGGAGACTTTTTCTCGCATTGTAGATTGGACCGATAGAAACACCTGTGTGTTATTTGGCGATGGGGCAGGTGCGGTTGTTTTACAAGCTTCTGATGAACCTGGCCTGTTATCAACACATATTCACTGTGATGGTAAATATAATGAACTACTGAGTGTACCTTCAGGACCAGGATCGATTGAAAGTGAGACACCTGCTTATATTGAAATGCAAGGTAATGAAGTGTTTAAGGTGGCGGTACGGACTTTAAGCGCTATTGTTGACGAGACTTTGGCAGCGAATAATTTGCAAAAAAAGGATATTGATTGGTTGATTCCACACCAAGCTAACATTCGAATTATTCAAGCAACAGCTAGAAAATTAGACATGGCGATGGATCGTGTCGTTGTGACTGTGGCTGAGCATGGTAATACTTCTGCTGCATCCATTCCGCTTGCACTTGATACTGCCGTGCGTGACGGTCGAATTCAACGTGGTGAAATACTGTTGCTAGAAGCCTTCGGTGGTGGTTTTACGTGGGGTTCAGCCCTGCTAAAATTTTAATCAACACTTTAGATTATCCATAGAATCAAAGATCTATTTTAGAGGTTTAATATATGAGTTTAGCCTTCGCCTTTCCCGGTCAGGGTTCTCAATCGGTAGGTATGTTGTCAGAGTTGGCAACAACATTCCCACAAGTAGAAGAAACTTTTTCACAAGCTTCAGCTGTATTGGGCTATGACCTTTGGCAGCTAGTCTCCAATGGTCCAGTGGAACAGCTTAACCAGACGGATAAAACTCAGCCAGCCATGTTGGTGGCAGGAATAGCTGTTTGGCGATGTTGGCAGCAAACAACGGATATTAAACCTGACTATTTTGTGGGTCATAGTTTAGGTGAATATACTGCACTGGTTGCATCTGGCTCGCTAGACTTTGCTGATGCTATAAAGCTGGTTGCTCAACGTGGCCAATTTATGCAACAAGCGGTTCCCGCTGGTGAAGGTGCGATGGCAGCTATTTTAGGCTTGGACGATGATATAGTGAAATCGGTATGTTTAGAAGCTACATCGTTAGGTGTGGTTGAAGCAGTGAACTTTAACTCGCCGGGTCAAGTTGTCATTGCTGGATCAACAGAAGCGGTAAAACAAGCGATCACTTTAGCGACAGAACAAGGTGCTAAACGCGCGTTACTATTGCCTGTTAGCGTGCCATCTCATTGTGCTCTGATGAAACCCGCAGCAGAAAATTTAGCGGCCGTATTGAAAGATATTGATATTCAAATTCCTCAAACACCGGTCATTCATAATGTCAGTGTGACGAGCAGTGATGATATTGATGAAATTAAAGACTTATTAGCCCAACAATTACATCATCCAGTGCGTTGGGTTGAAACGATACAATATTTAGCTGAGCAAGGTGTTGATAATATTGTGGAATGTGGTCCTGGCAAAGTATTAGCTGGATTGACTAAACGAATAGATAGATCGGTGAAGGCTTATCCTGTTTTGGATCAAGCATCATTAGATAAAGCGGTACAAGCATTAGGAGAAACTTCATGAATTTAGAAGGTAAGATTGCATTAGTAACAGGGGCAACCCGTGGTATTGGTCGTGCTATTGCATTAAGTCTCGGTCAGCAAGGTGCTACTGTTGTTGGCACGGCAACATCTGTGTCAGGCTCTGAAACTATCACTACTTTTTTGAAAGAAGCCGGGATCACCGGTGTTGGTATGGTGTTAAATGTGACAGATGCGGACTCTATTGAAGCGGTTGTTGCTGACACTGAGTCAAAATATGGTGCGCCGACTATTCTGGTTAATAATGCAGGTATTACGCGTGATAATTTATTAATACGCATGAAAGATGATGAGTGGAATGACATCATTGACACAAACTTAACGCCTATTTTCACCGTGACGAAACGTTGCCTACGTGCGATGACTAAAGCACGTTGGGGTCGAATTATTACCATTACTTCTGTTGTCGGTATCATGGGTAATGCCGGCCAAACTAACTATGCTGCTGCAAAGGCTGGGGTCATTGGTTTTAGTAAATCATTAGCCCGAGAAGTGGGAGCCCGTGGTATTACTGTGAATACGGTTGCACCTGGTTTTATTGATACTGATATGACAAGCTCATTATCAGATGAACATAAAACGACATTGTTGCAACAAGTTCCAATTAAACGACTGGGTGAACCCGAAGAAATAGCTGCCGCAGTTAGCTTTTTAGCTAGTCAATCTGCTGCTTACATTACAGGTGAAAACCTGAATGTGAATGGCGGTATGTATATGAATTAACTGTCTAATTTTTATTAAAATTAGATGTTATGAACTGATAGCACAGCAAGTTTAGCTCGTTTTACTTGTCTATAATGTGTTCGCAATATAAAATGCCAGCACGTTTTGTGTATTTAACCACCAAAGGAAACATACGTTATGAGTGATATCGAAGCCCGAGTAAAAGACATTGTTGTAGAACAATTGGGTGTAAATGCAGATGAAGTGACTACTGAAGCTTCATTTATTGATGATTTAGGTGCTGATTCTCTTGATACTGTTGAGTTAGTTATGGCATTAGAAGAAGCATTTGAATGTGAAATCCCAGATGAAGACGCTGAGAAAATCACTACCGTTAAAGAAGCCGTTAACTATATTAATTCTGTTCAGTCTTAATATTACTAATTACTAAGCATAGCCGCCTAGATGTGTTAGCGCACACTAGGCGGCTATGTTGTATTTAAAGCTACTCAATTCGAAGGAGATACCCTTATGTCTAAACGACGAGTTGTGATCACTGGCCTTGGTGCTATTACACCTGTTGGCCTGTCAGTCAAAGAAAGCTGGGAAAATATTCTTGCTGGTAAGAGTGGTATTGCTCCACTTACTGTATTTGATGTGTCTGACTTTTCGGTTCGCTTTGGCGGTAGTATTAAAAACTTTGATATCACCACTATTATTTCTCGCAAAGATGCAAAAAAAATGGATACTTTTATTCATTACGGTCTTGCAGCAGGTAAAGAGGCTATCGAAGATTCTGGTATCGAAATTACGGATGAAAATGCCCAAAGAATAGGGGTTGCTATTGGTGCCGGCATTGGTGGTTTACCCGGTATTGAAGCAGGTTATGATGCGTATTTAAAGAGGGGGCCAAGAAAAATTTCACCTTTCTTTGTACCTAGCAATATCATTAATATGATCGCAGGTAATTTATCTATTATGTATGGTTTGAAAGGACCTAACATTGCTATTGCCACGGCTTGTTCAAGTGCTACACATAACATTGCATCAGCAGGTCGTATGATCCAATATGGTGATGCCGATGTGATGGTGGCCGGTGGGGCGGAGATGTCTACATCAAAAACAGGTTTAGGCGGTTTTGCTGCTGCACGTGCTTTATCAACACGTAATGATGATCCTGAAGCTGCAAGTCGTCCGTGGGACGTTGACAGGGACGGTTTTGTATTAGGTGACGGTGCTGGGGTTATTGTATTAGAAGAATATGAGCATGCGGTTAAGCGTGGCGCCACAATTTATGCTGAGCTTGTCGGTTCAGGCATGAGTTCAGATGCCTACCATATGACCTCGCCATCGGTTGGCGGCGACGGTGCTGCTCGTTGCATGAAGAGTGCCATGGCTGATGCTAACTTGTCAGTCGATCAAATTGACTATATTAATGCTCATGGTACATCAACACCTGCTGGTGATGCAGCTGAAACCCAAGCGGTGAAATCAGCATTAGGTTCTGCAGCAGAAAAAGTAGCCATCAGCTCAACTAAATCAATGATTGGACATTTATTGGGTGCTGCAGGCGGTGTTGAAGCCATCTTTAGTGCGCTTGCGATACGCGATCAGGTAGCACCACCGACTATCAATTTAGATAATCCTGATCCTGCTTGTGATTTGGATTATGTGCCTCATACTGCACGGCAAATGAAGATTGATGTTGCTATGTCCAATTCATTTGGCTTTGGTGGCACTAACGGTACAATTATCCTTAAGAAATTATCTTAATAAGTTGATATTAATATGATTCTAGTTAACGGAGTAGCCGAAAATAGAATCAATATTACAGACCGTGGCCTGCAATATGGCGACGGTCTGTTTGAAACTATCGCTGTTCGAAAAGGTATCGCTGAATTTCTCGATGCCCATTTAAATCGTCTTGTATTGGGTTGTGAAAAGCTATCTATTCCTTTTCAACAAATGAAACAATTGCAGGACGAATTGAACACTGTCTTTCACAGCTTGAATAATACTGATGCAGTGATCAAAATCATTATTACCCGGGGAAGWGGCGGCCGAGGTTATTTAGCTAATAGCGATGGTGTACCAACCCGCATTATTTCAACACATTTATCTCCCGAATATTCTGCTAGCGACAGAAAAACAGGAATACGTGTCAGGTTTTGTCAGCACAAACTGTCTGAAAACACTGCTTTAGCCGGTATTAAACATCTAAACAGACTCGATCAAGTATTAGCGCGTAATGAGTGGCATGATACGGATATCACGGAAGGTTTAATGTTTGATCAAGATAATAATGTTGTTGAAGGCACAATGAGTAACCTATTCATGGTAAGTGCTAATCAACTGCTCACACCTATTCTAAATAAATCAGGTGTGGCCGGTATTATGCGTGGCCAAATTATCCGGCTTGCTAGTGAAAACGAACTTGCTGTTAAACAATGTTTGATAAGCACGCAACAACTGATTGATGCCGATGAAGTATTTATTTGTAATAGTGTGATGGGGATCATGCCCGTCGCTAATATTATTGATACAGATACAACTTATGCTGTTGGCCCTATCACTCAACGCTTACAACAAGCATTACAGCAGACGAGTAAATAATATGATGCGTTTGCTTATAAAATTAATATTAGCTTTAAGCTTATTAGTCGTTATTTCAATTGTTGTGATTGCTTATGAATATCAGCGTTTTGAAACGACACCGTTGCTTCTTGATGATGAAGGCTACGTTTATACTGTTCAACCAGGTAGTAACTTACAAAAAATAAGTCAGGATATCCATCATGCTGGCTTATCTGAATTACCCGCATTTTATTTATATTATTACGGCCGCTTACAAGAAAAAGCCCATCTTATTAAAGCCGGTGAATATCTTATTGAGCCGGATACAACTTTACCTCAACTGTTAGAGCAGTTTATTCAAGGTCAAGTGATCCAATACTCTTTTACCATTATTGAAGGAATGACTGCCCAACAATTGATTGATGCAGTTGTTGTTGATGAACGGTTTTCTCATACATTGACTGACACCAACTTAACGGAAGTTATGGCGGCTCTTGGCCAAGCACAACATCATGGAGAGGGCGAGTTCGCCCCTGAAACATATCATTTTTCTGCCGGTACTACTGATAAAGACATGTTAAATAGAGCCTTTCAAATGATGGTCGATAACCTTGAACAGGCATGGCAAACTAAGGCAGAAAATTTACCGTATAAAACGGCCTATGAAGCCTTGATCATGGCATCTATTATCGAAAAAGAAACAGGCATAGCAGAAGAACGTGCTGAAATTGCAGGGGTGTTCATCCGCCGCTTGCAAAAAGGGATGCGCTTGCAAACTGATCCTACCGTTATTTATGGTATGGGCGAGCAATATAATGGCAATATACGTCGTAAAGATTTAAAGGCTGACACGCCTTATAATACTTACACAAGATATGGCCTGCCTCCAACGCCTATTGCATTACCTAGTAAAGAAGCCATTGCTGCTGCGTTACATCCTGCACAGGGTAAAAGTCTATACTTTGTTGCAACGGGCCAAGAGGGCCGACATAAGTTCTCCAACACATTAGTTGAGCATAACAATGCTGTTAGAAAATATCAGTTGAAGAAATAAATAATGAACAGCAAATTTATTAGTATCGAAGGCATTGAAGGCGCAGGGAAATCAACCCAGCTTGCTTTTATTCAACAATATTTGCAACAGCAGGGTATTAATGTTGTTGTTACCCGAGAACCTGGTGGCACAGAATTAGGAGAACAAATCCGCACACTTTTACTCACGCCTAGAGAAGAAGGCATGAGTGATAATGCAGAATTATTACTGATGTTTGCTGCACGGGCTGAACATGTGAATCAAGTTATCCGGCCAGCCCTAGAGCGCGGTGACTGGGTATTATGTGACCGTTTTGTAGATGCAACTTTTGCTTATCAAGGTGGAGGACGAGGCATAGACTCAAGCAGGATTGAACAGATTGCAAACTGGACTTTAAATGGCTTACAAACTGATTTAACCTTCCTTTTTGATCTACCCGTTGAAGTAGGGCAGCAGCGTGTTAACGCTCGCCAAGGTGACAATGATCGGTTCGAGCAAGAAAAAACAGCTTTCTTTCAGCGGATCAGAGAATGTTATTTGCAACGTGCACAGTCTGAACCCAATCGACTTAAAGTCATTGATTCCAATCAATCTATAGAACAAATTCAACTACAATTAAAGTCTATACTAGCGACAATGCTGGCATGAGCAATATGTACATTTGGCAGAGACCTTTGTGGCAACAATTTATTGAACAAAAACAGCAGCAACGTTTGCCTCATGCTATTTTATTATCAGGTGTAAAAGGCCTAGGAAAGGCTGAGTTTGTTGAGTATTTAGTCGCCAGCGTTTTATGCCAATCTACCAAAGATAATGGCGATGCCTGTGGTACATGCCATAGTTGCCAGTTATTATCAGCAGGTAGTCACCCTGACCATATAGACATAACGCCCGAGCAAGCAGGCAAACAAATTAAGATTGAGCAAATTCGGGCATTGAAAGACAAACAACAACTGACCGCCAATGTATCAGCGTGGAAAACAGTCACTATTTCACCTGCAGACAGCATGACCACTAGTGCGAGTAATAGCTTGCTTAAATTGTTGGAAGAGCCACAGCAAAATACTGTATTGATCTTGATTACGGCAAAGCCTGAAAGCTTGCCCATTACCATTAAGAGCCGCTGCCAAAGCTTCCATATGGCTACACCAGATAATGAACAAGCTAAGCAATGGATAAAGGCAAATACACAAAATATTGCAGATAAGGATTTGGACAAATTATTACAATTGGCTAAAGGTGCGCCATTAGCTGCCGCAACCCTATTAAACGAGCAGGGTAGTGAGCAATATCAGCAAATTGAACAAGATTTTCAACAACTGTTACTGGGTGATGTGAATCCTGTAACATTAGCAGCTAGTTGGCAGCAGTACGATCTAACCGAAGTCATGAACCAGTTGCAACTTCTTGTTAAAAATATGATTGTCAGTCAATTGAGTAATAAAGGTGATGTAGATAGCAAATATTGGGCAATATCTGATTGCATCATTGGTACATTAAAGTTAATATCGTCTCAACATAACATTAACAAGATATTGTTAATAGAAGATTTTATGGTTTCAGTTATGCAGCTTGATAATAGAGCCAATACGTAAAGATAAAACAAAGAATGAGTATACAACTATGGCTATGAATCCTCGGAAAGGTATTTTGTCACTAAAAATTGCTGATCAAAATATGCTTTACCATGCGTTTATGCCTTTTTTAAAACATGGTGGGTTATTTATACCCACCAATAAAACTTATAGTTTGGGCGATGAAGTTTTTATTTTATTGGCATTAATGGATGAGCCAGAGAAAATACCTATTGCGGGTACTATTGCTTGGATAACTCCCAAAGGTGCTCAAGGCAACCAAGCTGCCGGAATCGGTGTACATTTTAGTGATATTGATGGTTCTGGTGCCATAGTCAGAGGAAAAATTGAAAATTTCCTCGTAGACCGATTGAAGTCAGTCAAAACAACCCACACAATGTAACTGCTCCCTCAGAATGTTTATAGATTCCCACTGCCATTTGAATATGCTTGCTGAGGAAGAAGGTGGTATTGCCGCTATTCTTGCACAAGCAAAAGAAAACAAAATCGACCATATTTTGTGTATCTCAATCGATAAACAAAGTGCGAAAGAAGTGCTTTTATTAGCTGAACAATATCCTCAGCTAACAGCCAGTTTAGGTATTCATCCTAACGTCGATAAACAAGAAAATTTTACAGTTGAACAACTGGTTGAACAGGGCGCACATAAGCAAATTATTGCCATCGGTGAAACAGGGCTAGATTATTTCCGTAGTGAAGGTAATTTAGAGTGGCAACGAGATCGATTTCGTGTGCATATTGATGCAGCAAAACAACTTAAAAAACCATTGATTATCCACACGCGTGAAGCACGAGATGACACGATGGATATTTTAGAAAATGAAAATGCACAGCAGGCAGGTGGCATCATTCACTGCTTTACTGAAAATTGGGACACAGCAAAGCGAGCGCTTGATATTGGTTTCTATGTTTCTTTATCTGGCATTGTTACTTTTAAAAATGCAGTAGAACTACAAGATGTGGCTAAAAAATTGCCGTTAGATCGGATCTTGATAGAAACTGATGCACCTTATCTAGCCCCGGTACCCTTTCGAGGTAAAACCAATAAACCTGCCTTTGTGAAACATGTAGCAGAGTTTTTGGCAGAGCTACGAGGTGATACAGTAGAAAATATTGCACAAGCAACCACTGCAAATTTTCACAGGTTATTTCCCACCACACTATAGGGCTTGGGCATGAAACAAAAACACACTTTTAATATTGCACATGTTTTATTAATCGTATTTTTTCTTGTCAGCTGCACTGGTGATTCACAACCGACATTATCAACATTAGATAAAAATGCAGTGATCCTAGCCTTTGGTGATAGCCTCACTTATGGTACAGGTGCTGATCCAGCGACACAAAGTTACCCAGCTGTTTTGTCTGATTTAACTGGCTTTAAAGTAGTCAATGCCGGTGTGCCTGGAGAGATCACCCAACAAGGACTAGCACGTCTCCCAGCTGTATTAGATCAAGTAAAACCAGATCTGGTGATTTTATGTCACGGAGGCAATGACTTGATCCGTAAAATAGGCCAGCAGCAGATTAAAAACAATTTGGATGAAATGATCAAATTAATACAGAGCAAAGGGGCACAAGTTGTTTTGATTGGTGTCCCTAACTTTAATTTCACCTTATCAGTGCCTGAATTATACAAAAATTTAGCACAATTTCATCATATCCCAGCTGAACTAGAAATTATGCCAAAATTGGAACGCAGCCCTAAATTAAAGGCAGATCAGATCCATCCTAATGCAGATGGTTATAAGCTATTTGCTGAACGTATCTATGCGTTGCTTCAACAATCACAAGCACTGTAATATCCATCGAACACTAGCTAAGGAAGGTTAGTCAATTGAATAAACTTCTAAAAATACTACAAATCGTAAGTCTGACATTAGGCGTATTTACTTCATTAATGTTACTTGCAGGATATATCTACCATCTGGGTTATGTTCATGCTTTTGGTTTAGATACAAATTTAATAAGTAAGCCGATTTCAGAAATGTTAGTTGAGAGTTGGTATTTAGCAGTAATATTACTTGGATATATTTTAGAGCGATGGTTCTATTTTTTTATTGTTGCAATAGCTTTGTTTTTAGTTATGTTAATGGCATTAACAATTGCCATAAAGCTCAAAAAAGAAGATGAATCAGTAGTTGTAGATGAGATCACACAAGACAATCAGGGGGATCGTGTACTTTGGTTCACTCAGTGGCATTTGAAGATGTTAGCTAAAATAGCAGATCAGTTAATTAAAAACATTATATTACTACCTCTATTTATCATATTAATACCCGCGGTAATAACTGTTTCTCCGTATCAAAAAGGAAAAACAGATGCCGAAAAACAAATCAGCGAACAACAAAAATATGGATGCAGTATTGATGAGAAAGGTAGTTACCAATCAAAATGTAGCTATCTGATTGATATTTCTTACTTGGATGAAAAAATCATCTCAGCTGGAATTATTGTTGATGCAACAGAAAAGAAAATAGCAATATTCCATGATAATTTAATAGAGGTTTATCCTTTATTAGATTCGTACAAAATAGTTAAACCCTATGACAAGCCTATAGCTAAAGTTAAGTAATTATTTGCCATATTCATTCAGAAGATCTGCGACTAAAATATCACACGATCCACAACCTGAAACAGCGCCAGTAGCTCTAGATATTTTATCTATATCATCTGCACCATTATCTATTAGCTGAAGTATTTTAGCCTTAGTTGTGCCGCTACAATCACAAATAATGATATCTTCAGGCTCTATTTGGTTGGTAGTCGTCATAGAATAGATTTGAGAAGCAATGGAGCAGCTATTATAGATTAATATGCCTTGTGGAGCATTTATTCATGGGTACTATTTTATCAATGCTTCTCGTCATTCTCACCATGTTAGTTTGCCTAGCTGAGTGTAAATACGAAAGAAAGCGAGTTTAGAAGCTCGATTATCCATCTTCCATCTTCGTTTAGGCACGCATGAAGATAGCTTCAATATTTGAAAAGTACAAAGATAAACAGAAAGAGAGTGCCGTTAGATTTAAATATCTATTATACATATTCGATATTCGGCCTCATTTTGTTATTTAATTAGGTTCGCATAATATATATTATGTTAAATAGAATGTGTTCATGGTAAGCGCACACTCTTGACTTAGGTATTCAGGAAAAAGGATCTAGTTTTATTAAATGAAAGTATTCAGAATTTAAAAGTAATTAGTTCTTTGCCATCTAACTACGGTAAAAATAAAATTGTAAAAGTTATTTTTAGCGCTGAAATATTTCAAGATTTCAATTCCAACCATTAATCGTTATGAAATAATGGCAATGCACAACCTAAAGCTATTATTGAATGTCTTATGATGATTGGCGGTTTTATTGCCCTATCTTTACTTAGAAATGATTTTTTTGAACTGGTCATTTAATAATGATTATTTGTATTCTCCTGCAGGAGATAAATTTACCGCTGGAGATCTTCTGGATGTAATAGAACTAAGTTAATTAAAAAACACTTTAAAAACTCATGATATATTTACAATATAGTTAATTGAGTATGTCCACAAAATGCAACGGGATGTAACTCTGAAGCACGTTCTTAGTCAAGAGGTTGTGTGCGGGTCTGTGAGAGCCTGGAAGGGAACCTCCTCCGGGCTTCGACCACATAACTTTTCTCCCTATTCCCCTTACGGTTCCTCTAATAATTAAGCGTTTCCTGCGTGAAAGGTGTTGTTGGTGGAGCATCTAAAATGCTTTTAAGTAGGGTATTCATGGTCGCAACATCGTTGTCGAACCCTCCATGACTTGTACTGGCTGTTAAATTGCCTACTTTGCCATCGCTGTAGTTAATCCTGAGCTTTTCAGGAAAGTCATTATCCTCAAGAAGCATGTCGGAATACTTTTTCATACCAAGAATTTGTGCTGGTATGTTCTCTTCAAAGGCTTTAGAAACAAGATACAGCAAAGATTTTCGATAGATTGCAGCAACATTATCATTTTTTTCTAATTTTTCATTGAGATTAAAAATTTGCATGTTATCAACACCAAAATCATTCTCACCAGTCATAAGATAGGGATAATAATGACTGCGAAATAAATCAATAGTGCAGGCGGGAGCCAACAATGAGCAGCTGCTGACTCGTAGCTCGGGGGCAAGCTCTTCCAAAGCGTTCAGCAGGTGAGCCATTAGGACGGCACCTGTACTATGGCCTGCAATATGAATCTTTAAATTAGTTCCTTCCTTTTTAGATAATTCATCCAGGAATATTTTCAGGGACTGTGTGCCTGCGCTTTCAAGTAAAAATGGCGATGCCGCACCAGCTTTCATTTCTCGCCACAATGCCCTGCCTGGTATTCTTGTTGTCCATTCCAGTAATCTGTCGGTCCAATCACTAAAGCCTCCGACTCTGTTTTCAGCCTTCTTCTTGCGCCGGAAAATGACATCTTTCAGCTCTTCTGCAATGCCAGTGTCGTACATAAAGTGGTAGGGATAGATACCGTTTTTCTTAAAGGTTTCCTTCATTGCCGCAATTCTTTTGGCCGAATCCTTGGGTGAATTTAATCCTCCATGGGCATAGAGCAAAAGATGTTTATATTTGCCTTTACTCTCCGCCAGATTTTTTGCGGTAGTCCGGACATCGTCTGCGTTACTCCAATAGCGACCACTTGTTCTAAATTGGCCGTCATCAACATGGACAAAATGCCCTGCTATCTCACTTCGAGGTGGGGTCGTTTTTTTAGCAACACCACTACGATTTTTCTCGCCAATGACAGGTAAGTGCCATATTTGGGGTGTCGACAACGCCAGATTAAACACCCAGGCATCCATCAGGTTTTTATGCCAATCTTCATACAACCAAATAGCTAGGCCTTTCTTTCCCCAACTTTCACTCCAAGAGTTTTGTATCCAAAACCCCTTACTGTTATAACCTACAATAGCAAATGCATGACCACCTTGAGGTTCTTTTTCAAAAGGGATGATGTGAGTGGTTTTATGGGGTCTTTGCCATCCATTGTGGGTATTGGCTGAACAATAGATAGCGCCAGCCTCATTCAGGGCTGAGTGAAAATCTGAAATTCTCGGTTGTACCCTATAGTAAGCACCAATGGTATTCTTTCGTGCATCCTTGGCTCTATCCACGGTAAGAAAACCGGACATTCCCTCTACATATTTCCATTTGCTATCATGACAAACACCCATGTTATACCAGCCTTTAATGGCGCCACGGCAACTTGATCCTCCATAACCCTCACCAGACCATTCATCATGGCGTTTTGCCATTTCGTATAACATGCGCGGGCTGACTCGTGTTTTGTTACCGCGCTGAGTGTTCAATAAATTGACAATAGCTGCTAGAGAAAATCCTGTACAGGATGCTTCTCCTTTTTGATCGAGAATTTCCAGTTTTAAAGGATGACGTATAGAATTTTTTAAAGTTTTTAGTGTCGGTTCAAAAGACCAGTCACGAAGATCGGGGATATCTTGTAATGCACTGAGTGAATAACCTTTGTTAGTTTTATCGGTTTTCTGTGCCATCATATTATCCTCCATAATTATGCGATGGGTAACCGAATTGCTATTCTAGCGAAAATCAAGATCTGTGATTCCCGCACTATTCAAAATGGTGTCATATTTGTACCAACTAGGAATTTCACCATACCGATCTATATGAATAGCTCTCTCAATCACTAGGATTTTTCATCGACATATCTCTGTCGCTAGGCACATAAAACATCTTCACTTTTTAGATGTTCTACGAAAGCCGGAGCAATTCGGTTGCTGCTTGCAACAATACTCCATTGTAATTAGTTGTGCAATAATATGTCTTGTCCAGCATGAAATGAGCCTGTTAGGAGATAATTTTAAACATCTTAGGCTTTTTTCAGTGCACGTTGGCATGCCGGACGTTGATACATTCTGTCACTGTAACGCATCAAATCTTCTGGGATTTCGAATTTGATGCTTTTTGCCCATCGTAATGTAAAACTAATCATGATATCTGCCATTGTAAAATGATTATTGACAGCAAATTGTCTGTTATTTAGTAGGTGACTGAGTGTTTCAAGTTGTTTTGCAAACTCCCAAGCCGTTATTTTTTTAATTTCAGTGCGTTTTATCCGTAACTCTTTTGGTAGTACAAACATGTGTTTAACAAAGGTCCATAACGGTTGTTCTAGCTCTGATAATACGAAGTAACAAATCTGATCATATTGTGCTTGTAATATATTGTTATCATGAGGAATTAATGTTTTATTTTCAGATGTATTAGCAATGTAATTAAGGATGGCGGCACTTTCGGTAAGAACGAAATCATCATCAACTAATGTGGGTACTTTACCTTGAATATTGAGTCGCTTATATTGTTCTGTTTGAGTACCATTTTCATCGGTTTTGCCAATGTTGACTTGTTTGTATTCATAGGGAATACCCGCTTCTTCTAATGCCCATAAAGCCTTAAATGAACGTGATTGAGCACTACCATAAAGGGTTATCATATTTAATCTTTCCAAATTAGCAGCATAAGCTAGTACTATATCGTAACTTTAAAGATTAGGTGAGTTTGACAATGAAAGTCTGTGGTGTGGAATTAAAAGGTAATGATGCCGTTATTTGTTTGATATCTTTAACGGATGGTTTATATAACTTGCACGAATGTCGAGTTAAAAAGCTATCTATTATTGATGCTCATGATGGTGAGTACCTTAAGAAATTTCAGTTTGATTTTATTCAGTTGATGAATGACTATCAAATTGAGCATGTGGTTATTCGTGAACGTATGACAAAAGGTAAGTTTGCCGGTGGTTTTGCTGGATTTAAACTAGAATCAGCCATACAGTTGGCACAAGAGCTCAATGTGACATTGCTGCCCTCCTCTCGTGTCAAAGAAATTTTGAAAAAGAGTCCGGTCACGATGAGTTTCAAAGAAACGGGTTTGAAACAGTTTCAAGAGCAAGCGTTTATGACGGGCTTTGCTTATCTTGACAGCCTTTAGGCTCGATCAGCAAAAAATGTTTTAACATCACTTATCTCTTGTGTGATCGGCATCGCGGGTAAGCTTCGTAAAAATACTTTGCCATAAGGTTTTGATAAAAACCTTGGATCACAGAGCACTAATACACCGTAGTCTTTAGTATCTCTTATTAGTCGGCCGATGCCTTGTTTAAGCTGAATTACTGCTGCTGGGATCTGGATGGATGAAAAAGGGTTGCCCCCTCTTTCTCTCAATACGTCAATTCTGGCTTGTAATACAGGATCACCAGGTGATGCAAAAGGAATTTTGTCGATGAGTACACATGATAATGCTTCGCCTCTTACATCTACGCCTTCCCAAAAACTGTTGGTGCCAAGTAATACGGCATTACCATGATCGCGAAACTCATCTAATAGACTCGATTTTGTGGCAGAGCCTTGCACCATCAAAGGATAATCTGACTGTTCTTTTAATGCATCTGCCACGGTATTTAATGCACGATAGCTAGTAAATAGTAAAAAAGTTCTACCTTGACTGTATTCAATTATTTGCTTGCTGATATCAATAATATGAGATAAATATTGCTCATTGTTAGGCTCGACGGGAATGGAGGGCATATACAATAAACTTTGCGTTTTATAGTCAAAGGGACTGGGCCAAACAACGGTCTCTGCATCACTGATCCCCAGTTGATTACTGAAGTTTTTAAATTTTCCTGCCACGGTTAATGTGGCTGAAGTAAATACCCAGGCCGCTGGCTTTTCTTCCATCCATTGTTGAAAATAATCACTGACTTCATAAGGCGTTGCATGCAGTATTAGACCTGATGAACGAATATCTGCCCATAAGATCATACTGTCATCTGCTTGTTCTTGACTGAAAAAAGCGAGGGTATCGATCAGGCTATTACAACGTTCATAACATTGTTCTAGGCCTTTACTACGCTCTGCAGCAAGTTCTAGTTGCTCGGCTAAGTTATCCAAACATTCTGTGAGTTGACTGAGTTTTATTTTGACGCCCAGCTTGCCAACTATATTTAACCATGGGGTGCGTTGTTCGGAATCACCTAGACTACGACGTAATGAATGCAGCGATGATTCTACTTTTTCAGCATAGTCACGAACACTGCCCATATCAACTGCATCTTGTTCAATTTCACGGATGCTATCACGACATAATTCTTGAATTTGGTGGCTGCTAATGCGGTTACCAATGAACTGACTGGCAATATCAGGTAGTTGATGTGCTTCATCAATAATATAAGCATCTGCGCTAGGTAGTACTTCGCCTTGTCCTGATGCTTTTAGTGCCATATCTGACATTAATAAGTGATGGTTAATCACAACAATATCGGCTTCTTGTGCCTGTTTTCGTGCTTCTGCAATAAAACAGTCAGAAAAGTTAGGGCATTCTTGACCAAGACAGTTATCGATGGTTGACGTTACTTTTGACCATATTGGTGAATTTTCTTCCAGTAAGTTACTTTCACTTAAATCACCACTCTTGGTTCTGCCGAGCCAGACAGTCAACGAATGTAAGGTATCGTAGTGATGCTTTTGCATGGGATCTGCTTGGGCCATGCCAAGTCGGTAATGACACAGGTAGTTGCTGCGTCCTTTTAATAAGGCGGCTTTAAAAGGTACTGCTAGTGCTTTTCTCAGTGTGGGCAAGTCACGATTATAAAGTTGGTCTTGTAAGTTTTTTGTACCAGTAGAAATAAACACTTTTTGGCCGGATAGAATTGCAGGTGCTAGATAAGCAAATGTTTTACCTGTCCCCGTCCCTGCTTCAGCAATAAGAATATTACCGTCAGCTAAAGTTTGTTGGATGGTATTAGCCATCTCCAATTGTTGTGGCCGTGGTGTATAACCATCAACTTGTTGCGACAATAAGCCGCCTTCATTAAAGACATGTTTCATTTGGTTTTGCATCTTACATTAATGTTCTAACGTTAACAGCCCAAACAGCCAAGCCACCTGTGATAAAAAACAGGATTAAAGACTTAATGGCTTGCCATTTATAACGCTTAATCAAATTACCCTCAGAGATGGTGGATAAGATAAAGGCCTGATCTTTATTTTCAGTTAATTTTAGAATGTTTAATGGTTCCTTTTTTTCTTGTTGACCCTGTTCAAATTTGATGTGGCGTTCAGCTGCTAAACGGACTTTTTCCCATTCCTCAGCGTTTAATTTTCCATCTCGATCGGCATCAAAATCATGCAATAATTGGTTGGGATCACTTTTCCAGTGGCGTAATAAATAGCTCACATGTTCACGTAGTTTTTGTCGTTCAACATTGGCCACTGTTTTAAACAGCCCAATAGCATAAAGTGGTTCGTTTTCTGTAATGAGTTCCTCAGTATATCGTTTGGATAACTTATGCCAAATGCGTTTATCTGTTGTTAATACATCAGCATCATCGGGGTCAATAACACAACGGCCAGTGTCATCTTCTAACAGAAATAATTCTTGACTGGTTTGTTGTTTAACAATGCGCCAATGACTAACAGAACGGCCTTTACTATCATGTTCCTGTACTTTTTCTTCAATTTTATAACGAAACCAAACACAGCTTCTACCTGAGAGTGGCGATATAATAACTGGCCCTTTCATTAATCGAGCATCACCATTGAGTTCAACATAGCCTTGAGCTGCGCTGCGTATCTTTGCTGTAGGAGTGTTTTCAATCAATCTAGCGTGATGATACCAGCGGTACATACGGTAAAAGGATAAAACACTGATGACGCTAAAAAATATAAATCCGGCCCAGAATTCAATAGGGTCGAGTTGTATTATATTACCTTTAAGCGAGGTAATAATCTCTTGTAGCATCGATTATATATTGAATAATTGACCGATATTAACATCGGTTTTTTCTTCTTCGGTGAATTCCAACAAGCTATGATCTTTAAAGTTAAACATGCCGGCAATAATGACATCAGGAAACTGTTCAATACGTACATTATTATTATTCACACTTTCGTTATAAAACTCACGACGGTCAGCGATAGCATTTTCTAAGCCGGTGATGCGTGCTTGTAGGTGTTGAAATGTTTTATCTGCTTTTAGATCTGGATAAGCTTCAGCAACAGCAAATAGTCCGCCAATCCCTAGCCGAAGCGCACCTTCGGCCTGGCCTAAAGCAGGAATATCACCTTGTTGTTGAGCGGCTGCAACGGCAGAACGCGCTTGCATTACTTTTTCAAGCGTTTCTTGTTCAAACTGCATATATTGTTTACATGTTTCTACTAATTTTGGTAGTTCATCATGGCGTTGTTTAAGCAATACATCAATATTAGCCCAAGCTTTACTGACATTATGTTTGAGGGTAACAAGATTGTTGTAGATTAATACAATGTAAACGACAAATACGGCAACAAGGCCCCAAAAGATAAAACCAGCAATGTCCATAACAACGGCTCCTTAGGATGAGTGGCTTCGATTATCCCATACTTCTGAGCTTAACCCATCTTCTCTAGTCCACACTAACTGACTGATAATTTTAAACCGAGCAACTGACATGGCACCGCGTTTTTTACTTTTACTGTTAGGGCTGATTGCTGTTTCGATATCTTGTGATGTCGCTTCATACATTTCGACGGGTAGATAATCATCATTGAACAACACCATAATGATGTTGTCCCAGCGGCCATCTGGATTAATTTGACCAATACGGACGTTTGAACGACTGTCTTCAAAAATAACCCGCCCTTTAATAAGAACTCGTAAATCCTGACGATCGCCGGTGCCCATAGCGTCATAACCTAATGTGGGGTCGTCGATCAGTTGTAGACTTAAAGCTTTAGCAACATCAAACCGCGCAATCTCCCCGGTGACAGGTAGCGTACTACCTGTAGTTTCGCGGTATTTTGCCGCTAACTGTCGGGTTTCATGCATCAATTTGTCTATGGAATAGAGTTCCATATTAACTTTATTGCTTGTAGTCATCGGTTTGCATTATACATAGATAGTATAGGTGTGTTGAGCACACATAAAAACGGCCTAGCCAATGTATCGGCCAGACCGCTAAAAACTTTGAAGTTGTGATCCAAAGTCTTTGTCAAAAGACCACAACTTATGTCGTTAGTTGTTATTTTTTTGCATCAAGCGCTCTTTGATAATACTTGTGAACAAGTTTATCTTGATTTTCTAACAAGAAATCAATGCTTGGCTCATTGTTCATCGCTTTTTCAATTGCTTTACGTGTTGCTTCACGGTGAATATTGAATAATGCTTCGTGATCTAAATCTTCAACTTTTTCGACACCTGGGCTTAACCATACAGATACGATGATACCTAAGTCATTTGCTTTCTCTTTCGGGATAGTACCGTTACGAACAGCATCTAAAACACCGTTAGAAATCGCGCCTTGAACTGTACCCATTAAGATAGTTGTGTAAGCATTATCCTTAACAGTCACTTTACTGACCATAATAGTCGCAGGTTTAACCATCATATCTGTGTTCATTAATGATAAAACACGAGTATGACCTTTTACTTGGTCACCAAGAAGGCTAGCAAATGCAGTACCAAAAGGGCCATCTAATTCACCGATGATTACTTCAGGTTCTGCTGCTGTGAATGGTGGGCCACCTGCTAGTAAACATTCACCGATACGCATTGTCATTTTTTCACTCATGGAATATCTCCGTTATTAATTAATAAAACCCGTCAATTATCCTTGTATGATGCTGATACCGCAACCATAGTGTAGGCATGTTGTTATCATCAGTACTTTTGTTTGGAAAAATATTCGTATAAGACTGGAACAACAAACAGCGTTAATAGTGTGGCACTGATTAACCCCCCGACCACAACAGTCGCTAATGGTCGTTGGATTTCAGCACCAATACCTGTTGATAGCAACATTGGAATCAGCCCTAATGAAGCAATGGAGGCTGTCATTAATACAGGGCGTAGTCGTGATAATGCACCTTCAAAAACAGATTGTTTAATGCTTAATCCATCTTTAATCCGTTGATTAATGGCATTAACCATAACGACGCCATTTAGTACTGCAATACCAAATAAAGCAATAAATCCTATTGAACCGGGTACAGATAAGAATTGTTCAGAAATATACAATGCTGCGATGCCACCAATTAATGCAAGTGGTACATTAAGCATAATTAATAATCCTTGCCCGACAGATTGGAACATAAAATAGAGCAGTAGGAATATTAACCCCAAAGATAACGGTACAACAATCATCAACTTCGCTTGAGCACGTTGCTGACTTTCAAATTGGCCACCATATGTCACTGTGTACCCTGCGGGCAAATCAATTTCACGTTGAATGCGTTGATTTATTTCAGCTACAAAACTTCCCATATCTCGATCTTTTACATTGGCTTGGATAACGATACGTCGCTGTACATTATCACGACGTATTTGTGGCGGGCCTGTTTCTATGACAACTTTAGCAATATCACCTAATCTAACCCATGCACCACTATTGGATTTTAATATTAAATTTTTGATTGATTGAACATCTTTACGATATTGCTGTTGTAGCCGAACATAGATATCGTATCGTTCATTGCCGTTAATTACTTGCCCAGCCACTTGGCCACCAATGGCTTCACCAACTAAGCTCATTACTTGGCTGACGGGGATGCCATAGCGAGCAAGTAAATTTCGATCAGGACGAATAACTAATTGAGCTTCACCCTCAATGGGTTCTAAGGCTATGCCAGTGCTACCTTTAATTGTTTTAACTAGCTGCTCAATTTCACGACCTTTTTGGGCTAACACTATCAAGTCAGGCCCAAATAACTTAATGGCAAGTTGTGCCTTAGTACCCGATAACAATTCATCGACACGCGTTGCAATAGGCTGTGAAAAAGAAAATAACAATCCTGGAATAACCGACATTTTCTGCTCCATTAATATTTGTAAATCCTTGCGGTTATCAGCACTAGTCCATTGAGTTACAGGATTTAAGCCAACATATATTTCAATGTTAGATACGGGCTCAGGATCGCCCCCTATTTCAGCGCGACCAACTCGGCTTGTTGCATATTCAACCTCGGGGAAAGTCATCAAAAGATTTTCCATTTTTTTTGCGACTTTAACTGCCGTATTTAAGCTGGATGAGGGGGCTAAGGTAATTCGAATATTAATCGTTCCCTCTTCTAGCTCTGGCACAAACTCTGTACCTAAAAGAGGTATTAAGCTCAATGACCCTACCAATAAAGTTAAAGAAATAACCACGACACTTATTTTATGAGAGAGTGAAAATGTAAGCAGTATTCGGTACAGTTTTTCTATAGGTGAAAAAATATAGTTATGCTTGTGTTTAATTTTTTTGCTAAATAAATAAGTAGCTATTGCTGGTACGACCATTAGTGCAACAAATAATGATGCCAACATGGCTAATACAATAGAAATTGCCATTGGTTGAAATAACTTACCTTCAACACCTTCTAATGCAAATAAAGGGGCAAAAACAATGGTGATTATCATCACGGCAAAAAATACAGGGCGCCCCACTTCTTTTGCTGCAGCAATAATCAGTGTGGATATGCTTTCATGACTATTATTTTCGTTAGAATGATGGGTTAAACGGCTAAAGATATTTTCCATCATCACGACAGATCCATCTACCATCAGCCCAATAGCAATAGCTAACCCACCTAAAGACATTAGGTTTGCAGAAATATCCCAATATGCCATAGTCATTAACGCTAGGCCTATTGAAATAGGTACAGATAGTAAGACTAATAAAGTAGCTCGAACATTCATTAGAAAAATCATTAAGATCACAATGATCAATATAAAGGCCTCAAGTAGTGCCTTACTGACGGTAGATATTGCTTGTTCAATCAAGTCGGCCTGATCATAAATAGTGTCAATAGAGACACCATTAGGCAGAGCTTGTTGGATTAAAGGTAAGCGAGCTTTAATGCTATCAATGGTTAATTTAGTGTTGGCTCCCATTCGTTTTAGTATCACCCCTGTCATCACTTCACCAAAGGCATGCGGAACACCTTGTGCATCACGCTGTGACAGAGTTACGGCTCCTTGACGGATCTCAGATCCGTAGGCCACTGTTGCTATATCTCGTATATAAACGACTGTGCCGTCTTTTTGTTTTAGTGGGATATTACTAATATCGTGTAGACCATCTTCATTGGAGCGTAGCCAACCTACTCCTCGTATGACAAGCTGTTCTTCACCACGATCCATGTACCAGCCACCGGCATTACGATTGTTTTTTTGTATAGCAGACGAGATATCAGCAATACTAATATCGTATGATAATAATTTTTGAGGATCGACTTGAACTTGATATTGACGTACTTCTCCACCAAAGGACAAAATTTCTGTTACACCATCAACCGGCATCAATAATAATTTTACTACCCAATCATTGAGGCTTCTTAATGTCATAATGTCATATTTTTCAGGATCATCTGTTTTTAAAACATACTGAAAAATCATACTTAACCCCGAGATATTGGGGCCCATTTCTGGCGTGCCGATCCCATTCGGAACCTGTTCTTTTGCAGCTTGCAAACGCTCAAATACAAGCTGTCTTGCAAAATAAATGTCCGTATTTTCTTTAAAGACTACTGTGACCATAGAAAGGCCTGTTTTTGATATTGAACGGACCTCCTCTACATCTGGCAGACTATACATAACAGCTTCAATTGGGAATGTGATGAGCTGTTCGACTTCTTCGGCTGCGAGGCCTTCAGCTATGGTGTTAACCGTAACTTGTATATTTGATACATCAGGGAAAGCATCAAGATTAAGCTTAGGTAATGCGATGCTAGTACCAATTAACAAAGCCATTAAGGCTATTACAATTAACAGACGGTTACGCACTGATAATTCAATCAGTTTATTTAACATAATAATATTCTCTCTGGTCGATTAGTGGTTATGAATGCTAAAGCTGTTTTTTGCTATTTCTGATTGAACAAAAAAAGCACCTTCAATAACAACTGATAGGCCACTTTTCAAACCATCAATAATGACTTCACCATTACGTGTCTCTAAGACGTTCACTTCTATGCTGTTAAATTTTCCTTGTTCGCCTTGCTGAACAAATATTTTCCAATCACCATCAGCGCTACGGATCACTGCTGACTCTGGTAAAACGAGTGCTATTGTTGGTTTTTTTGGATCAGATGTTTCAATTTGGGTGTTCACGAATAAACCGGCATGTAATACATCATTATTATTCTCAACACTTAGACGAATACGTGATGTACGTGTTACTTCATCAAGGCTATGAATAATTTGTGACACTTTTGCTGAGAAAACTTTATTATTCCATTTCACTGTCGCACTATTACCCTCACTTATTTGGCTAGCGATGAGCGGCGATACATTAACAATGACCCACAAACTAGATTCATCTGTAATTAGATTAAGTTCTTGCCCTTGCTCTATTTGCTGCCCGACGATGTAGTCTTCTTTTAATATTGTTCCTTCCATGCTGGCAACTAAATCAAAACGGCCATTAGCACGAGAGAAATTTGTGCTTTTAATCAGCCTATCAATTTCAGATTGAGTCATGCCATATGCTTTTACTTTGGCGAGGGCTAATTCCCAGTTGATTTGGGTTTCAATATATCGCCGTTCAGAGACTATCTTTCTGCCTAATTTTTTAACCCGTTTCCATTCTTGATCCGTTACTAATACTTGGCCTTGTGCATTGGCCATTTCTACACTAGATAATGTTGCAATGACTTGTCCCTTACGCACTTTTTCACCTAAGACAACATGTCGTTGAATCAGCTGAGCTGTAATTCTAGGGGTAATTGATATAGTTTTATAACGATTAAAATCAACTTCACCAAGTGCGTTAATTGTTGAGGTTACTTCTTGTAATGGTATTGACTTAACAACGATACCGGCCATTTTCATTTGTTCGCTAGTGAGATAAATAACCTCTTCTTGATGATCATCATCACTTGTTGCCATCGCTTCATCAGCATGGTTGTTATGATCATCTATAGCCTTGACTAAAGGCATATAGCTGAATGTTGAACTAAGCAATAACAGAAGAACTACTATTTTAATATTCATTGTTTAACCCTTTTCCTTGTATGCAACATTTATATCTAGCCATTGATCGACACTTGCCGTTACTTTCATCCAATCAAAAGCAACTTGCCAAAGCTGGTTTCTCAGTCTATAGCCGGTGATTTTTATCTCCAAAGCTTGTTTGATTTGTAATAAATAATCAGTAGCATTAATGTCACCGGCTTGCCATAGCTGGTTAACTAAAGCCAATTGTTCAGCTACATGGCCACGGTTGTTTTCACGCCAATTATTCCAAACAGTTAATAAACTACGATAACGTTCTGTACTCACTTTCAACGAGGTACGGAGATTTCGATAGGTCTTCTGGGATAGATATTCACGACTAACCATATTTTGATAAGCAATATCAACTTCTGCACTAAAGTTGTTGCGGATATTGAGTGGAATATTAAGGTTGAGACCAATCAAATCATCACTCCCCTCCGTTCCAATTGTCACACCAATAGTTGGATCCCATGATTGCTCACTTTTGCTCAATAAAACTTGCTGTCTAGCAGCCTCAATCTCAGCAAGTTCAGCCTTAATAACGGGTAATGTATTTAAAAATAAATCAAGATCTTGTGGCAGGTTTGGTTGAGGTAATTGTTCTGGCAAAACAGGGATTTCAGAGGGACGTACATCAGCAATAGATTGCAACGCTTCATAAGCTGACATTGAATTAGAATAGGCAGCTGCCTGTTCCATCAATGCCTGATTGTAGGCAAGAGTAGCCAAATTTAGCTCAACTTTAGTGAGGTCACCGGCAAGATAGCGACGCTCCGCAATTTGTTTAAACTCTAACATTAAATGTAGAGACTCACTGCTCAGCTTTAAAAGTTGTTTCTCAGTTTGGTTTTTGGCTAAGCTGATTAATAAACCACTGATAAAAGTTTGTTTTATCACTTGATAATGAGAAATTTCTTGATTTAACTTAGCGTTAGCTACTGACTCACGATGATCTTGTTGATTAGCCCAATCTATAGTCTGGCTTATACCAACACTACGAGTTGTAAGTCCTGATTTCTCATAATTAAATTCAAGATTGGGGTTATAAATAGGCTGGCGAGATGCTCGTAAATTTGCCTTTGCTAAGTCAATATTGGCTTCAGCAGCTAATAATTCTGGTTGATGATTAAGGCTAGCTTGAATAAATGTCGAGATTGATTGTGGCGCTCTGACGGCTAAATTTAAGACAGACTCACTATCGGCATAAGCTGGATTCAATAAGAAAACAATAAAGAGCACTACAGATAGAATGAACTGTTTGTAGTTTAAGTTTTTCATGTGTTATTCCTGATTTACTATCTGGAATCAATGAGGGCGTATGTTTTTTAGTATTCTTAGATAGACCAAAAAAAACAGGAGCTTTGACTGAATTCTAGATACAAAATATAACTAGCTGTGAATGTTTCACAGCGGATTAGATTAGATTTTGGATCAGGCTTGAGGGGGGTGGAATGGTGGTTCGAGAGTATGTGACCTGAAATTTTCTGGTAAAGAAAAAAAGGTTTTTTTAGTATCTGTAATAGAAAGTTGAATACTTTGGCTAACAAAGCCGACTAGGTGAGATGTAATATGACAACAATGATCACAAGCCGTGCCATCAGCGCAAGCTAGTGGTGATGTGTCATCTATTAGATCTAGGCTGGTGATATTTGAGCTTGTTTCATCCACTTGATGATTCGCTGAGACTAAATTGATAGCCAGCAAATTAAATATAATGAACAGAATGAGTAGTGGAGATTTCATCAAAATTAGTATTACATAAAGGCTCAATCATGTCTAATGATCGCCATGCAGAATCTTCGCTGTGGCTTTTCTCACATAGAAAATAGCGGTAAAATTAGCGTGAATTTATTATTGAGTCCTACAATGTCAGAAATGAAAACCCCGTATGAGCGTATAGGTGGCGAACAGTCAGTAAGACGTCTGTGCCAGATTTTTTATCAGATTATGTGTGATACACCGCAAACCCAACTTATTCGCGCACTTCATCCTAAAGATATTAAAATTAGTGAAGACAAGTTATATCTGTTTTTGACGGGCTGGTTAGGTGGGCCACCATTGTATACGGATGTCTACGGACATCCTCGTTTACGTGCTAGACATTTGCCTTTTAAGATTGGTGTTGAAGAGCGAGATCAATGGTTATATTGTATGGCTCAAGCACTTAAGAAAATGGATTTAGAACAGATTTTTGCTGAACAACTGATGAGTTCATTTGTTCAAACTGCTGATTTTATGAGGAATCAACCCGAATAATGAATATTGGCGCATTGATTATTGGTGATGAATTATTGTCTGGAAAACGGCAAGATCAACATTTTAATTATTTGCAAACCGTGTTAAAAAATCGGGGTTTAGAGTTAAGCTGGACTATTATTGTTGGCGATGAATCACAGCAATTGCAGCGTTTTTTGGCCTTCAGCTTAGCAAGTAACGATCTGGTTTTTAGTTTTGGTGGTATTGGCGCTACGCCAGATGATCGTACCAGACAGTCAGTGGCTAAAGTAGCCGAAGTGCCTTTACTGCCCCACTCTGAAGCCGTGTCTGAAATAGAAGCACAATATGGTGGTGATGCTTACCCTAACAGGATCTTGATGGCTGAGTTGCCAGAGGGAAGCCGTATTATTCCAAATTCAATTAATCGTGTCCCCGGATTTTCATTTGATCATCATCACTTTATGCCAGGCTTTCCTGAAATGTCATGGCCAATGATTGAGTGGGTGTTAGACAATCTTTATCCAGATTTAAAAAATCTTATACCCGAATTTGAACAGATAATTTATATCACTCACGGCCGTGAGTCTGATTTTATTGAGGTGATGAAAAAGATTGTTGTTGATTATCCAGCACTACGATTGTCTAGTTTACCTCACCTTGGTGATAAGCCTTTTATTGAACTGAGCTTACGTGGCAATAGAACTCAAGTTTGCGAAGCGATGACAATGATAAAAGTAGTGATCGAGCAAGTTGGCTCTAGTTGGTCTGATCACTCAATTTGATACCCATTGATGCCAGAATGGTAATGATAATAAGCTGGCAACAGTGGTTAAAGTAATTGCAGCAGCATAGAGCTCGCTATCAAGTTGGTAGCGTTCGCAAATTACAATGCCAAATATCATTGTTGGCATGGCCGAGACTAAAACAACCGTCGTTGTTAGACCTGCTTCTAAGCCAATCATCGGGCTCATTGTTAGCACAGAGTATGGCACTAATAATAATGAAATAGCTAAAACAGGCAGCAACAAAGGCATAAACTTGAGGTGTAAACTACGCCAACGAATACTCATACCTAAAACAATCAGCATTAAAGGCACTACACCGGCAGCAAGTATAGATAACATAGAATGAATAATATCGGGTTGTTGAATGCCCAATAGATTTAGACTAATTGCAATAGTAACAGCCCAGAGTGGTGGTATTTTAAGAAGTTCTCGAACAGGATGTATAGCCGTTTTATTGCCCCCATAATATTGAGCTAATAGCATGCCAAAGGATAATAATATAGGTGTGCAGGCAAATAAATCATATTGCAGCACTATTGAGCGGGTGTGGGAACCTATCACTTGATCTAATATCGGTAACCCAAGATAGGTCGCGTTAGGAAAGGCCGCTGCAAGTAATAAGGCACCTGTTTGTTTTTTACTGGCTTTTACTATCCGAAGGACAATCCACATAGCGCTTAAGCCTGTGATGACGCCAACAGTGGCCAAAAAAGAAATATGTAATGAAGATGAGTTTAATGGTGCTTGCCATATGATATCTAGTACTAAGGCAGGCAGTAACAGATAAAACACAATATCGGTGAGAGCTCGGCGGTGAGCCTGTGCAGAAATATGAGCAGGTGCGTGAAATTTCCAAAAAGTACCACAAGCAATTAACAGTACCATTGGTATTAGAGCTGTCAACATAGAAAGCGGTGTCCAATTAAAAATCAATACTATCGTAACAATAAGCAAAATCGATATAAAGGGTATTTTTATATTTTTAAAATAGGGAACTATTGCTTGCCTGTTGATTAGTCAGACGTTATTGTTATATTCACTACGTTAAATCAGTAGAAAAAATAAATATATCAGATGCAATTTGAGCATAGGATGACAACACTAGGAAACATCAACATGTCATTATCAAAACAATTATTAATCTTGATTACATTCATTTTTTTGATAGTTTTTTCAGTCAATTTTGTATTGAGCATGAATAACATTAGAAGTTATTTAGAAGTTGAGTCTAGAGTGCATGCCCAAGATACAGCAACTTCATTAGGCTTATCCCTAAGCCCTCATATGGTTGATGAACAAGATCCTATTTTAAGAACAATGATGAATGCCATTTTTGATAAGGGCTATTTTAAAGAAATGCGTTTGATAAATGTTGATGGTGAAGATTTAGTACGGCTAACGCATTCACAAAAGATACAAGGTGTACCAAGTTGGTTAATATCACTTATGCCAATTGAAGCCGCCACAGCGGTATCTGAAATTAGTTCAGGTTGGAATATTTCCGGCACAATATATGTGACCAGTAATCCTGGCAATGGTTATATTAAATTGTATGAGCAAGGAAAAGCAGCCCTAAAATTTGCATTAATTATCTTTGTTGGCGCATTGATATTGTTAATTTTAGTACTACGTTTTACGTTACAGTCATTAAAAGAGATTGAAGTGCAGGCCAATGAAATATCATCGGGTAATTTTACTATTATTCACGATATGCCTTGGACACTTGAAGTAAAAAGTGTCGCCTATTCTATGAATAGTATGTCACGTAAAATTGGCGGTATGATCTCACGTCTTAATAATAAATTGGAGGCCTTGAGTGAAAGTCTCAAACACGACACGCTAACTAATTTATTTAATCAGGCTACTTTTAAAACGCATCTTAAACGGGCATTAACTTCTGGAAAATCTAACCATGCATTTTTTATAAAGTTTGATGATCTTTCATGGATTGCTAAAGACAAAGGCAGCAAAGTTGTCGATGAACTGTTAGTCGACTTTGCTAGTTTGTTACTTGAAGCACATCCTGATGTCACTGCGTATCGATTGTATGGCGCTGAATTTTCCTTACTTTGTCCTGGTCTTAACAATGTCTCACTTACAGCGTTGGCAGATACCTTACAGCAAGAAATTACCACATTAGGCGACCGGTATGACATTAGCGATTTAGTTCATATTGGTATTGTTCAATTTGATAGGACGAGTGAATTTAATAAATTATCGCCGGCCATGTTGGAAGCTTATGAGCAGGCAAGAAATATCGGTAGCAATGCATACTTTATTCAGCAAGATATTATTCGATCAATGAATGAGCAAGATTGGAAAGCTGCTATCACGTATGCTATTGAAAACAACACTCCGGAAATTACGTTTACAACACAAGCTTATCGCTATGATGAGGATAAGGCAGAAAAAGTAATGGAAGAAGCTTTTACTATTATCAAGGACAAGCATGGTGCGGACTTGTCGACAGCTACTTTCTTCTCCATAGCCCAAGAATTCGGTTTGGCCGAAGCGCTTGATAAGTGCATCGTTAATAAAATTATTATCATTATGGAACAAGCACATAGAACAACACCGGTCACACTGAATTTGTCGATGGGCTCAGCTATGTCATCCACCTTTATGTCATGGCTACAAACTCGAATTGAAAGAAGCAACGTCAGTCCACAGCTTTTAGTCTTTAGTGTGACCGCTTATGCAGCATCTAAAAATGTTAATGCTTTTGCCCTATTTAGTAAATTTGTGAAGTCCATAGGGGCTTCAG
The DNA here is from genome assembly GCA_002733105.1 of Methylophaga sp. Taxonomy (GTDB): domain Bacteria; phylum Pseudomonadota; class Gammaproteobacteria; order Nitrosococcales; family Methylophagaceae. The sequence continues at coordinate 69,278 of NVUI01000010.1, forward strand.
CATTGATAAAACGTTATTCTCCTGACATTATCGCTATTGATTTATTAAAAGATATGAATATTGATTACATCCGTCTAGCAAGAGATTTAACAACAGATATTCAGGGTAATTCCAGTAAGCCAGATTGTTTGGAAATCATACATGAAGTTTCAAACTTACTTGATATTAAAGTATTGGCTGAAGGTGTGTCTGATGATGCTGATTTTAATGTTGTTAAAAACTCAGGGCTATATGGAATAAGTAGATAATATTCCTAGTCGCGATGCGTGCTTATCAGACCAGAAGGTTTCTACGATACATCTCTATTGTTGTTTGTCTTGGATTGTCGTTACCACTGTTTGCACAGCTTGATATTACAGAAGAAATTCTTACGGTTATTGAGCAAAAATATAATCGTTTTGCACGACAACGAGTAGAAAACTGGCAAGTCCTTATCGAACAATCAGCACCGCTTTCGGATCTAGAAAAATTACAGGCGGTTAATCAGTTTTTTAATGCAAATGTTATTTTCATTAATGACTTAGCCTTATGGGGACAAGAAGATTATTGGGCTACCCCGTTAGAAATGCTATCTATTGGTGCGGGTGATTGTGAAGATTATTCTATTGCAAAATATTTCACCCTGAAAGCCTTGGGTGTTGATGAAGAAAAATTACGCCTGACATATGTTAAGGCCGTAGAGATTAATCAAGCACATATGGTGCTCACTTATTTTGAAAATAAACGTGCTATTCCTTTGGTACTGGATAATCTGATCACGGAGATTAAACCTGCCAATCAACGAAAAGATTTGATACCGGTCTACAGCTTTAATGGTACTGGATTGTGGTTAGCAAAATCTCGTGGTGAAGGTCAGCGKGTCGGTGATGCCTCACGATTATCTTTATGGGAAGATCTCGCCAGTAGGATGGATGCCCGTCCGTAATTGTATCGTGATTAAAACTCAAATTCAGTCAATAAACGCCAAGTATTGTCAGGTGTTTTTGAATCTAAGCCAATAATAGCCCCTACTTCCCAGTGAAGTTTTTTGCCGCGACCCATTCGAATATCACCCATTAATACCGGGCCTAGACCACGCGTGTTTTCGCCACTATAGAATTCAATGGCAGGCTCAATAAACCGGGAATATCTATAACGAGCTTGAAGTGCCAACACTGACTCGACTTCATCGTCTTGATCTTCTCCCCACTCATAAATACCCCACAAATTGGCCGTGCCAACCCATCTTCCCCACTCTTTTTCGATTAACAGTCCAGCCGCTAATTCCCATGCGTTGATACTTTTCTGCTTTTCAAGTTCAACAATAATTCCCCAGTCTGCAGAATATTCTCCTTGCTCTGTCAGTTGCCATTTAGCTTCTAATTCATAAGCTGTTAAGCTGAAATCACCGTGTTTTTCATCTTTTGCTATCAAGTAAGCTTCAATAAATAAACGATCTGAAAATGATTTTCCTAAACCTAACCGATGAACTTGTTCATCATCTGCTGCAATCATGCGCCACTCTATTTCACGCTCTAATGGTTGAACATAAGGATGATAAACTTTATCAATGGCACTGCTGTCTGCTAAAGCCAAGCTAGGTAAAATAAACAGAGTGAGCAAAATTCTTTGAATAACAATCATGATGCATGACTCAGCTTGAAGCGTTTAAGTGTTCTGTTAGCGATAAAAGTCATCAGAATTAAACTAGTGATATAACAATAAACTTGTGTTGCTGTTGGTGTCGATTCATAGCCGATCAATGCATATAACAATTGACCAAATAATGACCGTTCATCAATGATAGAAGAGCTATCCCATAATGGCAGCTGGCTACTAATAATATCGGCTTGAATAAGTAGTTGAGTCGCTTGTATGATCATGCCGCCAGCAATCAAAATCAATAAAAACAATACTAAACGAATGCCATTATTAAATGACATATTTACAATCAGATAATAAAACAAAACGCCTACGCTAATACCAATTCCCATACCAATAATACTGCCTATAATAACGGGTAAAAATAAGTCAGGAATAGCAAAAAAGCCATGAATATAGATAATTATTTCTGAACCTTCACGAATGCTCGCTACTGCAACACAGCTTGTCATCGCCAATAATGTCAGTCGGTGGTAAGGTTTTCCTTTCAGGATTGCCACCAAGAAAAAAATAAAGCCATATATCAGTAAATGAAGGTTAGCATTAATAATTTCTTGACCACTCCCCTCAAATGCCATTGACACCATTTTGAGATTGATAGCATAGACGGCTGCGCCTATTAAGCCTGCTATTAATGCAGCCACTAACCATTGTTTAGATAGCTGAAGTTTTTGGCTAACTGCAAGTAACACGCTGATAATGAGAGCAGCCTCAAGCACTTCCCGTAAAATAATAATGACGGAATTGATCAGCATAATGATGTCCTATTTAACAATGACTTTTCCTTGAGCTGTTTTTGGGAAAAACTCTCCAAAAAAGGGATAATCACCYGCTGGTAATGGCCCAATAAAAATAATGCCTTTGCTATTGCCTGGTATCACTTTTTCACGATTAAGTTCATAGCTTTCAAATTCTTCAGCCGTAGCATCTTGATTAATGATGATCAGCTTAACTTTGGTATTGGCAGGTATTTCAATTTCTGATGGATAAAATAAATGATCGCGTATTTCAATTTCAATAATGGGTGCAGCTACCAGCGGAATACTGATCGTCATCATTAGAGCAAAGCTGAAATAAGGTACTTTAATCATGTTGAACCCATCATTGATTGTGGGAAGTCGACAACAACTTTTAACCCACCTAATGTAGAGGATCGCTGTAATTTAATTTGAGCGCTATGAAGGTCTACAATATGCTGCACAATAGCTAGTCCTAAGCCACAACCCGTTGTGCCCGAACTATGTTGATCGCCATCCACTCTATAAAACCGCTTAAATACACGGTCATATTCTGTTTCATTAATCCCTGGACCAGAATCTTCTATTATCAGTCTGACGCCAGTATCTGTATTTTCAATCATTAATGCTATCTCACCTTGTTCAGGGGTATATTTACTCGCATTAGTAATTAAGTTATGTAATAACGTTTCTAAAGCAAAGGCATTACCTTTAAGTAGGCAATGATCATCACTCACAAGACTTATTTGTTGGTGTCTGGTGGCAATTTTTTCATAGTCACTAGCAATGATCTGCTGAGCAATAATGGCAATATCAACATCAGATTGTTTATGCATTGCTTGATCTGGAGAGTGACGATACAACGATAAAACTTGTTCAATCACCAGGCCTATTCGTTCGATACCATCGGCTAATGGTTGTATTTCTTGCTCATTAATATGATCGTTATTTTGTAGGTTATGCAGTTGAACTTTTAATGCACTAATAGGGGTTCGAAGTTCATGAGCTGCATCAGCTGAAAATTGCTGCTCTCGTACAAAAGCAGCATTTAAACGTTTAAGTAAGGCGTTGGTAGTAATCACCAACTGCGTTAACTCAACCGGTAAATTTTCTATGGCAATAGGACTTAAATCATCAGCCTGTTTATTATTTAATTGAACTGATAATCCTCGAAGAGGCTTTAAACCAAGGCCGATTGCCCACCAGATGATTAATCCTGCAACCGGAATAGCTAATACAATCGGTATGATAGAGGCTGTCACAATATTTTCAGCAAGGCCATAGCGGATGTCTTCTCTTTCTCCAGTAATTATCCATCGGTCTAAATGATGATCTTTTAGTGTGAAAATACGCCAACGATAACCCTTAAAGTTCACATGGTTATATTTCATATCATCAAGATCAGATAACAGCTGATTGGGGACATTATTAGAATGTGCAAGTAACGTTAGATCGTTTGACCAAATCTGAAAAAACACGGTCGATGAATGTTCAGGCATGCCTGTTGTACGAGGCTGTATATCCTGATTAACATTAGCAATAATTTCTGCCAAGTTACGCAGACGTTCATCAAATAACTGCTGTGCTTTGGTAATACTTGATTGATAGCCGTGCAGCAATGAAACAAAAGTCACTAAGGTAATAATGGCGAGTAAAGCGAGTAACAAATATGTACGGATTGATTTCATGTTAGTTTAACAATATAGCCAATACCACGAAGTGTTTGAATAAAACGATCAGGTAGTTTTTTTCGTAAGTGATGTATATGTACTTCAATGGTATTACTTGTAACCTCGTCACCCCAACTATAGAGTTTAGATTCTAGGCTTTCCCTAGTTTGCACACGGCCAGCATTTTCCATTAAGGCCTTTAACACCATAAATTCTCGGCGAGATAAGTCGATAACATTATCCGCCACATGAACTTGGTGACTGACACTATCTAAAGTCACTTTTCCTATTGTCAGATCGGCATGTTTTAACGTACTTGCACGCCGTTCAAAAACACGTAACCGGGCTAATAATTCATCTACTTCAAAGGGCTTGGCTAGATAGTCATCGGCACCTAGATCAAGTCCTATTACTTTGTCTTCTAATGATGTACGTGCTGTTAAAATTAATATAGGTAGATCAGCACTTTGTTTTCTGATTGCTTTTAAAACATCTGTGCCATCCATATCGGGTAAGCCTAAATCCAGAATCACAATATCTGGTAAATCAGTCATAATTGAACTGACGGCTAGGTTTCCTTGCGCCAAGTGATTAACCGTAAAACCTTCTCGCTGTAAGGATTCTATTAAAGCCTTTGCTAAGGCAGTGTCATCTTCAATAAAAAGTACTTGCATTGGTAACGACTCTTTGTTTGTCTCGGACATGTTTTAATAATGCCAAAATCTCTTCATGGCGTCCTTTGTCAGCAAGAGGACGATCAGGTCGAGCAGGTGCTTGTTGGGCCTTTAGCAAATATTGCTCAGCTTCTTTGTGTTTGCCTTGATCTGATAAAAAATCTGCATAAAAATAGTTACTATCAATGCCATCAGGGTTTAATACTAACGCTTTTTCAAGCATTTTCTTTGCTTTATCATCATTTCCAAAACCAATTGGCCAACCGGGTACTTTAAAATAAAGTGTACCTAAACTGGTAAGCGCTGATCCAGATAAGGCTTTATCGTTGATGGTTATTGCTTGTTCAAGATCTGCTTTAGAAGCTTTAGCTAAGGATATTGCCCCTAGCCCCCCTTTTGCACCGGCGTAGCTGGATTTAATAATACCGCGCCAAATAAGGCTTTCTGCTGCTGTTGGATAACTCACCACAACCTTGTCAGCCTGTTGAATAAGATCCTCAAAGGCCTTGTTTTGGTCTTTACCTTCTAATATGTAATTTACCTCAGCCCAGCGTTTTTGTAGTTGTGCTACATCTTGACTGACACCAGCGATAGTGATTGTTGTTGCAAATAATAGTGTCAAAATAACGATAAAATATTTCATATTAGCTGCCTCTGTTATAGGTAACGTTTAATAATGGGAAGTTGTTTTAATATTGATTTATCAACTATGGAAGGTAATACGCTATTGATTCTGACAAATAATTTCTCAGGCCAGCCTAGGTAATAATGGCTTTGACTAGAGTTAATAAAGCGAATAAATTGTTTGGCTACTTGTTCAGGATTATCCATCTGAGTGCCTAGTTCACGATTCATCGCAATAACACTTTCATTATTGATGGCTGTGTTGGTCGCGCGTGGTGCAAAATAGGATACGGAAACAGCTGTATCGGCTAATTCTCGGCGTAATGCTTCGGTAAATCCTCGAATGCCAAATTTACTGGCACAATAAACACTGGATCCTGGAAAGCCAATACTGCCTAAGATTGAACCAATATTAATGATGTGTGATTCTGGTCGTGACAATAAGATAGGTAACAATTTTTGACTGAGTAGTATGGTACTGGTCAGATTAATATTGATGATAGCGGCAATATGGTCATCATCCATATCTTGAAATAAGGAAAACTGACCAATACCTGCATTGTTAATTAAGGTATCAATGCCTTGGTTAAGTTGTTGGCAATATTGAAAAATAGTGTCACGTCCTTCCGTGGTGGAAATATCCGCCTCTATGATGTGATGTTGCCCGCCAATGGACTGGTTAAGCTGATCTAACTCATTTCTATTAAGCCCAATGAGCACAAGGGTTGCTCCTTGTTCAGCTAATGATTTAGTAATTTCAGAACCAATACCACCACTCGCCCCAGTTAACACAAATGTTTTATTTGTAAACATGCTTTCTACACCTGTTTTAATGTTTGGTTATGCTACGGAAGATATCACCATAAAGACGATAAACCATTTTGGCGCAGTGAATAATAAGATCTTGTTCTTGTTGGTCGTCAATTTGATTCATTAAACCTTCAAAAAATTTAACATGCTCTAGATCTAAGGCACCATGAGAGCGTAAATAACTAAAGGCCTCGTTGGGTAAACCTAATGCTTGCTGAACACCTTCAGCTGCACTATCTGCTGTGGCAATACTGGTTCCCTCCAACACATGCACCATGCCAAAGAACCCTAAGGGATTAACACGCTGAACAGTATCATAAGCATAGGCAACCATTAACTCGGTTTCAGGGGCTGGTTGACTATGACGCACAGCTTCTTTATCCACACCACAAGCAGCAATATCATTTAAAATCCATTCTTGATGACCTAGCTCTTCTTCAATATATTCTGCAACAGCATTACGTAACCATTCTTTTTGTTCTGGCAATCTGGCACCAACAGCCATTAATAATGGTGTGGTATGTTTCACATGATGGTAAGCCTGTGTTAAAAATTCAACATATTCATCAAGCGTAATCTCTTGTGTTAATGCTTTATTAATAATAGGAGCGGTATACAGGCCAAGCCTAGCTTGTTCTGTTTCATTTTTTAAACGGTCAAAGAAATTCATATTATTCCTTAATAAAATTGTTCAATGGTTGTTTGATAATGTTGATAAATTTTATCTCTGACCGGACGGCCATTTGATGTCATCAAACCTGCTTCAACAGATAAAGATTCGGATAGTCGAGACCAATCATTGATATGGGCATAGCTAGGTAATGATAGGTTGGTATGATCAATCCATGATTGGATATCGCTATCAGTGGTATTTTTATCGCGAGGCCAAACTAAGGTAATGCAAAATGGTTTTGCATCCCCAAAGACAATAGCTTGTTGTAATAAACCATTACTTAACAGTTCACTTTCAAGCCATTCCGGATTGATGTTACGGCCAAAACTGGAGATTAATAGATTCTTTTTTCGACCATTAATATGTAAGAATCCCTGTTCATCAACAAAACCTAAATCACCGGTATTAACCGTAGGTTTTAACCAGTTATCGGGATCATCAATATAGCCAAGAAAGGTATTACCAGTCACAATTATTTCGTTGTCTATCGTTGTTATTTTTACATGATCTAGCCGTTTACCAATGGAGCCTATTTTATTGTTTTTCGGTGTATTAAGGCTAACAACAGATCCGCATTCAGACAGGCCATAACCTTCATACACGGGTAGTCCAAGCTCATAAGCTTGTTGAAGTAATTGGGGTGATACTTTACTGCCCCCTACTGCGATAAATTTTAGCGATTCAGGTGGTTGCCAACCTTGTAATATGGCATTAACTAGTGCCATTAATAATTCAGCAAGCAGGATCATACTATCAGGCTGATAGTATGTAATAGTGGTGAGTAATGTCTGTAAGTCAAAGCTACTGTTACCATTAAAACCTAAGGAAGATGGTGAAACAGCGATGACCGTACCGCCACTGATTAAGGGTGCATAAATACCCCCGATATTTTCCAGTAGCGTACTAAAGGGCAACATACTTAAATGCTTTGTAGCCCCTAACTCAATGGCGCTCAATAATGATTCAGCCACCACAGTTTGCTGCTGTGCACTTAAACAGACACCCTTGGGTTGACCTGTTGATCCTGATGTAAAGGTGATTTTTGCCGTATTTTCAGGTAATGATGCTGCTGCTTGTTCGATAACTGTCAGCATTAAGTCAAGCGAAGCTATATTCAGATTTTCCCTAACAGAAAACAGCTTAAGTAAGCCCGTTATACTATTGTTACTTTGATGTAAAACAGCCGAGACACCGGCTTGTTTAATAGCATGGGCTAATTGCTGTTGTGAGAAAAAGGCCGGTAAAGGTAAGAGTGTTATTTCAGCTAAATAACAGGCTAAATCAATAATGACCCATGCTGGACTATTGTCTGCGTATAAAGCAATGACTTGATGATCTGACGCCTTTAATTGCTGAGCAATATTGAGTACTACTGAATGTAGTTCAGACCAACGGTAATGATGATGGTCGCCAATAATGGCTACAGCATTCGGTTTATCATCTGCAAAAAATTGGATTTTGTTCCATAGTACAGTCATTGATATTTATGGCTCTTTAAGCTGATGAGCTATCACAATAATATTATTGTGATAGCTGCTTAATAAAAATCTGATCACTTTATGCTTGTTTAACTGTGTCATCGCAGCTGTTAAATTTCCAGCTAATACCGTTGGTACATCGTCATAATAGTGGCCCCAGACAGCCCCTTTATCAGTCAGGTTTTCAGGGCCGGCACTGCAAATCTCTATCGTGATTAAGTTCAGCTTTTTGAGTAGACTCTGGACTTGTTTAGTGGCTGTAAATGTCACCCATTTAAAACCGGCTTGATGCAGTATGGCCACAGTTAAAATAAACAGCACTTGGCTTGCTTTGCCATAATGACAGGATGTTAAATTACCGATTTCAACAATTTGGTTTCGTTCAACCGTCTGGCTGACTAAATCACCAATTTCAAGTTCAATTTTTTGGGTGGTATATTGTTCTAAAAAAAGCGGTTGTTTGGTTGCTGCAGGCTGAAAACCAATGGTGGCAGTTAATTTGTCATGGCTGTGAGTTGATAATAAATAAGGTAGAAAATCAGTTATTTTTGCTTGGTAGCTACGATAAAAACAAGCTGTAATATATTGTTCAACACGCTGTCTAGCAGGGGATGAAATATCATCAAATTGTAGCGGCATATGCGGGAGCAATAAATGATCAGAACGTGTTGATAACGGCTGTGTTTCTTTGTTGTCTAGTATTTGTTGTGATTGTAGTGCTTCCATACATTTCAACCTTACTTGGATAATATGACGCCCATTGTGGCGTGTCTATCTTAAAGAAAGCTTAAATGTTTGAAAGTTTCAATTTTATAATATAATTCCTAATGCCTGATTAACTTTGGCGATGGTATATTGAATATCAGCTGCTAATAATTGACTACGGTTAAGACTGTCATTAGCCAGCTTTTGGCTATTAAGTAAACTGACTAAATCAATTTCACCTAAGTCAAAAGCACGTTGTTGCAAAAAGACATATTGCTCTGTTGTTTTATGATGCTCAGAAAACAGTGAAAGCTGTTGCTGTTTAGCTGCTAATTGATGACGTTGAATCGATAAGGCCGTGTTCAAGTGACGCTTTAATTGCTGACGAGTGATTTCGACATCTGCCAGTGCAATAGCCGCATTAGCAATGGCAGGTTGACGATAAACGTCATCATTTAAAGCAAAGCTAACACCGACTCCTAGGCTGTGACTGAAGCTGTCACTATCATCACCTCGTTCACGACGAACACCCACAGATAGACTTGGGTTGAGGGCATTATCATATTGGGCAAGTTGTTGTTTAGCACGGAGAGTAATAATGGATTGGTCTAGTCTTGCCAAGCTAGGATGAGCAGCATCAATGACTGTTTTGGATGATAACGACTCTTCATAAATTTCGGGTAATTGATGCTCACCTGTTCTTTGTTGATAATGCGTTAGTTTTTGAATCAGCTCTGCATGTAATAGCATATAACGGCTATGCATTTCTAATGAATAAGCCTTTGCTAATAACCCTTCTGTACCTGCTAATTCTCCTGCATTAATACGGGCGTTCACATCTTGTTCTAACTTCTTTGCTGCTTGCCAAGTCTGATACGCTTGATTTGAAGCCACTTCTGCAAGTGAAGATTGCCAAATAAGATCACGGATTTCTGCTGATATTTCTAGTAATAATTGCTGTTGCTCAGAAGGTAATTGCGCAGCCATTTTTTCTGATAGGGCTAATTGCTGTTGTTTTTGGCCTGGTAACCATAATGGCATATCAATACTACCTTCCCATTCCTGATAGCCATCACCACTGCCTACAACGTCATTGTAATGATTTAGAGATGCACTGGCTGGATCAGAAAATAGGGCCTTAGCGACGTTTGTATTGGCACTAATTTGTTGCTGACGGGGCAATTCTGCCTGACGTGCAGGATGGTGTTCAAAGATATTTTGCACTAGAGATGACAAGGTAATAGTAGATGTTCGCTCTAGGGGCATTGTGTCAGCGACAGCCACCTGAGTAATCAATACAACACTAGTAATAACAAGCCTGATATAAAACAACATGATTGACCGAGTTAAAAACCAAAAAGAGGCAATAAGAATATCAATTAATGTGTCTTTCGTCTAAAAACTACGTTTAACTAGCTTGTCGGCAATACTTTCATGTACTGATAATAAAGCGGGTATCACTAATAGAACCAATGCAGTTGAGAACATTAAACCAAAAGAAATAGACACCGCCATAGGAATTAAAAATTGTGCTTGCATCGATGTTTCAAATAATAAAGGTGTTAAACCACCAATAGTGGTGAGGGATGTTAGCAAAACGGCTCGCAGACGTTGTGTTGCCGCATTAATAATCGCCTGGGTTGTTTCAACCCCAAGTTCTCGCTGCTGTTTAAAGAAAGTGACCAAGATGATCGAATCATTAACCACAATACCGGATAAGCCAAATATACCAAACAGTGACAGAATAGTGAGATCAATACCCATTACCCAGTGGCCTGCTAATGCCCCAATTAAGCCAAAGGGAATAGCAGCCATCACCACTAGTGGCCAACCATAGGATGAGAACACCCAAGCTAAAACAAGATAAATAAGCACAAAGGCTAATAAAACACCTCGTTTCATATCACTCATCGTTTCTGCCTGTTCTTCAGCACGCCCTTCAAAAGCAACGCTGACACCATATCGTGAGATAAGCTCAGGCAATAAATTTTGTTGGAGATTGGCTAAAATTACGTTGCTGTTATTAATGGTTGAATCTACTGTGCCAGTAATATGAATAGCGAGTTTGCTATCGGTGTGACGTAACACATCAAAACCCCGCTGAGATTCAAACTCAACTACTGTGGATAATGGCGTGCTACCCCCATTAGGTAATCTAAGCATGAAGTTATCAAGCGTTGCTAATGTGTTACGTTCGCTATCTGGCAGCATCACTCTGACTTCAACTTCATCATCACCGTCTTGAAATATCTGTACTAGTTGGCCATCAAACGCAGCACGTAACTGCCGTCCTACATTGTCTACTGTTAGGCCTAATGTATCTCCCTGACCATTAATACTATAAATTAATTGCTCTTGGCCATAGGGCATATCATCTTCAATCGCACTCACACCTTTTAGTTGTTTAAGTGCTTGTGCCACTTCGTGTGCTGCTTTTTTTAGTGTTTCAGCAGATGCATCTGTTAAGCGAATATCAATATCACTACCTGGAGGCCCACCACGTCGTTCAGATATTGTGAAAGTTTCTATGCCGGCTGGTAGCGTTGTATGTTGGTACCACGTATTAATAAAGTCTTTGCTACGAACATCGCGAACATCGGGTGATGACAGTTCAAGTTTAATTGATCCAAATCGTTCGTTTTTAGGTGCTGATGCACTATTTCTACCAGCAGCACTAGCGCTACCAAGGTGAGTGACGGCTACTTTAACAATTTCAGGCCCCAGTTCTTGTTTTGTTTGCTCTAATGCCCAATTAAGATGGTCTAAAAAATCAGCTACTTTGTGAGAAGGTGTGCCTGCTGTAAATCGCACATTAGCGGCAATGCTGGTACCCTCCGGCGAGGGGAAAAAAGTGAAACTCAGACGTCCACCTACTAACAATCCGATACAAATGATAAGTAAACCTAACGTGGTACTAATGGTTGCCCAACGATAACTGATGGCAGTAACAACGAGAGGTTTGAACAAATCATCGCGTAGATAATTAAATTTTTGATCTAACCATGCTCTAATAGCCGGTGGTTTTTTATGATGAATTTTATGGAAGGCGTGACGCAAATGGCCTGGCAAAATCAAAAAGCTTTCAAACAATGATGCCGCTATGACACAAATAACCACAAAAGGGATGTCGAATAGAATATTACCGATGGTGCCGCCAATCAGCATTAAGGGCAAAAAAGATGCGACCGTTGTCAGTGATGATGAMATAACAGGGGCTAACATTCGACGAGCCCCCCCCTCTGCTGCCTCTAATGAATTTTCACCACTTTGATAGTGAGATAGTCCGTCTTCTCCTACCACAATGGCATCATCAACAATGATGCCTAGCGCCATAATTAAGCCAAACAGGCTAATCATATTAATGCTGCCACCAAACAGATACATAATAAATAAAGTTGCCATAAAGGACACAGGAATACCGACTGCAACCCAGATAGCAACTCGACCTTGTAAGAATATAAATAAAATGGCAATCACTAATACCAAGCCACCCAAGCCATTTTTCAATAGTAGATTTATCCGTTCTTTGATTAACTGCCAGCTGGCATCATAGACGGTGACCTCTACTCCTCTGGGTAGATTATATTGATTGTCTTTAAGCCAATCTTCGAGTATTTCTGCTGCCTCAATAGAGTCTGCATTTTCTGTGCGTTGCAGAGCAATCTCTACAGTGGGTTTACCCTGATAAAATAAACTGACTTGCTTACGCATAGGCCGTCGTTCAATATCAGCTATATCATCCAACAACAATAATTGGCCTGAATAATCTGTTTTCAACGGTAGCTGAGAAAATGCCTGTGCATTCCTGCGCTGATCAAGACTGCGTAGCTGACGAGCAGTATCATCATTACCAATTTCTCCTGCGGGTAAATCAATACTTAATTGACTAATACGTTGACTTACATCTCCTAGGCTCAACCCTAATGACTCTAACTTTGGGGCGCTTATTTGGATGGCAATTTCTTCTTCGGGCAAACCGGTGATAGTGATACGGGATATACCACGATCAAGTAAATCATGTTCAATTTGGTGGACTAAATACCGTAGTTCATCCAACTCCCCATCAGTCGTAATCAGCATACGAGCCACATTTTCATAAAGTGTAGCCAAACTGACTTCAGGGATTTCAGAATCACTCGGTAAATTACGTAGCTGAGCAACCTGATCTTTGACTTGATCTAGTGCCTTACCCATATCGGCACCTTCAACAAACTCTAAGGTCACTAGCGACATGCCATACGATGATGTTGAGGTCATTTTGTCAACAAAATCAATGGTACGAAGTTCTTGTTCCACTCGACTGGAAATTGAATCTTCAATATCTTCTGCGCTGGCACCACGCCATTCGACTCTAACCGTAATGACATCTAAAGCAAAAGTGGGGAAAAACTGGGTATTAAGTTGTGATAATGACAGCAATCCGGCCATCACCATGATGATCATTAACAAGTTAGCCGCAACCTTGTGTTGGGCAAATAATCCTATAAAGTCTTGGCGAGAATTAGTCATTTATAGCTTCGGCCCTTAAGCCTGTTATCGCATTCGGTAGTTGAGTACTTACCAATGCGTCACCTGCTTTCAATTCATTACTACGGACTAGAATTTGTTTGTCGCCAGATTCAGATAGATACTCACCCACACGATTTACTTTAACGGCTTGTAAATAACCATCATTAAGGCGATAAACTCTATTAAGCCCATATAAGGCATTAAAAGGGATAGCAATCACGGCATTTTCAGTCGACAGCTTTAATGTTAATTCCACAAAAGCGCCGAGTGCTAATATCTGATTATCTCCCACTAAACTGAATAAACCGTCTATGCCACCGCTATCTAAACGAATTTCGCCGGATAAACGAGTCAGCACAAAATCAAGCGTTTTGCCATCAACAATAGCCGTCGCAGTGAGTGTTTTACCATGTTGTAAGCTAGAGCGGATCTGGGTTAAATAGCGACCGGGTAATTGTGCTCTTACTTCCAGGCTTTCTAAGTCATAGATTGATAATAAGTCTTCGCCTATCATTACCCTGTCACCTAGGGCAACTTCAAGCTTGGCAATACGCCCATTGAAGGGGGCTTTGATAATGGTCCGTTCTATATCTACTTTGGCTTGCTCTAATAAAGCTTGGTAGCGGTTTTGTTTTGCTTGAAGAGCTGCTAAGCGAGTAGGATGATCTTTAATATCATAGTTCAAACGCTTGATAGTCAACACCTGTCGTTGTTTAGTCGCCATGGCATCATCTAAATTTGCTTGTGATACTAAGTGGCTTTGTTCTAATTTCGTGGCGCGATTAACAGCATTCTCTGCAAGTTGTAATAGTTCATTTTCATACAGTAATAAATCTTTATCTCGTTGAAAACGAAATAGTTCACTAGCCATTAATGCCTTAGTTTCGGCAATATCAGCCTGACGCTGATCCAGTATTAATAATAGGTCAGTATCATCAAGCTTAACTAATACCTGCCCTACACTCACTTCAGTGCCTTCAAGAACACTAGCTTCAACAATATCAGCGACCATCGCAGACTGCAGCATGGCTTGTCGAGGTGTTTCAACACGGCCATAAAGGATTATTTCGGGCGAAATGTTTTGAATGACAACAGCTAAGGTATTTACTAACCAACTTTTTTCTGGCTTTTGAATAGTGACCTTTTCAGGTTTAGATTGTTTAAGTGCAATAAACACTGCCATAGCAATCATTAAAATTGCAATGGGCAATAAAATGCGTTTTAACAATTTTTATCTCCTTGGTGTACTTTAATTGAAGCCTTTATTAAGACTACATATTGAGTTCTAAGGTTCCGTTATAATCACGACGCGTAGCGAATTAAGACTGAATTGAGCTGATTGTAATAATTTGGTTAACTGTTGTTGTGTCTCTTCAATATACACAATTTCTTCAGTTCGAATCGATGAGTTCACTTCAGCCAAGGCCACTAAGCGGTCATGCTCGGGCTGTAATGATTGCTGCATAGATTCTATTGCCTGTTCAATCATGTCTTGTTGTTGCTGTGAAGCCAATTTTTGAGCTTGTTTTATTAAAGTCGTTATTTTAGGTCTGGCATGTCGCACAAGCTCTTGTGCTGTAACTTTAGGGATCCGCCCCGCCATATCATTTAAGCTTGCTTCAGTTAATATTTCGTTAAAATCACGACCCTTTTCATCGATTACTATACGCAAGTAAGAGTGATTAAGATAACGTGCTAACTGCAATGAACGTGGTGCCGGACAATTGATGGTAAATATCGTTTCTAACAGTAATGTTCCGGCTGGCAGTAAATCATATTCGAGTGTGCAAAAGGCACTATTGCCGAAATCACTGTTAATGACCATATCAAGGCTGCCCAATACCATGGGGTGCTCCCAGCTTAAAAACGACATGTCTTCGCGGACTAGAGCACGATGTCTTTTATATGTCGCTGTGAGCCCATCTTCAGGTAATGCCGGAAAATGATCATGTAACATATGATTACCCGGCTGAACAATAATACTGTCAGCACCATGTGTTTGTTGTTCCACACCATATTGGTTAAAAATACTATCCATAAACACCGACAATTCAAAGGATAGGCTAGCTTCGTTGAGATCAGCCACTAATTCCGTTGCCACCGGTAAATCACAAGAATTAAGTTCTAATAGACGATCTCGCCCTTGTTGAAGTTTATATAAGGTTTCTTTTGTAAGTTGTTGTGTTTTATCAATTAATGATGATATTTGTTTGGTGTCTTCAGGGTTGTTCAAGCAATAGAGTAAATCTTTTTCTAAACAAGTTTTAATGGTGCCTCCAACGGGAAAAACCTGTTCAATAGCATTCATACCTTGGTGATACCAGCTGAGTAATACATGCTGTGCTGTATTTTCATAATATGGCACATGAAGTTGTACATTATGACGTTGACCAATACGATCCAATCGGCCGATTCGTTGCTCTAACAAATCAGGATTAAAAGGTAAATCAAATAACACTAAATGATGTGAAAATTGGAAGTTACGACCCTCACTGCCAATTTCGGAGCAAATCATGATTTGTGCGCCTTGATCTTCATCAGCAAAATAAGCAGCTGCACGATCTCGATTTATCAGTGATAATCCCTCGTGGAACACAGAGGTGCGTAGGCCTTTTTTAAGGCGAAGATAATGCTCTAAGTCTTGGGCTGTTTGAGCTCTTGCACAAATAACCAGCACTTTTTCTGACTTATGTTGTGATAACCAATTTTCTATCCACTCAACACGGCTATCCAGTGATAACCAGTCTTTGCCCAACAATGATTCAGCTTGTAACAAGGCAAGTTCATTAGCGCCGTCTAGATTGGTTAAATATTGCTCTGGTGCCAATAATGGATAGCTATGTAATATCCTCTCTGGGAAACCTTCTACTACATCACGTGTATTGCGAAATAATATTCGTCCAGTACCATGGCGATCTAATAATGCATTGACCGCTTTATCTTTGCTGCTATCAAAATCATCAGTTTGTTCTAGTTCTACATAGGACTCTTTACCTAAATAATGTTCAATAGTCGCTTGGTAAGATGCTAATTTTGATTGTGATCCCTCTGCTAATAAATGGCAGACTAGTTCACTTACTGGTTGGTAGTCGGCTTCTTGTTGGCGGAATTGTGCTAAATCAAAATAACGATCTGGGTCTAATAGTCGTAATCGAGCAAAATGGCTTTCTATCCCTAACTGTTCAGGAGTCGCCGTGAGTAGTAATAACCCGACCACTTCACGTGCTAACCCTTCGATGGCTAAATATTCAGCACTAACTTGCTGTTCACTCCATTGTAGGTGGTGTGCTTCGTCTACAATCATAAGATCCCAATGGGCTGCACAGGCATCACTATAAATAGGCGGGTGAGATGTTAATGTAGATAAATTAGTGAGAATTAATTGCGCACTATCAAAAGGATTACCTTCCTCTGCTTCTAGCAATGCTTGGTGGCGTTGTTGATCCATGATAGTGAATTGAAGATTGAAGCGGCGTAGCATTTCAACTAACCATTGATGTATTAAACTATCAGGTACGACAATTAAGACCCGGTCAGCTCGACCTGTAATCAGTTGTTGATGGGCAATAAGACCGGCTTCAATGGTTTTGCCAAGCCCCACTTCATCAGCCAGTAAAACACGAGGTGCATAACGTTTCGCTACTTGGTGTGCGATGTAAATTTGGTGAGGTAATAACTCTACACGGCCGCCCATCAAACCAAAGATAGATGACTGTTGCAGTCTATGTTGATGGGCTAATGCTTTGATCCGCAGCTCAAATTGACTATTTTTATCAATTTGACCTGCAAACAAGCGATCTTGTGGCTGGCTAAATTGGACAAAACTATTCAGATCCATCTCATGGATGCTGATCTCGTTGCCGTTGTCATCATTTCCTTGATAGATAAAACAGCCATTCAATTCATGCCGATCGGTGACTATAAAGCTGATATCTTCAATAGTGCGAACTTTTTCACCTACTGGATATTGTACTCGACTTAATGGTGCGTTATCTATGGCATAAGTCCTATGCTCACCTGAAGCGGGAAAAAGAACATCAATCCGGCGTCCGATGATATCTTTAACAAGGCCTAAACCAAGATCCGCTTCACCATTACTGACCCAGCGTTGTCCAATTGAAAATTCTGATACTGACAAAAAACTAACCTCTTTCCACATGATTTATCGTGCAGATTTTACCAGTGTCAGATACATCATGTGCTATTAAATTAATATTATTTTAAGGGTGTAATTTGTTGTGTATGTCAGTATTAAATTTGACGGATTGGCTGGCCATTATCTGCAATATTTTTGTACCAATAGCGAGATAATACTTATATCAGCGAATTTTACGGGCGCGGACAGTACGTCCTTTAATTTTACCTTGCGACAAATAATTGAGTGCTTGACGTAACGCTGTGCGCTCAATAGCGACATAACTCGACATATCAAAAATATCGATTTTACCGATCTGTGAGCTAGCCAATCCTGCATCCCCCGTTAATGCGCCTAGAATATCGCCAGGGCGGAGTTTATTTTTACGGCCAGAGTCTAGTTGAATGGTCACCATTGGTGGTTGTAAACTAAAGTTAGCATCACGGTCTAAAGATTCAGGCACATCACAAATGCACGGTTTTTTCTGATAATTTTCAATGGCATTAATTCGAACAACTTCAGATTGGGTGAATAAGCTTAACGCAATCCCCTTTTCCCCTGCTCGGCCTGTACGCCCTATTCGGTGAACATAAATGTCAGGATCTCTAGGTAATTCATAGTTAATGACGGCTTGTAATGATTTAATGTCTAAACCACGAGCTGCAACATCGGTTGCCACTAAAACAGAACAGCTATTGTTGGCAAAACGGACTAATACTTGATCACGTTCGCGCTGATCTAGATCACCATGAATAGCCAATGCTTCAATATTGTTATCACGTAAATAGTGAGCCACTTCATCACATTGTTTTTTAGTATGACAAAATACCACGGTTGTTTCTGGTTGATAGTGTTCAAATAAAGCTAACAATGAGTTGTTACGTTCATGTTTTTTGATTTCATAAAACAGTTGTTCAATAACGGCAGATTGATGTTCTGATTCAACGGTTACCGTTAGTGGCTTGTTTTGAATCGATTTGCTCATTTGCTTTATTGTGTCAGGATAAGTGGCAGAAAATAATAATGTCTGACGGTTTTTAGGTGTATGAGAGATAATATCTTGCATCACCTCAGCAAAGCCCATATCTAACATACGATCAGCTTCGTCTAATACCAAAGTCTTTAAGCTATCAAGCTTTAAGGTTTTTTTCCGCAAGTGATCTTGTAGCCGCCCGGGTGTGCCAACAACAATATGTGCACCATGCTCAAGAGAACCAATTTGTGGGCCTAGAGGTTTACCCCCGCACAGTAATACTAGTTTAATGTTTTGGGTGAAGCGAGCCAGTCTACGAATTTCTTTACCGACTTGATCGGCAAGCTCACGTGTTGGGCAAATCACTAATGCCTGAACACCAAAAAAACGGGGGTTAATATTGGCTAATAAGCCAATCCCAAAGGCGGCTGTTTTGCCACTGCCTGTTTTAGCTTTGGCAATCAGATCCTTACCTTTAAGTATTTGAGGCAAACTCTGCGCCTGAATAGGCGTCATTTTTTTATAACCTAGTGAATCTAAGTTAGCTATTTGGTCGGGTGAAATAGAAAGTGAAGAGAAGCTGTCGCTGGCCATAGGAATTTTTATAATGCAGTTAAAAGCTGCAGATCATACCAGAGCGCAGTTGGTTTCGAATAACAGATTAAGGTCAGACACGATTGTGCCTGACCTTGGACTGGCAGTTTTAGCTATGTTGGTAGTGCTTTTTCAAGGCTTTTTTAACTTCCCATGTACCTGTGTAACCTTTAGGGAATACCACTAAGTCACCTACTGTAAACGTCGTTGCTTCACCACCATCAGTGGGTGTCATTACACACTCGCCTTCTAAAATGAAGGCTGTTTCTGTGGTAGTAAATTCCCAAGGGAATACTGATACTTCTTTTTCCCATGTTGGCCAGTTAGCGACATCCATTTTTTTTAAAAGTGCTTCGCTTGGGTTGCTATCAACGGTAATTTTGCTCATGTAAGATCCTAAATTAGATTATTATCCAAACTCGTGTTGGCTTGAGCTGCGCCATGGTAAATTATTCTTTGGCTTTTGCCTATCTAAAAATTAGGCTTGTATACTGCCACTCATCATTATGAACAAAAAAACATCACACTATCTAGTTTCTGAACTGACAACGGCAGATTATCAGATAAAAAAATCACACTTCGTTGGTGCCATTATTCCCTGCTCTACTGAGCAAGAAGCCTTGCAAGGACTTAGATCTTTAGCAACCCAACATCCGAATGCAAATCATCTTGCCTTTGCATGGCGGATCAAGCAAAAAGATGGTTTTATTAATAAACGTTGTCATGATGCCGGAGAGCCTTCAGGCACCGCCGGCCGACCTATTCTAGCGCCGTTAGAAGGTAGTAACATTATTAATGCTGTTGTGGGCGTGATCCGTTATTTTGGTGGCATTAAACTAGGTACCGGAGGGCTTGCTAGAGCCTACGGTACAGCGGCTAAATTAGCGATTGATGCCGCTATATTAATTCCGTGGGTTGAAATGGTTGAGCTCAAATTAGATATTGACTATAGCCAATTACAATCACTTGAATATCAACTCAAGCAGTGCCATGGGCAGATCATCGATCAACAATTTACTGATCGTGTCGTGGTGAATGTTTCACTTCCAGCCAGCGAAAAGGAGCAGATAGAAAAGCAGTTTTCTGGCTTTTGATGTAAGCCATAAGTTAATTTGAATAGACAATCAGTCTGCCTTCAATTGACACATCTGAAAAGCCAAACTTTTCTTTTATATAAAGCAGTGACTGAGGATGATAAAAGAACACATGTGTTGCATCATTTTTGTAATACCAATGATGAAAATCAGTATTATCATCATAAATCTCTGTCATACAATACAAGCGACCACCAGGTTTAAGTAGTTTTTTGAGTAACTTGAATTCTTTATCTGGTTGGTAAAAATGTTCCATGACTTCACAACAAACAATAAAATCATAGCTTTCATCCAACAGCTTGGGCTGATAGTGAAATAAGGGGTCATAAAGTACGATATTAAACTGATGATCCCTTAATATCTTAGTAATCACTGGGCCTGGGCCTGCACCAAAATCAAGTCCCTGATGTGTTGGATTGTATTGATGCAAGACAGCTGATGTAATGGGTGATACAAAGCGTTGATAGCCAATATCATTCACATCATTATTGTGATTTAAATAACGTGCCTTCTCGACCTGTTGATCCGTTCTATATGCGTCGTCTAAAAATACACTTTCGCAGTGATTACATTGGTAATAAAGCTTGTTGTTACCATCATAAAATTGAACACTATCATGATGACAAAGTGGGCACATATTCATCTATATATTTTGTAATGCATTGAAGTAGGCTGGAAATTAGTCCCGTTAGTCATCCAAGCACGTCTCCTCAGAGCGGACAGCCTAAATACTGCCAATTATTTGATTTTGAAGCTGTGGATGAAGTCATAGTGATCGCCTATCCTAGTTGAAATGATGAGAAAATACCATAGAACTTAGTCAGTAGTAGGCTTTAATGATAAACGGATAATATGCTAGAGAGAGTTTTGTGGTTTTTATTGATGACTTATCGTTAATATGTACAAAAAAAACAGTTACAGGATGTGTAACTGCTTTCAATGACATTCAATTATCTCCATTTAACTGGCAGAAGATAAAGCCTGTAAAATTGCATCATTATTTATTTCAGCAGCTAGATCATAAGCAGACTTACCGTCATTATCCATTAGGCTTGTTTTAGAACCATGGCTTAATAGTTGTGTCACCACTTCAATGTAACCGGCATGTGCCGCCATCATTAACGCAGTACGACCACGGTCATCTTGAAGATCTACATTGGCACCAGCATCAATAAGTAAAGTGATTTCTCCAGCTTTACCATATCCAGCAGCCCACATTAACACGGTTAAATCATGACCAAAAGAATAAATAGATATCCCGAAATTTTAATTATGTTTTTTATCATGATCATCTGCCTATAAATTATTGCTAATAGTGATTTATTTTGTGTAGCTACTTAAATAATTTGCCACATCTTGAAGCTCTTGTTCGCTAAATGTTTTGAGCAGTGTGGCTACCGCTGGAGAATTTTTCTGCACACCATTTTTGAAATCAAGCATAGTATTGAGTGTATATTCTGGATGTTGATTGGTTAAGCGGAGTACACGACTATTGCTTCGAACACATTGGCCGGCAGCGACGACACGTTTACCTGCAATCGCTTGTTTTTCATCAACCGTGTAACTGGTTTCAGGCCATGCTTGTTTGGAGAAAAATTCAGCCATTAATTTCATTTCTGACTTTTCAAGGCCTGCAACTATAGGGCCCATAACAGCACTTTCTCGTAAGCCTTTTTTCATATCTTTAAGTTGCACATACATGTAATAAAATTCTTGTCCAGCAAGAATCGGAAATGCTGCCATGGTTGAAGCACCGTTTTCACCGTGACAGGCAAAACAGGTTTGTAATTTTTCCCTTACTGAGGAAAATTTATCTTCTTCAGCGACTGCGGAGCCCGCAAATAAAAGAGTTGTTATTAATATTAGGTGTTTAAAGTTCAAATAACGCAAATTAAATCCATACTTACTATCATCAATTGTTAGATTGAGTCATTAAGCCGCCTCAGATGGAGTCTGGGCGGCTATATATCGGTATATAAATGGATAAACGACGGATGCTTATTTAGCTAATTTATAGGCAATAATTTCATTACCACGTTTATAAGCTGCGCATTCCCCCCTGAACCTACAACGATAAACTGGCTTCCACCAACGTTATACGTTAACACCTGCATATAGTTTGATCTTGCCACATCAATTCGCCAGTAGCAGAATTGTATGCTTTGAACAAACCGTTGCCCTCACCAGTGAACACAAGTCCACCCCATTGTTCTTCAGTTGGAATAACTTTAAATGCACCAGGTAACATGCTGGCACCTTCTTTAGTTGGTAATACCCAATGATCTCGTTGCATAACCATAGGTTATGAGTGACGGATCAAACTACAATCACCTGCATCATGCACATAAACATAACCTGTTTTACCACCATGAAGTACACCTTTCACTGTTTAGCCATCTTCGTTTGTTACTGGAACAAGGATAGGTGGACCTACAGCATCAAGATCCCATACACCATGAGCGATGTATTGAAAGTGACAAATCTTCTCACCTGTTTCTAAATCTACTGCAACCAATGAGTTTATATATAGATTATCACCTGGACGAATTGCACCATATAAATCAGGAGATGGGTTACCCACTACGAAGTAAGCACGGTTGTTAGGGCCACAACAATAGGTCGTTATCGGACCCATTTCATGTTGATAGTGCCACTTTGCTTTACCTGTTTGTGCATCTAACGCATAAACATGGTTAAAAGAAGAKGTCACATACATCGTGCCATTAAYAATAATGGGTGTTGTTTCTAAAGAATCGGTCACATCCATTTTGAATGTCCATGCTTTCTTTAAGTTATGGACGTTATCGGTATTGATTTGTTCCGCTGGATAAAAACGAGTTTGCTCGTAGTTACCATTTAGTGTGTAAAAAATTATTAGCATCGCCAGATGCTTTGTCAAGCATGTCCTGAGTGACAGTCTGCATGTCACCAACCACGTTACGCCAGGGTTAATGCTGGCTTGAGTCGCAATAAAAGGAATAGAGACATACAACATCATGCCAATAACAAAAAATACATGATAGGTGTTCTTACGACCTAAGTAGTCAGATAAGGACGATCACATAAAACGTCCACACATATTAAATACGCTGATCATTAATACGTAGGTTGCTGCAAAACTAGTATCCACCACATTTGGTAAAGCGGGGCCAAAAATATCGGTGATCATGGTTTTAGCCACACCAATCACGGCAATACCTGCGGTGACGTTAAAACATAAGACGATCCATAAACGGTAAAACTGTGGTGTTTTTAATGCCTGATCAATATGCACGTGATCAAAGGTGGGTTAAATATGCTCCACGCAGACACTGACCCCAATGCAAAGGTGGATGGCAACCGATGCTGGTGCAATAAGCCAGCGGTAAACCCTGGCTTGGCAACAATTTGATCTTTAGTGAGCTTGGCCATGAGACCTGAAAATARYGACATTRAAYTTTTATCCTCAAAATTCTTTACTAAAATTCACGTTCCTTCACTTGAAAACTCWAGTGYCCTGGAATTCGTGTTTGAGTCTGYGCTTAWAACKKCAASWRACTCNAKMKCTGTAATAGCAATGGCCGTAYCAACTTTAAAAATCATTAGTTATCAATRGSTTTGCTANTTTCNAGATAATATGGRAAACATTCAATCGGGAAANNTRTSYYSMRAAATNAAYSTCAYWAGGACAATTTRTCTTMMRYTGAAATASGKKAMAKRTAGRKATAAAAATWAKRCCTAAYWGTAGRAYGTTTTRMTTATTGWGARYKTTGACMGTAANAAAAARCCGTMMTTRTTGGMRYYMAYAAKKACGGCNTTTNKRTSTATGWKTCWMKMACMGAACGRCTMGAGCRAWGRTGARTTTATGRTGCTTGYAATTCTTTCAACACTGACTGCAAGCTRTCATTAGCATCRCCGWATAACATGCGAGTATTCTCATGCACAAACARYGGATTRSCWAYGCCGGCATAKCCYGTAGCCATACTTCGTTTAAGCACAATCGTATTATGCCCATTCCAGCACTGCAGCACAGGCATGCCMGCGATGGGGCTATTAGGGTCATCTAAGGCTGACGGATTCACAATATCATTBGCACCGATCACAATCGTGACATCAACATTAGGAAAATCATCATTGACCTCATCCATTTCATASACRATGTCATAGGCTACTTTTGCTTCAGCTAATAATACATTCATGTGACCGGGCATCCGTCCTGCTACTGGGTGAATAGCAAAACGAATCTTCTTATTYTGTTTGAKCAATTGTTTCGCTAATTCATAAACMGCATGTTGAGCCTGAGCAACAGCCATACCATARCCCGGAATAATCATAATGTTCTGAGCATCGCGTAACATCGGCACAACTTCATTCACTTGGATGGAGGCAACATCACCTTTAACTTCAGCAGCATCTCCACCACCRYTATTGCCAAAACCRCCAAAAATAACRCTRAGGAAATTTCGATTCATCGCYCGGCACATGATGTAACTKAGAATRGCMCCACTACTACCGACTAAGGCACCAGTGACAATCAAGAGATCATTRCTCAACATAAARCCYGTYGCSGCAGCAGCCCAACCAGAATAACTGTTYAACATAGATACSACGATAGGCATATCGGCACCGCCAATAGCCATRACCATATGTAKKCCNAAANATAAGCGCAAGCAACGTCATCAGRGCTAATGGCCATTCGCCTGCACCTGMTTGGCTCGCGATAACAAATTCATAACCCAAGAAAATAACCGCCACTAACAAAGCTAAATTTATCCCATGGCGTCCGGGCAATAAAACAGGCCTGCCACTTATTCGACCGCGTAATTTGCCAAAGGCAATAACGGAACCTGAAAATGTAATCGCACCAATTAAAATGCCTATGTAGATCTCAATTTCATGTATGGTTTTTTCTATGCCGATCAAATTTGAACTGTGATCAAAGAAATTGGCATAACCGACCAAAACAGCAGCCATGCCCACTAAACTGTGCATGATTGCTACTAATTCAGGCATTTGTGTCATTTCCACTTTTACTGCAGCGCGCGCTCCAATTAATCCACCGATCAATAAGGCGACAATCAAAATTGAATACGTGGTGACGGCATCACTTATGATGGTGGCAAAAATGGCGATGGCCATTCCGGCCATGCCGTAATAATTTCCTCTACGCGCTGTTTCCTGATGACTAAGACCACTTAAACTCAAAATAAACAGACTTGAAGCTACAATGTACGACATGGTGACTAAACTTSGTGACATCTTCTGATTCTCTTCTGTTATTTTCTGAACATTTCAAGCATGCGTCGGGTCACTAAGAACCCCCCGGCAATATTGATCGCTGCAATCAAAATTGCTAACGCCGATAACACGGTAAGCAAGATGTTATCTGTTGAAATTTGTACCAAAGCACCAATCACAATAATGCCACTGATCGCATTGGTGACACTCATCAACGGCGTATGCAAGGAAGCCGATACATTCCAAATTACTTGGTAGCCGACAAAACAAGCCAATACAAATACCGTGAAGTGCGACATAAAGGATTCCGGCGCGACCATGCCAAAACCAACTAAAACCAGCGCGACAATAATCATCGGTAAAAATTGTTTAAACCTAGCCATTAGTGTCAAAGCTTGCTCTTCAGCCTCTATTTTTACCGCTGGCGCTTCAGTCTGTGGGGGTGGTTTACTTACCGATAATGTAGGTGGTGGTGGTGGCCAAGTAATCGTTCCGTCCTGAATAACGGTTGCCCCACGAATGACTTCATCATCCATATTGACAAAGAGTTTACCGTCCTTCTGTGGGCATAACTCGGTCAATAAATGACGTAAATTTGTAGCATAGAGTTGACTCGCTTGATTGGCTAAGCGGCTAGGTAAGTTGGTGTAACCGATGACGGTGACGCCGCCAGAGGTAGTGACAACGGTGTCTTTTTCAGTCAAAGCACAATTCCCGCCACGCTCTGCCGCTAGATCGACAATGACACTCCCTGGTTTCATCGATTCAACCATACCTGCAGTTATTAATTCAGGAGCTGGTTTACCAGGAATTAAGGCGGTGGTAATAATGATATCAACGTCCATTGCTTGTCGTGCAAACAAGGCCATTTCGGCTTCAATGAACTCTTTTGACATGGTTTTAGCATAGCCACCGGACCCACTGCCCTCTTCCTTAAAGTCCAACATCAAAAATTCCGCATCCATGCTTTCGATT
>NVUI01000018.1 GCA_002733105.1 Methylophaga sp.
TGTGATCGCGGCGGTCAATGTGGTCTTGCCATGATCTACGTGACCAATCGTGCCCACGTTGACGTGGGGCTTCGTTCTTTCAAATTTTTCCTTAGACATCTCGCCTACCTCACCTTAACTATATAAATTATCTATTTTTACCAATGACTGCTTCAGTCACGTTATTCGGCGCTTCTGCATAACGAGCAAACTCCATAGAGTATGTTGCCCTACCTTGCGTTGCAGAACGCAAATCAGTGGCATAACCGAACATTTCGGCTAATGGCACTTCTGCACTAATAAGTTTCCCATTTGGCGAGTCATCCATTCCATTCACTAGACCTCGACGACGATTAAGATCTCCCATTACATCACCCATGTAATCTTCTGGGGTAACCACCTCAATATTCATCACCGGCTCTAACAGAACAGGATCCGCCTCTAACGCACCATTCCTAAATCCAAGCGAACCGGCAACTTTAAACGCCATCTCGTTAGAGTCCACATCGTGATAGGAACCATCAAACAATGTGACCTTCACATCCTCAACTGGGTAGCCAGCTATTACACCACTTTTCATCTGCTCTTGTATACCTTTATCTACAGATGAAATGTACTCTCTTGGAACCGAGCCACCTACAGTGGCATTTTCAAAGGCATAACCAGCACCAGACTCTTGGGGTTCTAACTTTAACCAAACATGTCCATACTGGCCTCTGCCGCCACTTTGGCGCACAAATTTACCTTCTGCTTCGACTGTTTTTCGGATCGTTTCTCTATAGGCAACTTGAGGGGCACCAACGTTCGCATCAACTGAAAATTCTCTTTTCATTCGATCGACAATAATATCGAGATGTAGCTCACCCATACCCGCAATAATTGTTTGTGCGGACTCTACATCCGTTGACACTCTGAACGAAGGATCTTCCTTGGCTAATTTACCAAGAGCAATACTCATTTTTTCTTGATCTGCCTGTGTTTTTGGTTCAATAGCAACAGATATAACAGGCTCTGGAAAGTCCATTCGCTCTAAAGTAATCACATTATCAGGCGTACATAGAGTGTCACCTGTCGTGGTGTCTTTTAATCCTATTGCAGCTGCAATATCGCCCGCCCTTACTTCTGTGATTTCTTCTCGACTATTGCTATGCATTTGAACAATTCGGCCGATACGTTCTTTTTTACCTTTAACAGGATTATATAGCGCATCGCCGGACTTGAGCACACCCGAATAGACTCTAAAAAACGTTAACGATCCAACAAAGGGATCCGTTGCTATTTTAAATGCGAGTGATGCAAACGGTTCATCGTCATCTGCTTTACGAGTAGCTAACGATCCATCGGCATCATCTAATACACCGGTAATGGCTGGAACGTCAGTCGGTGAAGGCATATAGTCAACAACGGCATCTAATATAGCCTGAACACCTTTATTTTTAAAGGCAGAACCACAAAATGCAGGGACTATTTCGTTAGCTAAAGTGCGTTGACGAATACCTTGTTTTATCTCTTGCTCTGAAAGCTCACCGCCTTCCAGATATTTATCCATTAACTCGTCGTTGGCTTCAGCGGCGGCCTCAACTAATAGCTCGCGCTGAGCTTCACATTCAGCAAGCATCTCAGGAGCAATTTCTCGTGCTTCATAGGTCATCCCCATATCAGCTTCATTCCAACAAAGAGCTTTCATCCGCACTAAATCAATGACACCATCGAAGGTCTCTTCAGCTCCAATGGGTAATTGCATAGGAATAGTACTTGCACCCAAGCGATCTTTGATTTGCTCAATAACACGTAAGAAGTTAGCACCCGCCCGATCCATCTTATTAATGAATGCTATGCGTGGTACTTTATATTTATTAGCTTGCCGCCATACAGTTTCAGATTGTGGCTCAACGCCTCCAACAGCACAGAACACGGCTACCGCACCATCAAGCACGCGTAAAGAACGCTCTACTTCAATGGTGAAATCTACATGGCCAGGGGTATCAATAATATTGATGCGGTGTTGTGGATATTGTTCATCCATGCCGGACCAAAAACAAGTTGTTGCAGCTGAGGTAATAGTAATCCCTCGCTCTTGTTCTTGCTCCATCCAATCCATAGTGGCAGCACCATCATGCACCTCACCCATTTTATGCGACACACCGGTATAAAACAGCACACGCTCAGTTGTCGTGGTTTTGCCCGCGTCAATATGCGCCATGATGCCGATATTACGGTATCGATTAATAGGAGTGCTTCGTGCCACTATCGGTACTCTTAAAGTTAATAAATATTGTTAAAGAACAGGTGTAACAGTAAAACCAAACTATATTTCGTACTAAGCTCGAAATTAAAAACGGAAGTGAGAAAACGCCTTATTAGCATCTGCCATACGATGTGTATCTTCTTTTTTCTTAACAGCTGAACCTTTACCATCAAAGGCATCAGCAAGCTCACCAGCTAAACGCATAGACATAGATTTCTCACCACGCTTACGAGCAGCCTCGGCCAACCAACGCATCGCTAACGCAACACGACGCTCAGCGCGAACTTCAACAGGTACTTGATATGTAGCACCACCTACACGGCGAGATTTAACCTCTACCATAGGGCTAATATTATCCAATGCTTGCTGGAACACATCCAAGCCATTTACATTCTTACTTTCGCCTGCCGAATCTAATGCATCATATGCGATTTTTTCCGCAATAGATTTTTTACCATCCTTCATGATGACATTAATGAACTTAGCCAATCCAATATTTGAAAATTTTGGATCAGGTAAAACTTCACGCTTGGCAACTACCCTTCTTCTTGGCATTTGTTTTTCCTAATTCTTAGTGTTTACGAATAGACGCTTAATTGAATAGCGGCTATTAATTTTTTGGTTTTTTTGCACCGTACTTAGAGCGACCCTGTCTACGTTCAGTTACACCTGAAGTATCCAATGCGCCACGGATAGTATGGTATCGAACACCAGGTAGATCCTTAACACGACCACCACGGATCAATACGACTGAATGCTCTTGTAAGTTGTGACCTTCGCCACCGATATACGATGTAACCTCAAAGCCATTAGTCAAACGCACACGCGCTACTTTACGCATCGCAGAGTTTGGCTTCTTAGGTGTCGTTGTATATACACGAGTACACACTCCACGGCGTTGAGGACATGCCTGCAATGCAGGTACGTTGTTCTTTTTCTTTTGTTTTAATCGTGGTTTACGAACCAATTGATTTATTGTTGCCATTAAATAGCCTTACATATCCTGTACATGGTATTCGGCGGTATTATTTCAACCACGTTCACCACTAATAAAATCGGGCACCCACAAAAGGTGCCCGGCAAAGAGATGGAATTTTACAACTCCACAGCATACTTAGTCAAGTTATCTTTTAACTCAAGATGCCTTTTCTAACTTATCGGTGTCTTTATCAACCACTATCGCCTTTACCTTCGTTTTCTCGACTTCTGTATCAGCCTTATGACGCTTACGATAGCGTTCTTTATGATAAGCCAAACCAGTACCGGCAGGAATAAGGCGCCCAACAATGACGTTTTCTTTCAAGCCGCGCAAACTATCACTCTTACCGGTTACAGCTGCATCGGTTAAGACCCGCGTTGTTTCTTGGAATGAAGCCGCAGAAATAAAGGATTCTGTTGCAAGTGACGCTTTAGTGATACCTAGTAACATCGGTGTATAAGTTGCTTCAAGTTTATCCTGCTCGCGCATAATATCATTTTCTGCTAACAGTCTATCGTGTTCAATTTGCTCACCTCGCATGAAGGAGGTATCACCACCTGAAGTAATTTCAACTTTACGCAACATTTGTCGAACAATAACTTCAATATGTTTATCGTTAATTTTTACACCTTGTAAACGATAAACTTCCTGCACCTCAGCCACCATATAGTCTGCTAGCGCTAATATACCTTTCAATCGCAAAATATCATGCGGATCTTCTGGGCCATCAACAACTAACTCACCTTTTTCAATATGTTCACCTTCAAACACAGAAACATGACGCCACTTAGGTATTAACTCCTCATGAACTTCACCTTCTAGCGGTGTGATCACAAGACGTTGTTTACCTTTTGTTTCTTTACCAAAACTGACCGTACCTGAAATCTCTGCCATCAATGCTGGATCTTTTGGCTTACGCGCTTCAAATAAATCGGCAACCCTAGGCAAACCACCCGTAATATCACGTGTTTTACTACTTTCTTGAGGAATACGCGCTAATACATCACCAATGCCTACAGCAGCATTATCACCAACGGTCACTATCGCACCACCCGGCAAGAAATATTGTGCTGGAATATCAGTTCCAACAATAAATAAGTCATTACCCTCATTATCGACCAACTTAACCATTGGACGCATGTCTTTTGATGCCGAGCTGCGTTGTTTAGGATCACGTACAACCATACTGGTCAAACCCGTCACTTCATCAACATGCTTGTCGACAGTGACACCTTCAACAAGATCTTTCAACTGTGCTTGACCTGCCACTTCGGTAACCACTGGATGTGTATGCGGGTCCCACATGGCAATCACTTGACCAGAATCCACAGCATCGTTATCAGATACTGTTATTTCTGCACCATAAGGGATTTTATAACGTTCACGCTCACGACCATTTTCATCAATAAGATGTAATTCACCAGAACGTGAAACCGCAATAAATTTACCACTTTCGTGCTTGACTGATTTAATGTTATGGAAACGAATATTACCTTTAAATTTCAGTGCAACAGAGTTATCCGCCGCAGTTCGAGAAGCAGCACCACCAATATGGAAAGTACGCATTGTTAACTGTGTACCTGGTTCACCAATTGATTGGGCCGCAATAACACCAACAGCCTCACCCACATTAATTTGATGGCCCCGACCTAAGTCACGCCCATAACAAGAAGCACACACACCATGGCGTGATTGACATGAAATGGCTGAACGCACCAAAACCTCATCAATGCCAGCCTCTTCAAGTTTGATGACTAAGTCTTCATCCATCAATGTACCTGCAGAGATGACCACATCGTCACCTTTAGTTACATCTAGTGCGATGACGCGACCCAATACCCGTTCACCCAATGGCTCAACCACATCACCACCTTCAATGATGGGTGTCATACTCACACCTTTTTCAGTACCACAGTCTTCTTCTACGATAACCAAATCTTGCGACACATCAACCAGTCGACGCGTTAAATAACCAGAGTTAGCGGTTTTCAATGCTGTATCGGCTAAACCCTTACGAGCACCATGAGTAGAAATAAAGTATTGTAAAACGTCTAAACCTTCACGGAAATTCGCCGTGATAGGGGTTTCGATAATAGAACCATCTGGTTTTGCCATCAAACCACGCATACCCGCTAACTGTCGAATTTGAGCAGCCGAACCACGCGCGCCTGAATCAGCCATCATATAAATAGAGTTCATTGATTGCTGCTTTACTTCATTACCTTCAGCATCAATAACTGTATCTGTTCCAAGACCATCCATCATCGCTTTGGCAACTTGATCATTGGTTCTTGACCAAATATCAATGATCTTATTGTAGCGCTCACCATCTGTCAGTAAACCAGAAGCATATTGTGTAGCAATCTCTTCAACTTCTGCCTCAGCAGCTGCCAGAATTTCTGCTTTACTCTCAGGAATCACCATATCATCAATACCAACAGATGCACCCGATCGTGTGGCTTGGTTAAAGCCAAGGTACATTAATTGATCAGCAAAAATAACAGTATCTTTTAAGCCTAAACGTCGATAACAAACATTCACTAAGCCCGCAATTGCTTTTTTAGTCATTGAACGATCAACGGCTGAAAAGGGTAGACCTTTTGGCACAATACCAAACAAAATAGCTCGGCCAACAGTAGTATCAACTCGAATAGTTCTATTTTGCTCAGGCTCGGGCAAAGTGACATCTGACTCATCAATACGCACCGTTATCTTAGCGTGTAGGGCAACTGCTCCATTATCGTAAGCACGCTTTAACTCAGCTAAGTTAGCAAACTTGCTACCTTCACCTTTAGCATTGATTAGCTCACGGGTCATATAATATAGACCCAGTACAACGTCTTGTGATGGAATAATAACGGGCTCACCATTAGCAGGTGATAGGATATTATTAGTTGCCATCATTAATGTGCGTACTTCTATTTGTGCTTCTAATGACAAGGGTACGTGCACCGCCATTTGGTCACCGTCAAAGTCAGCATTAAATGCACCACAAACCAAAGGATGAAGCTGGATCGCTTTACCTTCAATCAATAAGGGTTCAAATGCCTGAATACCCAATCTGTGTAATGTGGGTGCACGGTTAAGCATCACTGGATGTTCACGGATCACATCAGCAAGAATATCCCAAACTTCAGGACCTTCACGCTCGACCATTTTCTTAGCCGCTTTAATCGTGGTCGCTAAACCTGCACGCTCTAATTTACCGTAGATAAATGGTTTAAATAATTCCAAGGCCATTTTTTTAGGTAGACCACATTGATGTAATTTCAAGTATGGACCTACTACGATGACTGAACGTCCAGAGTAGTCAACCCGTTTACCTAACAAGTTTTGACGGAAACGACCTTGCTTACCTTTAATCATATCTGCTAATGATTTCAATGGCATACGGTTAGTACCCGTAATAGCACGACCACGACGACCATTATCTAATAAGGCATCAACAGATTCTTGCAACATGCGCTTTTCGTTACGCACAATAATATCTGGTGCGTTCAAATCCAATAGTCGCTTCAAACGATTATTACGATTGATAACACGACGATACAAGTCATTCAAGTCAGACGTTGCAAAACGACCGCCATCTAACGGTACTAAAGGCCGTAGATCTGGTGGCAAAATTGGCAAGACTTCCATCACCATCCATTCTGGTTTATTACCAGATGTCAGGAAAGCTTCCATCAACTTCAAACGTTTGGTTAGCTTCTTGATTTTGGTTTCAGAATTAGTGGCTTCAATACCTTCACGGATTGTCTCTATTTCTTGTTCAAGATTAATATCACGCAATAATTGTTGAACAGCTTCAGCACCCATACGGGCATCAAATTCATCACCATGCTCTTCAACGGCTTGTAAAAAGGTTTCATCAGAAAGTAATAGGCCTTTTTCAAGCGGTGTCATGCCGGGGTCGATGACGATAAATGCTTCAAAGTACAATACACGTTCAATGTCACGTAACGTTAAATCCAAAAATAACGAAATACGTGATGGGAGGGATTTTAAAAACCAAATATGCGCTACTGGGCTCGCTAGTTCAATGTGACCCATACGCTCACGGCGTACTTTAGCAACTGTAACTTCTACACCACATTTTTCACAAATAACACCACGATGTTTTAATCGTTTATATTTACCACATAGGCATTCATAGTCTTTTACAGGACCAAAAATCTTGCAACAAAACAAACCTTCGCGTTCTGGTTTGAAGGTACGATAGTTAATTGTTTCAGGTTTTTTTACCTCACCGAATGACCATGATCTCACCATCTTAGGTGATGCCAAACCTATGCGTATAGCATCAAACTCTTCTGATTGTGATTGCTGCTTGAGCATGTTAAGCAAATCTTTCATGTTTCTTTCTCCACTGTCGTTTAACGACCAATAGTTTGATTATCTTTAATTAAAGTGCTGTATCCATTAGTCTTCGACTAAATCAATAGCAATACCAAGAGATCGAATCTCTCTTGTTAACACTTTGAAGGATTCAGGCATGCCTGCTTCCATTCGATAATCACCATCCACAATATTTTTATAAATTCGGGTACGTCCAATGACATCATCCGATTTCACAGTCAACATTTCTTGTAAAGTATAGGCAGCACCATATGCTTGTAACGCCCAAACTTCCATCTCACCAAAACGTTGTCCACCGAACTGAGCTTTACCACCCAACGGTTGTTGAGTTACTAAACTATAAGGGCCCGTTGAACGTGCATGCATTTTGTCATCAACCAAGTGATTCAATTTCAACATATGCATGTAACCGATGGTGACAGGGCGATCAAAATAATCACCGGTCAAGCCATCAATTAGTTTTATTTGACCACTGCGAGGTAGACCAGCCAATTCAAGCATATCTTTAATTTCATTTTCTTGAGCACCATCAAATACCGGCGTAGCCATTGGCACACCTTCTTTTAGGTTACCAGCTAACTCAATAATTTCTGCATCAGAAAGTGAGTCCAAGTCTTCTTGTTTACCACTTGTGTTATAAACTTTATCTAAAAACTCACGTAGTTCAGCTATTTCACATTGCCTTTCTAACATGTCAGCAATCTTGTGACCCAACCCTTTGGCAGCCCAGCCTAAATGTATTTCTAATACCTGACCGATATTCATACGTGACGGTACACCGAGTGGATTTAATACAATATCAACTGGTCGGCCATCATCGGTGTAAGGCATATCTTCGACAGGGACAATCTTAGAGATAACACCTTTATTACCATGACGACCCGCCATTTTATCACCAGGCTGAATACGACGTTTTACCGCTAAGAACACTTTAACCATACGTTGCACACCCGGTGCAAGATCGTGGCCAGAAATCAGTTTATCTTTTTTGATTTCAAATTCATCATCCATATCCTGACGATACTGTGTTATTTGTGATGAAGCTTGTTCCAACTGAGCATTCAATGCTTCTGATTCCATACGAATATCAAACCAGTTAGCATGATCAAGCTTATTCAAATATGCCTTAGTTATTTTTGCACCTTTATCTAGTCCTGGTGCACTCTCAGCCACCTTACCTGATAGAGATTTTTCTAAACGAGAAAATACATCACTGACAATAATACGATGCTGATCTTTCAAGTCAGCCCGTACTTTTTCTAGTTCTGCTTTCTCAATAGACAAAGCACGCTCATCCTTATCTACGCCATCACGAGTAAAGACTTGAACGTCAATGACAGTACCAAAAGTACTTGATGGTACACGTAGCGAAGAATCTTTTACATCCGCCGCTTTTTCACCAAAGATAGCCCTAAGTAATTTTTCTTCTGGTGTCAGCTGTGTTTCACCTTTTGGCGTTACTTTACCAACCAAAATATCACCTGGGCTCACTTCTGCCCCCACATAAACAATGCCTGATTCATCCAGTTTTGATAATGCACCTTCACTTACATTAGGGATATCACTGGTAATTTCTTCAGTACCTAACTTTGTGTCTCGCGCTAAACAATTTAATTCTTGAATATGAATGGTGGTGAATCGATCTTCTTGCACTACTCGCTCAGATACAAGAATTGAATCCTCAAAGTTGTATCCATTCCAAGGCATAAATGCAATGAGTATATTTTGTCCTAGAGCCAATTCACCTTTATCTGTAGAAGGCCCATCAGCTAACACATCACCTTTCGCAATAATATCGCCAGGTTTAACCAGTGGGCGCTGATTAATACAGGTGCTTTGATTGGAACGCGCATACTTAATCAAGCTGTAGATATCAACACCTGAATCAGCATCACCGGCTTCTTTATCATTGACACGAATAACCACACGGCTAGCATCAACAGAATCAACCAAACCACCACGACGAGCTATCACCATAACGCCTGAATCTCTAGCAACAGCACGTTCCATACCTGTACCAACAATTGGCTTTTCAGCACGCAATGTTGGCACCGCTTGACGTTGCATGTTTGACCCCATTAACGCACGGTTAGCATCATCATGTTCAAGGAATGGAATTAACGAAGCAGCCACCGACACCACTTGTCGTGGTGACACATCCATATATTGAACTTGATCAGTTGGCATCAATGAAAATTCATTTTTATGACGACAAGGCACCATTTTTTCTTGAATTTCATTTTTATCATTTAAGGTAATTGTTGCTTGAGCAATTTTATAATCACCTTCGTCAATCGCAGATAAATAATCAATTTTATCCGTCGCTTTACCCTTAATAACTTTACGATAAGGCGTTTCGATAAAACCATATTCATTGGTACGTGCATACGTTGCCAAAGAGTTGATCAAACCAATGTTTGGACCTTCTGGTGTTTCGATAGGACATACGCGACCATAATGCGTTGGATGTACATCACGCACTTCAAAACCAGCACGCTCACGTGTTAATCCACCGGGGCCTAATGCAGAAACACGACGTTTATGCGTCACTTCTGATAGTGGATTATTTTGATCCATAAATTGAGATAATTGGCTAGAACCAAAGAACTCTTTAATGGCAGCAGCAACCGGTTTTGCATTGATCAGTTGTTGTGGCATTAAACCTTCTGATTCAGCAATACTTAAGCGTTCACGTACAGCTCGTTCAACCCGAACCAAACCTACACGGAATTGATTCTCAGCCATTTCACCTACGCTACGAACACGTCGATTACCCAAATGATCGATATCATCTACAATACCAAAGCCATTTCTGATAGAAACTAATTCAAGTAATACATCAACGATATCTTCTTTTGATAAAACACCCTCACCTTCAAGCTCTTCACGACCCAAACGGCGATTGAATTTCATCCGCCCAACACCAGATAAATCGTAACGATCTCCTGAGAAGAACAAGTTATTGAACAAATTTTTGGCAGAGTCTTCTGTAGGAGGCTCACCAGGACGCATCATCCGATAGATTTCAACCTTAGCTTCTAGAGCTGTCGTGGTCTCATCCAAGCGTAAAGTGTCCGAAATATAGGGGCCTTTATCTAAATCATTTGAATAGATAGTTTCAATTGTTTGAATATCAAAACGATTTAAAGTCTCTAATACTTCTTCTGTAATTTCATCATTTGCCGAAATAATCAATTCACCGCTATCGGTATCGATCATATCTTTAGCGATAACTTTGCCGACAAGATAGTCTGCAGGTACCACCAAACTCGTCATGCCTGCTTTTTCCATTTGCCTAATGTGGCGAGCGGTAATTTGACGATCCGCTTCTACTATTACATCACCCTTCGATGATGTAATTTCGAATAACACACTTTGGCCACGTAAACGCTGTGGTACAAGGGCCAACTCATAGCCTTCACCTTTTTTGGTGAAAGTATCCATTTCAAAGAAAAGAGCTAAGATCTCTTCACTGGTATACTCAAGTGCTCGTAATAATATGGATGCTGGTAATTTACGACGACGATCGATTCGTACAAAAACCGCATCTTTTGGATCAAACTCAAAATCCAACCATGATCCACGGTATGGAATCACCCGAGCATTAAATAAAATTTTGCCGGAAGAATGCGATTTACCTTTATCACTGTCAAAGAAAACACCTGGAGATCGGTGTAGTTGTGACACGATAACACGCTCTGTTCCGTTGATAACAAAGTTGCCTTTTTCTGTCATCAATGGGATTTCACCCATATAGACTTCCTGCTCTTTAATGTCTTTTACGACTTTTGACTTTGCAGGGGCATCTCTATCATAAATGACGAGACGCATTTTCACTCGAAGTGGTGCAGCGTAAGTGACGCCACGTAACTGACATTCTTTAACATCAAACGCAGGTATACCAAGGCGATAGCTAACATATTGTAGCTCTGCCATTCCTGTGTGACTTTTAATTGGTAATACTGAATTAAATGCAGCGTGTAAGCCTTTTTCTACACGTTCATCAGCAGGTAGATCTTGTTGCAAGAAACTCCGGTATGAATTTACTTGCGTTGCTAATAAATTAGGAACACTCAAGATACTTTGAAATTTGCCAAAATCTTTACGAATCCGTTTTTTCTCGGTATACGTATAAGCCATTTATTACACCTCAGTGAAAGTCCGAACGTCATCATTTTTGATGAATTTCAGAATGGTAATATTGTATTTATTGTCAGGTAAAACTCACCCAACCAGTAACGGAAAAAGGCCGGTGGTTAGAACCACCAGCCATTTTCTATATCGCAGCAACATTGTCACCACGATGAAGGGGCAGCTTACTTAACTTCAGCTTCAGCACCCGCTTCAGTAAGTTGTTTAACAACATCTTCCGCTTCTGCTTTTTCAACACCGTCTTTAATGGTTACAGGTGCACTCTCAACCATATCTTTAGCTTCTTTCAAGCCAAGACCAGTGATAGCACGAACTGCTTTGATAACACTTACTTTATTCGCACCAAAGCTTGTCATTACCACATCAAATTCAGTTTGTTCTGCTGCAGCATCACCACCAGCGTCACCACCAGCAGCAGCTACTGCTACAGGAGCAGCAGCAGTTACACCAAATTTTTCTTCCATTGCTTCGATCAAATCTACGACCTCAACAACAGTCATATTTGAAATTGCTTCCAAAATATCTTCTTGTTTTACTTTAGCCATCTTTATTTCCTAATTTCAAACTTACAGAATTAATAATCAACTTAAAACCAAACAGGAATTAAGCTGCTTCTTTCGCATCGCGGACAGCCGCGAGCGTACGAACCATCTTGCTAGTCGGAGCCACCAAAGTACGTACAAATTTCTCAATCGGAGCCTTCATCGTACCCATAAGAATACCAATTGCTTGGTCCTTAGTAGGCATTTTGGCTAGTTTCTCAATATCTGTAGCAGGTAATAACTTACCGCCTAGAGAAACCATTTTGATTTCAAGATTGTCATTTTCTTTAGCGAAACTACTCATGACTCGTGCTACAGCACCTGGATCTTCTATCGAAAACCCAAATACTAGAGGTCCTGTCATTCCTTCCTGCATGCAGGCGAAATCAGTACCCTCTACGGCACGTTTAGCTAGTGTATTTCTTACAACACGCAAATAAACATTATCTTCGCGAGCTGCGACACGTAGCGCAGTCATATCTGAAACAGACAACCCATGATATTCTGCTGCAACAGCAGAAAATGCATTTGATGCTACTTCAGCGACCTCAGCAACGACGGCCTTTTTTCCTTCCAGATTCATTGCCACCTAAGTTACCTCCTTAGGATCACTATCTAAACAGATAATGATTGTTGCTAAAAAAGAAGAGGTAAACCTCTCCCACCAATTTACGGCATTCAACGCTCAGAAATTCTGCAGCTGAACCCGTCTGCGTAGGCCAATTACACGAATGTAATCGATTAAACTCACATACCTACGGTCTTAGACAACTCGATAATATATCCATCGAGTGGCCCAAATTTTTCAACCTTCTATCTAGTCTAAGTATGATTTATCTACTGTCACACTCGCACCCATTGTGCTAGAAACACTAACTCGCTTCAGGTAAACACCCTTAGCTGAGCTTGGTTTTAGTTTCTTCAAATCTTCAACTAATGCTTCTAAATTCTGTTGCAAAGCATCTACTTCAAAACTAGCATTACCAATAGGGCAATGAATAATTCCGGCTTTATCGGTACGGTAACGTACTTGGCCTGACTTAGCATTCTTAACAGCTTGAGCAACGTTCGGGGTTACTGTACCTACTTTAGGGTTAGGCATTAATCCACGAGGACCTAACACCTGACCTAGAGTACCAACAACGCGCATTGCATCAGGGCTAGCTATAACAACATCAAAGTCCATGTTGCCTGCTTTAATTGATTCAGCTAGATCTTCAAAGCCCACAATATCGGCACCCGCTTCTTTAGCAGCATCAGCATTTGCACCTTGTGCAAAAACGGCAACTCGTATTGTTTTACCGGTACCGTTTGGTAAGATTGTAGAACTACGAACGACTTGATCTGACTTACGAGGATCAACACCTAAATTAATCGCCACATCAATGGATTCAACAAATTTAGCTGATGCATTTTCTTTGACGAATGTGAGTGCTTCACCTACATTATATAATTTTCCTGCTTCCAGTTTTTCACGGATAGCACGACTTCTTTTACCCATAGCCATTATTTAACACCCTCTGTTTCCAAACCCATACTACGAGCAGTACCAGCAATCGTTCTTACTGCTGCATCCATATCTGACGCGGTAAGATCAGGCATTTTAGTCGTTGCAATTTCTTCTAATTGTGCCCGAGTAACTTTGCCCACTTTTTCAGTATTGGGACGACTACTACCACTTTTCAAACCAGCTGCTTTAAGTAGCAATACTGCTGCAGGTGGTGTTTTAGTAATAAAGGTAAAGCTTTTATCATTAAATACTGTAATAACAACAGGGATAGGAAGTCCAGACTCCATACTCTGCGTTTTAGCATTAAATGCTTTACAGAACTCCATGATATTCACACCATGTTGGCCTAAAGCTGGCCCAACAGGGGGACTTGGATTAGCCGCACCAGCGGGTACTTGTAGCTTAATATAGGCATCTATTTTTTTAGCCATTTTTTACTCCTCAACGGGTTCAAACGCCTTTCGGCTCCCCAACAACAAACCAGCTTTAGACTGGATAATTTAATTTTTAGCCTTTAGCAACCTGACTGAAATCAAGCTCAACTGGGGTTGACCGACCAAAGATAATCACTTCAACACGCATTTTGCTTTTTTCATAGTTAACTTCTTCAACCACACCAGTGAAGTCATTAAACGGACCATCGGTAACACGTACCACTTCACCTGGCTCAAATAAGACTTTAGGTCTTGGACTTTCTTCACTGTCATGTACACGTTGCAGAATATTATTAGCTTCCGCTTCTGAAATAGGTACCGGACGGTCGCCTGTGCCACCAATAAAACGGAGTACACGTGGAATATCATTGACCACATGCCATGTTTCATCATCCATTTCCATAAAGACCAATACATAGCCCGGGAAGAACTTGCGTTCACTTTTACGTTTCTGCCCTTCACGCATTTCAACAACTTCTTCAGTTGGCACCAAAATCTCACCAAACTTATCTTGCAACTCTAAGCGCTGGATCCGCTCTTCTAAAGAGCGCTGTACTTGTGCCTCATAACCAGAAAAGGCTTGGATAACATACCACTGTTTACTCATAATTCAGACCTTAACCTTATAGTGTAAGAGCGCGAACCGCCCAACCTAACACTGAATCAACAGCCCAAAGTAACAAGGCCATTATCATCACCATCAGAATAACGATCATTGTAGTTTGCAAAGTTTCTTGGCGTGAAGGCCAAACAACCTTTCTTACCTCTACCCTAGTATCCCCAATATAGCTCAACACCGTTCCACCCATGGCAGTACGTGATGCAATAAAGACTGAAACGCCAGCTGCGGCAAGCAACCCAAGCACTCTCAATAAAGTCGAATACTCTGGGTAACCGTAAAACAAAGCAATCGCAGCCATCAAAAGGATAACTGCGACTATTAACTTGATATTATCTGCCATTATAATTCGTTACTACTCTCTCGAAGAAGACAAAATGGCAGGCCAGGAGGGAATCGAACCCCCAACCTACGGTTTTGGAGACCGTCGCTCTGCCAATTGAGCTACTGGCCTAACACATACACTTTAAAACTAGTCGAGGATTCCAAAAAGTCCTCAACCATTTTTTACTCTTTACTCAGTAATCTTACTAACGACACCAGCACCAACGGTACGGCCGCCTTCACGAATAGCAAAACGTAAACCTTCTTCCATCGCAATCGGT
>NVUI01000002.1 GCA_002733105.1 Methylophaga sp.
TTCAGCATAAATTTTTGCACCTCTTGCTTTTGCATGYTCRTAYTCTTCNAAGNACTAAWACRCCACCRCCACCYGMAATAACAAAKCCRTCTCKWKYWKYRTCRTARGSWCKTGATGCTTTTTCTGGTGTATCGTTATATTTTGTTGATAAAGCGCCCATGGCATCAAATAACGAACTCATCGTCCAATGCTCTTCTTCAGCACCACCAGCAAACACAATATCTTGCTTGCCAAGCTGAATTTGCTCCATAGCATTTCCAATACAATGTGCACTGGTTGCACACGCTGACGACATTGAATAATTTACCCCTTTAATCTTAAAAGGTGTCGCGAGACAGGCTGATGTTGTACTGCCCATTACCTGAGTAACTCGATAGGGGCCAACACGGCGGATACCCTTTGCACGTAAGATATCTGCAGCTTCAACTTGGTTAGCAGAAGATGCGCCACCAGATCCCATGACTAATCCGGTACGTGGGTTTGACACTTGCTCATCACTCAAACCAGAATCTTCAATAGCTTGCTTCATAGAAATGTAAGCATAAGCAGCCGCATCCCCCATAAAACGTAATACTTTACGATCGATCTGTTCTTTAAAGTCAATATCTACACTACCGGCAATATGACTACGAAAGCCCATATCTGCATATTCTTGTTTGAACTTAATGCCTGAGCGGCCTAAGCGTAGTGATTCGGTCACTGTTTTAGCATCCAAGCCCAAACAAGAAGTAATCCCTAAACCTGTAACAACAACTCGTTTCATTTTGATTTCCTAAAAATTGTCAGTAGTAGTAAATAAACCTACTTTTAAATCTTTTGCTGAATATATCTCACGACCATCAACTGAGACAGAACCATCAGCAACAGCTAAAACTAATTTGCGTGCAATCACACGCTTTAAATCAAGCTTATAAGTCACTTTTTTTGCTGTAGGAAGTACTTGCCCTGAAAACTTTACTTCGCCGGCACCTAAAGCACGGCCATGTCCAGGGTTCCCATCCCATGCAAGGAAAAAACCAACTAGCTGCCACATGGCATCTAAACCAAGACATCCAGGCATAACAGGGTCACCTGGGAAGTGACAATCAAAAAACCATAACTCTGGTGTGATATCTAATTCGGCAATAATTTCACCTTTGCCGTATTGACCACCTTCATTAGAAATATACGTGATGCGATCCATCATCAACATATTAGGGGTCGGTAATTGAGCATTGCCTGGGCCAAACATCTCGCCACGACCACATTGCAATAGTTCTTCGTATGTAAATGCTGATTGATTACTCATGGGTTCTCTAACAACGCCTCCTAATGATAATGCGTCATAATATCATGACAGGGGTAAAACAAGAAAAAAACGTGAGCTATTACTCAAAACTCACATATAAAAAAGCCACAGATGTCTGTGGCTCAGAATATTAAGCTAGCTTAGTTAGCTATGAATTATTTTTTGCCATAACCTCAGGTAATGCAACATCAATGTTTTGTAATAATAGTCCCATGCTGTTCAAAACACGATACATAGCAAATAGCTGATCATACTTTGCATTGACTAAGGTCTGACGAGATGAAAACACTTCATTCTCTGAATCAAGCAAATCTAATAACGAACGTTGTCCTAAACTAAATTGTTGTTGGTACGCATTACGTGAGTCCTCACTTGAATCCACATGTTGTTGGAAAAACATCATTTGATTTTTCACTGTTTGTAATGCATTCCAAGACAAGCGAACACTTTGCTCAACTTGGCGATGGGTATTATTACGAATTTCTGCTGCTTGATTAATTAAGTGCGCGGTTTCCTCAAGGCGTGCTTTGTCTCTACCACCATTAAGTAAGTTATAACGTAAGCGAAACATAGCGGTGACATCTTTATTTGTACCTCTAACCCCATCTATATCATGATCAAGCGTTGTTCCTAGTTCAAAATCTACTCGCGGATAAAAGGGGGATGAGGCTGTATCATGTTGAGCATTAGCAGACTCAACATCTGCTACGGCTGATTTTAGTACCGGGTGATTACTCAAACCCAGATCAATAGCTTCATCAACATTTTCTGGAAGTTGAGCTTCCGGTGATTGTGGTTCAGTTAAAGATTCCGGGGCAGTACCAACAACACGAATGTAATCAGTTTCGGCATCAAGCAAATTACTTTCTTCTGCAATTAAATTTGATTTTGCCAGCGCAACACGACCTAAACTTTGGGCCATATCTGATTTACGCCCAACACCACGTTCACTCCTTAATGAAATCTGATCATGTGTTCTCTCATGTGACTCAAGATTAGTCATCGCAAGATCCACTAATCTCTGACGGCGTAATACGTTTAAGTATGCTTCAACCGTATCTAATGCCGTATTTTCGGCTACACCAAAAACACTAAATGCACGTGCATCAGTACGAGCAGTTTGGCGGCGTACTTCATTTTTTGTGGCCATTCCATCAAATAACATTTGGCGTAAATTTAAACTTGCTTCATCTCTATTTAAATGAACTTCACCTCGGCCCTGAGCTCTTGTTGTTGGATTTTCTGTCGATTCCCAACCGGTACCAACAGCTAAGTC
This sequence comes from Methylophaga sp., assembly GCA_002733105.1. Lineage (GTDB taxonomy): Bacteria > Pseudomonadota > Gammaproteobacteria > Nitrosococcales > Methylophagaceae. The sequence goes on from NVUI01000002.1 coordinate 2,565, forward strand.
GATGGTAGGTTTATAACCCGCACGCGCTTGATTAATTTCTTCAGCCACAGCATTTCGTTCATTTATCGAGGCCAATACGTCAGGGTTGGTTTGGATTGCGAGCCGAACAGACTCTTGCAACGACTCAGCAGCTATGGGAGAAATCACCCCTACTGACAAGGAAAGGCTAATTAACAAAGGTTTAAGATTCATTTCTTGTTCCTAATCTATATTTAACAACTTAGATTAATATATTATTTAAGTATTGAGCGTAAGTATTTGTATTAAAATACCATAAGTGAGTAAATCTTGCTACATTCTAAGGTCACGAAAGAAGATGGCTAACGATAATCTGTCTGACATTTCCAATTTGCTAAAAATCGCAGTGAGATGAGCCTTAACTGTTCTTTCAGAAATATTCATTGCACTTGCTATCATTTTATTTGTTAAGCCATAGCTAACTTGTTCTGCTACTTCAGTTTCTTTTGGTGATAATTTTTCTAGCGAGTCTTGTTGTTGTTGTGTGACCTCGGGTATATGTGACAATTCATCAATTAGACCCGCAATAACATGACGTTCTATCCAAACTTCTCCATGTAGAACATTTTGTAATGCAATATGTAATTTTTCTATGGGCAATGAATTATCAAAATATCCTCTTGAACCATTTTTTAATGCTTCAATTTGAATATCAATAGGTCGGCTCTCACCAAAGATAAGTATTTTTGAATTTGGGCTGTTTGACATCAACGACATTAATATTTGCTTTTGCTTGTCTTCTATTAAAGATTGAGCACATAAAACTAATTCAGGCTTACCATCTTGCAACCCCTGCTGCAGCGAAGATATCGTATCAAAACACGAAATGGTATATAGATCAGGTAATGCCTTTTCTACCAATTCTCTGGATAATAAATCTGATGTCGCCAAGTATAAATTGACCGTTAATTCAGCTGATATCATTTGCTCGTCCATTGCTTATCTTTCACGTAATGCTTCATGCTTAGCTTTTAATATCGGTTTGAGCAAATAATCTAACACTGTTTTTTTACCCGTCAAAATATCAACTGTAGTTGTCATGCCTGGAATAATGGCTAAATCCCCATCTTTACTATCAATAAAATTCTTTTCTGTACGAAGATAAATCAAATAATAGCTTTCGTCTTTTTCATCTTTAATAGTATCGGCACTGATACGCTCAAGTTTAGCCGGGAGACCACCATAAATTGAAAAATCATAGGCTGTTAACTTTACCATTGCTTTCTGCCCAGGCCGCAAGAAGGCGATGTCTGCGGGTCTTATTCTAGCCTCTATTAATAAATTATCTTCTATAGGGACTATTTCTACCAAATCCATGCCTGGCTGTATGATACCACCAATAGTATTAATTTTAAGCAGTTTAATTGTGCCATGGACGGGTGAACGTACATGTGTTCTTGTCACACGATCTTTCTGCGAAAATCTGGCTTCTTTTGTTCGATCAAGTTCTGCTTTCACTTCACTCAGCTGGGTAGCTGCATCAGCTCTAAATCTCACTTTTTGCTCATTAATTTTCTGTTTTACTTCATTCAATGTTGAACGGATCCGAGGTATAGCTAAACGATTAGCATCCATTTCACCCATTAAATCATTAGTGGCTCGTTTTAGTCGTAATATTTCTACTTCTGACATAACGCCTGCATCCACTAAGGGCTCAGACATTTTTAGTTCTTTATCACTTAACTCAAAGCTTCTCTGTAATTGTTTTTGACGTGACTGTTGTTCCACTAACTCTTGTCTACGCTGTATCTCTTGTTGTTTTAGTACTTTTATTACCGTAGTTAATTCTAGCTTTCTAGACACAAACAGTGCTTTTTCATTTTCAGCAAGGGAAGGATTGCCTATTTCAATTTCCTTAGGTAATAATAGCTCAACACCTTTACTCTCAGCTGTTAACCGCGCTACACGGGCAAGAAGTTCAAAATATTTTAGCTCTGTCTCCCTAAAAGATGATGCAAAACGGGTGTCATCAATTTTCAATAATGCTTGGCCTTTTTCAACCGTTTGACCCTCTGCAACTAACACATCTGCAAGGATCCCTCCTTCAAGGTTCTGAATGATCTGGATTTTACTCGAAGGTACCACTTTTCCATCACCACGTGTCACTTCATCAAGCGAGGTTTCATGTGCCCACCATGTAGCGGTTATAAAGAAAGCTAAGGTAAATAACAGCAGTGAATGCCCTAAGCGCGGCGCAGATTCAAGTGTTGCAGCGCTAACCTCAGACATAAATTCAACATCATCAGGATGAGTACGTTTCAGCCAAGCCATCAGTCCTATCCTTTCGCCACTTTAATATGCCCTTTTTTCAGGGCGGTTAATACTTGTTCTCTTGGGCCATCAGCTATCACATGGCCTTGATCCATGACAATAATCCGATCAACCAGATTTAATAATGATGCTTTATGTGTCACCAATAACAAGGTCTTATCTTCTAGTATATTAGCCAGTTTTGTTTTAAACAGTTCCTCGGTACTGTTATCCATCGCATTAGTTGGCTCATCCAGAATCAAAACCGAAGGTTCAAGTACTAGTGCGCGAGCTAGCGCCACACTTTGTCGCTGACCACCTGACAGGCCTTCACCTCGCTCCCCAACGGGCAGATCAAACCCTGATGGATGTCGATTGACAAATTCGGTAACACCCGCAATTTCAGCAGCTGCTACCACAGCTTCATCACTAGCAAATGGGGCTCCCATCACAATATTGTCACGAACACTACCAAAAAAAAGTACAACATCTTGCTGCGCGTAACCAATATTACGTCGAAGATCTACCGGGTCAATTTGCCTAATATCTGTTCCATCCAATAATATTTCACCATCTCCCGGTTCATATAAACCTAATATCAATTTTTCAACTGAACTCTTACCTGAGCCTATTCGCCCTATAAAGGCCACTTTTTCACCCGGTTGAATTGTAAATGAAATATTGGTTAAAGCATCCATTGGTTGATTAGGGTAGCGGAAAGAAACATTTTTAAATTCTATCTGCCCTTTAAAATTTGGGCGATGCAAAAACTCTCGTCCTGAGGGACGCTCAACGGGTAAGTCCATCAGCATATTTAACGAAGATAATGCGGATTTTGCTTGATGATATCGTGTTAGCAGTGCAGCTAACTGCCCCATTGATGCTAAAGAACGCCCTGTAAGGATCGTACAGGCAATTAACGCGCCCATGGTAATGTCACCTTCAGCAATTTTATATACGCCAAAAACAACCACACTCACCGAAGCCATATGCTGAAGAAAAGTAGTAAAATTAACCGCAATGGAGGACAACATTCTAGCTCTCTGGCTATATTTGGTAATAAAACCAATCGTTTGTTCCCATTTTCTCTGTATAGGTGATTCAGCACCGATACTTTTAATGGTTTCCAAGCCGGTTAATGTCTCGATCAAGGTTGCGCTTTTCTGACTAGAGTAGCTAAATAATGTCCGAATAGTTTTCCCTAGCGGGATATGAATAATTAAGCTCACTAAAATAACTAACGGAATAACCGTAAGAGGCACATATGCCAATTCTCCACCAATCATCCAAATGACAAATATAAAGAGAAATGTAAAAGGCAAATCAAGTAATGTTGTTATTGTGGCTGAAGTGAAAAAATCTCGAAATGATTCAAACTCATGCATATTACTCGCAAATGAACCCACCGAATTTGAACGCGATGCCATTTTAATACCCATTACTTTCTCAAAAATGGTGGCTGATAATATAACATCTGCTTTTTTACCTGCCATATCAATAAAATAGGCACGTAACACGCGCAGTAGCAAATCAAACACAAAGACGGTAGCAACCCCAATAGCYARCACCCATAATGTTTCTAATGCATGATTTGGCACGACACGGTCATAAACATTCATCACAAATAAAGGTGATGCAAGGGCAAACATATTCACTAGAAATGAAGCTAGAAATACCTCACTATAGATAGGCCAAAATCGTGCGATAGTCCCCCAGAACCAATGACGTGTCCGCGGTATTTCACTTTGCTGAGAACGTTGATCAAACTCGTGAACGGGTTTAATAAAAATGGCAAAACCGCTATATTGCTGTTTCAACTCTTTCAGTGGAATTTCACTTTCCCCTTCACCCGTTTCAGGAAAAATAACGCTAGCAACTCGGTCCTTAAATTCCAGCACGATGCAGGCAGTGCTATTTTCCAGTAGTAACACTGCCGGTAGCACTAAATTTGATATTTTTCGTAATGGTCGCTTGACCATTTTGGATGATAATCCCGCACGTTCAGCTGCTCGCAAAAACAGTTTAGGAGTAAGTTTATTATCGACCAGTGGTAAACCCGCTGTTAAAGAGTCTGCACTATGAGGCTTGTTAAGAATTTTTGCCAATAATATTAAACAGCCTAATAAAGGATCATCTTGGCTAAGATGGTCATCCTCTAGTGGCCATTGGGATTGGGCTTTATCGTTTATGTCATTAATGTTCACAGTCTTCATATGGTAACGAATAGCCGTCAATTTAGTTGTGAAGAGTTTCACAGCTTTTTACTTTACTGTAAACCCTCTATACATATAAATCACATAGTATGTTTAAATAAAAACACTGTAACTTCGGAAATCATAGTCATGGCTTATATTCAACGCAATCCACAGGGGGAAATCATTGCTGTTTCTGATACCCAACAAACCGATGAACAAGAATACCTATCTATCGATGATCCACAGCTGATAGAATATTTTACAAAATCAGGTCATCGTAATAGCTTTCAAACAGCCCTGTCCGAATCAGATATTGCTCTAATCCGGGTGCTTGAAGATTTGATCAACACTTTAATTGATCAAAAAGTTATTTTGTTTACTGATTTACCATTGGCCGCCAGAGAAAAACTATCCAACCGAGAAAAAATCCGGGGCCATTTAAATAGTCTTGAAAATTTAATGGATGATGGTGAAGGTATTTTGTAATAAATATTATTTACGTTTATGCATCCGTTGCCGCTTAACTTGACGCTCAGTTAATGTGTTTTTCCGATCCTTATATGGGTTTTTATCACTCTGCTTAAATTCAATCACCACTGGTGTTCCATGCAATTTCAATACATCTCTAAAAGTATTTTCTAAATATCGCCGATAACTGTTTGGAGTCGAGTTTGTTTGATTACCATGAATAATAATTCGTGGTGGGTTCTTACCGCCAAGATGTGCATAGCGGAATTTGATACGATGTCCTCGCACTAAAGGAGGAGGATGATCAGAAACGGCATCTTCCAACACACGGGTTAATCTTGGTGTAGGAATTTTTGTCATTGCAGAAGCATAGGCTTGTTTTACTGACTTAAATAGCAAACCCACGCCACTTCCATGTAGTGCTGAAATGAAATGTGTATTGGCAAAATTTAAAAAAGGTAAGCGCCGTTCTATGTTAGTTGCAACCCATTCACGTTCTGCCTTTTCCAATCCATCCCATTTATTAACAGCAATCACCACCGCACGACCACTGTCTATAATTAACCCTGCAAGATGTAAGTCTTGCTCTACAATGCCTTGATGCGCATCTAATACCAATAACACAACATTGGCATCTTCTAATGCCTGCAATGTTTTCACAATGCTAAATTTTTCTAGCATTTCGGATACTTTAGAGCGCCTACGGATACCTGCCGTATCAATCAGTATGTAACTAGTATCATCTTTTTCAAAGGGGATATGTATGCTATCTCTTGTCGTACCCGGCTCATCATAAGCAACAACACGTTCTTCACCCATAATACGATTAATTAATGTTGATTTACCGACATTAGGCCGGCCTAACACTGCAAGGCGGATGGTTTGTTGCTCTTCACCATCGTCCTCTTGTTCTTCATCAACATCAGCAACAATAACACTAGGCAGGACACCTTCTAAATGTGACATCAAATTAGTCATGCCACGGCCTTGTGATGCTGAAACAACTTGTGGCTCGCCTAAACCTAGCGAGTAGAATTCTGCGGCGATCATTTCCTGCCGTTCGCCTTCGCTTTTATTCACCACTAATATGACATGTTTACCCACACTGCGTAGGTTACCGGCAATCACTTCATCGGCGGATGTTAAGCCTGCACGCCCATCAACTAAAAAAAACACCAGATCTGCTTCTTCAATAGCCAGTTGGGCCTGTTGACGCATTAAGTCTGCCATATCATCAGCTTGCTCTGTCAAGCCTCCAGTATCTATTAAAATAAAGGCATGCTGTTCTGATTTTACTGTGCCATAAATACGATCACGAGTCAGCCCAGAAAAATCAGCTACCAGCGCATCACGACTTCGAGTTAATCTATTAAATAATGTTGATTTACCTACGTTTGGCCGCCCAACAAGCGCAATAATTGGTTGCATTTATTTAGTGAACTCGCAGTGCAGTTAAAGTTCCATCCACTGCAGTAATAAAGACTAGTCCATCTTTTACAATAGGCTTGCTACGAATGACGCCATCGGCTATCTGCATTCGTGCAACAAAACGCCCGTCCTGACGAGAAATCCAATGTGCATAACCTTCAAAATCACCCACAATAATATAATCTCCAGCAATAACGGGGGCAGAAATATTTCGTCTGGTTAACCTAGTTTGTCGCCACAGTGCATCACCTGTCCCATCCTGTAATGCCCAAACAAATCCACTGTCATCGCTGACATATATGGCATCGCCTGCAGCCACATCCAGGCCTGATCGTGATGACATATCACGTGACCAAATTTTCCTACCACTGGCTAAATCTAATGCCGCTACTTGACCATGATAAGCAACCACATAAACCTTACCATCGGCAATGACAGCTTCTGAATCAATATCGACTAATCGATCAAGTTCAGACCTGCCACGAGGTACGGCGATACTTCTCTCCCAAACTGTTTTCCCATCGATAACAGATAAAGCAACAAGTTTCCCATTAGCATACCCTGTAATCACTTTATCCTCAGCTAATACAGGTGTGCTGGCACCACGCAAACTCAGCAATGGCACTGCACGCTGATAACTCCATAATGCTTTGCCATCATTGACCGATAATCCTGTTATCCGGCCATCAGATGTTCTCGCCACGACCACTCCCTGTGTTGCTTTTGGTGGTGCCAAGACTTCACTACTTAAACGGGTGCGCCAGAGTAATTTTCCTTGTGTTTCATCTAATGCAATCACTTCACCTTTTTGGGTGCCTATCAATATCAAGCCTTCACCACCGCCAACACCAGTCACCACTGGCACATCAAGATCAACATCCCATAAGTGTTGACCATTTTCAGCAACAAAACTACTGACTTCGCCTTCATAATCTACAGCAACAATCATATTGTTCTGTAACCAAGGGGACAGATCACTATAGTCATTACCTGCACCATCACCAGTATCAACAGACCACACTATTTCAGGTTCATATTCAGGGACAAATTCCACCAGTTCTGCAGGCGGTGCTTCATAACTGTCTTCAGCCAGCCAACCATTAACTGTTTCACAAGAAGAGAGTAGTAACATCAAAACAATACTGGCACTAATTCGCATCCTATCAACCATCATTTGAACCTGCCAAATCATTTAATTTTACTTGCAACAATATCTGACGAGGTTCACCTTGGCTTAGTTTTAAAACTGCATTTTGATACGCAGCTCGTGCCTCTGATGTTTGTCCCTGTGCAGAGTAAATATCACCTCTAAGTTCAGCAAACAGCGAAATAAAACTCTCTAGATCAGTTTGATTGGTCAGAGCTAAAGCCTGATCAAATTGAGACTCGTCTAGCAATAGCTGGCCAAGTCGTAATCGAGCAATATCAGTATGAGCAGATAATTTAGCATTATCTACTACCCATTGGAGATATGATTTAGCTGAGGATATATCATGGCTAGCTAAAGTAAGGTTAGCCATTTCAAAAGCAGCAAAAACGGCGTAAGGAGTCGAAGAAAACTCTCCAAATAATTGTTGGATTTTATCGTCCGCTTCAACCATTTGTTCTGCTGAAATTAAAGTTCGCAGCTGCTGATAATGGGCAGAAGCTTTCTCCGCTACAGATTGCTGATAACCGAGCCAATACCGCCCACCCAACAGCATGAGTACTCCTAATAAAATACCGACAGCAACCGAGCTACCATGCTCACGCCACCATCGCTTTATATCTTCGCCTTTTTCTTCGTCCGATGCATAAATATCCATCATTTTCTCCTTACCATCAGCCAGATTATCTATCTGACCCGTTAAACTATATTTTTAAGATTGTGAATTATACGTTGTTCCTTACTAATTGTGGATAAAGCTTTACTTTTGCTTAATGCGCTATTTGCATCCACCCACTGTATTAGTAGCTACTAATTGTCTGACAACGATATTTCGTGAGAACACTGAGTTAATGCCCACTATTACAAGGCGGATATATCAATATTTATGGCAGCAGTTCTAAAAATAATGACAGAAACCCAATGCTAGATTGCTCACATATCTACTATCGAATAATGCCTTTTTTCTGCGTTTTTAGAAAATTAATATAGCAATCTAGTTCTGATTGTTGTTGATCCATTTGTTGGATCAGCTTCTCTGCTTCTTCAAGTCTTAGGCTGGAACGATAAATCAACTTATATGCTTGTCGGATATTTTTTATCTGTACATCAGTGAAATCACGGCGACGTAATCCCTCTACATTAATACCAATAGGTTTTGCCATATGGCCTGATGCAAGTACATAGGGAGGTACATTTTGAGAGATAACACTACCCATAGCACTAAAAGAATATGATCCTAAGTGATTAAACTGGCTTACTAAAGTAAATCCACCCAAAATCACAAAGTTATCCACAATAACATGGCCCGCCAATGAGGCATTGTTAGCTAATATGTTGTCATTTCCAATAATACAGTCATGGGCAATATGTACATAAGCCATGATCCAATTATCATCACCAATTTTAGTGAGTCCACCACCTTGAACTGTACCACGATTAATGGTGACATTTTCACGGATCAGATTATTATGTCCTATCTCCAATGTAGTAGGCTCACCAGCATATTTTTTATCTTGAGGAGCTTCCCCAATAGAAGAAAACTGATAAATTTTATTATTCGAGCCCATTTTAGTTGGGCCGTTAATAACGACATGTGACTTAATATCACAGCCTGAAGCTATTTCAACATCTGCACCAATAATGGAATACGGGCCAATATCAACATCATCAGCAATAATAGCTGAAGGATCAATAATTGCTGTTGGGTGTATCACTTAGGCATTTCTTGATTAACACACATAATATCTGCGCTAACAATAATGTCACCATCCACAGTAGCTTCACCGGTAAATTTCCAAAAATTGCGTTTATTCTTAACCAATTTCACTTCTAACTTTAACTGATCACCCGGCTCAACTGGTTTTTTAAAACGTGCATTATCAATTCCAGCAAGATAATAAAGTGCATTATCCGACTGTAAATCTTCGACTGATTTAAATGCTAACAATCCAGTGGCTTGAGCTAGTGACTCCAGAATTAATACCCCTGGCATAATCACTCTCTGAGGGAAGTGCCCCATAAATTGTGGTTCGTTATAAGTAATATTTTTAATACCAATCAGATATTCACCTGGAATAAAATCAATAACACGATCTATTAACAGGAAAGGATATCGATGAGGTAAATATCGTTGAATTTCATGTATATCAATAGTGTTCAAGTTATATCCTTAGTCTTTTTACAGAAATATCTAATTAATCTTACTTGGCCCAGCTTATCTGGTAAAGCATCAACTTTAAGTTAAAGGCTTATTTTTAACTTCTAACCGTTTCACTCTATCTGCCAATTTATCCATTTGACGGTAACGAACGACACTTCGATGCCATTGCTTTGTGGGTTCTGCTGGTATGCCTGAAGAGTAGCTTCCTGAAGTCGTTATTGATTTGGTTACCATCGTCATCCCAGTCAATTGAACACGGTCGCAAATAGTTAAGTGGCCTGAAATAGCAACGCCTCCACCAATAATACAATATTTCCCTATCTGGGTACTTCCTGCTATACCCGCACAACCCGCTATAACAGTATGCTCACCAATAACAACGTTATGGGCAATTTGTATTTGGTTATCTAATTTAACACCTGTACCTATAATCGTATTTTCGATAGCACCTTTATCAATTGTTGTATTAGCACCAATCTCTACATCATTACCGACAATAACACTACCAAGTTGAGGCACCTTAATCCATTTGCCCTTATCATTAGCAATTCCAAAACCATCAGCACCAATAACGACACCAGGATGAATAATGACTCTCTGTCCAATTTGAACCTTTACACAAAGTGTTATATTGGCAACAAGTCGCGTATTTTTACCAACTTTTACACCTTGCTGAAGTACACAACCAGGCCCAATAACAACACCTTCAGCGATAACAACGCCAGACTCAATAACAACTTGAGCGCCAATGCAAGCTGTTGGATGGATATCGCTATCAGAACTGACATAAGCACGACTATGTATGCCTTGCTGGCCTAACTCAACTGGGTTTAATAAACTGGCGGTTTTAGCATAGGCAATATAGGGATCATCGACAACAATAGCTTGGTTAGGAACAGCCGAAGCCATCTCACTATGCACAATCACGGCACCTGCTTTGGTATTCACTAAATATTTTTTATATTTAGGGTTAGCTAAAAAACTAATCTGCTGAGAATGGGCACTCTCTAAAGTAGCAATACTGCCAACTTGATACGTTTTATCACCTTTGACAATACCATCAATGTGCTTCGCTATACTTTCTAAAGTCCACATTTCGGTTCAACCTAATTATTGCTTGGCTTTAAGTATCTCCAACACCTTATTTGTCAAATTAACTTGGTCACTGGCATAAATAACACCTTGATATAAAATAAGGTCATAAGATTCTTTTTTAGCTAAATCTACAATTGTCTGAGCAATTTCTTTCTCTAATTTTTGCAATTCTTCACTTCGACGAATCGACAAATCTTCACCATACTCACCTTGCAATCGTTTAAGTTCACGCTGTTCACTTAAAATTTCGCGTTCTTTATTTTTACGCTCATCAGCCCCCAGAATAGCACCATCTTTGGCTAATTTTTCTTGCTTAGATCGTAAACTTTTATGTTTAGTCTCTAAAGACTTCCTACGCGAAGAAAATTCTTTTTCAAGTCTTGCTAAAGCTTTCACTTTCAGTGGTGATTTATCTAAAATAATACCTGCATTGACAACACCAATCTTCAATTCAGCAGCAGCATTGATTGATGTACTGAGCATGACCAGAACAAAAAACAATCCAAAAAACTTCAATTTATTCACTTCTAGACTCCAAAAAAAACTTTAGTTAAAATGTTGACCCTAATGAAAATTGGAAGTTCTCTACTTCATCATCATTTTGATCATTAAATGGTTCAGCAATACTAAATGACAGTGCGCCAAATGGTGAAATCCAAATGGCTGAAAGACCGACTGAATATCGTAACAAACCTGCATCAAAATCTTCATTAACATCATAAACATTACCAATATCAGTAAAAGCACTGAGTCGGAATGATTTAAGCTTTTGCTTCAAAAAAGGGATAGGGAATATAATTTCAGCCCCGCCAGTAACTAAAAGATTACCACCTAAAGCTTGGTCATCTTCTCTAACACCTAAAGTATTGGATTTAAACCCACGCACACTTCGTATGCCACCCGCATAATAATTTTCAAAGAAAGGTAGCTCATCGGTATCACCATATCCATCGGCATAACCAATATCTCCCTTCAATGCGAGTGTCAACGAATCGGTAATGGGGCTATACCAGGTATTCTTGTAGCGCAATTTGTAATACTGTAATGAACCGAGAGGAATAGCAATTTCAGCCGTCAATCTTTGCGACATACCACTGGTAGGTAAAATCGCACTATTACGAGTATCACTAGACCAACCCAATGTCATCGTGACAGTATTAAAGTCATCGCCTTCTCTATCTATAAAATCTTGATAACGTTGAATGGTATTGTCAGAGGGGAGATTTAATTCTGTATTCTCATAACCAAAAGATAAGTGAATACGATTAATTTCTGAAATGGGAATGCCGAAACTAATAGCCCCGCCCCATACGTCAGTATTAAAATTAGCGATGTTAGCTTCTTCCGCATCTGTTTGACGATAAAAAGCACTAAAGCCTTGACTGATCCCATCTACTGTAGCAAAAGGATTGGTATAACCAAAGCTATACACCGTGTTCACACTGCTATTATTAAACCCAAAATTAATATGTTTGCCACTTCCCAAAAAATTCTTTTGTGAAATATTTGCATTAAAAATCAGGCCGTCCGATTGCGAAAACCCTAAACCAGCAGATAGGCTACCTGATGGTGTTTCTGACACGTTAAAATCAAGATCAACCTGATCTGCAGTGCCTGGTACAGGTATCGTTTCAACATTAACATCGTCAAAATAACCTAAGCGTTTAATGCGGACTCGTGACTGCTCTACATGTTTAGTTGAAATCCAAGCAGCTTCTTGCTGCCTCATTTCACGGCGTAGCACTTCATCACGCGTTTTACTATTGCCCGCGATATTAATTCGTCTCACATAAGCTCGACGACCAGGGTCAACAAAAAAAGTTAATGTCACTTCTTGTTGCTCACGGTCAATATCAGGCACAGCATTAACATTGGCAAAAGCATAACCGTCATTTCCAAGCCGATCAGTCAAAAGCTCCGTACTTTCTGTAATCGCCTGACGTGAGAAAATAGCATCCTTCTTAATAGTCACTAAATCAAACAATTCATGCTCAGGCACAATCAAATCACCGGCTAAGCGTACCTCTTTAATACTATATTTCTCACCTTCAGAAATATTGATGGTAATAAACATTTGCTTTTTATCATCTGTAATTGACACCTGTGTTGATTCAACTACAAAATCAACATAACCACGATCCAAATAATAAGATCGCAGGGTTTCAAGATCGGCAGATAATTTTTGTCGAGAATATTGATTATCTTTGGTAAATCTTGATAAAATCCCACCTGTCGTTGACTCAAAATCAATTAATAAATCATCTTCATCAAAAGCCGTATTACCCACGATGTTAATCGAAGATATTTTTGCGACCACACCTTCTGCCATCGTAATTCTAATTGCTACGCGATTGCGAGATAGCGGTGTTACATCTGATTCTATGACAACACCATATTTGCCCCGACTAAAATATTGTCGCTGCAATTCCAACTCCACTTTTTCCAGCGTCGCTTGCTGATAAACTTGACCTTCGGCAAAGCCAATTCGGCTCAGTGATTTCAGCAGTTCATTACTATCAATATCTTTATTACCAATAAGTTCAATACTAGAAATCGCAGGCCGCTCATTCACTTTAATCACTAGGATGTTGTCTTGCTGTTCGACTTCCACATCATTGAAATATTTGGATTTAAACAAGGCGCGAATAATACTTTTTGCATCTTTATCTGTCATTTCATCGCCGACTTTCACGGACAAGAAATTAAATACTGTACCCGCAGAAATACGTTGTAAACCTTCTACACGTATATCTTTTATAATGAAGCTATCTGCAACTGCAGTAACAGATAGAAGCAGAAGAACTAAAGTGTTAAGTAATTTTTTCATGTTATTTTTATAATATAAAACCTATCAACTGGCTGATAAGTGTACCTGCAATAGCGACATTATCCAAACAGTCTTGATAAGTCATTGAAAAATGCAATCATCATTAGGGCCAACAATAATATAATTCCTATTTTTTGTGCCAAAAGCTGACTTTGTTCAGACAAGGGTTTTCCTCGGATCCCTTCAATAAAAAAGAACATTAAATGACCACCATCTAATACTGGTATTGGTAATAAATTTAAAATTCCCAAACTAATACTGATCATGGCTAAAAAGCCAATAAATGAAATAACCCCATGTTGTGCAGATGCACCCGCAAATTGGGCAATACTAATGGGGCCGCCTAGATTTGTCGTTGATACGGCGCCAGTTAACATCCCAATCAAACTTTTTATTGATGAAGATGAAAATTGCCAAGTCGCTTGTATTGCCTGCCAAATAGCCTCTATGGGGCCAAAGCGGAGCTCAGCCTGTAATTCATCTGGGATCTTGGTTTTACTCGCATCAACACTTGCACCAATCAAACCTACATTTTCTTTTGTTTTTATCGGTGTCATTAACAATGACAGTGTTTGTCCGGCACGATTTATGGTTATCGTTAAGCTTTGTTCTGGACTCGCTCTGATCAGCTCTACCCATCCAGCCCAATTATCAATGAGTTGACCATTAGCAGATAATAGAATATCTCCTGTTTGCAATCCAGCCTTATTTGCAGCGCCCCCTTTAGTTATTACTCCAATAACAGGCTTTAATTTGGGTTGAAAAGGTAAAATACCCAGTTGTTGCAATAATGATGTAGATGCTTGCGGATCTAGTTTGGGAACCTTTAGTACTCGCTGCTGATGGAGCCCCCCCATATCAATATCTATATCAGCAGTGCCTCCCGTATTTGCCACCATAAAGAGTTGCTTCTGTACAGCAGCCCATGTGGGAGTATGGTAACTATTTACAGTCTTAATTTCTGCTCCTGACACAAATTGTGCAGACTCTGCTGGTGATCCTATTGTCACCTCATCAATAATAGGCCGTAGCCCAGGAATGCCCATCACGAAAATAAGCCAATAGGCAAAAATTGCAAACAAAATATTAGCAATGGGACCTGCTGAAACAATAGCGATGCGAGCTCGAAGTGATTGTCGATTAAATGCTTGTTCTAATTGCTCAACAGGCACCTCTCCTTCACGCTCATCAAGCATTTTGACATAGCCGCCAAGGGGGATGGCCGCAAGAACAAACAGTGTTCCGTTGCGTCCTTGTTTTTGCCACAGCGGCTTTCCAAAACCCACTGAAAACTTAAGCACTTTTACGCCACATCGTCGGGCGACCCAAAAATGCCCATATTCATGGATGACAACCAATAATGTAAGTGCCAATAAAAAAAATAACAACGACTGCATATTATTTTACTAACTCAATAGCAGCATGTCGTGCTTGTAGATCATCCGCCAATACTTGCTCAAGCGTATCTCCATTACTTGCTGACACTTTAGAGAGTACTTGTTCAATAATTTGAGCAATCCGGGTGAATTTTATGTGTTTTTTCAAAAAAGCTTCAACAGCAATTTCATTCGCCGCATTTAAAATCGCTGTACTCGTTCCACCGGCCTCTAAAGCCTGATAAGCAAGCGCTAAACAAGGAAAATTATGGTGATCGGCAACAGCAAAATCTAACCGGCCCACCGCGACCAAATCTAAAGGCGCAACACCAGAACCGATCCGATCAGGCCAAGCCAAAGCATTGGTAATAGGTGTCCGCATATCAGGGTTGCCCATTTGAGCTAAAACAGAGCCATCAACATAATCCACCATGGAATGAATAATACTTTGACGATGTAAGATCACTTCAATTTGATTCGCTGGCAAACCAAATAACCAATGGGCTTCAATCACTTCAAGACCTTTATTCATCATCGTCGCTGAATCAACAGATATCTTTTGTCCCATCGACCAATTAGGATGTGCCACAGCTTGTTCTGGTGTGACATGTTCCAGATCAGCTATATCATAATCTCGAAAAGGGCCTCCTGAAGCGGTCAATATAATCCGGCGAACACCTTTGCCGTCATAATGATGTATTTGCTTAGTTCCGACAGGTAAACATTGCCAAATAGCATTATGCTCACTATCAACTGGTAATAAAGTCGCCCCATGAGTCTCAACTTCTTTCATAAAAAGCCCACCACTCATCACCAGCGCTTCTTTATTTGCTAATAAAATGTGTTTACCTGCTCGTGCAGCCGCCAGCGTAGGTAATAAACCTGCTGCACCAACAATCGCGGCAACAACATAGTCAACATGCTTACTCTCTGCAACTTGTTTTAACGCTTGTTTACCAGCCAACACTTCTGTATTTAAACCAACATATTTCAATTTTTCAGCTAATTTTTCAGCGGATGATTCATCAAGCATCACTGCAATAGTTGGCTGAAACTGTTGGCATTGCTTAAACAGAGTTTCTACAGAACAATTTGCTGTTAATGCATAGACTTTATATTTATCGGGATGTTGTGATAGTACATCTAAAGTACTGATACCAATCGATCCGGTTGAACCCAGTAATGTGACAGCTTGCACTTATAATGTCCCTAAATAAAATAGTCCAGCAGTAAAAACAGGTACGGCAGCAATTAAACTATCAATTCGATCAAGCATACCCCCATGTCCAGGTAATAAATGTCCACTATCTTTTACCTGATAACTTCGTTTGAATAAGCTTTCAAACAAATCCCCCACAATAGACACCAGTAATGAAATAGCAGATAGTATTAACCAGCTACTCAGACTCAATGTACCAGATAGCCCCCAATAATAAGCAATCATTGCCCAAATGAATCCGAGCACCAATGCACCAGCTACGCCTTCCCAAGTCTTGTTAGGGCTAATAGCTTTGGCTAAGGGCCTACGTCCCCAACGCTTACCTGCAAAATACCCCCCCGTATCAGCAAGCCACACTAATACCAATACATAAAGCAATTGTTGTGGTCCTAAATTGGTGGCGTGAAGATGTATGGCACTAAGCCAAAATAAGGATAAGGCTACCGTCGCCATTATTAGCGAAAATACGGGTTGTAACAACCATCTTTGAGCAGTTTTGGGTAAGGTATGATGCGCATAACGGCCGACAAATAACAAAACCAGAGTCCACACAATGATTGCAATAATCAATAATACACCTATCCATAAAAACAAGCCTATTACAGCAGTAAAAATTAATGTCACCACTGCAAATAGCATTCTACTCCGGCTATTAAAACCAATCATCGCAAACCATTCCCATGCCGCTAACCCTACTACACCTGCTAGCAGCCATTTAAAAATGGAAGTCGGTAGATATAAAAGACTAATTACAACTAAGGGAATTAGCACAACTGCTGTCAATAATCGCTGCTTAAGCATGCTCGTCCTGTATTTGCTCAGATGTTTTACCAAAACGACGTTCACGTTGGCAAAATGATGAAATAGCATTATCTAGCTCTTTACTATCAAAATCTGGCCACAAGGTATCTGTAAAATAAAATTCGGTATAGGCTAATTGCCACAGTAAAAAATTACTGACGCGCTGCTCACCACCCGTGCGAATAAACAAGTCAGGCTCCGTGAGTGACGCAGTGGAAAGGCCAGCAGCAATATTCTGTTCAGTAATATCTTCAGGCTCTATTTCACCTGATTTTACTTTTTCAGCTAATTGTTGAACTGACCGAGTGATATCCCAACGCCCCCCATAATTAGCGGCTACATTGACAATTAATCCCGTATTGTCTTTGGTGAGTTGCTCTGCATAGGCGATTTGTTTTTGTAAATTATCAGAAAACTTACTGGTATCACCAATGATGTGCAGACGAATATTATGCTTGTGTAAGCGTTTAACTTGCTGTTTTAATGCTAAAGAAAACAGCTCCATTAATAGCGTCACTTCTTTGCTCGGTCGACGCCAATTTTCACTACTGAAAGCAAATAAACTCAGTGCTGAGACACCAATTTTAACGCAGTGCTGCACAATAGCTTCAACTGATTTAACGCCTGCACGATGACCCATGAAACGAGGTTGATAACGTTGCTTTGCCCAACGACCATTGCCATCCATGATAATCGCAATATGTTGTGGAATTGGGTGAGGATCCTCGGTCATAAATGCTTCTATGTTAGTTGTGTAAAATCCATTACACTTCCATTAAGTCCGTTTCTTTTTCATTTAGAACTTCTTCTACCTGCTTGATGCCTTCATCCGTTAATTTCTGAATCACTTCTTCAGCACCACGTTCTTCATCTTCTGAAATTTCTTTCTCTTTCAATAACTCTTTTAACGTACTGTTAGCATCACGACGAATATTACGTATCGCAATACGGGCACCTTCTGCATCAGCTTTAGCTACTTTAACTAAATCTCTTCGACGCTCTTCAGTCAAAGGTGGAATTGGAATACGTATTGTCATGCCAGCACTACTTGGGTTAACACCTAGGTCAGATGTCATAATAGCCTTCTCAACCACAGAAAGCATTGGTTTTTCCCAAGGTGTCACGGTTAATGTACGCGCATCCTCCACCCCTACATTGGCCACCTGACTTAAAGGAACATCAGCACCATAATAGGGTACAACAACGTGATCTAATAAACTTACATGGGCTCGGCCTGCTCGAATTTTAGCCATGGCAGAATTAAGTGCCATTACACTTTTTTGCATACGATCTGCAGCGTCTTTTTTGATATCTTCAATCATGTTAAATCTTACCTATATTCCTATTTCAACGCATTACTTGATTAATGTACCAATATCTTCACCATAAATAATCTTGGTCAAGTTATTTTTTTTATGAACATCAAATATCCGTAATGGCATGTTCTGCTCCTGACACATCACAACGGCTGTCGTATCCATTACACCTAAACGCTTATTAATCACTTCATCATAGCTTAATTCATTATAACGAACAGCCGTGGGGTCTTGTTTAGGATCAGTATTGTAGACACCATCTACTTGAGTTGCTTTCAACATTAACTCAGCACCAATTTCAACTGCACGCAAACTCGCAGCAGAATCTGTAGTAAAAAACGGATTTCCAGTACCCGCGGCGAAGATAACTACTCGTCCTTTTTCTAAATGGCGAATGGCCCGGCGACGAAGATAATCTTCACACACTTCATTAATTTGAATGGCTGACATCACCCGACAAAAAGCACCTTGCTGTTCTAATGCATCTTGCAATGCCAAGGCATTCATCACGGTAGCTAACATACCCATATGATCGGCACTAACACGTTCCATACCACTAGCAGCTAATCCTGCACCACGGAATATATTACCGCCACCAATCACAACTCCAAGCTCAACGCCTTGGGCACTGAGCTCGGCAATTTCTTTAGCGAAACGGACTATCACCTCTGGATCAATACCAAAATCGGCATTTCCCATCAACGCCTCACCACTTAACTTTAGTAGTACGCGCTTATAAACTGGTTGACTTCCCATTTCTGCCATAATGATTAATTTCCTTTAGCTTGTGCCATAACTTCTTCAGCAAAATTATCTTCTTTTTTCTCGATACCTTCGCCCACTTCAAAGAATTTAAATCCAGCAACTGTAGCATTCGCTTGATTAACTAACTTTTCAACTGTTACATCAGGATCTTTAATAAAGCTCTGTCCTAATAAGCTGATTTCATTCACAAATTTCTTCATTCTGCCATCAACCATTTTTTCAATAATAGCTTCTGGCTTGCCACTGTCTTTTGCTTGAGTGACAACAATATCACGCTCTTTTGCCAACAATTCAGCAGGTAAATCATCGCCTGATACAGCCTGAGGTCGGCTTGCAGCAACATGCATAGCTAAGTCTTTAGCCAAAGCTTCGTCTCCACCGGTCAAACTAACCATGGCACCGATACGTTCACCATGACGATATGAACCAATCACACCATCATCATTAGACATTAATTCAAAACGACGAATTTGAATGTTTTCACCAATTTTGGCCACTAATGTTTGTCGAACAACTTCAACACTTTCGCCCGCATCATTTAGTGCTAGCGCCATCAATGCTTCAAGATCAGCTGGTTGAGCATCAAGTACCGTCATTGATAATTGATTGACAAAGTTAATAAAATCTTCTGCTTTTGCAACAAAATCTGTTTCTGAATTTATTTCAATCATGACTGCACGTTTGCCATCAGCACTCGTTTTAATTGAAATAACACCTTCAGCAGCAATACGATCTGATTTTTTATCTGCTTTTGCCAAACCTGATTTACGCATGGCTTCAATGGCGGCATCAATATCACCATTTGACGCAACCAATGCTTTTTTACACTCCATCATGCCTGAGCCAGTCCGCTCACGTAATTCTTTTACTAATGCTGCAGTAATTGCCATTTTTCTTCTACCCTTCAAATTCACTTTCTGTGATATCCATTTTAAACGGATCTCGTATACAACACAGGCGCACTAAATTTAGTGCGCCTGTACTCTCATTCAATCATAGACGTTATTCAGCAGCAGCTTCGGTGCTTTCTGTAACAACCTCTGCAAGTTCTTCTTCCGCATTTCCCGTCGCAACAGATGCGCGACCTTCTAAAATAGCGTCGGCCATACTAAAAGTATAAAGCTTGATTGCACGCATTGAATCATCATTACCAGGGATAACATAATCAACACCATCAGGATTACTGTTAGTATCAACAATGGCGATAACAGGGATACCTAGATTATTCGCTTCTTTAATTGCAATTTGCTCATGATCAACATCAATAATAAACAATGCATCTGGCAAGCCACCCATTTTTCTGATGCCGCCAATACTTTTTTCTAATTTATCTCGTTCACGGGTTAAATTCAAAACTTCTTTCTTTTTCAAGCCATCTAATTTTCCCGACTCAATCATTTCGTGGATCGAATCCAAACGTTTGATTGATTGACGCACAGTTTGATAGTTGGTCAACATACCACCTAGCCAACGACGGTTAACATAGGGCATGCCTGCACGTTCAGCATCTTCACGGATCGCATCTTGTGCAGCACGTTTTGTGCCTACAAATAAAATACGTCCTTTTTTTGATGCTAATTTACCAACAAAATTCAATGCATCATTAAACATGGGCAAACTGTGCTCAAGATTAATGATATGAATGTCATTACGTTTACCAAAAATAAATGGACCCATTTTTGGATTCCAGTAACGTGTTTTGTGACCAAAGTGAACGCCTGCTTCTAACATTTGGCGCATAGTTGTTTTTGCCATTATTATATAAACCTTTATAAAAAAATTGGGGTTAAACCTCCACACACCCCAAGTATCGACTATACTGACTACGCAGATAGCACCCCGATAATTGTGTCGGTGCATGTGTGATTTCTGCCTTAAAAGGCGCGCATTTTATACCATAAACGCAGCCTAAAAACAACGTAAAATCTATCTATCGTCTTCTCCTTATTGGCGTTTTACTGAATTTACGGCAGACTGTCTCAACATACAACTAAATTAAAGGTGCATATAATCCATGGCCGTCAGTATTAAAACAGCCTCCGAAATCAAAAAAATGCGGGTAGCAGGGCGACTTGCTGCCGAAGTTCTCACGATGATAGAGCCTTATGTTAAAGCAGGTATTACCACCGATGAATTGAATACAATATGTCATGATTATATTATCAATGTGCAGCAAGCTATCCCCGCACCTTTAAACTATCACGGCTTTCCAAAATCAATCTGCACTTCCGTTAATCATGTTATTTGTCATGGCATACCTGGCCACAAAAAACTCAAAGATGGTGACATTATTAATATTGATATTACCGTTATTAAAGATGACTATCATGGTGATACTAGTAAGATGTTTTATGTTGGTACCGCCTCTATTCTTGCTCAACGATTATGTACACATGCGCGTGAAGCCATGTTGATTGGTATTGATATGGTTAAACCAGGGATCCAGCTTGGTGACATCGGCCACGCTATCCAAAAACATGCTGAAGCACAAAACTTTTCTGTTGTTCGTGAATATTGTGGTCATGGTATTGGTCAGGTTTTTCACGAAGATCCTCAAGTGCTTCACTATGGAGAACCGGGCACAGGATTAACACTGGAAGCTGGCATGACTTTTACGATTGAGCCGATGATTAATGTAGGAAAACGCCAAATAAAGCAACTACCTGATGGTTGGACAGTCGTCACCAAAGATCGCTCCTTATCAGCACAATGGGAACACACTATTCTAGTGACTAATGATGGTCATGATATTCTGACACTGCGTGAAGATGAAGTTATTTAATTTATGTCTAAACTACAATTATCACTCTGGCAAGTTGGAACGAATACCTTACCTGATTTAAATACAATTGATAGTCACTTCTACCGCAATGCACTATTGGAAGGACAAAAATACTTACAACAACAGTTTGAATTACAAACTGATATTGTTGCCTTAGTTCAGCTACGAGCTTCCTTTGTTGATGAGGTATTACAACAACTCTGGCAACAGCATATTGGTGAAAAACTCCCTCTTAGTCTGCTCGCAGTGGGAGGTTATGGCCGGGGCGAACTTCACCCCTATTCAGATATTGATTTATTAGTATTACTGGATGAATCTGTGTCTGAACAGCCACCTAATGGCTTATCAGATTTCCTGACACAATTATGGGATGTGGGTCTTGAAATAGGCCACAGTGTTCGAACAATCCAACAATGTCGTGAACAGGCAGAAAATGACATCACTATTGCAACCAACTTGCTCGAAACGCGCTTGTTATGTGGTCAGCCTTCTTTATTTTCTGCCCTGCAACTACTCACTATCACTAATAAAACTTGGGACACAAAACTGTTTTATCAGGCAAAAAAGCAGGAGCAACAACAGCGCCACTTAAAATACAATGATACCGCCAATAACCTTGAACCCAACATTAAAGAGTCACCCGGTGGTTTACGTGATCTACAAGTTATCAATTGGGTAGCCCAACAACACTTTGATGTCACCAATCTTTATGGCCTAAATCAAAAAGGATTTCTCGCTAACAGTGAATATGAAACGTTAAATAAAGCTCAAAATTTTCTATGGCGAGTACGATTTGCATTGCACATTCAAGCCAATCGCAAAGAAGAAAAATTGATGATCGATCACCAGCGTGATCTTGCCAAACAATTTGGTTATCAGGACACCGAACATCGCCTTGCCGTTGAACAATTCATGAAAGATTACTATCTTTGTGCTCGTTCTGTGGGTCAAATGAATGAACTCCTTTTACAGCTATTTGAAGAAACTATCATTCTTGCTAATGAGCCGCGCAATATTGAACCCATCAACAGACGATTCCAAAACCATAATGGATATCTGGAAACCATTAATTCCGGTATTTTTGCGTTTTACCCTTATGCTATGTTGGAATCATTTCTAATATTAGAGCAACATCCTGAAATTAAAGGAGTCCGTGCCGATACGATTCGCCAGTTCCATGCTCATATTCATTTGATAGATGATCGTTTCCGGGCAAATATTCAGAGCCGTAGTTTGTTTATGGAAATTATTCGCCAACCCCAAGGCGTTACTCATGAATTCCGCCGTATGAATAAATTGGGTGTTTTAGGGGCTTATTTACCGGAGTTTGGACAAATTGTCGGCCAAATGCAGCATGATCTTTTTCATATATATACCGTAGATGAACATACTTTATTTCTTGTTAGAAATTTACGGCGTTTTTCTTGCTCTGAATTCGCAGAAGAATTTCCACTTTGTTCTGAAATTTTTTATCAAATACCCAAACCAGAACTTCTCTATATTGCGGGGCTATATCACGATATAGCAAAAGGCCGAGGAGGTGATCATAGTAAACTTGGCATTGTTGATGCTGATAAATTTTGCAAACTGCATGACCTCAGTGAATTTGATACAAATATTGTGACATTTTTAGTAGGCCAACATTTAATCATGTCTGCAACAGCTCAAAAATCTGATATCAATGATCCAGATATTATCCAGAATTTTGCCCAAATTGTTAAAACAACAGATCGACTAAGTTATCTCTATTTATTGACAGTGGCTGATATTCGAGCAACCAATAATAGCCTATGGAACGGTTGGCGAGATTCACTATTAAAACAGCTTTATCACACCACAAAGCAATATCTTGATCATAATGAAAGAATCGCAAAAAATACCGCTGAAAAATCAACTCAAAGATGGCAACAAGCTTTAAAACAGCTTGAACTACAATCATGGCCTACGCAAAAAATTATTGATTTATGGCAACATTATGGATCTGACTATTTTTTACACCACACTACCGATGAAATCGTTTGGCAAACAGTCTCTCGACTTCAGCAGTCGACACTAGAGACACTAGAGACACTTGTCAACACTAGAAAACGCGATCGGCAAAACACATTAGAAATTTTTATTTTCACTAAAGATAAACCGCGTATTTTTGCAATGACTACGGCCTGTTTAGAACAACTTCAGCTTAATATTTTAGATGCAAAAATTGATGCCACATCCGATGGCAACACTGTAAACACCTATATTGTAGATGGTCCTACACAAGATCAAAATTATATTATTATGGCATTAACAGAACAATTACACGATCTAACTGCAACAACATCTCACCCAGTAATAACACCTAGGAAAATGCAACTTTTCGAAACAAAGCCTGCCATTATTTTTCAAGATAATGATCAGCATACCTATACTATTATGGAACTAAACACTCATGATCGTCCTGGACTTATTTCATCAGTTGCCCAAGTATTCTTACAATGTAATATTCAACTTGTTAACGCCAAGCTTACCAGCTTAGGTGATCAGGTTGAAAATGTATTTTTTATTACCACCAACGGGCAGTCCTCTTTAAATAAATCTGAGAAAATAGAACTTCAACAAAAAATTATAAAAAGACTAACCAACTAATAAAATTTACATTACTCTTTATATCAATATTATTTATTCGCTAGCTGCACATACAAAAAAGGCGTAAACCAATGGATTTACGCCTTTTGCATTTCTAAAATATTTTACAATTGTTCAGGTATCTCCACAATCACTTGAGTAGAAAGTGTCGCCACTTTTTTCTCCCCTATTCCCTTAACATTAACAAGATCATCTACACTAGTGTATGGCCCAACCTGTTCCCTGTACTCAATAATTGCAGCAGCCGTTGTTGCTCCAACGCCTATCAAAGTTTGCAGTTCTTCCAGACCAGCAGTATTCACATTAACTTTATCTGCTGCAAATGCAGATCCAAATGATAGAAATAATGCCATTAACAAAGGCAAATATAATTTTTTTAACTTCATTTCCATATACTCCATGTATAAAAAATTAAAACAACTATAAAATTAGTTGCACCTACAGATTAATACACAAGAAAGTGACATGCAAAGTAGCTATGTGACATACATCACATTATTTTAAAATATAGTTAGCCTCGTTCAGTGAGACACCCCATCCCGTTGTATAACCTTCAGAAAGGTTAACCAAAGAATTTTTAGATCAAACACAAATGACTGTAGCTGTAGATATTCAACATCTAAAGCAACTTTTTCAGGTATAGGCAAATCGTCTCTACCATTTACTTGAGCCCAGCCCGTCAATCCCGGCATAAGACCATGTATCCCTTTTATCGTTCTTAACGTTACCAAATCATCTTGATTAAATAATGCTGGACGAGGCCCCACAAAACTCATCTCACCTCTCAAAATACACCATAGCTGAGGCAATTCGTCTAAGCTTGATCTTCGTAAAAAATTACCTATCGGGGTCAGAAAATTTTCTGGGTCAGACAATAAATGTGTTGCGACAGCAGGTGTATCCACTTTCATACTACGGAACTTGGGCATTATAAAGATATGATTACCCTGTCCGACACGATCAGACCAATATAAAATAGGGCCTTTTGATGTTAACTTCACCAATAATGCAACCAGTGCTATTGGTACAATCAAAAAAACAGTCACCATGACTGCTAGGAATATATCAAACGTTCTTTTCATTTTGATATGCTTCCGCTATTTTTTTCAATTGTTCGTCCATGGTAATAACAGGCTGCCAACCTAATAATTCACGAGCCTTAGAACTATCTACCTGTAATGAGCTAAATAAGCGATTAGCCATATCAGACTTACCCATTAACTTAGCTGAAAATTTCATCAAGCTAACCGGAATAGGCAGTAGAAATATTTTTTTTTCAAAAGCGTTTGCTACTTTCTTCAATAACTCAGTTGTTGACACATCTTCTCCATCTGAAATAAGAAAGGTTTGATTTGCCGCTCGCGGATGTTCCACGCAGTGCATAAGAAAACTTGTTAAATTTTCTAAAGCAATAAGAGAGCGACTATTTTTTATGGAGCCTAAGGGTAAAGGAATCCCACTTATAACCCAGTTTATCATTGATAAGAAATTCGCTTTTACTCTCGGGCCATAGACCAACGGTGGACGGACAATAACTAGTTCCATGTCACTCTGTCTACATATTTGAAGTAAACCTTTTTCAGCTTCATATTTAGAATATGAATAGGCATCTCGCGGATTTATCGCATCAGTTTCTAGAAATGAACGATTATTAGAGCCACCATTGACGCCAATTGAACTCAAAAAAATAAAACGTTTAACATTACTACGGCTAGCTTGTCCTGCTAATTGTAGCGTCGCTAAAGTATTTACTTTTAAGAAGGCGCTGAGCGGATCATCCTCCTTATCGTTCATTATATGAACTCTAGCAGCTATGTGAACCACGACATCAATATCATGCAATGTTTCTTCCAAACTTACTACTTCAGAAAAATCAGCAACAACGACATTACCGATATCCAGATGAGAGCTCAATTCAGTATGAATAGACTGCGTTATGACGTGCCCAGCCTTATGAGCTTCTTTAATAAGTGCCTGTCCAATAAAACCAGAAGCTCCAGTTATGAGTATCCTCATCTTTTAATTTGTTCCAAATATTCGTTCGCTACCAATTCACTCACTTTTTTAGCCTCAAAATATTCCAAGCATCGCGCGTATGCTTTTTTACCAAGTTCATTGCAGCGAAGCTTATTGATAATTAACGCCTCAATCTCACACATTAACGCAGTTATATCCATTGGTTCGACTAAAATTCCTGTTTCCTGATTATGAATCGCATCTCTCAGTCCAGTAATATCTGAACCCACAGCTGGGACTTCCATTGCTGCAGCCTCAATCACCACAGTTCCAAACCCTTCGCGATAGCTTGGTAAACATAATAAATTTGAAATAGCTAAATATTTTTCGGGTATTTTTGTTTCACCAACAAAATKWRCRTTRRKRASMKYYSMAYTWWYKKCMMMKYKMRMAKCTWCCMAMRKCMCMWMCAKARWMAWMTGTATCTGATCATATTTTTCTCTCAACATTTGATATGCATTCAGTAGTTCAAGCACTCCCTTTTCACGAGTCAGTCTACCTACAAAAATTAAAACAAAATCATTCTCGCCAATGCCAAGCTCACTTTTTAGCTTTTTGGCCTTAATCTTCCACAAATTACGGTCAAAACGCTCAAAATCAACACCTGCTAAAGAGCCTTGACCAAGCACCTTAATTCTCTGTTTATCTCCAACACCTTCAGAAATTAAAAATTGTCTTTGACTTTCACTATCAGCGTAACATTGGGTCATGAATGTCAAAATTAATCTATCAACCCATTTTAGAAAAGATCTAGAAACCCCTCGTTTTGTTGCCCATGTTTGTCCTGTGAAAGTATGCAAGCTGATGGAGGTTCCTGCTAACCGACATGCAATAGCACACACTAAGCCTGCTTTTGGTGTCGTCGAATGAACAATATCAAAACCACTTCTCTTAAATAGCCGAAATAATTCATATACAGAAATTATATCTTTAAACAAGGACGGTACTCTTGCAATGTTAACTTTTATACATTTTAAACCAATGATCTTTTCTAATCGGCCCCAGTCACCATAAGAAGATACCGCTGTTACGTCAAAGCCTATACCAATTAACTGTTCCATTTGTTTTCGTAATTGGTTATCTATAAAAAATGGGACTGTTGCAACCCTTGCAACTTTTATTTTATTTTTCATTCCCTTAATAACCCCACTCTAATAAGCCGGTTCCACTGACTTCATTTTTCTATTGCTATTAGAGTTTACATAGAAAAAATAATATCCTAATGACAGTATTAAATAAGCAATGATGGCTGCTGTGGTACCAGCCACGCTCTCAAAATAGATATTTGCTAAGAGTGTTACAAATAAAAACCAACTCAACATCAACACTAGCATACTTAAAGCTGCAATATGCTTATTTACCATCAACATAACCACTAGAATCACTGTGGAGACAGCAATAGAGATAGAAGCTCCTAAAACGATGCCTTGTACTCCCATTTTTTCCATTAGAAATAAACTTAGTCCTATATTAATTAATAACCCAATGGCCGCTGTAAATAACACTTTATTAACTTGCCGTGTAGCTGTCGCAAACTTGAGTAATAATATATTGCATGCAAAGAATGGTATTTGTATCACCGCGTAACGCATTACACTGGTTATTTTTACAATTTCACTGTCCGCTATTCCCTCAAATACAATTGCAATTATCTGTTCAGAAAACACAAAAACACCAACAGTAAATGGGATTAATAGAAACGTTAATAACAGCAATAGGCTAGACAACTCCTGTTTTGCTTTCAACCAACTATGTTGGGCTATCAACATAGAAAAGTAAGGTAATATTACTGTTGAAATAGCGGCGCCTAAAATACCTGTAACAAGCAAAACCATCTTATTTCCAAGATTAAAAGCCGAAACAGCACCACTTGGTAATGATATAGCTAATAACGTACTAACTAATAGGCTCACACTGACAAAAAAAGCTGAGGCTACCAATGGTAAATACTGTGTCCTGATGTCATTACTTGGGATTGTCAACCATTTGCTAAAATTCGGTTTTAATGAATACCCATGTCTCTTCATCTGTATTTCTAAAGCTATCAAATTTAATATTTGCCCCAATACCATGCCTAAAATTACAGCCTGAACACCTAGTACTCGACCATAAAGTAATACTGTCAATATTGCTATGATAGGCACTATAATTTGTGCCGTAGTTGTCATTACTGCTTTTCCTAAACCATTTAAAACTGCATTACCTAAAATTACGGGGCCACTAAAAAATAATATTGATAATGAAAGCATTACGTGCCTTTCTATTTGAGCCCGATATTCGATCGAGTGACCATCACCTATTAAATGTGGCAATATGCTTGGCATTAAAAGTAATATTGATATGCAGATAATAAACAACATAATTATCGTAGCCGCTGACACACTCGATATCAACTCTTCCACAACCACTTTCTCTCTTGTTGCAACAAAATTAACAAAAGTAGTTGTAAAAGCAGCCCCTAATGGAATGCATAAGATTGTCACAACTGTCATTGGTATAACTATTGCCACAAAAAAACTATCTAGATCCATTCCTAACCCAAAAATGTGGGCCATTAAAATATCTCTGTAGAAAAAACCAATAAATCCTATTAATGTTAGAACCATGACATAAGCAGCTGAAGTAATAATCTGCTTACGCCCGCTAAAAGTTGGCACATTCTCATCATCAGCTAGACGAAGCTGATTAAGATTAACCTCTGGCTTACTCAAAAAAAGCCTCGTGATTTTTCCTAAAATCCTTTTTTCCACCAAAAAGGTTATCCAACCTAAGACACCTAACATCAGCATTATAAAAAAATAGGCATACCGAACACGGTATAAGGTTCCTAAATTTGCCATCGTAAAGCCTAAAATAGTTAGAAATGCTACGGCAAAATAAGCGGTTATTAAAACTTCTGGCTTACGGTTGTATTTGACTAAAAATATGCCTCCAAAAATGCAGATGTAATACATCAACATTTCTCCCGTAGTGAGTAGTTTTATAATACTTCTACTTTCAAACCACATTGAAGGGAAAGGTGCAAAAATGGCTACTTGAATGGCTCGAGGGAGGTGTGCTATCACCTCTGTCACATTTTGAGGGGCAATATCCTCATCAACTGTTGAACCTGCCTTAAACTTATGATCATGCTTGATGATACTAAACCTAGTACTAGCTGCACCAGCAATGTATTGTTCAAGTTTTTGGGGAAGCCACTCACTGTTCTCCCAACGCCAAGTTCGTAATGTACTAGCATCTATTAGTTCTGCTGCACTTGGATCCAGTTTACGTTCAACCTTCACAGAGTAATCTCTGGAAATATTTATACTCATCAATATTAGCAATAAAACTAATAACACTAATATCGCCTGCTTTAATGCTACTAGTCTGTTGTACCTTAACGTTATATTTATAATAGTCATTAGGCCAGCTCCGATTGAAACGGCAAATAATAATGTAAGCCCATAAGGCCTAACCATCCCAATAAGCATTATTGATACGCAAGTGCCAATAAGGCATAAAGCCCATTTTTTGTAATCTAATGGCGCCTTTATTAACTGTATCCAGATTAGTAGTATGACGAAGGTACCCACGATCGCATAGCTATCTTTATGGACTTGGCCGTACCAACTGAGTGCACTGGGGAAGATAACAAAGAGTGTTCCTGAAAACACCCCTGCGTACAAACCTATTGCTTTATTACTGGCTAAGGAATTAGCAATTATAAAAATCAATGTTCCACCCAAAGCATGTAACGCGGCGTTTATAGGCACTATGACAGAAACATCGTGGCCAAACACAGTATATAACGCCGCTAATATGCCTGTATTCCCTGTTGCTTCGTTTGTCACAAAAAGCCGCCACTGCCCCCAGCCATTTGACTTTATCTCTTCTGCAAGTGCCCATGCTTGAATATCAAAATAAATAGCATCATTCGGTAATAATTTTCCACTGCCATCAGGGAATAAATTGGGGATAACAAAATTCTGAAAAAGAAGTGCCATACATGTGGCATAAGAAAAAAAAACTGCCCATAAAAAGATTATTTTAGTTTTTTCACTTCGCATACATACACTGCTTTCGAAAGCATTTTTGAGCAACTCAGTTTTACTCCATCAATGAAATAAATAATTAAATATCGTAACTTATGTCATAGCTCTAGGCTTCTTACAAACTGCATAAACCTATCAAGTGATTTATGCGCAAACCAGTTTATAACTGACAAATCGCTATAATAAGCCTTTAAAACTAAAAGTATTTCTTTATTCTGCTGAATGATATTTGTAATATTCTTATTCGTTGCCCCCCCCATTCGCATCTTAACTAGGATGCTGGGAACATAAACTGTCTTTATTTTGTTAACTTCGATCATTCGAAATAATAATTCAAAATCAGCAGCAAGCTTATATTTAAGGTCAAAATAGCCATAATTTTTATAAACTTGTTTTCGTGTAAAAAAGGTAGGGTGTGGCGGTACCCAGCCTTGCTTAAATAATCCAGAAATAAAGCATCTAGACTTCCAGAGTCGTACAGTTTTATCTGTTTCTATTTGATTTACATAAACTAGATCGGCATAAACCGCATCGACTGATTCGTCTCGAAAACATTCTGATACACGATTTAATACATCGTTATCACTATAAAAATCATCAGCATTTAAGGTCCCTATAATATCCCCAGTAGCCATTTTAAGGCCTTTATTCATTGCATCATAAATCCCTTGATCGGGTTCACTCACAATATGTTTAATATCTTTTGAATATTCATTAATAATTTCTAAAGTACCATCATTTGAAGCGCCATCAATCACAATATATTCAATATCAGGGTATGACTGAGCAAGTACAGATTCAATTGCATAACGGATAAACTCTGATGCGTTATAACAGACAGTAATAATAGAGATTTTCATATCGTATTACTTCTCGCTAGGAATAAATATAAACAGACGGACTCATGGCCCAGCTATCTATGTTGCACTGTTTAACTGTCNAAATTAGTGTTCCTATTGATTAGTTTTGCTAAAAGATATATTCAACTCTAATATCTCAGCAATTAATTCTGCTGATGGTTCATTCCGAAACAAATATGCTACTTGTTCAAGCTGCTCAATTGGCCAGTCCCACCATTTTATATCTAATAATTTTTCTATTATTTCTTCATCGTAACGAAAACGAATAAGTCGTGCCGGAACTCCACCAACAATAGCATAAGGCTCAACATCTTTCGTCACCACAGCACCCGCAGCAATTACAACTCCATGTCCTATTTTTATTCCATCAAGCACTGTAACCCCAGCTCCCACCCAGACATCATTACCAATCTCAACTGAAGCTAACTCATCAAAATAATCATCATCCGAAAATGTTACATTTGCTTGCATTAATGTTGAAAAAAATACCGGACTTGTAGATATCCATTCGACCGGATGACGTCCTAAGCCACCTATGCGTGAATTTGGGCCAATACTACAATAGCTTCCTATTCTACATGATTGGATCCTTGCCCCAGCGATATATGTGCATCGACCAAGTGATGAGTYTTTAACAATACTACCTGTATGAAGACGATTAAATTCTGAGAAAATAGACTTTGTATCTACATAGCTAAAGAAAGAACTCTTAAAGCTCTTATACTTTATTGCATATAGATATCGCCTAAAAAATATCCAAATAAAAGCATCAATCATTTCTTTAATCCCAAGCTATTTACGAGCCTATAAACAAAATTTAGAACTCTTAATCGTCGTACTTTTCTATGATATTTTGTCATCACACCATAGATATCGTTTCTATCAATAACAGGGATAAATTCAACATCAACAGGCTGTTGGGCAAGTTCGACTAAAAACGGGTTGTATTTCCACTTGGCACAATGAACTCCTGTTCCATCTATTCCAATATTCTGCACAAGTGATTTTGAAGGCATTAAGGTCAATTTGTTATGCAAAAAACAACTTGCATACCATCGAATATACCAGGAGTTATTTTCTCCAGCCACTTGTTGTTTCAACATTTTAAGGTACGAATAAGGCCCATTTTTTTCAAAGGACTGAGTTAAGTTGCCACTCTCAATACGATTAAGAAGAGCCTTTCCATCATCATTAAATAAATCCCACTCTACTTCCCAAGTAGCCCAGCCCCAACTGTGAGGAGCCTTACAAAAAAAAGTGTTCTCTGAAATAGATAGGTTTACTGGGTACATATATCCAGATATTGAGCATACTCTACTATCAGTATCATACATATTTAATGCATTATTCATATATTTTAGAAAATATGGAGATACAACCAGATCATCTTCTAAAACAATAATACGCCCATGCTCTTCACATATCTTTGTCACACCTTCAATAACCGATCTAGCTAAACCAAAGTTAACCTCACGCTCAATGATAGTGACATCTTTGAACCCATCAATACTATGAATATAGGATCGGACTTCTTGTATTATTTCATTTTCAGCATTATTTTGAGATGCATCGGAAAAAATATAAATATGAGACTCAGCGGCGCCATCGTTAGTTAACAAAGCATTTATTGTCTGTCGAGTATGATCTAACCGATTGTAAACAAATAATGCGATTGGCGCGTAAGTTCGTTGTTGCTCAACCATCTGTTTCTTTATTATTTGCTATATCTCGAACTAATTTAACAACTCTGTTAACTGAACCACCATCACTAGGGCCAAAAAACTGATATGAAAATTGTTGCATATTTCTCCTCATCTCAACAAACTTATCTGGATTTGTCATTACTTCTACAATCCTCTCAATAGCAGTATCTAACGATTCTACAACTATTGCAGCCCCATGATTTTCTGGATATGGGAAATAACTGTGCTGATTACTTGTTTTCAAAATAATTGGAATTACGCCACATGCAGCAGCCTCAGATAGTGTAGTTGAAGCAAAAGCAATCGCACACTCTCCCATATTCATTATATTGGCAAGAGAAAATTCTGGTGAATTGACAATTTTTATTCGTTGTTCATTAGCTCTAGCCAATTCATAAAAGGCTGTATTTTTATCTATAGGATGCATTCGGATCAAGATATTTATCTTGTTTGTATGCTTAATTAGGTACTCTACCAGCTGAACTAAAATAAGATAATCCTGCTCAGAAATAATTTCCATAGCAACTGGCTGGGTAAAAATAATCAAATTTTTACTATTGTGATTATTAGTAGGCTCAGAATTTGCCACTTCATCCATCAGCGGACTACCACAAGCTATATGCATTGCTTTGGGAGAAACACTTCTATATCTGTCAATAAATGCATCACCCCAACATAGCATTGTATCAAAGGGCATATTTCGGTAACCACTATGTAAAGTAGCAGCCCTCCCACTTTGTAGCCTGACTGTTGGTATATTAAGTTGAGATGCTGACAAAGCGGCCAACTCATCATAGTGAGAAGTGCCTTCGGCAAACAAAAGCACATCTGGCTTCCAATAATGAAGTGTCGCACTAATACGTTGGTAAAAAAAACATAGCCTAAAATAAACTGGGAATAACTTATGGCTAGGGGAAATAAAAAACTCTGAAAACATTAATTTAAAGCTTTCATCCACTGCAAAAATACTATTTCTAGCCATATCTTTGGCAATACTTGTAGAGTTTGCAGCAGATGAAAAATATACATTCTCCTCTAAGTCAAACCGTTGTTCTATATCTTGGAAAAAATGTATAAATCGTTGACTAATAGTAAAAAAACCAATTTTCCTCTTACCTCTACCCTCCATATTTTTTGCTCTAGGTCTACATCTTGATTTAAAGTGAAAATAATAATCACTCATAATTCTCAGCCATGAGAATACTTCGTCATAGATTTTTTTACATGAGCTACGCTGATTTGCCAAGCTATAATATCGATCATAGATAGCTATATGTTCAGAACTATTATTCTGATATCTCCACTCTTTACAAACATCAAGTACAGGCAACAATCTTTCAGGATGCACCATTGCATCAAAATAAAAATACCGCTCCATCGCACCACGCAAGTAAATATTGCCATAATATAGGTTGGCTTGTTGTGACTCCTCAATCCAATCAAATAATAAGGTAATAAGTAATGTCAGTTCTTCTCCACGATGACCTGAATCCACTGTCTGTCCTTTAAAGTTACTTCATTATTATGATAGTTGAATCTAAACAATTTTCAAATCATAACCGGGCTCGACAATGACCACGAATAATCCGCCTCACATAACCAGGCATTACTCGACTAGCACCATGTGATGCATCAGTATCATGGACCAAAATGCTCCCTGCTCCCGCAGATAAAGCAACCAAATTAATTATTGGAGTTTCAACGATATTATCAACGCCTCCTATCAATTCCTTTTTTTCTGTATAGGACTCTATACGCGTATTTCTATTTCGTGCAGCACTATGAGGTTCGATAAGCATTGGCCCTGCATCTTCCGGTAAGTCATCTAAATACACCCAATATTTTAATGTTTGAGCCCGATCCCAGTGTAATTTACCACTTAATGGCTCTATAGTTTCTGGAGTTTCATGCACAAAAGCCTCTGACACATGAAAAAAACCAGTGCTACCAGCATAAAAAAGCCGTGTAATAGAACGTAAAACATTTGAATTATAAAAGGCATAAATAGTGGGATACCGAATAAAATTCTTGATTCTAAAAAATGGTTTCATTCGCACACAAATAGCACCATCATGACGGTCAATCCCAGAAGTCACCCCTTCAGATGAATCTATTATCGCTCGAAATTCAGCACGCATTTTTTCAAGCACTTCACCAGTAAATACATTTGGAATTATTAAATAATTATTTTTCCTTACCTCATCAACAATATCATTTACATCAACTCCTTCGCTATCAATTGCTGTAATAATTTTTTTGTCCACTTCAGATTGAACAGAACTCCCGCTTAAAAATTTTTGTGCTAGGCCTAATATGTTCGACAGAGCTGTATTTAGTGTCTCAATAATTTTCACGCTTCACTTCCTTTATTAGCTGTTAATAAAATCCCAACTAACTCTTGTGCCTTTTGTAACATTTTTTTTCACAATTTTACCAAGAATTTTACCGTAATATTTAGGGGGCAGACCATAACCTGGGCGAATACTTTTAATATGCCTCTCTTGTATCGTTTCTCCTGCCGTCATATCTTCCACAAAATATAATGATCGCCTAAACTTAGCATTATCCTTCTCGCTGGATTTTCGTTCATAATTTATAGTACCCAAAGCACCCCAGACAGCATTGATCTCCTTACATAAGCTCATTAATTCTGTTGGCTCTAATGAAAAGCTGTCATCAGGCCCACCACCATGCCTATCTAAAGTCACGTGTTTTTCAACTATACAAGCTCCTAAGGCTACCGCAGCAATAGCCGTAGAGTTACCAATAGTATGATCAGAAAGACCTATAGGGATGCCATATCTACTTTGCATATCTGGTATAGTTTTTAAATTATAATCTTCTGCAGGAGCCGGATAACCACTTACACAATGTAGAATAGCAAGCTCTTTACACCCCCCCTCATAAGCAGCATTAATTGCATCCTGAATTTCTTCATCATTAGCCATTCCCGTTGATATAATCATCGGCTTCCTTGTTCCCGCAACATATTTGATTAAGTTAGTGTCTATTGCCTCAAACGAAGCAATTTTATATGCTGGAGCATTCAAATCTTCCAGAAAATCTACTGCTGTTTTATCAAATGGTGAGCTAAAAATCGTTATATCTAGATTTCTAGCAAAATCAAATAATGGCTTATGCCACTCCCACGGCATATGTGCACTTTCATATAGCTCATATAGGCTTTTCCCTGCCCACAATCCTCCGTTTATCATAAAATCTTCTGTATCAATATCCATTGTAATAGTGTCAGGACGATAAGTTTGTAATTTTACTGCATCGGCTCCAGATTTTTTTGCAACTTCAATTATTTTCCTAGCAGCATCAATCGAGCCGTTATGATTAGCTGAGACCTCCGCAATTACATAGGGTGCATAAAGCTCACCTATTTCTCGACCATTTATTTTTAAACTCTTAGTCACTCTCTTTCCCTTAACTATCTACTTTATTATCTAAAAACCTTACATATTTTTCAATAATCCAAAGCATATAATGTCACAATAATTATTATCTATCACATGGTGCTCTTTTAGAATACCTTCTTGTTTGAACCCCAATCGTTGATGCAAACGAATAGACGATTGGTTAAAATCCAATACTTCACCAAATATTTTATGCCCTTTTAACTCATTAAATACCTTTTTAATAACAAATTGAAGCATGCGTGTACCAGTACCTTTTTCAGACTTAGGATCAATATAGAATCCCCACTCAAAAGCCAGTGTTTGTTCGTTTCTTTGTTTCAGATGCACAAAACCAATCTCCTTAGTATCCTCTTCATATATAAACACGTGGTGCAATGAATCTTTTGATACTGAATTAAACCATTTGATGTGGTCATCGACTGTTATATGTTTTTGTGTGCACATATACTTATTTACAGATGGGTGATTCCGCCAATACCGAATTTTATCAAGATCAGTATCTACCATTTCCCTAAGCTCTTGTTTCATATTATTTCTTTTAACCGGTCAATTACTCGCTCACATCCAATTCCATCTACCAATTTAGCTGAATTTGTAGAAAGATTTTTTACAACCTTACCTGTTAACTCCGAAAATATTTTTATTAAACTTAATTTAATTGGTTCAGCAACTAATATTACTGCTTTATTTTGTTCTAATATTTTTGCATTATTTTTCTGGTTTTCTGCCGTAACCACCATTAATGTTGGAAGCCCCAAACAACATCTCTCCCATGAACTCGAACCTGCAGCACCTATTGCTAAATCATTTTTTGCCATATGTTCAGCTATATTGGTTATCCCTACTAGAACCTGAGTCTTACAATGCATATTTTTTGCTAGCTGTCTTACATTATCTATATGCGGAGCATTGGCTCCCATAACGATTGTAAGCTCAAATCCTATAGGCAGGTGACAATCTTTTAGTGCCACTATTATTTGACCAGTGACATCTTCTTTATCAATTCCACCGAGAGTAATTATAAGATGCTCTATTTTTGGACTTTCTCGATATCGTAGACTGAGCTCTCTCCAATAAGAAAATTCTGATCTTAACAAAGCAAAACTTGACCCTAATAATAATATGCATTTGTCAGATATAAGCTGATAATAATCAGTAACAACTCTCCCATACGTTTGATCTAACAATACATCACAGTCATGTTTTCGATTTGCCAAATCATCTATAACCATAAGCTTACTGCAATTAGCTTTTACTATATTTTCCCATTTATAATCTAATGCATAGTGATCAACTACTAACAAATCTATCTTAAGTCTTGCAATAATTCTATTTGTTTGACTCGCATCTTCTTCCCATGAAGAGCCTAACCACTTAGCGTACAAGCTTACCTCATCATCACACTTAAAAACCGCGTCTGATGAGAGTTCATATAATTTATATCCAGCCTCAGTGACAACATGATTTAAATTACCTTCATGCTTCCTTGAAATAAAAACAATACTTGTTGCTCTAACACGAAGTTCCTGAGCCAATGTTAAGCATCGCATAAGATGGCCGATGCCTATTGATAGAGAAGAATCAACACGAAAAACTATATTCATAAAAATTATTAGCCATTTCTCATATTTTCGAATGTAAGCTGAACAACTGTAAAAGTAATAAATAATCTTACCTTAAAAATTGATTCTGCCCTTAATGTAATGCCTAATCAATTTGGCCGTTCTAATAGGCCAAAACTCAATAAGCCTATATGTATCAAAGTTATTTACTTCAACAAAATATTTTTCAAACCCTGATCTCTTTTTCCAATCAGCTTTAATCGATATTTTCTCATAAAAAGACTCAGCCATAAACTGATCAAAGCATTCCGCTATCTTCGTTGACAAGTGTGTATGATCTTTCTGATTTGGATTAAAAACTGAATACCCAATAAATTTCTTATGTAACTTTCCTTTATTGGAAATAGAGGATTTTTGAGGGTCAAAGAATAAACATCCAGATTCTCTGCACAGCTTATTCAATTTTTCATTAAGCAAAGAGCTCGCTAGGATTATTTCAGGATTGGGGGTTCCACTACCAATAATTACCGAAGGACTATATTTAAAAAACCGAGTAATAGATATGAAGAATCCAACGCGTTTGACTAATTTATTTAGCGCGTCATCATCAACCATAAAATGTTGATTTGATTTGAATATATCTTCCTCATCTCTCCCAATATCCCAAACACCATAGGCTAATCGTCTAACATCTGGTTCACCTATTATAAAAGCCAAAACCAAGCCACTTTTTTTCAACTTGCTTGCCGCCCTCAAATACCTATATGTAGTTACAACAAAATTAAAGTAATTCGCGAAATTATTTTTCCTTCCCTGAGCCAAGAATATTCGAGTTGTAACACTATCTGAAATCTTATAACTGCGAGTATGTGAATCACCTAAAAGCACTAACAATTTGTAACTCCAATTATTATTTTTGAAATAATCACACTTCAGCAAAATAAACTATTAACTTAAACAACATAGAAATATAACCTTAACTTTACTCTATCATAAGGTTTTACATATTGAACATTCATTACTATACCCATCAATTAAGTGACAATATCAACAATCTATTATCCTCAATAACTAAGGAAGCCCCATACTTAGACAAATGCGCATGATCACTGTAAACAAGTTTATCGTCATCCAAAACTATGCATTGGCTATCAGGGCACAAAGCCTTATACGGATCTATAAAAAATATCCTTCTGTTTTTATTTGAATGCTCTTTAAAACTTGAAATTAAACTAAAAGCTTCTCCCATTTTTGGTTCAAAATTTTCATTACAATTCCCCTGTCTTCTAAAGACACATTTTTTGTATCCCCCTTCCTTCAACAAATTAGAGGTAGGGACATTCCCGACGATTACAATATCATTTGAATAATTCTTCATTTCCAATAACTTATCTATAGAGTCAAAGATTAGCCGTTGACCTTCCAGGTCTAAAATAGTGGCTTTTATATTTTTTCCTTCAGGTTTTGCCAACATCTTTATCCATCTATGCGCAATCATTATAGGTAAATTATTTGCTAAAGCTTTCTCTCTTAATATCTCTAATTGCACAAGACAACTATCTCGTACTTTATTGTTCCATAGGTTTGTGATTCCCGGTAGTGAGAGACATGCCGACTTTGTAATACTTAAAAAAGAAATCTTATTCTTTTTAGCAAAAGTTTCTAACGCTGAAATATATTGAAGAGCATGGCTATCCCCATACAATACAAATGAAGGGGAAGATTTTGTATGTCCATAAATATTTACGCCAAAATCATAACCTTCACCACCATAAGTACTTTCAGCTTCATTGATATAATTAAACTGCTTGTCATATTGGCCTTTTATAATTCCATATCTCATTGCAATACTAGTCAAAATAACAATAGAGCTAACCACTAAAGCACTAAGAAAAATTTGTTTTCTTGTAAATTTTTGTTCTTTTCTAAATGGCTGTTCTACATACTTCCAACTAACATATGCAAAGACAAAGGAAAGACTGCATAACAAAAACATGTGTAACCCTGAGAGCCCATCTACTATCCACAGCCTAGAAAATGCAAATATTGGTTGATGCCATAAATACACGCTATAACTTATCAGGCCTATTCCAACGAATAATTTATTAGATAATAACTTACCTACATATGTCTCAGAATTCCCATATAAAATAACTAGCGCAGTTCCCAATGTGGGGATTAAAGTATAGACGCTTGGATAAGGCGTTGAACTATCGAATGAAAATATAGAATAAATGATTAAAGCCATGCCAATTGTGGGTAGAAGCTGAAGGTTTCGACTGTTTAACAATCTGTTTTCCATCATATAAAAAGCTATCAATACTCCAATTAGCAACTCCCAAACTCTCATCGGTGTCAGATAAAAGCTGGAAAACTCAAGTGTACGCCAAGCCCACTCTGCAAGGCCGAGGCTTACTACTGCAAAGACTCCAACTAATATAGTTGTTACTTTTTTACGCACAGCCCAAAATATCGTCATAAAAATGGGGAAGAAAATATAGTATTGTTCTTCTACAGCCAAACTCCACGTATGAAGTAATGGCTTTGTTTCTGTCGTAGTTGTGAAGTAATCATCTTGTAGAAAAAAGAAAATATTTGAAATAAAAAATGGAACTGTTATAAGACTATTTGAAAACTCCCTCAGCTCGCTAGGCACCATCAAAAGCAGAGAAAAAGGTATGCAAATAATCATTAAGAATAATAATGCGGGTAATATACGACGAATTCGCCTGTCATAAAATCCAGTTAACGAAAAGGTACCTTTTGTTATTTCAGCTGCAATAATGGATGTAATTAAATAACCACTTATAACAAAAAAAACATCTACACCAATGAATCCACCTTTAAAGCATTCATAGCCCGCATGAAAGAGTACCACTGGCACTACAGCAAGGGCACGTAGCCCATCAATTTCCCTACGATATTGCATCTACAAAGGTTTAGGTCTACTTTTCAAGTAGAAACCACGTAATGTCATCCTGTGAAAAAGCAGGATCTTTTTTATATGCAAAACCATAATCTACCAACTTGAGATCTTTATATTTATCCAACATTTCCCCACAAAAATCTCTTTTATATAATTTGTCAGAATGCCCGCGATAATTAATGACAACAGGGGTAGGATTATAATATTCGCCAATTAATATATATTTTTTTGATGATGTATATAGTCGCTCGTAGGCTATCGGTAACATATCTGGATTGATATGAATTAAAACCCCTTTAATTAAGGCTAGTTCATATTTTTCATCTGCCTCAAAATCAAAAATTGAACCATTGAATACGTTATCATCGCCCACGTATGATTTAAGCTCATTTGCCGCTTTAGTATTAATTTCAATTCCAAACTGCTTTTGCTCAGGGAATAACAACTTTAATGCCCTGAG
Source organism: Methylophaga sp. (assembly GCA_002733105.1). Taxonomy (GTDB): domain Bacteria; phylum Pseudomonadota; class Gammaproteobacteria; order Nitrosococcales; family Methylophagaceae. Next base: position 44,027 of record NVUI01000002.1, read on the forward strand.
GTTCATTCCAATATTGCTTCCAAACTCAACTACCGAGTTCACTTTACCAGCTGATTTTAATGCTTTTGAGAAAAAATTAAGGTTCGAAGCAAGTAACCGTTCACTATTATTCCTCTCAATATAATCGTCGCCAAAATTTCCAGCCCAAAATTCTTCTTGACTAGTTTCGTAACCCATTAAACCAACACCCTCTTAAAATCATCTATAATTAAACTAACCTTGATTTTTAGTCTAGATCAGCCCATAAAACCTTTGTTTCTTTGCGAATATCTTTTGATACTTTTCTTCCACATAGCTGATCAACTGAAAATGCTTGTATCCCATCACCAGGCCTTCGGGCTGATAACATTTCATCGGTAATAACATCACCTTTTTTAACATCACAATTTAGGTATAGACTTTTAAAGGCCCATTTACTGGTTGCTCGGTCATCATCCGTTGGTAAAACGGTTGAGAAGCCAAGCGTTTGCTCCAACTCTTTAACACGTTGAATCCATTTATAAAACTCACTTGGATCAAGTGCCTTAATATGGCCATTTTGTGGTATTGCTCTGTCAACAGTTAAACGCTTTTCTAAAATATTGGCACCCAAGCCAATTGCCATGTAGTCCATGTCGTTATCTCGGCCTTGAGGTGTATAACCAACAGGAAAGCCAAAGAATTCTTTCATATAAGGTATTGCACGAAAATTCATCTGAGAATGATTTGTAGTGTGGAAATCATGTAAAATTAAAACGCCTCTTCCACCAGCTTCACTATGCCAATCTAATGTTCTCGCTAATGTTTGTGTTGTGAACATCCCGGTGTCAAGCATCAACGGCTTACCTGTTTTACCAATTTCCTGAATAAGCCGCTTATGTGTCATGCTCCATGTACATATTTTATGTATATTGACATTTATTTTTTCTAATAATGGAACAGCATCTATCGTATGCGCTGTACAAATAAACTCTATGCCTTTGCTACGCACATACTGTGCAATTTTTATCCATTCATCTTCTGAATAATTAAGCTTCGAAAACATTTCGTACATATTTTCAGTTTTTGGTCCATCATTCAATGTAGGGTAAGTATATTCAATACTTTTATCTCCTAATAATGTATCAGGCCCTATCATCTGAAATTTAACTGCATCTACCCCCATAGAACTAGCAAGATCAATTAAATTAAATGTTCTCTCTAAATCTCCCCCATTGGTTAACCCTAAGTCAGCCATTATGTAGATAGGCTGGCCATCACCAATATTTTTTTCACCCACCTTTATAGTGTTGGATACCAAATTATTACTCATATAAATACCCTTTATTGTTCATGTAAACCTGCCTCATATAAAAATACTGCAAATTGATATTCTAATTCAGTATCAATATCCAAGGAACGTGCAGCAGGCATAATATATGGAATTATACTCTCAGATTGATACCCTTTGTTCTTTTGGATGGCATGGGAGTTTACAATTAATATGGCACCATTACTTCTATAGGTGCTGGGGCATTCTGTAGATTTAGTATATCTATATGACGAGTCCGGAAAGCATGGCGACAACACATCTTCGCTCTCCGTTTTATTTATTAGCCATGCATTATAAGGTGGAAATTCTGTATTCGTTACACTCAATAATGCATTATCGCCTCTATCATTGAAAACGTCCATCGCATTTTTAATATCAGCTACTGTTACAAATGGTGCCGTTGGTAACAAGACACACACTTGCTCAAAAAAATCACCTTGTTCTTTATAATAATTAAGTGCATGTAGCACAACATCTACGATTGTTGCTGGGTCATGAGATAATTTTTCAGGCCTTATGAAAGGAACTTCTGCCCCTTGATATTTTGCTAACTCTGCTATGGCCAAATCTTCCGTTGATACACATACATGCTTAAATATTCTTGCTTCTAGAGCTTTCTTAATTGAGCGCGAAATCAATGGCTCGCCACCAAGTGGCAACATGTTTTTCCTATGCAAGCGTGTCGAACAACCTTTTGCAGGTATCAAACATAATGTATCAACCATCAAGGTTCCTTGTTATAAAAAGCACGTTTAGCCTAATCTTACCACTTGCTTAATTTGCTCTACGACATAATCTTGTTGTTGATGCGTCATACCGGAAAACAAAGGTATTGTAATAACACTATTATAATACGCCTCCGCCTCAGGATAATCTCCTAGTTTAAACCCCAAAGACTGATAATACGGCTGTGTATGGACAGGGATATAATGTACATTTACACCAACCCCTTTACTACGAAGCTCACTAAAGATCTGACGTTTTGTTTTGGTGACCTCATCAAGCTTAAGTAGAATTGGGTATAAATGATATGACGAAATACTATCTGAATTCTGTAATGGTATCACTACTGGAAGTTGAGCTAATTGTTCAACATATCTTCGTGCGAGTGCATGGCGATCATTTATAAACTCTTTCAGCTTTGCCATTTGACTACAGCCTAACGCAGCTTGTATATCTGTCATTCGATAGTTGAAACCTAACATTGACTGTTGATAGTACCAGTCACCATCAGGCTCTTTACTCATTTCGCTCTGCTCACGAGTAATTCCATGGCTACGAAGCATCTCCATTCTTCTTGCTAAATTTTTCGAGTTTGTTGTCGCCATACCACCTTCACCAGTGGTAATTATTTTTACTGGATGGAAGCTAAACACGGTTATATCTGAGTACTGGCAATTACCAACCGGTTGTTTTTTATACTCACCACCAATAGCATGAGAAGCATCTTCAATTATTCTAAAACCATATTTCTGACTTAATTCATAAATCCTTTTCATATCACAGGATTGACCTGCAAAATGCACTGGTATGACAATTTTTGGTAAGCGATTATTAGCCTTAGCTTCAATCAATTTCTTTTCAAGCTTCTTGGCACAAAGGTTATATGACTGTGAATCAATATCAACAAAATCTACTTTAGCTCCACAATATAACCCGCAATTTGCTGAAGCAACAAAAGTGTTTGGGCTAGTCCAAAGCCAATCATCCTCCCCAAGTTCTAGAGCAAGACATGCAATATGTAGGGCTGAAGTCCCACTATTAACAGCGACTGCATATTGACTATTCACAGAGTGGCAAACTGCCTGCTCAAATGTAGGGACAGCCGGCCCTTGAGTAAGATAATCTGACTTCAAGACATTGATAACAGCTTCAATATCTTCATTTGAAATAGTTTGTCGCCCGTAAGGAATCATTTATAATTCAGCCAACTTATCATATTCTTTTAATTCATTAACCGTTAGAAAGTGCTCATTAGTACCTGAATTATATTCAAACCCCATATCAACAGGCTGTCCTTTATCTCCTAATGCATTAGTCATAAAATCATTATTTCCGCCTTGGAATAGAATACTTGGGCGAAGTACATAATGGTCTTCAAATTCTATCGTTAAATGTGAATCATCCCGTGGACACATAACTTCATGTAATTTTTCACCAGGACGGATTCCAACAACCTTCTGCGGTAGTTCTGGGGCTATAGACTTGGCTAAATCCGTTATACGTACCGAAGGAATTTTAGGTACAAATATCTCTCCACCATGCATTCGTTCAAAATTTGTTAATACAAAATCAACACCTTGTTGAAGCGTAATCCAGAATCGAGTCATATCCTCATGTGTAATAGGAAGATGATTACTTCCTTCTTTTATTAATTTTTTAAAAAATGGAACAACGGAACCTCTAGACCCTACAACATTTCCATATCGAACCACTGAAAATTTTGTAGGATGTCCACCAGTCATATTATTCGCTGCGACAAATAGCTTATCTGATGCTAATTTAGTTGCTCCATACAAATTTATAGGACTAGCCGCTTTATCCGTTGATAGTGCAATAACCTTTTCAACATTATTATTTATGGCTGCTTTAGTCACGTTTTCTGCACCATGAATATTGGTTTTGATGCATTCCATTGGATTATATTCAGCAGCAGGAACCTGCTTAAGTGCCGCCGCATGGATCACAAAATCAACCCCTTTCATTGTCTGCTCTAATCGTTCTAAATCTCGCACATCGCCAATAAAATATCGCATGCAATCATCATTAAAATCTTGTTGCATCTCAAACTGCTTTAACTCATCGCGAGAATAAATTATTATTTTTTTAGGTGAATATCTCTCAAGGAGTACCTTTACATATTTTTTGCCAAAGGAGCCTGTACCACCAGTAATTAAAATTGTTTTATTATTAAACATTATTGCCCTTACAAATAATTTTACCAAACCATAATTTAACTAACTAACTAACTAACTAACTAACTAACTAACTAACTAACTAACTAACTAACTAAGATTAGTTTATAGCCAAAATTTCTTCTGGCTTGCCCTCAGCGACAACTTTGCCTTTATCTAGTCTGTAAATATAGTCACATTTTTCTATCGTAGTTAGCCTATGGGCTATAATTAATATAGTTTTTTTCCCTTGTAGGTTAATTACGGCTTGCATCACATCTGACTCAGTCTCATGATCTAACGCACTAGTAGCTTCATCTAAAACTAAAACCTCGGGATCATGATAAAGCGCTCTAGCAATTCCGATTCTCTGTCTTTGCCCGCCGGAAATCCTAACCCCTCTTTCCCCCAGTAATGTATCTACCCCATCAGGCAATTCATCAACTAGATTTTCCAGCTGGGCGACTAAAATCGCTCGTTTTACTGCCGACTCATCTATTTCTTCATCATTTAGGCCAAAAGCTATATTGTGTCTTAGTGTATCATCAGTAAGATAAATGGATTGGGGCACATATCCAATCAAATTTTGCCAAGCCCTTAGATTATCAAAAATATCTAAACCATCTATTTGTACTTGTCCCTGTTGAGGTGTTAACAGCCCTAAAACGACATCAATTAAAGTGCTCTTACCTGAGCCACTTTCCCCGATAAACCCCACCATTTCACCTTTTTTGATTGTCATGTTAACCATGTTCAGAGCATATTTATCAGCTAATTGATATGTAAAATAAATATTGCGTAATGATATTTTATTATCAAACACAAATGACGATTTATCTTGTTCAGCTAATGGCGATATAGTGTCCTGAAATTCTCTTTGCATAAAGTCTGTCACTGCAGAGCCAAAATTTAGTTGATGTATTGCTCCAATTATCCTGTTAATCGAGGGCATCAACCTGAAAGAAACAGCTGCAAATACCCCCAAGACAGGTAAAATCTCACTGATTAACTTACCTTGAAACATCATAGCTGCAAAAAGTAAACTCAACCCAGACATAGCCAACACTTCTAACCAGAGCCGAGTTGCATTATGCATAAAAGAGTTACGTTGATTCATTTTCAAGCTCATCTCTGTATGACCAGCATACTGTGCTAAAAAAAACTCTTCCTTTCCATATAATTTGACATCCTTAACCGCTCCCAAGCCTTGTTGAGCATGCTTCATTCTCTGGTTTTCATGTAATTGTCGTAATTTTCCCCAAGCAGTAATTCGTTTTTTTGTTAGCCATTGGAATAATCCGCCCACTAAGAGAAAAACACCAAAAACTGTAATAACCCCGATCGGTTCAAAAAATAATAATAACCCTACCAGACCTAACACTACCAAAGTTTCGGCAATTAATAACATTCCGGGGCTGAGCATATATGATATAAACAAGTTTAATTCAACTTGTAGATTATTAATAAGTTCCGCGGAATTTCGTTGTAAATGAAAGGCATAAGGATGATAAAGGTATCTTCTAAACAAGCTTATCGCCAAGTCTGTCTGGGTATCAAATACGAACTTAGTTTGCTTCCAAGCTAACAAAGCTAAGTAAAGATTTTTAATACTGTATATTCCTACCAAAACCAACATAACCCCCATAAACAAAACTAACTGACTTGGGTTGCCAATTTTGTCTAATAGATCAACAACAATTGGATATTTTTCAATAAGTTCATTATTGGTAAGGATTACTATAAGTGGTAAAACAAGAGTAACTCCTAACATCTCAAGCATCATTCCGACGATCATCAACAGTAATAAAGAAATTGCTTTAGGTTTTTTTTCAGTGGGAATAAGAAACCATACTCTTTTAATATCTGATAGTTTAAATTTTCCCTGTGGTGGCCTTGCTGCTTGACTACTATTTTTCACAATATACCTATTGTTGTGCTGTCTGTTTCACATATTGATCATAAAGATCTGCTAGACGAGCTATCAAATTATCAGGTAAAGACCATCCCAAGTCCTTCAATCGATCAATGCACATCAATTTTTGTGGTGTACCATCAGGTTTTGTTGTATCAAAGACTATCTGGCCATCGTACTCCGTTATTTCTTGAATCAATTCTGCTAGCTTTCTAATTGAGATATCTTCACCAACGCCAATATTAACGACTGGTGCAAGATTGTTACTACTATCCAGCCCAAGTAATTTCTGAAACTTTTCATCAGGGAGGTTCATTAAGAAAACACAGGCATCCGCCATGTCTTCGTTATACATAAACTCTCGTTTTGGTATACCTGTTCCCCACACACAAACTTCTACTTTTTGTTTTTCACCACAGGCCTGAAATAACTCAGTTCGATAAGGCTCGGGAAGAAAACCATAAATATTTTCATCTCTTTGGATCGCTACTAAATCACCATTTGAAGCCAGTTTTGCAAGGTGAAATTTTCTGATTAAAGCTGGTAGGACATGAGATTTATTCAAATCATAATCATCATTTAAACCATATAAATTTGTTGGCATTGCTGCAAGATATTGCGTCTCATATTGGCGATTGTAACTCCAACACATTTCAATCCCTGCAATTTTAGCAAGCGCATATGGACGGTTAGTTTGTTCTAATGATCCTGTTAACAAATATTCTTCTTTAAGTGGTTGAGGTGCAAGCTTTGGATAGATGCAGCTTGACCCAAGAAACAATAATCTTTTTACATCAGCTTTATAAGATTGGTGTATTACATTTGTCTGAATAGCTAAGTTATCATGAATAAATTCTGCTGGATAAGTATTATTAGCATAAATACCTCCGACTTTTGCTGCAGCTAGAAAAACATATTCTGGTTTTTCTGCTTCAAAGAATTTTTCCACGGCTATTTGATCAATCAAATCAAGTTCAGCGTGTGTCCGTGTAACAATGTTCAAATATCCATTACTCTCCAGACATTGTACTAATGCAGAACCAACTAATCCTCTATGTCCTGCTACATAAATTTTTGAATTTTTATCCATACATCCGTTACTCATGGTAATCAAATACTTCATAACCATGCTTTTTGACGAGCTCATCACGTTTAGCAGATTTAAAATCTTCTTTAACCATTTCAGAGACAAGCTTTTCAAAACTAATTTTAGGCGTCCAGCCTAGTTTTTGTTTTGCCTTTGTCGGGTCACCAAGTAATGTTTCGACCTCCGTAGGACGAAAATAACGAGAATCAACTTGAACAATAGCCTTACCAACACTATCGTAACCCTTCTCTTCTATCCCTTCACCTTTCCATGTTATTTCAATTCCAAGCTCTTTAGCCGCAATATTGACAAAATTTCTTACACTGTATTGAACGCCCGTAGCTATAACAAAATCTTCGGCTTGTTCTTGTTGTAACATAAGCCATTGCATTTCAACATAATCTTTAGCATGTCCCCAATCTCGCAATGCATCTAAATTACCAAGATACAAACAATCCTGAAGACCTAATTTAATCCTAGCTAGTGCTCTAGTGATTTTTCTTGTAACAAAGGTTTCACCACGCAGCGGACTCTCATGGTTAAATAAAATTCCATTACAAGCATACATCCCATAAGCTTCACGGTAATTCACTGTTATCCAATAGGCATACAACTTCGCTACAGCGTATGGGCTACGAGGATAAAAAGGTGTTTTTTCTGTTTGTGGTGTTTCTTGAACAAGACCATATAATTCTGATGTTGATGCTTGATAAAAACGAGTCTTCTTTTCTAACCCTAAAATACGAATAGCTTCTAAAATACGTAAGGTGCCAATACCATCGGTATTCGCTGTATATTCAGGCGTTTCAAAACTGACAGCAACATGACTCATTGCAGCCAAGTTATAGATCTCATCTGGCTGGATCTGCTGAATTACTCGTATAAGATTTGTTGAATCTGTTAAATCACCATAATGAAGAATAAATTGTTGATTCTCAATATGAGAGTCTTGATATAAATGATCAATTCTATCCGTGTTAAATAGTGATGTACGCCGTTTTAAGCCATGAACAATATATCCTTTTTTAAGTAGTAACTCAGCAAGATAAGCACCATCCTGACCTGTTATACCTGTTATTAAAGCAACCTTATCCATTTGTAATTCGTCTCATTTCAAGTTTATTCTACAGTAACTGATTTAGCTAAATTTCTTGGCTGATCAACATCTGTCCCTTTAATCAAAGCGACATGATAGCTCAGTAGTTGCAAGGCAATGTTGAACACTATAGGTGCTGTAATACGACCCACATTTGTTGTTGCTTTTATAACCTTAAGGCCTAGCTCCGAGTTAATATTTGAATCCTCATCTTCAAAGATGATCATTTGGCCGCCTCTAGCCTTAACTTCTTGCAAATTCGATTTAAGTTTTTCCAACAAATCATCCAGTGGAGCAACAGCAATAACCGGCATTTTTTCATCAATCAAGGCCAGAGGCCCATGCTTAAGCTCCCCTGCTGGATAAGCCTCGGCATGAATATAACTAATTTCTTTTAATTTTAAGGCGCCTTCCATCGCGATGGGATACATCGTTCCTCTACCTAAAAATAATGCATGTTCTTTATCAGCAAAATCTTCAGCAATTTTTTCAATTTCAGCTTCATGTTTAAGAACTTTGGTGATTAAACTAGGTAATTGTTGTAATCCTTTGATAATTGAAGCTTCACGATATGCATCTATACTATTTTTGACTCTACCAATGGATACGATTAACAAAGCGAGTGTAACAAGCTGAGTAGTGAATGCTTTGGTCGACGCAACACCTATTTCAGGGCCTGCATGAGTAAGACAAGTCAAGTCTGACTCACGTGTTAGGCTAGATTCTGCCACATTACAGATAGTCAGTGTCGAAATAGAGGGTTTATCATCATTTGAATTTTGTGTGTATTTTTGTTTTATTTGCTGCAATGCAGCTAAAGTATCTGCAGTTTCACCTGACTGACTAATTGTTACAAATAAGGTTTGATCTTGAATAACAGGGTTTCGATAGCGGTATTCACTGGCCACTTCTACCTGACAAGGCATACTAATAATATCTTCAAACCAATACTTAGCCACTAGACCAGCATGATAACTCGTGCCACAAGCGATTATTTGCACTTGCTGGATCTTTTTAAATATTTCTTCAGCCTCTTGCCCAAAACTTGAAACTAACACCTGTTGTTGGTTAATCCGTCCTTCTAACGTATCGGCTACTGCTTGTGGCTGTTCTAAGATTTCTTTGTGCATGTAATGCTTATGTTCACCAAGTTCTACTGAGGTCGTTGATAAGCTTGATTGTTTGACTGGACGGTCTACAAGAAGACCATCAGTATCAAAAATCTGTATTTCTTCTTTCGTAATTTTAGCAATATCACCTTCTTCTAAGAAGATAAATCGTTGGGTAACGGGCAGCAGTGCCGACACATCAGAGGCAATAAAATGTTCTCCAATCCCAATGCCAATAACAAGTGGTGATCCTTTTCTAGCAGCAATTAAAGTTTGGGGGTCATCCGTAGCAATCACACCTAAAGCATAAGCTCCTTCAAACTGTTTAACCGCTTGCATCACTGCCTGCAGCAAATTATCATTAGTCTCCAGTTGCTGATGGATAGCGTGTACGACCACTTCGGTATCAGTTTCAGATGTAAATTGATAACCCGCGGCCAACTGATCCTGTTTTAATGTTTGATAGTTCTCAATAATGCCATTATGGACAACTACTACACTATTATTACAAATATGAGGATGAGCATTTTTTTCAGAAGGGACACCATGAGTAGCCCAACGAGTATGAGCGATACCGATACTTCCACTAAAGTCACTTTTTTCATGCGCAATTCTAGCTTCTAGTTCTTTAATTTTACCTATCGATCTGACTCGTTTGATATTGGAATCCGCATCCAGTAATGCAATGCCAGACGAGTCATAGCCTCGATATTCAAGCCGCCTTAACCCTTCAAGTAATATTGGCACCAAATTACGCTCTGCAATACCACCAACAATTCCACACATATATCAATCCATTAAAGATTTAGTCTTATAATTCTACACTTAACAAGCATGCATTTCAGTAGATTTCAGCACATATTTTAATAATATTTTTTTGGCTCAACTCAACCAATCTTCTATCTCACATTGAGGCTTAAAACCATTCACATGTGCAAGCAATATTTCTCTTACTCGTATGCAATCCTCTGCCTCATTAGCCTGTTCTAATTGTTGTAAAATTTCATTTAATTGTTGCCATGGAATAATATCTTCTTCAGCCCGCATAATTTTACTATGCTGCGTGGTTGAAACATTATCGCCAATCAATAATTCCTCATACAACTTTTCACCTGGCCGCAAACCTGTATAAGTAATTTCAATATCACCTTCTGGATTCGTATTATCCTTTTCCGTAAAGCCACTTAGATGGATCATTCGTTTGGCTAAATCAACAATTCGAACAGGTTCCCCCATCTCTAATACAAACACATCACCGCCTGTTCCCATCGCACCTGCTTGAATAACTAATTCTGCCGCTTCTGGAATAGTCATAAAGTAACGAATAATGTCTGAGTCGGTAACAGTAAGGGGACCACCATGAGCAATTTGTTCACGAAACAATGGCACAACGGATCCTGATGAGCCTAATACATTGCCAAACCGAACCATTGTAAAGCGTGTTGAATCAACATTTTTTCCTTCGGCTAATGCCTGCAGCACTAACTCTGCAAATCTTTTGCTTGCGCCCATAGTATTGGTAGGTCGAACCGCTTTATCGGTAGAAATCAATACAAAAGTTTCGACCCCAGAAGCAATGGCAGCTCTAGCACAGCTTAATGTACCAAAAATATTGTTTCGAATACCTTCGCTGGTATTTTTCTCAACTAAAGGCACATGTTTATAGGCTGCCGTATGATATATAGTATCAACCTTAAATCGCTGACAAATACCCTCTAACCGTTGCTGATTCTGTACTGAGCCCAGCACAGCAATAACAACTAACTTGTCATTAATCCGTCTCAGTTCTTTTTCAATAGCGTATAAAGAAAACTCATTGAGTTCGTATAAGATGATACTTTTCGGTTGTAATTGGGCAATCTGACGACATAATTCTGAGCCTATAGAACCACCAGCTCCCGTAACCATTACCACTTTACCAGCAATATTAGCATTTAATAAATCAGCGATTGATGCAACTTGTTCTCTTCCTAACAAATCAGTAATATCAATTTCCTGAATATCAGAAACTGTTATTTTTCCTTCCGTAATATCATTTAAATCTGGCAGTGTTCGCACATGAACAGGGTACGGTTCCAATAATCTAATAATTTCACTTCGCCGATACCTCGAAGCTGATGGCATTGCTATCAACACATCTCGTACAGCAAATTTTTCGATCAAATAACTTAATTTATCAAAAGAGTAAACCAAAATACCATTTATTTGCTGCTTATGTAGTTCCTTAGCATCATCAATAAAGGCAATTGGCTTTTGCTTGCGCCTTATCTTCAAAGCCTCAGCCATCTGTACGCCTGAGTCACCCGCCCCATAAATGATTACGGGAGGAATTGAGGCCACAGATCGGCGATCATAATATTTTTCTGCATGATAATCTGCAAACCACCAACGAGCTACCAAGCGACTACCACCAACAAACAGCAATAATATCAAAGCATTGATGCCATAAACTGTCCTAGGGACAACCCCTGTTTGGTCGGCTCCAACAATCAGTAATGTTACTGAAAACAATAAAGTGTATAGGGTGACAGCATTAAACACTGTACCTAAGGCATGCAGACCAATATATCTGACAATCGCGCGATAAAGCCCCAATCTGATAAATACTGGGATAGCAATTACTGGAGCAAGTAAAAAAATCCAAAGCTGATTTTGTACGGGTATATATAGTTCACTATACCTAAGTGAAAATGCTAGCCATAAAGCAAATACGATCGCAATAAAGTCGACACATAGTGTAATGAAACGTTTAACACCTCGTGACCGTGATAAAAACCATTGTGAGATAGCCAATAGATTGTTATGAATCATGAAAATGTATATTTACTTTAGAACAACTGTTCAAATTAAGTATCATATATTCCATCATTATTTAGATTGTAAATGGTACGCCCGACAGGATTCGAACCTGTTACCCTCGGCTTAGAAGGCCGATGCTCTATCCAAGTGAGCTACGGGCGCATTGTATAATCTTAGCAGCGGATATTATATAGCTTTTTGAAGTGGTCGGGGCAGAGAGATTCGAACTCCCGACCCTCTGGTCCCAAACCAGATGCGCTACCAGACTGCGCTATGCCCCGACATTTCGAAGAGTAGACATCCCCGAAGAAAGCGAAATGATACGCTGATGACTTTCATCAGTCAATTGCTGTTTTGATGTTATCTGCTCAACATGAGAACATAGCCCTTTTTGATTTCTCGGAAACACTTTATGAGCGCCCAAATTATAGATGGGAAAGCCACAGCAATTGCATTAAAACAAGAACTGAAACAAGCAACAAAACGCCGGTTAGCAGAAGGAAAACGTAGACCTGGGTTAGCCGTAGTACTGATTGGTAATGATTCTGCTTCTCAAGTTTATGTCGGCAGTAAGCGCCGCAGTTGTGAGGAAATTGGTTTTAAATCTGATTCTTATGATTTACCTGAAACCACATCAGAAGCTGAACTCCTTTCGCTCATTGACACACTCAATAATGATAATGATATAGACGGTATTCTAGTACAGCTACCTTTACCCAAACACATCAATACCAATGTAGTGATAGAACATATCGTGCCAGACAAAGATGTTGATGGCTTCCATCCTTATAATATAGGACGACTTGCCCAGCGAAATCCTCAACTTCGCCCATGCACACCAAAAGGTATCATTACTTTATTAAATCGGATTGGCATCGATTTGCGCGGCCAAGATGCTGTCGTAGTAGGCGCCTCAAATATTGTCGGTCGCCCGATGGCGCTAGAGCTATTATTAGCGGGGTGTACCACCACTGTATGCCATCGTATGACAAAAAACTTGGAAGATCAGGTACGTCGTGCAGATATTCTTGTTGTTGCTGTCGGTAAACCTAATTTCATTCCTGGAGATTGGATAAAACAAGGCGCCGTTGTGGTTGATGTGGGTATTAATCGTCTTGAAGATGGCACTTTAACCGGTGATGTTGAGTTTGATGTTGCTAAAGAAAAAGCATCATGGATAACACCTGTCCCTGGTGGTGTTGGCCCGATGACCGTTGCAACATTATTAGAAAACACCTTATACGCTGCTGAAAAATTACACGATTAAATAACTGCTCCTACGAAAAAGGATCAACGTAGGAGCTATTTACACACGCCGCCAGCTGGTTTTTCCTGCTGCATCTTCAATCACGATACCCATTGAAGTTAATTTATCACGAACTTGATCAGCCATCGCCCAATCTTTTGCGACACGAGCGGCATTTCTTTGTTCAATTAATGATTCAATTTTAGCCACGTCGTCATCATTATTATCACCCAGTAAAAAGTCATCTGCAGCTTGCTGAAACAGACCTAAAACACCACCAAAAGAACGTAATAAAGCTGCTAAATAGCCTGCCTGTTCTGAATTGCTCTGTTCATTCGCTCTATTCAAAGCTTGGCGAACATCAGCCATCACGGATAAGGCTAACGCAGTGTTAAAGTCATCATCCATTGCATCACCAAATCGTGGAGCAAACTCTTTATCATCTTTCCAATTCACGTTATCTTGGGGCACTACACCTCTTAATGCGGTGTAATAACGGGTTAATGCAGATTTTGCCTGTTCTAACGAATCATCTGAATAATTTAATGGGCTTCGATAATGACTGGTTAAAATAAAGTAACGAACGATTTCTGCAGAATATCTAGCCAAAACTTCTCGAACAGTGAAAAAGTTACCCAATGATTTCGACATTTTCTCATCATCAATGCGTACAAAGCCATTATGCATCCAGTAATTTACTGACTGGCATCCATGGGCACCTTCTGATTGTGCAATCTCATTCTCATGATGGGGAAATTGTAAATCTTGCCCACCACCGTGAATATCAAAATGTTCACCTAAACAAGTTGCCGACATGGCAGAACATTCAATATGCCAACCAGGTCGACCTCTACCCCAAGGTGAGTCCCACGCAGGTTCTTCTGGCTTTGCCTCTTTCCACAAAACAAAATCTAAAGGATCATTTTTAGCTTCATTGATAGCAACTCGTTCACCAGCACGTAATTCATCAATATTACGGCCTGATAACTTGCCGTAATCATCAAATTTACTCACGTCATAATAAACATCACCATTATCTGCTGCATAAGCAAAACCTTTTGCAATCAATGTTTCGATCATGGCGATAATTTCTGCCATTGATTCTGTTGCTTTGGGTTCTTGGTCAGGTCTTAAGACACCTAGAGCATCTGCATCCTGATTCATTTCATCAATAAACCGTTCCGTCAAAGATTGGATGCTCTCACCATTCTCATTGGCACGCGCAATAATTTTATCGTCAATATCAGTAATATTTCGAATGTAAGTAACCTCATATCCACTATCCCGCAAATAACGTGTCACTACATCAAATACCACCATTACCCGCGCATGACCGATATGACACAAATCATAAACCGTCATCCCACACACATACAATTTAACCTTGCCTGGTTCTATAGGCGTAAAGACTTCTTTTTGTTTGGTTAAGCTATTATGGATCTGTAGCATGTAGTGCTCACTTATTAATTACTCAATATATTTAACTTCCAGCTGCATATTTTACGGTATGTAGACAATGAAAAGTAGTTCAAAATCTGTTAAATATTCCACTTAAAACGTTAATTGTTCTATCATTACTATTTCAATGTTAATCATGGATGTAAATTTTCGATGAAAACTTTTTTTCGAGTCCTAGCGCCACTATTAATAATGGTTCTATCATTCCCTGCAATTGCTGAAGGAGACAAAGTCTTGCCACAAGTTAAACTAGAAACTAATCATGGTGATATCATCATCGAATTGGATGATGATAAAGCACCCAACACCGTCGCTAACTTTTTAACCTATGTTGAGGACGGGTTTTATGATGGCACTGTGTTTCATAGAGTCATTGAAAATTTCATGATCCAAGGTGGTGGATTTACAGAAGACTTGGAGAAAAAGACAACTAGCTCTCCCATTAAAAATGAAGCTGATAACGGCTTAAGTAATGTGGC
The DNA here is from genome assembly GCA_002733105.1 of Methylophaga sp. GTDB lineage: Bacteria > Pseudomonadota > Gammaproteobacteria > Nitrosococcales > Methylophagaceae. The sequence continues at coordinate 59,398 of NVUI01000002.1, forward strand.
AGGTTCTGTTGCAATGGCACGCACAGGTGATCCACACTCAGCAACAGCTCAATTTTTTATCAACACTGTTGATAATCACTTTTTAGACTTCCAAAAGAAGAATGGCCCAGCATGGGGTTATGCTGTTTTTGGTAAAGTGGTCGAAGGCATGGATGTTGTTAACGAGATCCGAGCGGTACAAACAACGAGTAAAGGGCCTTTTCCAACAGACGTACCTGTCGAAAATATCATTATCAATAAAGCCACCTTAGTTGAATAAAGTCCATTATTCAGCCCTCTTAAACGGGGGCTGAATGACACTACCATGACCACACTGTTTATTTCAGATCTTCATCTTAGTCCTGATAACCCAGATCTCACCCAACTCACTATTGAATTCCTCCAACAAGAAACCCAAGGAGTAAAAGCACTCTATATTCTCGGTGATTTATTTAATACATGGCTGGGTGATGACATCATACCCGCAGAATTTACCCTGCTTATAAAACAGTTACACCATTTACATACCACCGGTATTAAAATCTATTTAATGGTAGGTAATCGTGATTTTATGATGGGTAAAGGTTTAGCAAAAAAAATAGGTGGTGAACTGCTTGAAGATACCTGCGTCATTGATCTCTATGGCACAAAAACATTACTGCTTCACGGTGACACTCTATGTATTGATGATCTGAGCTACCAGCGCTATCGTCGCTGGACACGTAATAAACTTTTACAATGGTGCTTTCGGCATTTACCGGCAAGTTATCGCCAACAGATTTCCAATAAGATCAAACAAAAAAGTCGACAACAAAAACGGTCAAAATCAGCAATAATCATGGATGTAAATCAGTCAGAAGTTGTCCGTGTCATGCAACAATTTAGCGTGACACAAATTATTCATGGTCATACTCATCGCCCTGCCATTCATCAACTCAAAATGGGTAATATACCCGCCCACCGTATCGTATTAGGTGACTGGAACAAAAATGTCAGTGCGTTGAAATGTAACGCACAGCAATGTCAGCTTGTCGACTACAGAGTCGCAGAGAAGGACTCTTTTCTCATTAATTAGTCTTAAGCATACCGTGTTATGCTTAAGAAGCAGCTGCTCGTTCATCCAATATTTTCTTCAGCCGCTTTGGTGCCACATATCCCGGCAACATTTCTCCTGACTCCAAAAACAATGATGGTGTACCTTTAACCCCTAATCTCTGCCCCATTTCATATTGAGCTTTGACCGGTGAATCACAACGGTCTGAGACAACGTGTTTGTCATTTTTAGCATCTGTCATTGCTTGTTGACGATCTTTAGCACACCAAACATCCTCTGCCTTATCAAAAGCTTCTGAATCAACTCCAGATCGTGGAAAGGCCATATATCGAATACGGATCCCCTGTGCATTATATTCAGCCATTTGCTTATGAAGCTTGCGACAATAGCCACAGTCAATATCGGTAAATACTGTGAGAGTATGTTCAACTTTTTCAGGTTCATAAATAATTAAATCAGCTTCATCTAACGAAGCCAAACTTTTCTTTTTCATATTTACACGTTTAATTTCTGTCAGGTTTTGGCGTGTTTCCAAAGAAATTACATCACCTTGAATGGCATAACGTGCATCTTCTGAAAAGTAGAGGATTTCCCCATTGATCACCACCTCATACAAACCAGTATTATCCAATGGCTGAAGACTCTCTATATTAACGCCAGGCATCACCAATTCTAATTTTTCTCTCATTTCGGTATTATCAGCTGCTTGAGCAATACCCATCCACGCTAGCAATATCAACCATAAGCACTGTCGTTTTAACATTATTATTTAATCTCTAAAATTATTAAATTGCAGTGGCATCTCAATACTTTCGTTGTCGCGTAGCAATGCCATTGCACCTTGTAGATCATCACGTTTTTTACCCGTAATACGAACACTATCACCTTGTATCGCAGCCTGAACCTTAGCCTTACTTTGTTTAATCAACTTAACTATTTTACGAGATAAATCTTTATCAATTCCTTCACGAATAATGACATCCTGCTTACGCATTTTGCCATTTCCTACAGAATCTTTAACTTCTAAGCAACTAACTTCAATACCTCGTTTCACCAGTTTAAGCCGTAAAATATCTAAAACTTGATCTAATTGAAAATCACTATCAGCATGTATCGTCAATAATTTATCTGACTGTTCTACCTGTGCATCAGTTCCACGAAAGTCAAATCGATTACCAATTTCACGATTAGCTTGATCTACAGCATTGGTAAGTTCATGTTTATCTATCTCTGAAACGACATCAAATGATGGCATAGCATTCTCCTGGATCTGGTTTAATGGTCATTATTTTAGCATTACTATCCGCGTGGATGATGTGTTGCGTGCAGACTTTTTAGCCGTTCTTTAGCGACATGCGTATAGATTTGCGTTGTTGATAAATCAGCATGCCCTAATAGTAACTGTACAACACGTAAATCAGCACCATGATTCAATAAATGTGTTGCAAATGCATGCCGCAAAGTATGAGGCGAGAGATCCTTTTCTATCCCCGCCTTTTTGGCATAACGTTTAATTAAATACCAAAAAGCTTGTCTTGTCATAGCCTTGCCACGCTGTGTTGGAAATAGGTCTTCATTGACAGTACCTTTTAACAGCACAGGGCGACTTTCTACAAAATATCGTTGCAACCAATCCAATGCAATCTCCCCCAAAGGTACTAATCTTTCTTTATTACCTTTACCCACACAACGGACTAGGCCTTGCCGCATATTGACTTGACCAAAGGATAATCCCACCAATTCTGACACTCTCAATCCTGTTGCATACAATACTTCCAACATTGTACGATCACGTAAGCCCAAAGCAACATTAACATCCGGCTGCTCTAACAAAGTTTCGACTTCAACTTCAGTCAGACTAGCGGGTAAAGGCCGACCCAAGCGAGGAGATTCAATTTGAGCCGTCGGGTCAGAGTCTCGAATATCTTCACGGCATAAATATCGGTAAAAGCGTCTTAACGTTGATAACAACCGGGCTTCACTACGAACTTTTCTGCCCTCTCTTAATCGCTCAGTTTGATAACGTAATATATCTTGTCGACTAGCGGCAGCTAAATCAATGTCGAACTGTGTTAACCATGTAGTAAAACCAATAAGATCTCGCTGATAGGCTTCAACTGTATTCTGACTTAGTCCTGATTCCAACCATAGTGAATCTAAAAATGGTTGTAAATAATAGCTAGTGTTATCTTTTTTGCTCATGCTCTAATAACCACTGTTTCACCCTTATTTCATTCCCTATTATTTTACCTGCAAAGCCACCAATTCCAGATTTTGATACCACACGATGACAAGGTACAACAATGGGGAAGGGATTTGCGTGACAAGCATTGCCGACAGCACGTGCTGAACTATTTAATACCTCAGCCACTTCTGAGTAGCTACGTGTTTCACCCATCGGAATAGATCGTAAACACTGCCATACCCTTTGCTGAAAATCAGTGCCTGCATACATTAATGGTATTGACCATTCATTATGTGCCTGTACAAAAAAGGCTTGTAGCTCGCGAGTAAGTTGTTGTGTAAGTGGAGATCCTTGGAATGTCATAGCTGTTGACGATTTGAACAAGTCAATACCTTGTATATAAGATTCAGATGCAGCAAGGGTTATTTGTCCAAAAGGTGCATCAATACTAACTTGGTAAATGGGTGGCTGCATGATCAATATTCTAATACAAAAATATCATCACTAGATAATTTTATATAAAAAAAGGGCACAACCTTATCAGTCGTACCCTTTTCCAAACTATACAGAATTGTTTAAAACAATCCTGATAATAGTATTTAAGACAATTTTTCTTTAATACGAGCAGCTTTACCCGTTAACTCACGTAAGTAATAAAGTTTGGCGCGACGAACATCACCACGACGAATAACATTAATACTTGCAATCGCTAAACTATGTGTTTGGAAAACACGCTCAACCCCCACACCATTAGAGATTTTGCGGACTGTAAATGCTGAATGTAAGCCACGATTGCGTTTTGCGATCACCACACCTTCAAAGGCTTGTTCACGCTCACGTTCACCCTCTTTAATTCTTACTTTGACAACAACAGTATCACCTGAAGAAAATGCAGGAATGTCCTGTTTCATTTGTTCAGCATTAAGCTGTTCAATAATATTACTCATCTTTGTACTCCTAATTCCTACTTCTCTTCTTGCCTATATTCGGCAATAAATTGCTCTAATAATGCTGTCTGCTCATCAGTTAATGTTGCCATTTCTAATAAGTCAGGCCGCCGTAACCACGTTCGTCCTAAAGACTGTTTAAGACGCCACTTACGTATCGCCTTATGATCTCCACCTAACAACACCTTTGGCACTGTTTGGTTTAATAATACTTCTGGTCTGGTGTAATGTGGATGGTCTAATAGACCTGCCATAAAAGAATCTTGCTGTGCAGACTCTTCATGTCCCAATACACCTGGTAACAATCTTGCCAGACCATCAATCATGATCATCGCAGCAAGTTCACCACCACTGAGAACATAGTCTCCAACCGACCACTCCTCATCAATCTCTTGTTCAATTAGACGTTCATCAATGCCTTCATAACGCCCTGCAACAAAAATCATTGTTTCTCTTGTTGCCAATTCTTGCAAACCTTGCTGGTCAAGCCTTCGACCTTGTGGTGACATATATGCCACTTTTGTTTGCGGGCCTAAAGCTTTTTTTGCAGCTTGGATAGCACCTTGCAATGGCTCAACCTTCATCACCATGCCAGGGCCACCACCATAAGGCCTATCATCTACTGTCCGATGTTTATCCAACGTGAAATCACGCGGATCCCAACACTCAATATTGATCTTGCCCTGCGATACTGCACGGCCAGTAACACCATATTGCGTTATTGCATCAAACATTTGAGGAAACAAGGATACAACACCTAGTCGCATTTTTTGCCACCCCAAATTTAATCAGTAATCTAACTTCCAATTAACCCGGATAAAATGATTATCCAAATCAACCTCATCAACGATCTCATCCATTACAAAGGGTATCAATCGCTGTGTTTTATGTTCCTTATCTTGAACAACCAACACATCATTTGCACCCGTTTCAAGCAAACTATCAACTTGCCCTAATTTTTCATCTTGCAAATTGATAACAGTTAATCCTATCAACTCAGACCAGTAAAACTCATCTTTACCTGCTGGTTTTAACTGCGGCTTAGTAATGGCTAGTTCAGCCCCTATCAAAGGTAGAACTTGGTCAGGGTCTGTTACGCCCTCCACACTTACTACTATGCCTTTACCTTGGACACGTCCATCTGTTACATCCAACGCTATCCACTCACCTTTACGTGATATATAAAGAGGCGAATAGCTTAAAATATTGCTTCGAGGTTCTGTGAATGAAAATATTTTCATCCATCCCTTTATTCCAAAAGCACCAGAAATTTTGCCGACAAGAATAAAGTCTTCAGGAACTACCACAATATCCTACAAAAAACTTAAGCAGCTTTTTGAGCTTGCCCAATTAATTTAGCAACACGATCTGATGTTTGTGCGCCTTTACCAGACCAGTATGCAATACGTTCAAGATCCAAACGTAACGTTTCTTCTTGGCCGCGAGCTAAAGGATTAAAAAACCCCAAACGCTCAATGCAACGACCATCACGTTTATTACGTGAATCTGTTACTACTACCGTGTAATAAGGCCGCTTCTTTGCGCCGCCACGAGATAATCTAATTGTTACCATAAGTCCTGCCTGTTGAAAACTGGATCGAAAAACAGACACATTCTACGCAACTATCCAGTGTTTGAAAAGCTTAACTTCACTTTATCTTTAGAAAGGTAAACCACCACCCATCGGAAATTTACCACCCAATGCTCGCATCATCTTAGCCATACCGCCTTTTTGGCTCATTTTTTTCATCATTTTCTGCATTTGAGCAAATTGTTTTAACAGACGATTCACATCTTGGATCTGTGTGCCAGACCCTGCTGCAATACGCTTTTTCCGTGATCCCTTAATAATATCTGGTCGCTGCCGCTCTTTTTTAGTCATTGAATTAATAATCGCTTCTAACTTACCCATTTCTTTATCATTAACTTGCTGTTTCGCAGCAGCTGGAATATTACCCATGCCAGGCATTTTCTCCAACATTGAGCCAATGCCACCCATATTACCCATTTGCCGCAATTGATCTCGAAAATCATCCAGATCAAAGCCCTTACCTTTTTTCAGCTTATTAGCTAACTTTTCGGCCGAGCCTTTATCCATCTTTTGCTGTGCTTCTTCAACTAAAGACAGTACATCACCCATACCTAAAATTCGTGAAACGACACGCTCAGGATGAAATAACTCTAAGGCTGCTGTTTTCTCACCCACTCCCATGAACTTAATAGGCTTGCCGGTAATATGGCGAATTGATAATGCAGCACCACCACGTGCATCACCATCTGTTTTGGTCAAAATAATCCCTGTTAAGGGTAATGCGTCATTAAAGGCTTTTGCTGTATTCGCGGCATCTTGTCCTGTCATACTATCGACAGTAAACAACGTTTCAATCGGATTAATCGCTGCATGGATCTGTTTAATTTCAGTCATCATATCGTCATCGATATGCAATCGACCGGCCGTATCAATAATGACAACATCCATAAATTGTAATTTGGCTTGAGCTACTGCTGCTTTGGCAATCTCAACTGGATCCTGATCTATCTGACTAGGAAAAAACGCTGCATCAACTTCATCGGCTAACGTTTTCAATTGTTCAATCGCCGCAGGACGATAAACATCCGCACTGGCTACCATCACTGATTTTTTTTCGCGCTCTTTTAACCATCGAGCTAATTTGGCTACACTGGTTGTTTTACCGGCCCCCTGCAAACCAGCCATTAAAATAACTGCTGGTGGTTGCATATTTAGATTTAGCGTTTCATTGGCTTCACCCATCACCGCAACAAGTTCATCATTAACAACTTTAACAAGTGCTTGGCCAGGCGTTAGACTTCGAAGCACATCTTGGCCTAGCGCACGCTCTTTAACCTTATCAATAAACTCACGAACGACAGGTAAGGCGACATCAGCTTCAAGCAATGCCATTCGTATTTCACGGAGAGTGTCTTTGACATTATCTTCAGTAATACGACCTTGGCCACGAATTTTCTGTAACGTGCTGCCAAGTCTTTCGCTCAAACTATCAAACATGATTCACCTTAAATTCAATTTTACTGACTGATTTCAGCCACTAATTCATAAAAAATGAAATTATAACTGAATATATTGTTCCAATTATAATTACATCGTTTATCATTCCACTATGATTAATATAGAACACAAATTAAGGAGCAAGTAATTATGGCTATTGCCAATGCATTAGCTTTTCTGCTCTACCTAAGTTGCAGTGTCATTCTGATCCGCCGCTTTGTTCAACCTAGCCAAGCAACATCTATTACTTTCCCTATCGGGATCGCAACTATTATGGCTTTGTTATTCCATGGTGTGGATATCTTTTTCACTATGCAACACGCTGGAGGGTGGGATCTAGGTCTATTTACCTCTTTATCCATAGCAACATGGTTAATGGCCTTGATCACTTTTGTTATTGGCTCAAAATCACCTAAAGCGCATCCAGGCATGTTAATTTATCCTCTAGTTGCGTTTAGCTTGGTGATGAAAACTCAATTACCTAGTAGCCAGGCTACCTCCCTTCCTGACCCTGCTCTGGAATGGCATATCCTATTATCTCTAGCAGCTTATAGTTTATTTACCTTAGCAGCTATACAAGCGGTTGTACTTGCCATTCAAAACCAACAGCTACGCCAACGACATGTTGCAGGCTTAATAAGAAAATTACCGCCATTACAAACCATGGAAACGAGCTTATTCCAACTCATTACTGTTGGTTTTATTTTGCTGACTGCAGGCCTATTAGCAGGCATATTTTTTATTGAGAATATTTTCGCCCAACATCTTGTCCATAAAACCATATTATCGATTATTTCTTGGTGTGTCTTTGCTACATTATTATGGGGGAGACAGAGATATGGCTGGAGAGGAAATACAGCTATAAAATGGACACTCATTGGCTTCATTTTTCTTGCCTTTGCCTATTTGGGAAGTAAATTGGTACTGGAGTTTTTATTAAGCACTGCTTAACAAATTATGCTTGAATCAACCTCACTCGCTTTATTATTTTTTATTTTATTCATCCTATTGCTGCTGTCTGCCTTTTTTTCAAGTTCAGAAACAGCATTGATGTCATTGAATAGATATCGTCTGCGCCACCTTGAACATGAAGGGCATACAGGTGCAATACGTGCTAGTGAATTATTAGCTCGCCCTGATCGCCTAATCGGTTTGATTTTATTGGGAAACAATTTTGTCAATATTTTTGCTTCTGCTATTGCCACCGTTATTGGTATCAAATTATTTGGCGAAAATGGTATTCTCATTGCAACATTAGCACTCACCTTAATCATTTTGTTGTTTGCTGAAGTTACCCCAAAAACCTTGGCAGCACTCCATCCTGAACGTATTGCATTCCCTGCTAGCTTTATACTCAAGCCCTTATTGTTCTTGCTCTATCCTTTGGTATGGCTTATCAATATTATTACTAATCAAATGCTGGCATTATTTGGTGTATCTCCTCAAGAGTCTTCTTCAAGTGCTATTAACCGAGAAGAGCTCCGTATTGCACTCATGGAAGCGGGCAGCATGATCCCCAAACGCCATAAAAAAATGCTAGTCAGTATTCTTGACCTAGAAAAAGTGACTGTCGATGATGTCATGGTGCCTAGAAATGAAATCGAAGGTATTGATATCAATGCGCCTTTAGCAGATATCATGAAGCAGCTCTCTTACTGCGGCTTCACCCGCTTACTAGTATATAAAGACAGTATGGACAATATGGTGGGTATTCTCCATGTTCGTAAAGCCTTACATTTACTTGCTCAAAACAACCTAACAGTTGAAACCTTAAGTAGTATCGTCAAACAGGGCTATTTTGTACCCGAAGGCACCCCTTTAAATACCCAATTAATCCAATTCCAACGTCACAAAAGAAGGACGGGGCTTGTCGTTGATGAATATGGTGATATCCAAGGCCTAGTCACATTAGAAGATATTTTCCATGAAATTGTGGGGGAATTTACTGATGATTTTATTGACGAAGATAAAGATATTCACCCTCAACTGGATGGTAGTTATCTTATAAATGGTTCGGCGAATATTAGAGAAGTTAATCGAAATAACCAGTGGAATTTGCCTACTAATGGGCCCAAAACTATTAATGGTCTAATTTTAGAATACTTAGAAAGTATCCCTAATCAAGATGTTAGCCTTCGTATCGGAAATTATATTATAGAAATTGTGCAAACAGCAGATAATACTATCAGAACCGTACGAATTAAAAATATACAGCCAACACAAGATGAGAGCCATTAATGCCCGCTTTTCGGATCAAATTATATGGTCTAAGTGATGCCGATAAAACATCTCTTAAATCAATGCTTAAGCTAGTCAGTGATCTACTTACACATCAGTGGGTAATTGTTGGTGTGAAAAGTGATGCGGAATTGTCTATTTATTCTTTTGACAGTGAGGAAGGTATTGCTGCCTGGCAACAGCGTGATAACACTTTAACCGCTTTATTAACCAACAAAGGTAACATCACTGAACCCATTGATATCGTATTGAAAAAGCCATTAAGAACCAGCAATTTCTCCGAGGTGCTTAACATTGTTGAAGATAAAATAACCAGTAAGAATCAAGCTTTAGTGGCCAAAGAAAAAAGACCAACAGAGCAGGTTAAAGAAGTAAAAAATTCAGCTAAGAAGTCACCCTCTCTTTTTGCATCACTATCTTCAAACTTGTCTAAATATCTAAGCAAACAAGAAAAAGTTGCCCCTAAACCTGAACTTATACTCAAAATAGTCGAAGAATCCCCTATCCCTGCAGATTCTATTCTAGAAATAGCTGCACTGAAAAAATGGATAGAACAACAGAATAACCAAGACAATCACATCTTTGTGTCAACGCTACTAAGTAACCTAGTGCCATTAAATCGCACCCCCGTTCCATCACAGAAACGGCTGGAGTTACTAGAGCTTTATCACAATGCAATAAACAACATCATATTCACCCACGTCGCCACCGAAAATCAACAGTTTAATCGTACGCTTGATCTTGCTTTAGAAGAACTGGCTATCGGTTATAAAATTGTTGTCAATTTCATTTTTAATGATGAAAGTAAACCCTATTCGAACGGTATTTTCATTTTTGCTGTCAACCGTGCAGTAAGACAACTGATACTACATATTTTACATGCCTATACCATTTACGCTGTGGAACCTAAGCATGCATTTCACGAATTACACCAACTCTATATGTATGCTGACCAGTATAAATTTAGCCATAAACAAATCACCCTTAAAAAACTAAAAACATCTGGCAACATCTTTCATTTCTACAACCAATTTATGCTGTGTGCAATAGCCGACCCATATAGCTTGGCAAAACGAGAAGTTATCAAATTATTTAACCTAATGGATAAATTGGCTGATAAGGTTGAGATCACCTCTCTTACCAAAAAGCAAATAGCCGCCACCAGTGACTTCTTAATGACAGGCCATTTTTGTATTGATCCTGCCAGTGATAAACTACCAATAGCGCTCACTAAAACCCCCACTGAAATACGCTCTTTAGCTCAAACTCGTCTATTAAATACCCAAACAATATTACACATCATAGGAGACATAATTCAGCACAATTCTCTTGATGGGCAAAATATTCATGAAATTGATGTTCAATTATTGAAAAAAATACTTCCCCAGCTAAATACAACATACGAGCGTGAATTTCATCGTCTACCCGCGGCTAAAAACCGATACATTACTGTTGCTATTGGAATTGCTTCAATCCATGCTCATATTTGTGAACTTCCATCAGAAGACACAGTCATATGGACTGTACTCAATCAAGGTGAAGGTGGTTTACTTACCAGCAGTAGTGAAGACCGAGATGATAAGCCTTTAAGGATCGGCGATTTTATCGGTATTTTCGAACCAGATATGCCCATAAAATTAGCTGAAATAAAATGGCTACAAATGACAAGGGATGACATCACAGCTATCGGACTTGAGTATCATCTAGGTGAGCCTACCGCAGTAACATGCACAGCTGATAATGAAGATAGTAGCTACCCAGCACTTTTAATCCCAGAACATGATCGGATACATCAGCCAACACTCATTGCAGAAAAAGGCTTATTTTCAGCAAGCCGTGGACTGACCATCATTAATAAAGATAAGCCCATGACCATAACTGCTGATACCTTAATTGAGAATGCCTTTAATTACGAGCAATTTAGCTTTACTATTAGCAAATAAACTACCGAAACACCCCCTATTATTAAGTCAGGAAGTCAAACAATGCGTACCCTTATAAAAGTATTTTTTCTAGTTATTATCCTAGTTATAATAGGATTAATTGCACTACCCTTTATGATTGATCCTAATGACTATAAACAACAAATTTCCAGTCAAGTTGAAAAAATTACTGGCCGCACATTAACGCTGGATGGTGATATTGGCTTATCTGTTTTCCCATGGATAGCTCTCGAATTAGGCCCTTTATCACTGAGTAATGCTAAAGGCTTTAAAGCAGATACTTTTGCCAAAGTTAATGCTGCTCAAATACGCATAAAATTAATGCCTTTATTAAAAAAACAGTTAGAGATGGATACTATTGTGCTGGATGGATTAGTACTTAACCTTGAAAAAAATAAAGCGGGAATAACCAATTGGGATGATCTTGCTGGTAATAACCAAGACAATAATACGGAGAAAAAAGCTGATAGCAGTGCACCAGCACTTGCAGCTGTCAGCATTGCTGGCGTTAAATTAACCAATGCTAATGTCTACTGGTCAGATGCGAGTACTGATGAAATTTACCAGCTAGAAAATTTTAATCTTAATACCGATCCTTTAGTGCCAGGCAAACCAACTGCTATTGAAATGGATTTCAATATCCTTAGTGCAAAACCCCAAGCCAAAGCTCATATTAGCTTAGAGACCAAAGTAATGATTGATCTTGAAAATCAGCAATATGCCTTGACAGGACTTAACTTTAGCACTCAAGCTGAAGGACAAGACCTACCCTTTTCAACTGCTGATATCTCTTTAAAAGGTGATATTAATGCTGATATGGTTAAGCAACTGATCTCAATAGAGGGTTTATCGCTCACCGCTAACGCCAACAAAGGTGAGCAACACATCAGCGCCAAATTATCTGCCCAAGTTTCAACCAATTTAGCCAATCAGCAAACTCACTTAAAATCTGTAGAGTTAATAGCAGATGTAACAGATGCTTCATTGCCCGGCGGCAAGGCAACATTAAATTTAACCACTGATATCTTTGCCGATATGCAACAGCAAACAGTGACGCTATCTGCACTAGTATTACAATTACAGGGTTTATTAATTAACGGTGACATCAAAGCCAGCAAGTTACTGTCAGACAACCCAAATTTTGCAGGAAATATTGCTGTTAAGGCCTTTAATTTAAGGCAATTAGCTAACAAGCTTGCTATTGAGTTACCGCCTATGTCCGATGGTTCAACACTGGAATTAGTTGCATTAAATACTGAATTTACCGGCTCAACTCAACATTTTGATGCAAAGCAGTTAAATATAACGTTAGATCAAAGTAAGTTAAGCGGCCAATTAGCGGTGAAAAACTTTGCCCAACCCGCTATTAAATTTAAGCTAACTTTAGACCAAATTGATCTTGATCGATATTTACCTCCTGCAAGCAAAGAAGACAAACAAACTGTCGCACCACCAGCAACTGCGGCCGCAGCAGGCGCAAGTGAATTACCACTTGAAGCATTAAGACAGGTGAATGCTAACGGCACCTTTGATATTGGTAAATTGAAAGTCAGTGGCACCCATAGTGAAAAAATTCATTTAGAAATAAAAAGTGCTGATGGCTTAATTAAATTAAGTCCTATGAGTGCCAATATGTATGGTGGGCAATATCAAGGTGATATCAGTTTAGATGCGCGTGGAAAAACCTTAAAATTAGCTATTAATGAAAAACTCAAAGACGTTCAAGTTGGTCCTTTACTCAAAGATTTGTCTGGTGATGACAAATTATCAGGTACTGCTAATGCACAAGTAAAGTTAACAGGGAATGGTGCTACAGTTGAGCAAATAAAACGGACGCTTTCTGGTAATGGGCAGTTTTCATTTGCTGATGGCGCATTAAAAGGCATCAATGTTGCCGAAAGTATTCGTAAAGCCAAAGCAGCATTATCTGGTAAAAAGATACCCCCTTCAGATGAGCCAGTAAAAACGGACTTTTCTAGTTTGACCGGTTCATTTATTGCCAAAAATGGCATTATTGATAATCAGGACTTACAAGTATCATCCCCCTTATTACGTATCAACGGTGCAGGTTCAATCGATCTCCCTAAAGAAGGTATTAATTATGGTCTTAAAGTCTCCATCGTAGGCACATCAACAGGTCAAGGAGGCATAGATTTAGCAGATCTCAAAGGCCTAACAATCCCCGTTAAAATTACCGGTACATTTAACAACCCTAAACCAACGGTTGATCTTGCCAGCATGTTCAAGCAACAAGCTACAGACAAAGTGAAGGAAAAAGTGGCAGACACATTAAAAGATAAGCTAGGAGACGACTTAGGTAGCTTATTAGGCGGTGCACTTGGTGCTAAAACTGATGAATCTACTGCTGAAGATAAACCTAGCGCTACAGTAGAAGCAACTAAAGAATCAGAAAAACCACCAGCTGAACCCACTAAATCTCTGGAAGACCAAACAAAAGATGCCCTTAAAGATAAATTGAAAAATTTATTTTAACCTCCTCAATTAAAAGAGCTGTTAGCGAATTCGCTAACAGCTCTCACTATTATGACTTCATCATCGACGTTTAGTGATCGCCTATTAATCTGGTTTGATCTCTATGGCCGGAAAGATCTGCCATGGCAACAAAATCCCACACCTTATCAAGTGTGGTTGTCAGAAATTATGCTGCAACAAACACAAGTATCATCCGTCATTCCTTATTACCAACGTTTCACTAATACATTCCCTGACATTAAGGCACTGGCCAATGCCTCTATGGATGATGTACTCGCTTTATGGACGGGGTTAGGTTATTACGCCAGAGCACGAAACCTACATAAAACAGCCAGAATAATGATTGCCGAACATCAAGGTGATATGCCGTTAACACTCGAGCAATTATTAGCACTACCGGGGATCGGACGCTCAACTGCTGGCGCCATCATGACACTGGCGCATCATCAAAACTTTCCTATCCTTGATGGCAATGTAAAACGTGTACTCACACGCTATTTTGCCATCAGTGGTTGGCCAGGAAATAAAAAAATTGAAGACCAGTTATGGCTAAAAGCTACACAACTATTGCCCAAAACACGTATCGCCAACTACATCCAAGCACAAATGGATCTTGGTGCAACATTATGTACACGTTCAAAACCTGATTGTGAGCATTGTCCCCTTAATATTGACTGCCAAGCCTGGCAACAAGGTAACGTGACTTCTTATCCAACCCCTAAAGCCAAAAAATTGATCCCCACACGGCAAACCAATTGGTTAATTGCTCAATCTATTGATAATAAAATATTATTACAACAACGCCCCACTCATGGAATATGGGGAGGGCTATGGAGCTTTCCTGAAATCTCTAACCAAGATAATATCGAACTGTGTTATAACCAATTTAATATTGATGTGACCAGTATTATTAATCGACCGGTTATTCACCATGTTTTTACCCACTTTAAATTAGATATTCAGCCACACATACTGCGGTGCACTGTCACCTCAAATAAAATTGCCGAGAATAAAAACCTAGTGTGGTATAAAATAAGCGACGCATTAAAACTAGGTTTACCCTCACCGGTTAAATCATTTATACAAACATTACAGTAGGAAAGATTATGGCCCGTACAATTAACTGCATTAAGCTCAATAAAGAAGCTGAAGGTTTAGACTTTCCACCCTACCCAGGTGATCTTGGTAAAAAGATCTATCAATCAGTGTCAAAAGAAGCCTGGCAGTTATGGTTGAGCCAACAAACCATGTTAATCAATGAATATCGATTATCTTTGGCTGACCCAAAATCACAGCAATTTCTTAAAGATGAGTTAGAAAAATTCTTCTTTGGTGAAGGCTCAACACCGCCAGCTGATTTTGTTGCTGAATAGCTAGTAACAATAACTTGCAGTAGAAAAATCTGTTATTTCGCGCAAATGAGTAATTATCATGCTTTTACCTTAAAAGTAACAATGAATATCATTACAGAACATAATCCATTCTAAAGCGATATGTATCAACGATATAGCATGATTAACAGCTTCATAATCCTTGAAAAACAATTCAACGATGTTATTGTTTTATAATAAAAAACTGTAGCCAACAAACATTCGCGAGTACAATCTTGGTAGCTTCATCTGAAGCATAAGTAGAGTTAACTCCACATTTTAGGGTTAGTGAAAAAAATTAAGTAATATTGAGGTTGATATGGCAGAGCAAGTTACAGGAACAGTTAAGTGGTTCAATGATGCAAAAGGATTCGGTTTTATTGAGCAATCAGATGGACCTGACGTATTTGTACACCACAGTGCAATTCAAGCAGATGGTTTCAAATCATTAAAAGAAGGTCAAGCAGTAACAATGGAAGTTACTCAAGGTGCAAAAGGTCCTCAAGCTGAGAACGTTGTACCTACCTAGTTAAGTAAACCTTACTAGGATAGAATATCGAAGGCTGGTTGAAATTTTCAACTGGCCTTTTTTATTGCCTTCCAAAATCCTCTTTAACCATAAAACGATACTATGAAAGTATTTAGTTTTAGAAATATCCGTATCGTATTTTTACTAAGTCTATTAGCTATAGCTGCTATTTACACTCAAGATCAACGGTTAAATACCACATCGTGGTATCAGTCTATTGACGTTATTATCTATCCAATTAACGGTGATGGCAGCGCCATAACTGAAGACTACATTAACAACTTATCAAAAAAACATTTTATTGATATTGATGATTTTTTTACCCGCGGTGCAAAACAATACCAATTGACTGTTGTGACCCCCATTATCACTCAGTTAGGCCCCATAATCACATCACACCCTCCTGCTCCACCTGCCGATCGCAACGCTATTTTCCAAGTTATGTTATGGAGCATGAAACTACGTTACTGGGCTTATAAAAACACGCCTGACAGCACCTCAAATACTGACCGTATCCGACTATTTGTGTTATATCGGCAAGGTGAAAATAATCAAGCACTATCTCATTCACTAGGTTTACAAAAAGGCTTGCTAGGTATTATCCACGCTTATTCAAAACCGAAGCAGACCAGGCAAAATGCACTGGTGATGGCACATGAAATATTACATACCGTGGGAGCCAGTGATAAATATAATTACCGTAATAATCAACCCGTTTTTCCAGATGGCTATATCAGACCTAATAAACAACCACGTTATCCTCAACGTTACTGCGAAATTATGGCTGGGCGTATTCCCATCTCGGCAACGCAAGCTACAATGCCAAAAGATTTACGTTTTTGCCAAGTCGGTGAAATAACAGCCCAACAAATTAATTGGATATTGACACCATGAAAAAACTTGATCCAAAACAATTTATTCACTCTCAGAAATATGGTGTGTTATCAACACACTCACAATCTGAAGCTGGCTATCCCTTTGGTTCCGTCACACCTTATATCATTAGTGAACATGGTGATATTGTAATATTCATTAGCCATCTGGCAGAACATACCCATAATATTCAAGCCAATCCTAAAGTATCATTGACAATTTTTGACCCTACTGATGTTGATAACCCAAGTGCTGGTGCACGTGTCACTTGCTTAGCTAATGCAGAACTGGCTAAAGATGAAACTCAACTACGCACACACTATCTTGACAAATTTCCTACCGCTTCGATGATATTAGCATTACCCGGATTTAACTTTTATTTATTAAAATTATCTAAAATTAGATTAGTAGCAGGCTTCGGCCAAGTAGAATGGTTAGATCCAACATTATTAGATCTTTAATATTGTACCCGTTTCATCTATCACTAACCGCTTGAACGCTTCCATTAATGCCGTTAAACGTTTGCCTCGACGATGCACTAGGTACCAATGACGTACAATAGGAAATGATTCTACATCCAATACATGTAATCGTGCTGAAGAAAGTTCCGCTTCTACAGTATGCAGTGATGCAATACCCAAACCCAATCCTGCTTCAACAGCCTGACTAATAGCTTCATTACTACTCATTTCCATTACGGAGCTAATGCTATAACCATTTTGTTCAAAAAAATGCTCCATTGCGATCCTTGTACCCGATCCATGCTCACGCATAATAAAGGTCTCCTGCTGCAAAACAGATAATGGGATTTGTTTTTGGGTAATTAATTCATGTCCTTTAGGCGCGATAACAACTAATGCATTTTCCAAAAAGGGAGTTGCTTCGACATCCAACCCTTCTGGTGGTTGCCCCATGATCACCATATCAACCGTATTATCATTCAAATGATTTAATAAACTTTCACGATTGGTGACATCTAGACTAATTTTTGTACTCGAAAATCGCCGATAAAATTCGCCTAATAATTTCAAAGAAAAATAGTTAGCGGTTGTTGCGACAGCAATAGTCAGTCGCCCTCTTTCACTTCCTCGTATTTCATTGAACACATCATCTAACTCGACGAGTTGTTGTGAAATGTTCCGTGCGTAAATAAGTAATTCTTCACCAGCTTCAGTTAAAAATAATTTTTTACCTATCCGTTCAAACAAAGGGACTTCAACTTCATTTTCCAATTGTTTTATTTGCATTGAAACAGCCGGCTGGCTTAGATATAGTAATTCAGCCGCACGGGTATAACTTAAATGTTGTGCAACAGCTTCAAAAATTTGAAATTGGCGTATTGTTATGTTCATAAGCTATATCATAAGTAATTTTTATATATAAAATCAATATAATTGAGTTTTATTTATATAAAAAATGGCCTACACTTCTCCCACGTCAAAAATTAGACGAGTAGATTATAAATATCGAATTGCAGAGAAACTCCTACCGCTTACGCTTACGTATGCTAACGTGTAAGTGTTAGATGTTTAGGGCCAAGTCAATAAACAATTTTTGGACTAGGGGGAGTTATTCCGCTAGTCAAATATAGAAAAAGAGGATGCGAGCAATGTCAGAAAAAAAATATACTGCTGGTGTAAAAGCGTACCGTGAAACGTACTGGATGCCAGAATACACTCCGAAAGAAACAGACCTTTTGGCCTGTTTTAAAATTACACCACAAGACGGTGTGCCTCGTGAAGAGATTGCGGCAGCAGTTGCTGCTGAATCTTCAACAGGAACATGGACCACAGTCTGGACAGATCTATTAACTGATCTCGACTACTACAAAGGCCGTGCATACGCTATTGAAGATGTGCCAGGCGATGACACTTGTTTTTATGCATTTATTGCCTACCCAATCGATCTATTCGAAGAAGGCTCAGTTGTTAACGTATTAACATCTTTAGTGGGTAATGTGTTTGGCTTTAAAGCACTTCGTGCACTTCGCCTAGAAGATATCCGTTTCCCTATTGCTTACGTTATGACATGTAATGGTCCACCGCAAGGTATCCAAGTTGAACGTGACATCCTTAATAAATACGGTCGCCCATTATTAGGTTGTACTATCAAGCCTAAACTAGGTCTATCTGCGAAAAACTACGGTCGTGCTTGTTATGAAGGTCTACGTGGTGGTTTAGATTTCACCAAAGATGATGAAAACGTAAACTCACAACCATTCATGCGTTGGAGACACCGTTTTGATTTTGTAATGGAAGCGATTCACAAAGCTGAAGCCGAAACAGGTGAACGCAAAGGTCACTACTTAAACGTTACTGCCCCTACCGCTGACGAAATGATGAAACGTGCTGAATACGCAAAAGAAATCGGCGCACCGATCATCATGCATGATTACTTAACGGGTGGTTTATCAGCGAATACTCAACTTGCACAATGGTGTCAAGATAACGGTATGTTGTTACATATTCACCGTGCGATGCATGCGGTACTTGATCGTAACCCACACCACGGTATTCACTTCCGCGTATTAACTAAAGTATTACGTCTGTCAGGTGGTGATCATCTGCATTCAGGTACTGTTGTGGGTAAATTAGAAGGTGACCGTGATGCAACATTAGGTTGGATCGACATCATGCGTGACTCATATATCAAAGAAGATCGTTCACGCGGTATCTTCTTTGACCAAGATTGGGGCGCAATGCCAGGTGTTTTTCCTGTTGCTTCTGGTGGTATCCATGTATGGCATATGCCAGCATTGGTTAGCATCTTTGGTGATGATTCTTGCCTACAGTTCGGTGGTGGTACATTAGGCCATCCTTGGGGTAATGCTGCTGGTGCTGCTGCTAACCGTGTTGCGGTTGAAGCCTGTGTTGAAGCTCGTAACTCTGGTGTTGAGCTTGAGAAAGAAGGTAAGGACATCCTTACTAAAGCGGCGAAACACAGCCCAGAACTCAAGATCGCTATGGAAACGTGGAAAGAAATCAAATTTGAATTTGATACTGTTGATAAAATCGACGTTGCGCATAAATAAGCAAAACGACATTAATCATCAAACGCAAGGTGCTTTGCACCTTGCTGTTTAATCAAAATCAATTTTAACTACAAATTGGAGTCAATCACATGAGTGATATGCAAGATTATAATTCAAGCTTGAGCGATGCAGCTCAAAGCCGTAAATATGAAACATTTTCATATCTACCACCTTTAAGCGCAGAATCTACACGTGCTCAAATTCAATACATCGTTGATAACGGCTGGAACCCAGGTATTGAACACACTGAACCTGAACATGCGATCAGTAACTACTGGTACATGTGGAAATTGCCACTGTTCGGTGAAACAGATGTAGATGTTATCYTTGCAGAAATTGAAGCTYGTCATAAAGCACACCCAAACAACCATGTKCGTCTGTTAGGTTATAACAACTTTACMCAATCTGCAGGTACRGCAATGGTTATTCACCGCGGTAARKCTGTTTAAGAYTCCGGGGCTASTACYRTAATAAAAAGCCCCTRRNCTGCARCTGYAGWNCAGGGGYTTTTTTACAANTGAAMAGWAAYAAAAGAARTAATTATGGCWAAACCAGATACATATGTTGGCATWGATAAWGAAKTWMAWGGYGGKATGACGACCATTGGWAAAATCATTCGTGATGCYTGGGTRTTTGGCATAATAGAAGAAACTGAAACCTGTGARGGCTGGAACTTTGCCGGGGTMGATGCCTTATTACAAAARGTGAATGAYGARTGGGACAARTATGGTTGTCTCKTTAGTYATCTTCCAGARGATTTACGTGAACGTCACCAGAGAATTCATGGTCTAGCCATCGAAAAKGCCAARAAAGCTGGCTGGTCTGGTGAAGTTGAAACAGATGATGAGRAATARAACTTMAGTRACGTTTTTTNAGTTMATTAAAAMNCCTTATCAACKTTAAACAAAAYATCAATATCAATWTNAANNNANANGGTGTGTCATGTCAGAAAACACAGTAGATCCACAACAATACATCATTAAAGATGAGCCTTATTTCGAGCCGGTTGCAGACGAAATTGAACTTTACGAAGCCGCCTACAATGCACGTATGCCTATGATGCTTAAAGGTCCTACTGGTTGTGGTAAATCTCGATTTGTTGAATACATGGCATGGAAACTTAACCGTCCGCTTATCACTGTTGCTTGTAATGAAGATATGACTGCATCTGATTTAGTGGGTCGTTTCTTGTTAGATAAAGATGGTACAAAATGGCAAGATGGTCCTTTAGCAACCGCTGCCCGCATTGGTGCGATTTGTTACCTCGATGAAGTGGTTGAAGCACGTCAAGATACCACCGTTGTCATTCATCCCTTAACGGATCATCGCCGTACTTTACCTATCGATAAGAAAGGTGAGYTGATTAAAGCCCATCCTGATTTCCAATTGGTTATTTCTTAYAACCCTGGTTATCAAAGCTTGATGAAAGACTTAAAACAATCAACMAAACAACGTTTTGGTGCRCTTGAYTTTGAYTACCCTACCGAAAAAATAGAAGTAGCGATTGTTTCAAAAGAATCGGGGGTTGATAAAAAAACAGCGGAAAAATTAGTTCAGATTGCTCATCGTTCACGTAACCTTAAAGGTCATGGTCTGGACGAAGGGATCTCAACACGTTTGTTAGTGTACGCAGGACAATTAATCAGTAAAGGTGTTGAGCCTCAGGCTGCTTGCATGATGACGATGGTCACGCCATTAACTGATGATCCAGATATGCGCGATACATTGGATGCAGCAGTACAAACGTTCTTTGGTTAATAATTAATTTACCACCGAATCACATGAAATACAGAGATAAGTCTGTTCACTATAAACATTGCTTTTTTCTGCTAGTCATTCCAGTAGAGAGAATAATCCAGTGACTTTAAGTCATAGAATTCTGTTTCTAAGCGTTTCAGTAAGAGATGATAATCACCACTTACTCTGTGCGATCTGAGCTGAGGCTTTTATAATGAGTATAAAACTCGAAGACTACGAAGAATTCCTGGAAGACAAACCTTCAATACGTGAAGTATTAGAGAGTACATTCAAGGAAGCTTCACACCTCATGTCACCTACAGGCCTTAAGACCTACATGGATGGCGCGAAATCATTGTCCAGTCTGGGTCGTGGCAATGATCTGGTGATCACTTACTTACAAGAAATGCCGCTGGTGGTAAAAGAATGTGGCGAAGATGTTATTCCCGACTGTATTACAGCTGCAATGAAACTGTCTTCTGTTACCTCTGGCGCTGTCATATCATTGCTCTTAAGTAGTTTACCGACTGCCGCACGTAGTCTCGGTGACGCAGAACTACTTCGTGGTTATTTAACGTTTATTCATCAACTTGCTTCAACTGCATCGCGTGGTTTACGACCTATGCTGAACCATATTGATGAACTACTCAGCAAGTTAACGTTAAGTGGTTTACGTCGTTGGGCCAACTTTGGTGCTCAGGCATATCGCCGTGACTTTACCAACTTAACCTCTTACTTCAATTTAGAATCTGCAGATTCTAAAGCGATGCTACAAAAAGAACGTAGTGGTGTGCTCTTTATAAAAGTACAACGCAAATTAAATTTTTACCTGCGTGCATTATGGGGCCGTAACTTCTTCCTACGTCCAACAGGTGCTGACTATACCGATTTCAGACCTTATATTGAGCATCGTATTTTACATATGCCAGATGCGGTTGATGATATAGGACCAGATGATAATAAAATTGCCGGTTTAGAACTTTATCGTGCCACTGCTGCACATATGGCTGCACACATGTGTTATTCAACCAAGCCTATTTCTGCAGAGCAGCTGAGTCCAGCACAAATGTTCTTTATTGGCTTTATTGAAGATGCCCGCATTGAATATAAAGCTATTAATGATTTTCCTGGCTTGAAAAAGCTCTGGACGTCACTACTGAAAATAGCTGAATCAGATGAAGAGCTCGAACACCCCACCATGAAAGTGCTGGAGCATATTGCTCTGATGTTAATTGATAGTTCGGTCAGCTCCGATGATACGCAAGTTAATGCGCTAATCGAAAAATTTCATCATGAAATTAAAGCACGTCAAGATGACAATCAGCTATCATGGCATTTAGGGCTAGAACTTTACAACATCTTTATGGCGCGCAAAGAAGTGCCTAGCTTGCGTATCCTTGAACGTATTCGAATTCCATACCGTGATGACAATCGTTACGTTTGGGAGTTCGAAGAATTCGACATGAATGCTGAATTCGAATACGTTGCAGCTAGTCAAAGACAAGTTCGTCGTCAGGTTAGCGTCATTGAAATGGCCAATGAAGTGGATTGTGAATTAGCGGGCGATGACGCTCAAGAGATTTGGACCTGTTCAACCAATATGCGGCCATATGAAGATGATCTCACCGATGAGCAAGCAAGCTTCAATGATATGTGGGGCAAAGAACCGATTTCTGATCCMTTCCACTATCAAGAGTGGGACTATCAGATCCARTTACACCGTCCTGACTGGGCAACAGTATATGAACGCCGTCAACCAAAAGGTGATCCAGAAGATATCAAGCTGATCTTGGATGAATATCGGCCGGTTGCACATCGGATTAAACAAATTATTGATCTGTTAACACCCGCGGGTGTGCAGCGTATGCGTGGTCTAGAAGATGGTGATGAAATTGATCTCAATGCTGCAGTTGATGCCATGATCTCCATTCGCATGGGAGAACAACCCAACCCACGTATTACCATGCGTAATGTATTAAAAAATCGCGATCTTGCTGTTGTGGTGTTGATGGATTTATCAGAGTCCACCAATGAAGTCATGGCCGGTTCAGATAAAACGGTATTACAGTTAACGCGTGAAGCGGCAACACTAGTTTCTACGGCCATCAACGGCATTGGCGACCCATTTGCACTGCATGGCTTCTCCTCCGATGGACGCCACGATGTGCAATATTATCGCTTCAAGGATTTTAATCAGCATTTTGATGATGAAGCAAAATCACGCTTGGCCGGCATGAAAGGCGGCTTATCAACCCGCATGGGTGCCGCATTACGTCATGCCGGACATCATCTGATAAAACAACAACAAAGACGAAAACTCATTCTTCTAGTTACCGATGGTGAACCGGCGGATATCGATGAACGCGATCCACAACATTTGCGCCATGACACCAAAAAAGCGGTGGAAGAATTGTACAGTAAAGGCGTATTAACCTATTGCCTGACACTGGATCCAAATGCTGACGACTATGTAAAACGTATTTTTGGCCAAAACAATTACACCATTATCGATAACGTAGACCGTTTGCCAGAAAAACTGCCAACACTGTTTGCCAGCTTGACCAGCTAAGGTAAAAGCGTGAGTAGAATTGGCGATATCCCCTATTACGCACAACGAAACGACGAAATAGATGCAAAACTTTATAACTTGTGGCGCAGGGCAAAAATGCACTTCACCATACCAATGCGAATACCACTGGTAGACTATTCGAGTTGCGTCATGCTGCTTGAAAAACATGAATGGGTATGTGTCGATGAACGGCAGAACGATCTCCCCATTCTGGCTTGGATAGAGTTTGAAGACCAAGGTCGAGATGCACTTCATCTGCCGGTTAAATGCAAGCTGAACTATTACCACTATGCAGCATCAAAAGTTCGCGCTCATTCACTGGAACTAATGCAAGACGAACTGGAAAAGCGTTTGCGTGAAAATAAAGTAAAATTTTGATATTATCTAAGCCGCATAAACACCACCGCTCAACCAAATAACAAATAGGGAAACTACTGTGAAAAAATTAAAAACAACTGCCGCTTTTTTCCTTCTATCTTGTTTTTTTATTGGTAATGCTCATGCAGATTGGGGCAGTTATTTAGACTATCTCACCACGGCAGGTAAAGAATTTCTCTCTAGTGATTCAACTTCTTCATCAGCACTAGATTACAACAGTATTGTTTCTGGACTAAAAGAAGCTCTAGATATTGGTACCCGCCGTGCTGTTGACTCAGTTAGTAAAGAAGGAGGTTACCTGTCAAATGAATTAATCCGTATCGCTATGCCACCTCAATTACAACAAGTCACGGACTTAATGCGAAAATTTGGCTTAAGTGGCCAAGCAGATGCATTTGAACAAAGCATGAATCATGCAGCTGAAGCAGCTGCACCACAGGCAACTGCATTAATTGTTGATGCCATTAAAAATATGAACATAGAAGATGCCAATACGATTTTACAAGGTGACGATGATGCAGCAACACAATATTTTCGTGATAAAACCACTACACAATTAACTGAATTATTTCGCCCAACTATTGAAAACTCGCTTAACCAAGTCGGCACAACTAAATACTACAATGATTTGGCAGGACAAATTGCCGCTATACCGTTGATAGGTGAAAACGTTAATCTTGATTTACCCGACTATGTTACCAAACAAGCATTGAATGGCTTATTCACAGTCATAGCCCAAGAAGAAAAGAAAATTCGTGAAAACCCAGCGGCCAGAACAACAGAATTACTCAAACAAGTCTTTGGTTCTTAAGCTCGATAAAACTGTAAAATCCCATTTAACACAATAAATATATAGGAAACAATATGGCCTCCACACATAAAATTAATCTTTGTAGCCAAGGTATTGCACTTAAAGCATTATTCACAGGCTATCTAATTGTGGTTGCTATTGGTTACATGATGGCAATGGTGCAAATCCAATTTACTCACGGATTGGCTGATGGTGAGCTAGGTTTATCTATTGATGATATAGTATATAGTTATTATGGTAAACGTTCTGGCTCTGTTATCGAAGCCAAGCTTAATGGCTCAATGCAACTTATGGCACCAGAAGAAGATCGATTAAAAATTATCAACTGGGTACATAAAGGGGCTAATGAGCAGGCATTTTATGATACCGGCATCCGTCAGATTATGGATACCAGCTGTGTCATGTGTCATAACGCTGAATCAGGATTACCTATCCCCGATTTTACTCAATTTAAAAATATAGTTGAACGAGCTAAAACAGACACGGGAGCAAGCTTCTCTTCTCTGGCACGGGTGTCACATATCCATCTTTTTGGTATTGCCTTTATTTTTATGTTTGTCGGATTAATCTTTAGCTTAGCTGCCGGTGTCCCTAAATATTTGAAGGCAACCGTTGTCGTTATGCCCTATTTATTCCTCATACTAGATATCTCCTCTTGGTGGCTGACTAAATTAAATCCTAACTTTGCATGGTTAGTCATTATTGGTGGTGGTGCTATGGCAGTCTCATTCTGTTTTATGTGGGTCGTATCTATGTATGAAATGTGGATCATGCCACGCATCCATAGTGATACCCGTGATGCTTTGCTTGATGAATAAGGCATAATAGGCTTTCTGCACGCTTTATAATAAGGGCTGTCAAAAAAATAATTATAATAATCTCTCCAGAACAGCTAATATTATCTGGCGGATATATTTATGGAATATAAGAATTCTGGAAGATAATATGAAACTTCGAGTAGTGATAGTACTTATTCTATCCCTAATGTGGGGAGCTTACAGTTGGGAATGGTATACCTGTAGAATAAAAGGTCTCTGTAACCTAGAGACAATAATGGCTGAAATTATTCCTACTGGCACAGAAAATTTAGCGACTATCCGAGATAATATTACAAATGCTATTGAAGATGCATTAGCTGATGACACCGACAATAATGACACTTCTGATAATGATGTCATTGTAGAGAATACGACGCCCTCTATTGATTCAAACAACGAAAGTGCAATTGATACGCTTAATAAGGATATTCTCAGTGATTCACTCACAAATGAGGATCAAGATAAATTACCCAACAAAATAGAAGAGGTAATTGAAACAGATCTAAGTAATATTAAGATAAATAAAGTCCACCAATTAAGCCAACAACAATCTTTTGATGCAGACAATAACAACATCATAAGCACGTTGGATGCACCCATTGAGCCTGAAACTATCCAGCCCACACAAACTACTGATATTGAAACTGAAAGGCAGATTGCTGAACTAGCTACCCAATTAATTGACCAACCAGAAATTGAAATTGATACTCAAGCTATTGGTACTCCTGAAATTGAAGTAGTGGTTAGTGAGCCTAAGGCTATTGATCAACCTATGGCTATAGAGGTTGAAGAGTTGCAAATCGAACATGGTCAGATACATTTCCCATATAGAAGCCATTTACGTCCACTATTATCGACTGAACTAGAGATCTATCTTTCTAATCTAGTCATCATACTGATATCAGGAAAACATGTTCATTTAATAGGGCATACCGACAATGTGGGTAATGATGAAAAAAATCATACCTTAGGATTAAAACGTGCACAAATGATACAAAGATTGCTCATCAAGCGAGGAGCCACCAAAAACAGTATAACAATTGAAAGTAAGGGTAAACTTAACCCTATTGGAGACAACAATACTGAAGTTGGCCGACAAATGAACCGTCGTGTTGAAATAATTATTACGCCATAACCATCTGTTAAAGGATCGACAATATGTTTGATGATATATTTAATCATATAACTACCCGCTCAGATATGACTAATGCCACAGTAGAAATCATTATCATGCTACTAGGAGCCTTTATTCTAGGTTTTATCCTACGCCATTTTTTAGGCTGTAAATCAAAACTTAATGTGACTCATCACCACAGAACACCGGAACCTACGATATCCTCGGTTCCGGCGGCTGCTTTAGATATTGAGTCCAACACTGAAAGCAAGGTTAAAACCAAAGCAGATAAACCACCCGAAGATCTTAAACTTGTTAAAGGGATAGACCCTAAAATAGAAGCCTTATTACATGCCGGTGGCATCTTAACTATGGCACAACTTGCCACAGTGGATACTGCAGTAATACAAAAAATACTTAATAGCGTAGGTTCTAAATACGCTAGGCGCGACCCACAAACATGGTCAATTCAAGCCGATCTAATTGAAGATAAAAAATGGATAGAGCTCGAAGAATATCAAGACACTTTGGTTGGAGGCAAAAATCCATAAACAGTGCAGAACCTAAATAACGCCACTCCCTTCAGGGTTATCTTTGAGGATCTGTCGATAAAAATCACTAAATTCCAATCCCCACAATGCATCAAGTATTGGTAATCGTGATGCCATATCTTCAGCTGAAAATAGTGGCTGGTGATTATATGCCATCGTCACAATATTCCGATGATCGGGCAAAGAAAGACACACCGTCATTCCATCAAATGCATTTCGGATAGATGATAAATAGCACAAAAACTCATCGGCATCTTTTGCTAATAAATTGATGGATATATGGCCGTATTTTGTCAGTATTGAGCGACACTGTGCCAGAAAATCAGTATTAATTAACCATTCAGGTGTTTTTTGACCCTCAGCAATATCAATCACTATCAGATCATATTTTTGCTGACATTGTTGAACATAATTTACAATATCTGCAGTAATTATTTTCCAGTTACCTTTAGTGGGAAAATCAAAATAACTCTTTGCAATTGTAACAATGGCTTCTGACTGTTCCACTGCCCGCCCAACAACCTCGGGGAAATGATGCGAAAAATAACGTGCCGTAGATCCTCCACCAGTGCCAGCAAGTAATACCGTTTTTGGCTGCTCAACAAACATCACACCAGCCAACATCGCACGGTTCAATACTAATGGCAAAGTATCAGGCTTATCTAACAATATCCCTGATTGAATCAAACCATCATTAAAGTCTAGCCAACGACGATTCCCTTGTTGCCAAACACGGATAAGCGTATCGGCATCTTGTTGGCTGAACAACAATTGTCGATCAGCCTCAGCCATCCGGATTATCCTTTCTGCTTATCTTCCAGTAGCTGCCAACGTTCATAAGTAGTCTCTAATTCCGTGGTCAATGCGGCCAATTCATCCTGTATTACTGCAATTTTAGCAGCATCTTGTTGATAAAATTCTGGTTCACCAATCACAGTATGCAACGCATCTTGTTTTTGTTCCAGTTGTTCTATCTTTTTCGGCAAGGCTTCTAAATCTAATTGTTCCTGATAGGTCAGGGTCGATTTTTTCTTAGTGCTGACTTTCACATTCTGTTTTGCTTTGGTCTGTTTCACCGCTACTTGTTTATCCAAAGCGCGTTGATGCAACCAGTCATCATAACCACCGATATATTCACGTACTTCGCCATCATCATCAAATACGATAGTGCTGGTTGCTACATTATTCAAAAATGAACGGTCATGGCTGACTAATAACAATGTGCCTTTATAATTCATTAGTAATTCTTCTAACAAATCTAGGGTTTCAGCATCAAGATCATTAGTCGGCTCATCCATCACCAGTAAATTAGCTGGCTGAGTGAATAATTTTGCTAATAATAATCGGTTACGTTCGCCACCAGACAATGATCTAACCGGTGTTCTGGCGCGTTCCGGTGTAAACAAAAAGTCTTGTAAATAGCCCATAACATGTTTCTCAGCACCATTTATTGTAATGAAATCTTTACCTTGTCCGACATTATCAACCACACTAGCTTGTTCATCTAATTGGCTACGCAATTGATCAAAATAAGCGACCTCAATCTTAGTCCCTAATTTAACCGTACCTGACTCAGGCTCTGTTCGCCCTAATAAAATCGATAATAATGTTGTTTTACCACAGCCATTAGGGCCAATTAAACCTATACGATCACCACGCTGAATAACCGTATTAAAGTCTTTAAACAACACTCGACCATCATAGCTTTGGCCGACATTTTCAGCCTCAACCACTAACTTGCCACTGCGATCAGCATCTTGCAGCTGCATCTTCACATTACCCACTTTTTCTCGACGCTGACCTCGTTCACGGCGTAATTTCTCCAAGGCTCGCACACGGCCTTCATTACGCGTCCGGCGAGCTTTAACACCTTGCCTTATCCACACTTCTTCTTGTGCTAATTTTTTATCAAACAGAGAATTTTGCTGTGCTTCTTCCTCCAACATTGCTTCACGTCGTTGAATAAAATTAGCATAATCACCCGGAAAGCTCACTAAGTTGCCACGATCAATCTGCACAATTCTAGTGGCTAATGCTTGTAAAAACGTACGATCATGGGTAATAAATAATACCGTACCATCATAACTTTTAAGAAACTCTTCTAACCACGTAATTGATGTAATATCCAAATGGTTAGTGGGCTCATCTAGTAGCAAAATATCAGGTTCTTTTACCAAGGCCTGAGCTAATAACACCCGTCTTTTCATTCCGCCCGATAATGCTGAAAACTCAGCATCTGCATCTAATGTCAGCCTTGAAATAACCGCTTCAACACGTTGTTCCACTGACCAGCCATCAACAGCTTCCAAATCATGTTGTGCTTTTTCCAGTGCTGCTAATACTTTATCAGAGTGATCTGTTTCTAATTGATGGATCACATGATGGTATTCGATCAACAAAGGAGCGATATCACCTAAACCTTGTGCCACCACATCAAAAACACTACCTTCTGTTCCAGCAGGGACTTCTTGCTCTAGTCGAGCAATTTTTAAATTTTTGCCTAAAACTTCACCTGAATCTTGGGTGATTTCACCGGCGATCAATTTCATTAATGTTGATTTGCCAGCACCATTACGGCCGACCAAACAAACACGCTCACCTCGCTCGAGCTGAAAATCTACTTTATCTATCAGATTAGGACCGCCAAAACTAACAACGATCTGTTTTAATGATAATAATGCCACGCTTAATCCTCGTCAGCTTGTGCTGAATCTAATGTTTCACTGGCTTCGAACCAGTCCATTTCGGCCTGTTCCAAGTCAGATTTATAGGTTGCTTGTTCTAATAATAGTGCTTTCAATTGCTGTTTAGCCTTATCTTCATACAAGCTGTTATCTGCTAATTTCTGTTCAATGTCTGCTAGTTTTTTCTGTAATACATCCATCTGCTGTTCAGCTTTTTTCACTATATTACGCAATGGTTGTAATTTCTTTCTAGCAAGCGCTGCTGACTGTCGATCAGTTTTTTTATTATTAGTATTGGCAGTATCTGTATTAGTTTTCACTACTTTATCTTTCGTTAGCAACCATTGGCGATAATCATCTAAGTCACCATCAAATACCTTGGCCTGGCCACCAGACACCAGCCATAATTCATCTGCAACGGTACGTAACAAATGCCGATCATGCGACACCACAATTAAGGCACCTTCAAAATCTTGCAATGCCATGGTCAGCGCTAAACGCATTTCCAAATCAAGGTGATTAGTCGGCTCATCCAATAATAAAACGGCTGGTTTCTGATAAACCAATAGTGCCAAAACTAGTCGCGCTTTTTCACCACCAGAGAATGGCCCAACAGGTGCTAAGGCATCATCACCATGAAAACCAAAACCACCAATAAAATTACGCAAGTCAGTTTCTGATGCTAATCGATCAAGCCGTTGTAAATGCTGTAACGGACTTTCATCTATTGTAAGTTGTTCTAATTGGTGTTGGGCAAAATAGGCAATGCGAATATCTTTCGCTTCTTTACGTTTACCTTGCAAGGGTGGCAAGACACCGGCGATTAATTTAATTAATGTCGACTTACCAGCACCATTCGGCCCTAGCAAGCCAATACGATCCCCTGGCGCTAACGATAATTTTACACCGGAAATAAGAGGCTGATCGTTATAACCTACTGCAACCTTATCTAAACTTAATAATGGTACCGTCAATCGTGTTGGTGGATAAAAACTAAAATGAAAAGGAGAATCAACATGTGCAGGGGCAATTAACTCCATTCGCTCTAAGGCTTTCACTCTACTCTGCGCCTGTTTTGCCTTGGTCGCTTTTGCTTTAAAACGAGTGATAAAACTACGGATATGATCAATTTCTCGTTTTTGTTTTTGATGAGCAGCTTGTTGGTGGGCTAAATGTTCAGCACGAGCAACTTCAAAGGCAGAATAATTCCCTGTATAAGCTTTCATTGCTTGCTGTTCAATATGGACAATTTGAGTCACCACCCGATCAAGAAAATCTCGATCATGGGAAATCAATACCAAAGTACCTTGATAATTACGTAGCCACTCTTCAAGCCAATAAACAGCTTCTAAATCTAAATGGTTTGTTGGCTCATCTAGTAGCAATAAATCTGACCGACACATTAAGGCTTGAGCCAAATTTAGTCGCATACGCCAACCACCTGAAAAAGAACTTACTGGCAGATCTTCCTGATCTCCAGAAAAGCCCAAGCCATGCATCAAACGACCCGCTCGACTGCGTGCAGTATAACCATCGATCACAGATAATTTATCATGCAGTTCACTCTGTAGATGGCCATCATGTTCTGCTTCGGCTATTACTAACTGTTGTTGCAACTGTATATATTCCACATCCCCTTGTAATACATACTCAATTGCAGCTACATCAACGGCTGGTGTTTCTTGTGCAACATGCGCAATGACCCATGCATCAGGAATAGATACGCTACCGTGATCTGCGTGTAACTTATGTTGAAATAAAGCAAATAAGCTCGATTTTCCTGTGCCATTTGCACCGGTTAACCCAACCTTTTGTTTAGGATGAATTGTCAGACTAACTGACTCGAATAATAGCCGTGTTCCACGACGAACTGAAAGTTGATTAAGCTTTATCATGGCGCGCATTGTAGCAGGGAGAGCAGAATCATTCTTCAATGATAATTAAAGACTTTCATGCTCCGCGCATCCTTAATGTATAAAAAGAGAAATAGCGCTATCTAATCACCAAAGCCATACTCAATTTAATACACTATTTACACATCAGGTAATTGCCAATCTATAGGCTGTTTACCATGTTGTTGAAGATAATGATTTGCCTTACTAAAATGCTGACAGCCTAAAAAACCTCTATGGGCAGATAGCGGTGAGGGATGAGGCGCTTTTAATACAAGATGTGTTTTCGCATCAATCACAGCGCCTTTTTTCTGAGCATAAGCGCCCCACAACATAAACACGACATGCTCACAGCGATTATTTACCGTAGCAATCACCTTATCAGTAAACTGTTCCCAGCCTTGCCCTTGATGCGCATTGGCATGTGAATCTTCTACCGTCAACACGGCATTCAATAACAACACGCCTTGTGTTGCCCAGCTTTCTAAATAGCCATGATTCGCGATGGCTATATTCAAATCTGTTTGTAATTCTTTATATATATTGACTAAAGAGGGTGGCGTTCTTACCCCAGGTAATACTGAAAAACATAACCCATGAGCTTGATGGGGTTGATGATAGGGATCCTGCCCTAAGATAACCACCTTAACGTCATCTAATGGTGTCGTTTCCAAGGCATGAAACCAATTAGACGAGTGTGGATAAATGACTTTACTCTGATCTTTTTCAGCCCTTAAAAACTGCTTAAGATCTTGCATATACGTCTGTTCAAACTCAGCAGATAAACTGGATTGCCAACTCGGTGCATTTTCTAAAACCACAATCCTTCCCCTATATTTTTATATAGCAAAAATAATAACAGAGTCATGCCGTATTTTATCGAACACACATTAAAAACTATTCATAAATACAGCAAGCAAATTAATTTGAAAATCTTGATAAAACATAGACTCAAGATTATTATAATCCCTCTTAACTAGAGGCTAGCATAGTTATTGACAAAACCACTTAAAACAACCTAAACAATCAATTTTACCAATATTATTATTTCTATTACTCTGATGACTCCATTTTACAAAAAAGGAAAAAGAGATGAAAAAGAAACTCACTACCAATGCTGGATGTCCTGTATCAGACAATCAAAATATCATGACTGCTGGACCTCGGGGTCCTCAATTATTACAAGACGTTTGGTTTCTAGAAAAATTGGCCCATTTTGACCGAGAGGTAATACCAGAACGACGAATGCATGCAAAAGGTTCAGGAGCCTATGGAACATTCACTGTAACCCATGACATCACTCAATATTCCAAAGCAAAAATATTCTCTGAAATCGGCAAACAAACTGAATTATTTGTCAGGTTTTCTACCGTCGCCGGTGAGCGTGGTGCCGCTGATGCTGAACGTGACATTCGAGGCTTTGCGATTAAATTTTATACCGAGCAAGGTAACTGGGATTTGGTGGGTAATAATACACCTGTGTTCTTTTTACGTGACCCACTAAAATTTCCCGATCTCAATCATGCAGTAAAACGTGACCCACGCACTAATATGCGTAGTGCACAAAATAACTGGGATTTCTGGACATCTTTGCCAGAAGCATTGCATCAAGTAACCATTGTAATGAGTGATAGAGGGCTGCCTGCTACTTATCGACATATGCATGGATTTGGCAGCCATACCTTCAGTATGATCAATGCTGACAATGAACGTATTTGGGTAAAATTCCATTTTACTTCAAATCAAGGCATTAAAAATTTAACTAATCAACAAGCTGAAGTATTAGTTGGCAAAGAGCGTGAGAGCCATCAAGCAGATTTATACAATGCCATTGAAGAAGGTAATAATCCTTCATGGTTATTGAAAATTCAGGTGATGACTGAACAGCAAGCAGAAAGCTCCCCTTATAACCCTTTTGATCTTACTAAGGTATGGCCTAAAGGAGATTATCCATTAATCGAAGTCGGTGTGATGGAGTTAAATAAAAACCCTGAAAACTATTTTGCTGAAGTTGAACAAGCGGCATTTAGTCCGGCGAATATTGTGCCAGGCATTAGCTTCTCTCCAGACAAAATGCTACAGGGCCGGTTATTTTCTTATGGTGATGCACACCGCTATCGCTTAGGTGTCAATCATCAGCAAATCCCTGTTAATGCAGCTCGCTGTCCAGTGCACAGTTATCATCGTGATGGTGCGATGCGTGTTGACGGTAACTATGGCGGCACTATTGGTTATGAGCCTAACAGTCAAGATGAGTGGCAAGAGCAACCGGATTTCTCTGAACCTCCAATGGATTTATCTGGGGCTGCAGCACATTGGGATCACCGTGATGATAGTGACTATTATTCACAACCTGGCAACTTATTCAGGTTAATGAATTCAGATCAAAAAGAAGCACTATTTAACAATACCGCCGATTCCCTTGGTGGCGCGTCAATAGAAGTACAAAAACGACATATTGGCAACTGTTTAAAGGCTGATCCAGCTTATGGTGCAGGTATAGCAAAAGCGCTTGGTGTTCCTTTAGATAACCTTTAACCCTAACTGCTGTATCCCATACTCATCTGTGAGTATGGGATACGACTATTTTAACAAGGACTAGAAAATGACGACTATCAATATTGGTATCAATGAAAACGATCGAATTAATATAGCTGAAGGGTTAAAACGACTTTTAGCGGATTCTTACACCTTGTATTTACAAACACATAATTTTCATTGGAATGTTACCGGTGTGCAATTTCGTGAATTACACTTAATGTTTGAAGAACATTACACCGAATTGGCCATCGCGGTAGATGATATCGCAGAAAGAATTCGCACCTTAGATGTTGCTGCTCCAGGCACTTATAAAGAATTTTCAAAGCTCAGTTCAATTGAAGAAGTGGAAGGCGTTCCTAGCGCATCAGAGATGGTTGACCTATTAACAAAGGCTCACGAGCAAGTGATTAAAACTTCACGTGAAGTGTTGAAACTAGCACAAGATGCAGATGATGAATCAACAGCATCATTGGTTTCTGACCGTATGCGAATTCATGAAAAAACATCTTGGATGCTGCGTTCCACAAGATAATAGCAAACAATTCAAAGGCTAAAAAAAGTATTAAATTGTCGTCTCTGATATTGTGCTGTTGTGATATCCATCAACTCAAACGTCACTTTGTTTCCAGGTTGTCGTTGAGCCAGCTTGGCTAAATCGAGAGAAAATACTGTGCCTATTTTGGGGTAACCACCAATCGTTGGGCTATCTTTTAATAAAATGATAGGCAGTCCCTCGGTGGTTATTTCAACACTACCGTAGCTAATACCCTCGGATATCATTCTCGAAGGAATATTTTGAAGGCCTTGTCCGTCAAGGCGGCAACCCGTTCTGTCCGAGGCCTTATTTATTGTATAAGTCTGTGCTAAAAAAACTCTTTTTTGCTCGTCATCAAATTGATCATACTGATAAGTAGGCAAGATCCTCAAGGTTAAATCTTGAGCATAATCTGACCAATATTTTGAAGGTGTTGCACGATAAGGGGGTTGAATATTGTGATGTGCACACATCAATTCATCACCCACCTTCAACTTAGATCCTATATTTTCACGTAAATTAACCGATCTCGAATTAAATAACGGCTCACTCTGAAACCCGCCTTTTACGGCTAAATAGGCTCGAACGCCGCTTTTTATGGTTGGCCAAGTCAATGTGTCACCACAATCCACAGCAATCACCTGCCATAAAGGTTGGGAAACATCATTTACTCTAAAATCTAAATCGGCACCGGTGACAGTGATGGTTGTCTTGCTAACTACCTTTAATTCACATCCGCCAAAGGTAATTTCCAATACAGCATCGTTAACATGGTTCTCTAACAGATAATTTGCCCAACAATAGGCATGCTCATCTGCTACCCCAGATTGGCTTAAGCCATATTGAGCCAAACCAAAACGACCATAATCCTCAATTAAGGAAAAAAAGCCTGGTTTGATGACCTCAAAACTCACAACAGACCACCCAACAACAAGAATTCCTGCTGAGATATGGGTACAAATTTCACTTTGTCTCCCACTGAAAAACGTTTGATGTTTTCATTATTATTAATAGATAGATCTATCGGCGTTTTGCCAATAATATTCCAACCACCTGATGATGCAACCGGATAAACAGCTGTTTGGTTATCTGCGATGCCAACACTGCCTGCTGGTATTCGTATCCGTGGAGTTATTAACCTAGCAGAATGAAGTCGCGGATCTAGCTCCCCTAAAAATGCAAAAACGGGGCTAAAACCGATGGCATAGACTAAATAGTCCGTGGCGC
The DNA here is from genome assembly GCA_002733105.1 of Methylophaga sp. Taxonomy (GTDB): domain Bacteria; phylum Pseudomonadota; class Gammaproteobacteria; order Nitrosococcales; family Methylophagaceae. The sequence goes on from NVUI01000002.1 coordinate 95,925, forward strand.
TGTGGATATCAATAAATTGTTCAAGATGAAGGTCTTTATCAATCAATAACTGTGCTAAATCCAAGCCCACATCCAAGCCATAATAAACAGGAATTTCAATTAATTTTGAATGGATCAGCCCAGACACAAATGACTTAGTTACCAGAATGTCTTCTACCTGTTTGCGAAAGTCCTCATAACCCACAAAATCTAGCTTATAACTCACCATTAATGATGTGTATGACGGCACAATATCAATAATAAGATCAGCCAAGCCATCTGTTAACTGCTGAGAGTAAAAACTAATCTTTTCAACAAGCTCTGGCGCAATTTGGTCACCAAAATAAATAATGATGGCATGTTCGCCCGCCAGCTTAATATTGAACATTAAATATATTTGAGCATTTTAAGTGCTTCCACAGAAGCTGGGTTATCTGAATGAAAACAAATAGTGTCGATGGTGATTGTTTGTTGCTCAGAGAAATATTGATATTGAGCAACCACCTGCTGTGCATCTTCCAGCATAGCGCCCTGCTCACCCCTAGGTATTATTTGCAGCGCTTGATAGCCTCTATCTGCAAACATTTCATAGAGAAATCGAATATTGTAATCTTCAGAAAAACGTTCAAATATCGTTGTGTTTTTTCCCGCTTGTACCACTAAAGATAGAGGTAAATTTAATTCCTCAATCACTTGGCACAATACTTCTAGCACTGCTTGTTTATGCATCATATCGTGATATAAAGCACCATGCGGTTTGATGTATTCCATGCTTATATTATGTTGCTCGCACAAATCATCAAAGGACTTAACTTGCTGATAAATAATTTGAAATAATTCAGCATTCGAATGTTGCTGACTGATTCGACCAAAATTCTCCTGATCAAGATAACTTGGGTGAGCGCCAACACAAACACCATTATCCTTCGCCATCAAAATGGTCTTTGTGATACTTTTTTCATTGCCTACATGCCCGCCACAAGCAATATTGGCCATATGAATTAACGGCATAATAATCTTGTCAGGATCAGAGGCTAAGCACTCTCCTAAATCACAATTAATTAATGTCATAAAGCTGCGTCATAAACCCACAATTGGTTTGAAGTTCTTTTACCATCACTGCTCCATGTTGTCACATTCTTATCAACTAGGCATAATCAATCTAACCGTACATCAGGAATTAGATAATGGCATCTAAACTTAATAAAACTGATCATCAGTGGCGAGAGGAGCTAAGCGAGGAACAGTTTCGCATTACTCGCCAAGCGGGCACTGAAGCCCCCTTCTCTGGTATCTATGTCGATCACCATGATAATGGCACATACCACTGTATTTGTTGCAAACAATCGCTATTTTCATCTGATGCTAAGTTTGATTCCGGTTGTGGCTGGCCTAGCTTTTCATCTCAACAAGAACATGGCGTAGTCACTCATCATCTCGATAGTAGTCTTGGAATGGATCGCACCGAAGTACGTTGCCAAAGCTGTGATGCACATCTTGGCCATGTATTTGATGATGGCCCCGCGCCCACAGGCTTACGTTATTGCATTAACTCAGTGGCGATAGACTTCAATGACAAAAAGTGATTGGTTTGTTTACATTATAGAAGCTGAAAATGGACATTTTTATACAGGGATCACAACTGATTTAAAAAGACGTTTTTCTGAACACCAATCAAAACAAGGCGGCGCACGTTTTTTTCACACTAGCTCAGCCAAAAAAATAGTCTTCCAAGAACCTCATCCAGATCGCAGTAGTGCCTCTAAACGTGAAGCCGCGATCAAAAAACTCTCTCGCAAATCAAAAATAGCACTTATCGCACAATAGCAAGACACTCACCCTTTACTATCGAAAATGTATATAATGTTGGGTTTTTTGCGATTTGAGTTTATATAAACTCCCATACCACAGGACCACGATCTTGCTTACTACTGCAAACATCACTATGCAATTTGGCGCTAAGCCCTTATTTGAAAATGTCTCCGTTAAATTTGGTGGAGGCAATCGTTATGGATTAATTGGCGCAAATGGCTGCGGTAAATCCACATTTATGAAAATTTTATCTGGTGATTTAGAACCCACATCAGGTAACGTTAGTCTTGATGTGAACGAAAGCTTTGCCGTGCTAAAACAAGATCAATTTGCCTTTGAAGATCAACGTGTCATTGATGTCGTCATTATGGGTAACCCTGAATTGTGGGAAGTACATAAAGAGCGTGACCGCATTTATAACCTACCAGAAATGTCTGAAGAAGACGGCTTAAAAGTGGCTGATCTTGAAGGTCAATATGCTGAAATGGATGGCTATACTGCTGAATCACGTGCCGGTGAATTATTACTAGGTGTGGGCATTCCTACTGAGCAACATTATGGCCTTATGAGTGAAATTGCACCCGGTTGGAAATTACGTATTTTACTGACACAAGTATTATTTGCTAACCCTGATATTTTACTACTCGATGAGCCGACTAACCATCTGGATATTGAGACTATTCGGTGGCTAGAAGAAGTCATTAATCAACGTAACAGCACCATGATTATCATCTCACATGATCGCCATTTTTTAAACAGCGTATGTACACATATGGCGGATATGGATTTTGGTGAGCTACGTGTTTATCCGGGTAACTACGATAACTACATGTTGGCATCAACCCAAGCACGAGCACGACAAATCTCTGATAATGCTAAAAAGAAAGCACAGATTATTGAGTTACAAGATTTTGTACGTCGATTCTCAGCTAACGCCTCTAAAGCAAGACAAGCCACTTCTCGCGCAAAACAAATTGAAAAGATTGAATTAGACGATATCAAACCATCTAGTCGCGTTAATCCTTACATTCGGTTTGAACAAGAAAAAAAATTATTCCGTAATGCCTTAGAAGTAAAAAGCATCAGCCAAAGCTACGATAATGAAGCCCCCTTATTCAAAGACTTTAAGTTTATGGTCGAAGTAGGTGAACGTATCGCAATCATTGGCCCTAACGGTATTGGTAAAACAACGCTAGCCAAAACACTTGCTAACGAATTGCCACCTAAAGAAGGTATCGTTAAATGGTCAGAAAATGCCAACATTGGTTACTACGCCCAAGACCATGAGCATTTCTTTGGCAATGATTTGGATCTATTTGAATGGATGTCTCAATGGGGCAGCGCCGAAGATGATGAACAATCCATTCGTGGCACCTTAGGTCGATTATTATTCTCAGGCCATATGATTGATAAAAAAGCCCGTGTGTTATCTGGTGGTGAAAAAGGCCGAATGATGTTCGGTAAATTATTGCTTCAAAAACCTAATATCCTGATTATGGATGAACCCACCAATCACATGGATATGGAATCTATCGAATCCCTAAACATGGCATTAAATCGCTATGAAGGTACATTATTTTTCGTCAGCCATGACCGCGAATTTGTATCCTCACTTGCCACACGTATTTTTGATATGAAGCCAGATGGTATAGTCGATTTTGCGGGTACTTATGAAGAGTACCTTGCTAGCCAAGGCATCAACGGATAAGAATTTATAGTGAGTAGACATTTCTCTACTCACTTCTTTATTCGATCATAATTCCATGCTACTTTAGCTACCAGTACTCACTATAAAGGTCGTTAAGTTATGTCATATTTAAACCGTCAGACTAATACATTTTTTATCGCTCTCATCTGCTTGTTTACAGTAGTATCAATCACTTTTCCAATGAGCAGCCATGCTGCATCAGCGACTGAAATTGATATTGGTGTAGAAGAAGCATTAAAACGTTTCAAGACTGAAATATCAGGTGGCCAAACCTTTCTAAAAAAGGCCAAGGCGGCGCTCATTTTTCCCAGCGTGATAAAAGCAGGCTTAGTTCTTGGGGGTGAATATGGAGAAGGTGCATTAAAAGTAGATGGTAAAACTATCGATTATTACAGCACGGCAGCAGCGTCTATTGGCTTTCAACTAGGCGTTCAATCTAAAACTATCGTATTACTTTTTATGACTAAAGATGCGCTTAAAACATTCCAAGCAAGTGAAGGCTGGAAAGCAGGTGTTGATGGCTCAGTGGCATTAATTGAATGGGGTGTAGGTGAAGATATCAATACCCTTGATATTGAAGATCCCATTGTTGGGTTTGTATTTAGTAACAAAGGCCTTATGTACAACTTAACATTGGAAGGTTCTAAATTTACCAAAATAGTGAAATAAAAATGATAAACACCGATTACCCAGAAAAAACCTGTGACATAGAGCGTTTAGTCACACATCCCAAATTAGTTACAGCGACATTAGATGGCAGCAAAACAGAACAGCGTCGTGATGGTATTTATGCTTATCCGGGTGAAACATTTGAGTTAGAAGGCATTCCCTTTACCGTCACAGGGCTTGATCGTAAAACATTAGGTGATATGACCGATGAAAATGCCAAAGCGGAAGGCTACCCTAATATGGAAACATATAAAGCAATTATTTTAAGAATGCATCAAGGCATGAAATGGGACGAAGAACACCTCGTCTGGGTACACAAATTCGAAAGAATCAATTAACAAACGATGAACAATCAGCATTAGGGTGTAAATTATTCTTAATCGTAGCAATCAAGGTTTGCGGGTTAAAAGGCTTTATTAGCCAATCTGTCACACCGACTTGCTTACCCTCCTGCATGACTTCTGCACCTGCTTGAGTAGAGACCACTACTATGGGTGTTGAGCCAAAATCTGGTATCGCTCGCAGTTCTTTAGTCAGATCTAGGCTAGTCATCTTCGGTGTATTCAAGCCTGTTAGTACCAAATCAAACTTCTGCTGTTGTATTTTTTCGAATACACACACCTCATCGCTACAGACAGATACTTCAAATCCACTGCCTGTTAAAGCAAAAGATATTAACTGCCGGATAGAAGCAATACTATCGATGATGAGGATATTCGCCACAACGTCCCTAAGTTCGCTAAATTAAAGGGCAAAAACTATAGCTGCTTATTTCTTAACTAACATTGATCCAGATCAATAAACTTGTCATTAATCATTTTTAATCATTAATTCTAAAGCCCACTTTTATTGTCACCTGCCAATATTTGACGCCATCCTCTTCAATATAACCGCGGGTATCTATCACTTGAAACCAGTGTAAGTTTTTAACGGTTTCAGATGCTTTTGCAATCGCATTTTGAATCGCTTGATCAGAGCTTTCCGCAGAGCTACCGGTTAATTCAATATGCTTATAAGTGTGTTCAGTCATTATGTTCTCCTTGTGAATACTAGTTATCATCATAGAGCGATTAAAATCAGAATCAATGATCATATTGATAATAATAGGCCAGTTAATGCTAAGCCCATTAATGAGAATACGATTAAATATATGATTTGTATATCTTTTGTTTAAATAATTACGTATAATATGCCGATTATTTTATCCCTCCATCAGTTTTGCAAGCAAAACTGACTCTCACAGGCGCATTCATGTCAGACACAGAACAAACTCCAGCTATCTCCTTTTCGGAGTTAGGCTTAGCAGCCCCTATTCTTAAAGCCATTAATGAAGTAGGTTACGAAACACCGTCTCCTATTCAAGCTCAAAGTATTACCCCCCTATTAGAAGGCCGTGATTTATTAGGTCAAGCACAAACCGGTACAGGTAAAACAGCTGCTTTTGCACTACCGCTATTAAGCCGCCTAGACACTAAAACAAAAATGCCTCAAATATTGGTGCTGGCACCAACACGTGAGCTAGCTATTCAAGTTGCAGAAGCGATCCAAGGCTATGCTCGACACATTAAAGGCTTCCATGTGCTACCTATCTACGGTGGCCAAAGCATGGGCATTCAACTAAACCAATTAAAACGTAATCCACAAGTTATTGTTGGCACACCAGGCCGTGTACTCGATCATATTCGCCGTCGCACACTAAAATTAGGCGAACTTAAAGCCTTAGTGTTAGACGAAGCTGATGAAATGTTACGCATGGGATTTATTGATGATGTTGAAACGATTCTGAAAGAAACACCAGAATCACGTCAAGTTGCCTTATTTTCAGCCACAATGCCCGGCCCAATTCATCGCGTTGCTACCCGGTATTTAAAAAATCCTGTCGAAATTCGTATTAAATCTAAAACATCAACAGTTGATACGATCAACCAACGTTATTGGCAAGTCACCGGCATGCATAAACTGGATGCGTTAACGCGTATTCTAGAAGTTGAACAATTTGATGCCATGATCATCTTTGTTCGCACCAAAAATGCGACAGCTGAATTGGCCGAAAAACTAGAAGCACGTGGCTATTCAAGCTCACCTTTAAATGGTGATATGAATCAAGCTGCACGTGAAAAAGCGATTGACCGAATGAAAAAAGGCAAGCTTGATATTCTAGTGGCAACCGATGTTGCTGCCCGTGGCTTGGATATTGAACGCATAAGCCACGTCATCAACTATGATGTACCTCATGACACAGAGTCTTATGTTCACCGCATTGGCCGTACTGGTCGAGCGGGTCGTAAAGGCGAAGCTATTTTATTTATACAGCCTCGTGAAAAACGTATGCTGTTTGCCATTGAAAAAGCAACCCGTCAAACCATTGCAAAAATGCAATTACCTAGTACAGAAGATATTGCTGATCGTCGTGTCATGCACTTTACTCAAATACTCAGTGAAACAATTGAATCTCAAGATTTAGCTTTCTTCCAAGAAGTTATCAGCAATTATCAAGACTCTCATGATGCGGATCCACTAGAAGTTGCAGCGGCATTAACTTACTTAGTACAAAAGAACCGTCCTCTTAAACCTGTTGTGCATGTCCGTGAACGTCCAGCAAGAGCAGAACGTGAACGTGGCAGTCGTAGAGATAGAACTGACCGTAATGAACAACGTCCATCACCACGTCGCGGTAATCGAACTGAAAACCATCGCAGCGAAGACGGCATGCAAACTTACCGTGTTGAAGTAGGGAAAAGCCACGGAGCAGAAGTTAAAAACTTAGTTGGTGCTATTGCCAATGAAGCCGGAATCGATAGTAAAGATATCGGCAGAATCAGCATGCAAGATGACTACAGTACGATCGACTTACCAGAAGGTATGCCTAAAGATTTATTCCAACAATTACGTAAAGTATGGGTGTGTAATAAACAATTAGAACTCAGCCTGCTAGATGGTGATAGTGCAGCTAGTTCGGACAAACCTTCTCGGAAACCTAGAAGATCAGGTAAACCTCGTACCAGAGCTCGTGATCAAGCACGACGCCCAAGTCAACAACGTAAATAAAAAGTTAGATATTAAAAAGCCCCTAGAAATAGGGGCTTTTTTTATTTTATCAGTAACACTTTATAGCTTAATCTCCGTTATCCAACAGAGCTTCTAGGCCACTTTGACTAATGCCGCCTCAACTAACCTACACCAGTCTGCAATACGCTGATCGGATAATTCAGGTTCACAATCATCATCTAAAGCCAGCCCCACAAAATGTTGTTTATCATCTGTCAGCGCTTTTGATTCTTCAAAGTCATAATCTGCTGCAGGCCAGTGGCCAACAATCGTAGCCCCTTGAGCAACCACCTTATCATGCAACATACCCATCGCATCTTGAAACCATTCAGCATAAGAATATTGATCGCCTAAACCAATAAAGGCCACCGTCTTAGCAGAAAAATCGACATCATCCACCTCATCCCAGACATCTTGCCAGTCTTCCTGCACCTCACCATAATCCCATGTCGGAATGGCAAAAATGATCTCGTTGAAATATTCCAATGCATCAAGGCCGACATCCTTCACATCAAATAACTCGACCTTATCTTCCCCTAGTCGCTTTTGCACTTTTACAGCAGTATCTGAAGTATTACCTGTTGTTGAACCATAAATAACAGCAATCACTGTTCACCTATATTGTATTAATTAGTTTAAATACAAATGATAATCATTATCAATTAAACATGCAACAATAAAAGTGATGAGTTTCACTCAACTGTGATTTTTTGTTTAGATGTAATATTGAACAGCTTAGTGCAACAAGTATCTGCTTGGCCCACTGTTAGAAGACTATCTAACATTTAAAGCTTGTGAAAAGCCTTTAAAAAATCATTCTTATTTTCTTGAAATCGTTGATGGCCTGCCGCATTGATCTTACGTTTATTTTCACTAAACGCCGGCATCACATAACCCCAATTTGAGTTTCTAGCAAAGAATATGACGACATCAATATCGCTATCTTTCCATCGATTCTCAAGAAGATATTCGTCACCTGAAGCTTGCCCAGTTTTAACTTGTATCCTATAAAAATTTGGCCCATCTGAAATTAAAATATCGGTTTTATGCCCATTATCCAATACGGGTCTAAACACTTGCCAGCCATCTTGCATCAACCAACCTACAACCATATTTTCATACGAAATATTTGTTAAATATTTCTGAGTTTCCTCTGTTGTAATTGTCATTCTTCTAGGCATTTATTCCTCCTAATTTGATGCTTTAATCATCTTACAATACGCGTATTAAGGGCTAAAAGTCTAAGTCATTCTTTGCATTATTAGCTATTTTTACTTATCTGTTGGTCTTCTTTCTTCAAAATTATTTTTACTTGCCCACTTGATTGCATAGTGCTCAATATTTCTAAATATTTTTGTTGATCCTCTACGGTCACGTATATCATCAATATATTGATGAAAAAACCTAAAGAATGCGACAGCTCTATTTTCAAGTAAATCCCTACAAATTTTTTCATCAGCAACAGAATGCTTCATTGCTGTACACATATATTCAAGACGAGCTAAAGCAAAATGGATGTCATTTTTAATTTCTGGATATTCAGATTTACTAAGTCTCTCGATTTCGTCTAATTTAATTTCAGAAGATTTTTTTGAGCTTACTTTCATGTGCATATCGAGTCTTGTAAGAACTTGTAACATTTCAGGGTCATCACTAAATGAGTATTCGAATGCTTTTGATCTTCTATTCCAATCATGTTCAGAAGTGCGCTGCTTTCTTAATTGCCATAACTGAATAACCGCAACTACCAGCCCTATGGTAAGTGTTAGATAACTCACCATCTGAATGGCTAATGAATATTTTTCGTAGTCCGTCATTATATTATTTCTCCTATATATAGCGCCCACTTAAGCGGACAAAAATTATTGGCTATACTCCAAAAAAGGGGACAGATTTATTTTTCTGTTGTTCATGTTTTTCTCCTAGGCCTTTCCAAGCCTCGCTGTTCCATCTTTTTCCCTAATCGTTTTTCAAATTGTTTAGTTAAAATAAATCTGTCCTCTTTTTATCCCGCAATCTGAGCTTCAGGAGTCATAGTTTCTCCTTATGCATAACGCCCGGCTAAACGGCACGAATATAGTGAGCGTCCAGCGTTGTGAAATGGGGCGTATTTGAGCCGATTGTTAGCGGTTGACCTTTTTGCACTCCGAAACCTTTTCTTTATTTAGCTCACTATACCCACACGAGTATTTAACCAGAAAGTGCTTTTCTTTATTGCCCATAAAACCAACTACGGCTTCAACAGCGTTTAAAGTTGCTTCTTTACAGCAGGGGCAAAAATAAGAAACAGACATGCCAGAAAGGTGCATCTGAATTTCTTGCAGCCTTTGATACACTTCCGTGGCCTGAGACAGTTCGACTTCTTTTTTTGAGATTAACTCTCTATTAGTGTATTTATCTTGATTAAGGCGCATTAGCTCTCCATTAAGATGATGAACCCTTTTGGCTAGGGCATCATTTAATACGTCACCTTCTTCATTTTCTAACCGTTCTCTGAGATTGGCGATGCGCTCTTTTAGAAGCTCAATTGTTGCATCTTTTTGGCTTATTAATATTCGATAAACACCAAACAACGCCATAAGAAATACAATTATTGAGATAATTTGTGTATAAAAAATTACCGAGTTGTTCATAGGGTGCCTCTTAACCACTAACGACCAAGCTGTGCGGCGCAAACGAAGCGTAGCGTAGTTTGCGTCCGAACGAGCGCCTTGTTATGTGCGTTACTCACTGCAGCACTTTTGTTCATGATGCCTTCCTGCGATCCTGTATAGTTTTGATGACTGCTTTGAGATCATCTATGTCTTTGCCTAGCGCTGTTACATTAGGAACCGGTGCGTTCTTAGCGGAAGATGGGTCATGTGCATCGACCAAATCATTGCAACGTTGGTAAAGCCTGTTAATCTCGTCACACTCTGCATCATCAAATCCAACTACACCCTTAAGACTACCCATGTTAATCCAGTCCCTATAGCGCCTGACCACGCCATTAAAGACTACATCTTGAATAACCCGCTCAATAGCTGCACGCATACGATCATATGCTTTGAGCATATCAGCAGCATCATCTTCATTGGGATATTGCGGCCAGGGCTTTTTCACTAAGTCTTTATGTATTTTTTCAAGAGCGTCTATACGCTCTTTATAGCTTGAATGCCCCCATGGCAAGCCATCACAGACATTACCGGAATATTGGCCTTTCCATTCCAGAAAACAGATTTTGTTATCAAGGTTATTCTCATCGATCTCATCACGAAGCTGGCCAAGAAAGGATGTGTCATGGGTAAAGATAATAACCTGCCGTTTTTCTGCTTCTTGGGCAAGGCGGCGCGCAACATGTTGCCTGCGCCAGTGATCAAGCGAGGATACCGGATCATCAAACACTATCCCGCAGGAATGATCCGCTAAAGACAGCTCAGCCAAAAATGCGCCAAGAGCAATGGCACGTTGCTCTCCTTCACTTAAAATTTCATCAATATTGCGATTGGTCGGGATCTCCAACAAAAGCTGATGAAATATTTTTCCCTTAACATTCCTTTCTTTGAGCTTGGTTTTAATATGCCCCACTTCAAGATTGGCAAACTCAATATCCAGCGCTGCTTTAAGCTCTTTTGTTACTGCCTCACTGGCAAATTCTTTGGATTTATCAGATATAGGTTTTGTTTTAAGATCATTCTTACATTTTTTAAGCGCTGCAACTTTTTTCATGTGTTCGATCAAATCAAGTACAGCCTGTAGTGATTTTTGTAAATTCTGGCGTGCAATCAACTCGCCGTGTTCCTGCTCCAGYTTCTTTTTATGCTCCTCATCTGCTGCTTTTATAAATGTGCGGGCTTCGCGTAGCTTTTGAGCTGCTAATCTACGCAAATCAAGATATGGGCTACCTACTAGGTCAGGGGGATTATCCCAACCATGACTGATCAGCGCTCCAAGCATCCATTGTCGCTTCTCATTAACACTGGTTTGATATTCTTTTATAGCCTGCACTATATCGCCATCAAGCTGATCTATTTCATCGGATAATTCCTGATCCAGAGGTATCGCAAGATTAGCGTTTTCTATTTTTTTGCTGATAGCAGCTAAATTCTCCCGCTTTTCATTTGCGGTTTTAGCTACATCATCTTTTATATATTGCTCAAAGCGTTTTAGTCGCTCTCCTGCCTGATCCAGTGGTGTTTGGCAAAGCAGACACAGCGTATCATCACCGCTATGGGGAAACTCATGATCTGGATAGGCGGCCTCAGTTGAATATTTTCTTGCTGCCTCAAACAAAGCCTTCCATAGTGGCTCGCCTGTTCCAGGTAATAATTCTTCCCCGGCTTGAAGTGCGAGAGCGGCATTTTTTTCTGCCAGCTCTGCCTCGACCACCTCATTATCTAACTTCTTTAACTTTTTTACAGCATCAGCATTAACCCAAAGGCTTACTTTTTTAACATTTTCCGCCAGAGTTTTTAGCCGTGAGACAAAGCGTTTGAGATCACCCGCTTTGGTGATTGGATCAGCTTCTGCCAGCGCCTTGCCTAGTGCCTCTATCCTTTTTTCTTCTTCCTGCGATAAAGTGCCAAGCGCTTCTACAGTTTTAGGGTTAGTTCTGGCACTAATTTTTGATATTAGAGCACCGACCTTGGTTTCACCTGTCAGATGATTAAAGGCGTAGATATTTGTATCAATGGCACTGATTTCTACCGAAAGGCGGAGCTCTAGTTCAGGAATAACATCCCTTGCCATATTTTCTACAATATCCAAACCATAGGGCAGATAAGCTACATCCTGCTCAGCAGTGAGATATGATCTGGCACACCGTGAATCAAACACCGATATGCTCGAAAGTAGCTCATCGGGCACACAATCCTGCTCCCATTCTATTTTATGGATGTTGCCATCTTTTTCTATTTTGAATTTTGCTGTCGGGGTTTTATGCGTTGATGCCACATCATTGGCATTGGGGTACACTCTTTCTGATTGATCACGGCAGCGGCAGGCCTGTTTCATTACCCGAACATAGCCAGATTTTCCTGAGCCATTGCCGCCATAAATAACGCTCATTCCTATTTCTGAAAATCCTAATTTTTGATCAGGGGCGATGCGGTTTACATGGGTTAATTTGCCAATCTCCTTCAAGATGACGCTTTGGCCAGGTTGAATGGTAGCTGGAAGGTGACTAGCGGCAAGCGGTTCGGGGGTCAAACTATCTGGATTAGGCAGGCCATGCTCGGCCTTGAGAAGAGCATAAAGCTCGGCATAATCATCCTCGGATAATCCCTCTTCGCGCTGCAACAATCTGCGCGCGGCATCACGCTGCCAAGCAGGTAATGTTTGCGTCCATTTTAGGATGTTGTTAAGTAGAGTCATCTGTATAGTTCAAAAAGTTACTGCTGTTGATATGATTTTCATAGCACATAACAGCTTATTATACGGAACCGTCCGTATATCACCTTTCCATATATCTTTTTTACGTGCATAGCTAATAATCCTTCATTATTTATTTAATTTCAATGCCTTAGATCAAAATACTACCATACTATAAAAAATCAAATGTGGAAGCTTCCATATATCACTCAGTTGGCTAATACATAATGATTGCTTTTCAGAATAAGAATATTACTTAGCAAGCTTGTATCAAATCACAATGAAAGTTGGTTGGTTGAAGGCTTTATATCTTGATGATGGCGTGTAAGAATAACGGTCATGCTTAATATTATCTGGATCTCTTTTTTCACTATTGCCTTTATGGTGGCTTTAATAAAGCTATTTGCTTTTGGTGACACTGAAATATTCGGTCAATTAATGACGGCGATGTTTAGTTTGTCAAAAACAGCGTTTGAAATATCTTTGGGGCTTACAGGTGTTTTAGCATTGTGGTTGGGGATCATGCGTATCGGTGAACGCAGTGGCTTTAGGTTTAGCCCCACTGTTTGCTAAGCTTATGCCGGAGGTGCCTAAAAACCACCCAGCATTGACTGTCTGAGTGGATGTGCTTGTTAGCCATAATTTTACTTTACTCGTTTGTATAGTCCATAAACGTATGGTCTAGAATCACCATTGGGATTAATAAATGTATAGTCAAATGATGACACCAGCCTAAATGATGAATTCAACCTTTCTGATAATTCTTCAATAGAATATCTATGTAATGTTAAGCCTGCACATTTTGATGCGCCTTTTTTTGAGAATTCAGCAAATATAACGTAGCCACCTACCTTTAATTTTGATTCAACATTATTGAAGTAACCATTAATATCATTTTCATCTGTTAGAAAGTGTAGAACTGCCCTATCAATCCAAACATCTACATTTGGTATTGCTTCTGCTATAGGTAGTGATATATCTTGGCAAAGCCAATGAATTTTATTACATTTACCTTGCAGCCTTTCTTTGACCTTGTTTAGAGCTTCAATACTAATATCATTGAGAACTAATTCTGCGCCTCTATTAATAAGCTGCTCAATCAAAACAGAAGTGCCTGCACCAGGTAAAAACACGGTAAGACCTTTAATTTCTTGAATTATATCTAGTAACTCAATAGTTTTTGATGCATCATTTTCATACCACCCAAGCTTTGAATCATCTGATTCAGAAAAGATGGCGTTCCAGTGCTCACGGTTTGATTTCATAAATTACCTAAGGCTCGACCTTATTGATGGCTAACAGCTTATTATACGGAACCATCTGTATATCACCTTTCCATATATCACTCAAACAGCTAATAACTAGTTATTGCATGAATATTACTGAGCAAGCTTGTATCAAATCACAATGAAAGTTGGTTGGTTGAAGGCTTTATATCTTGATGATGGCATGTAAGAATAACGGTCATGCTTAATATTATCTGGATTTCTTTTTTCACCATTGCCTTTATGGTGGCTTTGATAAAGCTGTTTGCTTTTGGTGACACTGAAATATTCGGTCAATTAATGACGGCAATGTTTAGTCTGTCAAAAACAGCATTTGAAATATCGTTGGGGCTCACGGGTATTTTAGCCTTGTGGTTGGGGATCATGCGTATCGGTGAACGCAGTGGCTTTATTGACTTGCTCACTCGTGGTTTAACCCCTCTGTTTGCTAAGCTTATGCCAGAGGTGCCTAAAAACCACCCCGCGCTTGGTGCGATGGTGATGAATATTTCTGCCAATGCTTTGGGTTTGGATAATGCTGCTACGCCTTTAGGCATTAAAGCGATGAAAGAGCTACAAAAATTGAATCCTTTTAAAGATACGGCGAGTAATGCCCAGATCCTTTTTTTAGTGATTAATACTTCAGCTGTGACATTATTCCCGGTGACTATTTTTACTTATCGTGCTCAATTAGGCGCTGCTAATCCTACTGATGTATTTATCCCTATTCTGATTGCCACTTATGCTTCAACTTTAATTGGTTTGTTGGCGGTGGCATCGGTACAAAAGATTAATTTATTCGATAAGGTGATCTTGAGTTATCTCGGTGGCTTTACTTTATTTGTTGTTGCTTTGTTATCTTACTTCGCCAGTTTGCCTCAAGCTGATATGTTGGTTCAATCAGCCTTGATCAGTAATATTATTTTATTCTCTTTAGTGATGTTGTTTATTGCCGGTGCGGTGATCAAAAAGGTGAATGCTTATGAAGCCTTTATTGATGGCGCTAAAGAAGGGTTTGAAACAGCGGTTACTATTATTCCCTATTTAGTGGCGATGTTAGTGGCTATCGGGGTTTTTCGGGCTAGTGGTGCATTAGATTTATTAGCCGATGGACTACGACATATTGTGCTTTCTTTTAATATGGATGATCGCTTTATTGATGCCTTACCCACGGCATTAATGAAACCGTTTAGTGGGAGCGGTGCTCGTGCCATGATGATTGATACCATGCAGATGCATGGTGCTGACTCTTTTTCGGGTCGATTATCTTCCATCGTTCAGGGCAGTACTGAAACTACTTTTTACGTATTAGCAGTCTATTTTGGTTCGGTGGGTATTAAGAATATTCGTCATGCTGCTGCCTGTGGTATTGCAGCCGATATAGCTGGAATATTAGCAGCCATTGCAATTGCTTATTGGTTCTTTGGTTAAGGAAACTCTGATCAAGTCATGAACGTATCTATCATGTGCAAAATATCCAATTTCTTTGTTGGAAAGCTTCACAATAGCCCACTATTATGTGCACTTCCCGCCTTAAACTTGAACATTTTTCACACCATATATTTCGTCCAGACTTCATCACAGCTTCCTAAAGGAAATTCTGATCAATATTGACTATGATTTAATTGCTGCTTCGCTTGCGGGTGATGGCTATATTATTCTGACTGATTTTCTGCCCACTGAAATAACCGAGGCATTGTATCAACATGTCACTCAACTGCCCAAACAGCAATTCAAAGCAGCCGGTATTGGTCGACAAGCTAATCGACAATTAAACCAACAAGTTCGTAATGACAAAATACATTGGTTGTCTTCTAAGCAACAATGCGAGCAAGCCTATCTTAATATGATGAATGAGCTACGCCAGCAACTTAACCAGCGGCTGTTCCTCGGTTTATTTGATTATGAAGCACACTTTGCACACTACGCTCCTGAAAGTTATTATCATCGCCATTTAGACGCCTTTAAAGGGCAGTCAAACCGTATTCTTTCAACGGTGTTTTATCTTAATCAACATTGGCAGCAAGATGATGGTGGTGAATTAATTATCTACTCTTCCTCTGACAATGACGGTGACAAAAGTCTTTGTCGTGTATTACCTGAGTTGGGTACGATGGCTATATTTCTAAGTGAGCAATTTCCACATGAAGTATTGGCTGCAAAACGTGACCGATATAGTATTGCTGGCTGGTTTCAGGTGAACCAACATGGCTGATAAACAGTTTGAAATTCTACAGTTAGGCAACCCAGTGTTGCGTCAAGTTGCTGAAGCAGTGACTAATATTACTGATGCTGATACACAAGCATTTTTAGATGATTTATTACGCTTTGTTATTGCTAAAAAGGGCATGGGGATCGCAGCACCTCAAGTCGGCATATCTAAAACAATATTTATTATGTCGTCTAAACCGAATGCTAGATATCCCTACGCACCAGAAATGGAACCTACTTTTATTATTAACCCTGAAATTTTATCTGTTTCTGATGATACTGAAAAAGGCTGGGAAGGATGTTTGAGTTTACCGGGGATCCGAGGCTTGGTTCCTCGTCATCAATCAATAAAGGTGCGATTTAGTTCACGGTTTGGTGAGGTGATAGAAACAGAATACTGTGGATTTCTTGCCCGAATATTTCAGCATGAAATGGATCATTTACTGGGTAAAGTCTTTTTAGATCGTGTTGAAGATCCACACGATATTATGATGGAACAAGAATGGCTTAAAATGATGGCTGATCAGTAWTTATCATTTTCCAAACATCATGCCTACCGCACGTGAAAGTTGGCCTGAACGTGTTGGCGAACGTAAAGCCCCCATAATATGTTCTCTCATGTTGGGCATATACATCACATCAGCCAATAACTGACTAAAACCTGCTTGACCCGCATCATTGTGTGCCAATTGTTCTACAAATAACTGACAGATATGTTTCTGTTGCAAAACACGCCAAATACGACCCGAAATCGTGGCTAGTATTTCAATGTTCTGACTACATTTATGTTTCAACACATGCAACACCATTTGATCAACCAGACCCACTGCAGGGCTGTTTGATGCTGCACGTAAACAAGCACTGATACACGCAATATCGGGTTGTTTTTCTTGTAGTTGTACATCTAAACGCAGGGCAAACACTTCAACTAAACCTGCTTCAGGCTCAGCACTTTCAAGGCAGGTGCTTAACACCAAAAACGGCCCATCTGGCAGTTGGGGAATAGTCTCTATTAACGCTAATGTTTCTTCATGTTCATCCAATCTGGCCGCTACATCTGCTACACCTTGCATAGCCAAAGATTGCCAGGTACTAATATCTGTTTGGCCACTGAAATAGGCTAATGCATCATCATAATATTGTGATGGTTTTTTCGCTAAACTTTTGGTGGCCAGTGCATTAAATATTGCCATTTTATCTTCACGAGGTGTGAAGGTATATGGACTATCTTTTAATGCGCCTTCAATATTTTTACCATCAGTTGCCGCCAGCATACATTCACCCACACGATCTAGCAGCATAACTAGAAACTCATCTCTAGCAGCTTGTAGTAACAAGCCCTGCTCATCTAACGGAAATTTTAAAAACCAAACATAGTGTTTGTTGGGCACAGCTGGGTTCCAGAAGATAACGCCAATGTGGGCAATTTTCTGAAAAGGGTATGGATAAGGTTTTTTTGCCCATTCAAAACTAACAAATTCATCGGGCGATAATTTAATAACTCGGCGGCCCATATCAAACACACGATATTTTGCACCACTCTGATGAAGAAATTCGCTCAATGTCGTGATCTTAGCTGTTGTCATTGTATTTGCTATCCACTTTGAACAGTTAAAACATCATTACTCAGTGTATTTATGTTCTGTATTCTGCGTTTATTTTGACATAATCATAAGAAAAATCACATGTCCAAACAACATCTTCAGCCTCACCACGACCTAACTCAACCTTAATGGTGATTTCATCTTGATCCATCACCTTCTGGCCTTGCTTTTCAGTATAGTCTTGGGCAGGTTGACCACCATCAACAATGCAAACATCGCCTAGATAAATCATCACTTTACTGAGGTCAAAGTTGCTAATTCCACTACGTCCTACTGCGGCCAAGATTCTGCCCCAGTTTGGATCAGAAGCAAATAACGCTGTTTTGACTAGCGGTGAATGTGCAATGGTATAAGCTACTTGGCGGCATTCTTCAGCATTAACACCTTGGTTTACTTCTATCGCGATAAATTTGGTAGCACCTTCGCCATCACGCACGATAGCATGAGCCAATTGCTGGCTAATCTGAGCAATCACTTGATACAAGCTTTGACCAGCCGCCGAATTAAATCGCGTGATCTCATCATTGTTAGCTTGACCCGTTGCCATCAACACACAAGCATCGTTAGTTGAAGTATCACCATCTACGGTAATACGATTAAATGATTGCTCCATTGCTGTGTGTAATATCTTATCAAGCACGGATTGCTTAACCGCTGCATCCGTCGCAATATAGGATAGCATCGTTGCCATATCAGGCCGGATCATGCCTGAGCCCTTTGCCATGCCTGTTACCGTAACCTGCTTGCCATCGATGTCAATTTTCTTTGATACTGCTTTTGCTACCGTATCGGTGGTCATAATGGCATGAGCAGCATTAAACCAATTATCACTGGTTAATTTTTGGTAAGCGATTGGTAAAGCTTGCTGAATTTTAGCCACCGGCAATTGTTGACCTATAACACCCGTTGAAAACGGCAACACCGAGCTACTGTCTACTCCAGCCAATTCAGCAACAGCCTGACAACATGCTTGAGCAGATTGCAGCCCTTGCTCACCTGTGCCCGCATTGGCATTGCCAGAATTAATGACCAGATAGGCTGGCGCTGTCTTATTTTGGTGTTGTTTTGCCAATATTACTGGCGCTGCACAAAAACTATTTTGTGTATAAACTGCCGATGTTTTTGTACCTTCAGCCAATTTAATGATCACTAAATCAGGATGATCAATTGTTTTAATTCCAGCACTGGCTATGCCTAACTCTATGCCCGCAATAGGTAATAAACTACCTTTTCTAGGCGTAGATAAATTAACTGGCATTAAGTGATGGCTCCATGGCATTGTTTGAATTTTTTACCACTACCACATGGACAAGGATCATTACGTCCTACTTTTCGTCCATCTCGTGTATAAGGTTCTGCTGCTGTTTCTGTCACAACACCATCTTCATCATTACTGCCCATACCTTCAGCTTGTTCATGCTGATATTCTACTTCGACAGATTGACGACGTTGCTCTTCTACCGCTTCTACATCTTCTTTAGCCCGTACTTGTATTCGAGAAATATGAGAAACCACATCATGTTTAATACTATTAAGCATCGCGGTGAATAACTGGAAAGCTTCACGCTTAAACTCTTGCTTAGGATCTTTTTGAGCATAACCGCGTAAATTAATACCGCGGCGTAAATAATCCATTTGGGCTAAATGTTCCTTCCACAAGCCATCAAGCATTTGTAAGGTAATCGCTTTTTCAAAATGGCGCATAATTTCGTCACCAACCGTGTTTTCTTTCTCTTTACATGCCGCTTCTGCTTCATCAACAATACGTTGGCGCAAGGTCTCTTCATGTAAATCATCATCTTGTTCAAGCCACTGACTGATATCAAGATCTAAGGCAAAATCTTCACGCAATACATCTTTAAGCCCAGCAATATTCCATTGCTCTTCAATCGTATTAGGTTGAATAAAGTTATCAATGACTTCATTAATCACCGCTTCACGCATTGAAACGATCGTTTCAGATACATCTTCTGTTGCCATTAATTCATTACGTTGCTCATAAACAACTTTACGTTGATCATTAGCAACATCATCGAAATCAAGTAATTGCTTACGGATATCAAAGTTATGGCCTTCTACTTTACGTTGAGCATTTTCGATGGCACGTGATACCCAAGGATGCTCAATAGCTTCGCCTTCTTCCATGCCCAGTTTTTGCATCAATCCTGCCATACGTTCTGATGCAAAGATACGCATCAAATTATCTTCTAATGATAAATAGAAACGACTAGAACCTGCATCACCTTGACGGCCAGAACGACCGCGTAACTGGTTATCTATACGGCGAGATTCATGGCGCTCTGAACCAATAATATGTAAACCACCAGCGGCTAGTACTTCTTCATGACGAGCCTGCCATGCTTGTTTTATTTTATCTTTCTCAGCATCTGTCGCTTGCTCATCTAAAGCATCTAATTCAGCATCCAAACTACCACCCAAAACAATATCTGTACCACGACCCGCCATATTAGTCGCAATGGTAATTGAACCCGGACGGCCTGCCTGAGCAATAATGTGTGCTTCTTTTTCATGGAATTTAGCATTTAATACTTCATGCGGGATGTTGGCTTTTTTCAATAACTCATGTAAATATTCTGAGCTTTCGATGGATGAGGTTCCCACCAATGCGGGTTGCTTGCTTTCTAAACAACGCTGAATATCGACAACGATAGCTTGGTATTTTTCTTGCGTTGTTAGGTAGATCTGATCAGCTTCGTCCTTACGTTTCATCTCTCTATGTGTTGGAATGACAACCACTTCCAAGCCATAAATAGACTGTAATTCAAAGGCTTCAGTATCAGCAGTACCCGTCATACCAGATAATTTGTTATATAAACGGAAATAATTTTGGAAAGTGATTGACGCTAATGTTTGATTCTCATTTTGAATCGATACATTTTCTTTCGCTTCCATGGCTTGATGCAGACCTTCAGACCAGCGGCGACCAGGCATCGTTCTACCAGTAAATTCATCTACAATGACAACTTGATTATCTTGAACAATATAATCAACATCACGATGGAATAACACATGCGCCCGAAGTGCTGCAGTCACATGATGCATTAAGCTAATATTAGCCGCATCATATAAACTAGCATTGTCATCTAAAATACCCGCTTGGGTTAATAGAGTTTCAATTTTTTCATGACCTACTTCGGTAAAGTAGACCTGTTTACTTTTTTCATCAATTGTATAATCACCTTCAACCTCAATCTCTTCATCTT
Organism: Methylophaga sp.; assembly: GCA_002733105.1. Classification (GTDB taxonomy): domain Bacteria; phylum Pseudomonadota; class Gammaproteobacteria; order Nitrosococcales; family Methylophagaceae. Next base: position 116,794 of record NVUI01000002.1, read on the forward strand.
CACCAATTTGCTTTGATAAATTAGGGATTAACTCATTCATCCGCTGATAAAGTTCAGAGCTGTCTTCAGCTGGACCAGAAATAATAAGCGGCGTACGTGCTTCATCAATCAGGATAGAATCTACTTCATCGACAACAGCAAAATTAAGTCCTCTCTGCACCTTTTCTTCTTGGCTGAAAGCCATATTGTCACGCAGATAATCAAAGCCAAATTCGTTATTGGTACCATAGGTAATATCTGCGGCATAAGCTTCACGGCGGGCATCTGGGGCTAGGCCTGAAATGATCACACCTGTCGTCAAGCCTAAGAAACTATATAGCTTGCTCATCCACGCTGAATCACGTTGAGCAAGGTAATCATTGACGGTGACTAGGTGAACACCTTTACCTTCTAAGGCATTCAAATAAATAGCTAAGGTGGCGACAAGTGTTTTACCTTCACCGGTGCGCATTTCAGCAATTTTTCCTTGATTTAATATCATGCCACCGATCATTTGTACGTCAAAATGACGCATGCCCAATGCTCGTTTACCCGCTTCACGTACTACGGCAAAGGCTTCTGGCAAAATATCATCTAATGTTTGACCATCAACGAGTCGTTGTCTGAAATCAGTCGTTTTCGCTTGCAGTGCACTATCATCAAGTTGCTCAATATCGGCTTCAAAACTAGCGATGTTATCAACCACTTTGCGCAGTTGCTTAAGCACACGATCATTTCGACTGCCAAATATCTTGCTAAAAAACTTGCTTACCATTGCTTGTTACTACCTGTTAATTATATGGAGCTTCCATCCAAAACTATTTGAAAAATTGCGTGATTATAACGCGTACAGATCCTAAGGTCTAAACCACTTAAATCAATGTGGAGATGATTATTGAAAAAACAAGTGATAGTGCTATCGTTTTACAAAATTATAGGGATTAATTTGTTTTCCATCACGTAATACTTCGAAATGAACATGTGGTCCAGTTGAACGTCCTGTTGATCCCATCAAGGCAAGAACCTGACCTTTTTTTATTCTGTCTCCGACTTCAACTTTAACCGTTTTATTATGACCATAACGAGTCACATAACCATTGCCATGATCAACTTCAACCAATCCACCATAGCCACCTCGTTTTCCTATCCAAGTCACAATTCCATCTGCCACAGCATAGACCTCACTACCAGATTTTCCCGCAAAATCTATTCCATGATGAAATGTTTTTTTGCCACTAAATGGATCAATACGTGAGCCATAAGCTGAAGACAGCCAGCCACCTTTTATCGGTCGCCCCGTTGGGATTGCAGATTGAATATTATTATTGGTGATCAAATAATCCTCTAACATCGTCAGCTGTGTCTGTTGTTCAACAAAATCCCGTGTTAATTGCTCGATATTATGGTCAAACTCTGTTGCAGTAAGATTAAAACCTTGAGCCTCAATCCCCCCTTGGCCTGGATGTTCTGAAAGTGAATACTCGCTGGTATCTAATCCTGACATTGTAGCGATCTTTTCAGTCAATGCTTTTAGACGAATAGCTTCCGCTTGCAGCTCACCCAATCGTTTTGTATAGAATTCATTTACTTTGGTGGCATTTTGTTCAGTGAGCTCTGTAAAGGGTGGTGCTGTTACATAATTAGGAACAAGCGGTTGAATAGCAGGCTGCCAAAATAAATACATTGCAGATAAAACACCTGCAAGCAACAGAGTCATCAACAATATAGCTAATATTATCGCTCTGGTGCGTGTAAGGTGCCAATGTTTATGGATATGGCTATTAGGCGATATAATAATAATCTGCATCAAAATCCCCGAACTAGTATATTTGATAGCTATGACAAACAAACCTGAACACATTGAAACTGTCTGCAGTCAAAATACGCACCTGAAAAGTCTTTTTCTGCGTGCCCGACAGTTAAACCAACTCAATATTATTTTGCAGCAGGCATTGCCTATACAGTTTGTAAACCATTGCCATCTCGCTAATATTAGCGAAAAAAGCATTATCATTCATACTGATAATGCCAATTTTGCCAGCCTGATTAGGTTTCAAGCCGCCTCTCTTTGTAAAGCGCTTTCACAACATTTACCACATCCTGTCAGTAAACTTGAAGTTAAGGTTAAACCCACTTTTTTACCATTAACTTCTGACACATCAACCAACATCTCTCTTTCTTCTGATGCTGCTGCAAATGCATTAAATCGCACCGCTCAATCTATGGAAGAAGGCACATTAAAAACAGCCATGGAAAATTTAGCCAAACGCTACCAAACTGATTGAGCTTACGCCCATCTTCAAATGATAACGAGGAGAGTCTATTTAACTGACTATTGATGCTGCTGGACGACTGAATAAGATAGGTGCATCCTTTTCATCATCAAAGCTCACTAACTCCCACGCATCTTCTTGTGCAATTAATTTGCGTAGTAATTTATTATTGACCTCATGGCCTGATTTATAGCCATTAAATGCGCCAATCAAACTATGCCCCAATAAATACAGATCACCGATAGCATCCAACACTTTATGCCGGACAAATTCATCTTCATAGCGAAGTCCATCTTCATTAAGCACTCGATAATCATCAACAACAATGGCATTATCCATACTGCCACCTAATGCCAAATTATTTTCACGCAATTTTTCAATATCTTTCATAAAACCAAAGGTGCGGGCACGGCTCACTTCACGTACAAATGATGTGGAGGAGAAATCAACATCAACTTGCTGTGGTCGTCCAGTAAAAGCGGGATGTTCAAAATCAATGGTAAATGACACTCTAAACCCATCGAAAGGTTCGAACTTCGCCCATTTGTCACCATCTTCCAATATAACTGGTTTTTTTATTCGAATAAATTGCTTAGCAACGGCTTGTTCTTCAATACCCGCAGATTGGATAAGAAAAACAAAAGGTCCAGCACTGCCATCCATGATAGGTACTTCAGCTGCATTCAGATCAATATAGGCATTGTCAATACCGAGTCCCGCCAATGCTGATAACAAATGTTCAACAGTTGAAATACGCTGGCCATGCTGAACGAGTGTTGTAGACAATGCAGTTTCGCCTACATTTTCAGCTTTGGCTTCAATTTCTACTACCGGGTCTAAATCAACGCGTCTAAAAATGATACCTGAATTTGGGGCAGCCGGCCGTAAGGTCAGATAAACTGTCTCACCGCTATGTAATCCAACACCAGTGGCACGAATCACATTTTTCAATGTTCGCTGCTTTATCAAGGTGCATTTCCCCTTATAAATTTATACATCTGATAATAATATCACAAGCTTATCAAATCCAGCCAATCTTAATAGATCGGGTATCAATCCGCTTGTCGACGTAGAAATGCTGGGATATCTAAATAATCCATATTGACATCACTATTTGCTACTTGTTTTTGCTCTTCTTGTCGCAATACTGTCGGTTTATCATAATCAATATCAACAGGTTTTTTAACAATCTCAATTGGCCGTACATCAGCATCTGCTAACGTTTCTACTTGTACCATTTTTTGACTACCAAGACCGGTTGCAACGACAGTCACTCGCATCTCATCTGTCATCTCTGGATCAATAACGGTTCCAACTACAACAGTTGCATCGTCAGAAGCAAAATCTTTTATGGTGTTACCGACATCTTCAAATTCACCGATAGTCATATCCAAACCAGCGGTAATATTGACCAGAACGCCACGTGCACCTGATAAATCGACATCTTCCAACAATGGACTTGATACAGCATGTTTAGCGGCTTCTTTTGCACGATTTTCACCCGATGCACGACCTGTTCCCATCATCGCCATACCCATTTCTGACATCACTGTCCGAACGTCTGCAAAGTCAACATTAATCATACCTTCACGCGTGATGAGTTCTGCAATACCTTGTACAGCACCGAGTAAAACATCATTTGCTGCTTTAAATGCATCCAGCAAACTCATATCTTTGCCTAGTACAGCTAATAATTTTTCATTCGGGATAGTAATTAATGAGTCAACATGTTGACTCAACTCTTCTAAACCAGCATTTGCTGTCTTCAAACGTTTAGCACCTTCGAATGGAAAAGGTTTTGTCACAACAGCGACTGTTAATATTCCCATTTCTTTAGCAACTTGGGCTACGACAGGGGCTGCTCCTGTTCCAGTACCACCGCCCATTCCAGCCGTGATAAACACCATGTCTGCACCACTGATCACTTCCATAATACGTTCACGATCTTCCAGTGCTGCTTGTCGACCAACATCAGGGTTAGCACCAGCACCTAAGCCTTTAGTGATATCTGTACCCAATTGTAATTGCGTTGTAGCTGAACTTTTTTGTAATGCTTGTGCATCTGTATTCGCACAAATAAAATCAACACCTTCAATTTCATTAGCCACCATATGTTCTAATGCATTACCACCACCACCACCAACACCTATAACCTTAATTACTGCGTTTTGTGTGTATGTATCAATCAATTCAAATGTCATTTTTTCTCCCCCAGTTTTACTTAATAATTCAGTTTCTTAAATAACTGCAATATTTAGAAATTACCTTGAAACCAACTTTTCATTCGTGCCAACATGCCTTTAAAGCCTTCACCTATTTTTGTATCCGTGTGCCTTGCACCATCTTCTTTATTGCCAAACAATAACAACCCAACACCTGTTGCATGAATAGGATTTCTCACCACATCAACCAAGCCCCCTACATGTTGAGGTAAACCTAATCTCACGGGTAGATGAAATACTTCTTCTGCCAATTCAATTACACCTTCCATTTTGGAGCTACCTCCTGTTAGCACCACACCTGCTGCTAGCAGTTCTTCAAAGCCACTGCGACGCAGCTCTGCTTGTACTAGCATTAATAATTCTTCATAACGAGGCTCAACAACTTCAGCTAAGGTTTGTCTTGCTAGTTGCCGAGGTGGGCGCTCACCTACGCTAGGAACTTCAATTGTTTCGTCTTCACGCGCCAATTGTGTCAAAGCACAGGCATATTTTATTTTGATTTCTTCGGCATACTGCGTAGGTGTTCTTAACGCTATCGCAATATCATTAGTCACTTGATCTCCAGCAATGGGAATCACAGCTGTATGCCGAATAGCACCATCAACAAAAACAGCAATATCTGTCGTACCACCACCAATATCTACCAGACAAACACCTAATTCCATTTCATCATTTTCGAGTACGGAATAACTTGAAGCCATTTGCTCCAAAATAATGCCATCTACTGATAAACCACAGCGTTCTATACATTTAGCAATATTTTGAGCTGCACTCACTGCGCCGGTGATTAAATGTACTTTTGCCTCTAAGCGTACACCCGACATTCCGATGGGTTCACGTATCCCTTCTTGGTTATCGATAATAAATTCTTGAGGCATAACATGAAGTAACTGCTGATCGCCGGGGAAATGTACCGCTTTAGCTGCATCTAATACTCTGTCGATATCACTTTGCATGACTTCTTTATCACGAATAGCGACCGTGCCATGTGAATTTAGACTGCGAATATGGCTACCAGCAATACCGGCATATACTGAATGGATCTGGCAACCTGCCATCAATTCAGCTTCTTCAACGGCTCGTTGAATAGATTGAACTGTCGATTCAATATTAACCACTACACCTTTTTTCATGCCTCGTGATGGATGTGATCCAATGCCAATAATTTCAACGGCTTTATCATTCGGGCCTGCATCAGGGACGGGGGCAGCAACAATGGCAACCACTTTCGATGTGCCAATATCCAGACCAACAATCAGTTCTCTTTCAGTTTTTTTAGACATCATACTGTTCCATTAAAATCCGGTTTTTGACCTTGTTTCCATATCACCGATAACCCGTTGGTATAACGCATATCCACGGCGATGATATGATCTTGAAAATGTTGTAAACCACCCGCAAACACATTGACAAATCGTTGCAAGCGCTGCTCACTTTCTGCTCTACCTAATATCACTTCAATGCCATTCTCAAAATTGACTTTCCATGACCTACGCTGATCTAACGTTAATTTTTTAACTTTAAAATTTAGCAATGAAACGTGTTGTTGAATTTTGACCAGTCTCATACTCATCGCCACATTGGTTCCTTTAGGCCCCTGCAATTTAACTAGACCCGGTGGAATCGTATTCCTTGGTGGTGTAAACACTTCACCACTAGCATCAATCAAACTTGTTTCGCCCCATAAAGCAACGGCCGTTTGTTCTTCAACAATTAAATGCAATCTGTCAGGCCAAACACGTCTGACTTGTATTTGTTTAACCCAAGGTAGTGATCTTCCTGCTGATTGAATATTGGCAACATCTACGTCGATAAAGCTACCTTTAACGTAGGGACTGACGGCCTTAATCAATTCATTTTTACTCACATGCACAAAGTCGCCTTCTACCGTCACATGTAATATAGGTAAAGTGTCTTCTTGCTGTAAGTAAACACTACCAACCACAACACTAATCAAAGTCATACCAACAAATAAATGTTTAAACCCCTGCCCCCATGAAACAGGCTGACGCTGTTGGCGGACTGGTTTGCGAGTAGCACCACGGGTATTTTTTCTAGCCATTTTGGGTCACCTCAACGCTGGTTTCCATAATCTGCCAGACCAATTGTTCAAAATTGATCCCAGCCTGTTGTGCAGCCATTGGCACCAAACTATGATCCGTCATGCCTGGAATACTATTCGCTTCAAGTAGGTAAAATTGTCCTTGCTGATCACGCATAAAATCAACACGTCCCCACCCTTTCATCCGTAGCCCATTAAAAGCTTCTATTGCTAGCTGCTGACAGTATTTTTGTTCATTTTCTGTGAGATCACTTGGGCATAAATACTGGGTAGTATTCGCCTGATATTTTGCATGGTAATCATAAAAATCATTAGGCGTTTTAAGCTGTATAACAGGTAACGCAGTCTGCCTTAAAATGGCAACGGTATATTCCTCACCCTTAATCCAACGCTCGGCAATCACTTCATCATCAAATTCACAAGCCTGCTCAATAGCATGAATAAGTTGATCAGCTGAATGGACTTTGCTCATACCAATACTTGAGCCTTCATTAACCGGCTTAATAAAGAGTGGCAAACCTAGTTTTTCTATCAATAAATCAACATTTGAATCAACAGTAACCACTTCAAATTCCGCTGTTGGCAATCCTTGTTGCACCCATATATCTTTACTAATTCTCTTATTCATCGACAATACAGCGCCGAGCATAGAGCTGCCAGTAAATGGAATATCCATAGACTGTAGTAATCCTTGAATTTCACCATCTTCTCCGCCACGACCATGAAGGATGACAAAGGCACGGTCAAAACCACCGATACGTATTTGTTCACTCACATTGAAATCAACATCTATTCTATGTGCGTCAACACCTTGCTTAGTGAGTGCACTTAAAACAGCTTGTCCACTTATCAGCGAAATCTCGCGCTCAGCACTAAATCCGCCCATTAATACAGCTACACGACCAAAGTCAGCAGGTGAAGTAATAGAATTTGTCATTCCATTTCTCCTACTATGTGGACTTCTGGGGTTAAATGAATACCATATTTCAATTCAACTTTTTGTTGCACTAGCAATATCAATGCCTCAATATCTGCTGCCGTTGCACTACCATTGTTAACAATAAAATTAGCGTGTTTTTCTGAGACCGATGCACCACCTATCGTCAGACCTTTTAAGCCCATTTGTTCAATCAGTCGTCCAGAAAAATCACCTTCAGGATTTCTGAACACCGATCCTGCACAAGGCTGATTAGTCGGTTGACTAATATTGCGTTTTTTTAATAATGCTTTTATTTCATTTCGCTCAGTCTCTTTATCACCATCAGCCAGTACCAATGTTGCCGCCACAAACCATTCACCCTCGGGTATGGTTACATGTCGATAGCTGATGACAAAGTCTTCAGGCTTGCGTGTACGTGTAGTCCCGGTTTTATCGATAGTGACTACTTTTGAAACTAATGACCATATTTCTGTTTGATGTGCACCAGCATTCATGGCTAATGCACCACCTAATGTGCCAGGGATCCCCGCTAGAAAAGCTGCTCCATGTAAGCCAGCTTTTGCAGCTTGCTTAGCTAACTTACTACAGTAAACACCTACTTCAGCATTAATTTCAACATCATCTATCTCTATTTTCTGTAACGTGCCTGCTGTTGAAATAACTGTACCGGCAAAACCACCATCGCGCACTAACAAATTACTGCCCAAACCCAGCCATAGGACAGGCTCTTCTGAGGGTAATTGTGATAAAAATACAGCTAAATCTTTAATATCTATTGGACGATAAAATCGTTGCGCAATACCCCCTACACGCCATGAAATATATTTAGATAAAGGCTCATTTATCCGTAACTCACCTTGTGCATTTTGGTGTACATCAAGCATTAATTTTGACCTCGCAAATATTGAGGTAAATCACTTGCCATTGCACCAATATCACCAGCACCCATGGTGAGCAGTAAATCATTGTCTTCTAATAAGCCAGGTAAAAGGTCAAACAGTGCTCGCTTGTTCTCTACATACAATGGCTCAACCTGTCCTCGTAGACGTATTGCACGACACAAACTTTTTGAATCTGCCCCAGCAATTTTATTTTCACCAGCAGCATAAACATCTAATACAATTAACACATCGACTGTAGACAATATTTGGGCAAAGTCTTCAAATAAATCACGTGTACGACTATAACGATGAGGCTGAAAGACCACGACCAACCGTCGATTAGACCAACCCGCATATATTGCAGCTACAGTCGCTGCAATTTCAGTAGGATGGTGAGCATAATCATCTACCAATAAAATACTTCCTTTATCGGTATCGATGTCACCTAAAAGATTAAACCGACGTCCAATCCCTGAAAATTCACGCAACGCTTGTTGGCATGCTTCGATAGATACACCTAGGTTTCTAGCAACAACTAATGCGGCTGTCGCATTCAGCACGTTATGTAGTCCTGGCATATTTAAAGTGATCGAAAATGTATGATCAGCACTTTTCTCAATCACATCAAAGTGGCTCAAATCTTGATCTTGTTTAAGCCCAATAATTTGAAAATCAGCCTGCTGATCTGTGCCATAAGTCAACACTGGACGTGTCACGTCACCTAACAAACCTGCAATGACAGGATTGTCTATACATAATACCGCTAAACCATAAAAAGGCAGATGATGTAAAAACTCAATAAAAGTTGCTTTTAATTTCTCAAAGTCACCATCGTAAGTATCCATATGATCTTCATCAATATTGGTGACCACCGAAATCATCGGTTGCAAATATAAGAATGAAGCATCACTTTCATCTGCTTCAGCAACTAAATATCGTCCACTGCCTAATTTTGCATTACTGCCTGCACTATTTAAGCGCCCGCCAATAACAAAAGTAGGATCAAGTTCCCCTTCACTTAATAAGGCTGCAATTAAACTTGTTGTTGTCGTTTTTCCATGCGTGCCAGCAACTGCAATGCCATAACTAAAACGCATTAATTCAGCTAACATCTCTGCCCGAGGTACTATTGGGATCCGTTGTTCTTTTGCGGCTTGTAATTCAGGATTTTCATCCGTTATAGCGGTAGTCACAACAACAACATCTGTACCAACAAGATAATCAGCATCATGACCAATCATGATGGTTGCACCTAAACGTCGTAAGTGTCTAATCAAAGCATTTTCGGCCAAATCAGATCCAGTCACCTGATACCCTAGATTCAACAGAACCTCAGCTATCCCACCCATTCCTACACCACCAATACCAATGAAATGGATGTGTTTCACTCGACTTTGCATTGCTGAAGTTAACCTATCCATGCGTTAACTCCAGACAAACATCAGCAATCAATTTAGCTGTACCTAATTTTGACTGTAAACGTGCTGTTTTTGCCATTGTGAGTAATTGTTCACGATCATGACTTAACCGCTTAATTTCATCAGCCAATAATTCAGCAGTCAATATTTGCTCGGGCACTAATAAGCCTGCACCCACAGAAACCAGTGAGGCAGCATTATGTGTTTGATGGTCATCAACAGCATAAGGATAGGGCACCAACAATGCTCCCACGCCTGCCGATGAAAGTTCAGCGATGGTGAGTGCGCCTGCTCGGCAAATCACTAAATCTGCCCAAGCATAGGCTACTGCCATATCCTCAATAAAAGGTTTCACTTGTGCTGAAATTTGTGCCTGTTCATATGCGTTAATACAGTCTTCACTATGTTTCGGACCACATTGATGTATTATCTCAGGACGTTGCTCTCCATCGATCAATGCTATTGCTGGTGGTAATACCGTATTGAGTTTTCTTGCACCTAAGCTCCCGCCTAGCACTAGTATTCTAATGGGTCCGGTTCTGTCGGCAAACCTGAGTTCTGGTGCGGCTATGGTTTCTATACTAGTCCGCACAGGATTACCAACCCACAATGCTGCTGTTGATGCAGAAAAACTTTGTGGAAACCCTTCCATTACTTTTTTAGCAAATTTAGCTAAAACCCGATTGGTTAATCCTGGAATCGCATTTTGTTCATGAATAAGCAGCGGCTTACGTAACATCCATGCCGCTAGACCACCGGGGCCGGAGGCAAAACCGCCTAATCCAAGTACCACATCTGGTTTAATCTTATTCAAAGTCGTCAACGCTTCAAACACTGACTTTAATAATTTAAATGGGGCTAACAACCAGCCTAAAATGCCTTTACCACGCAACCCTTGCACACTAATAAAACTGAGCGGGTAACCCGCAGCAGGGACCAGTTTCGCTTCAATTCCCTGTTGTGTTCCCATCCAAAAAACATCAACAGCCCGAGACTTCAGTTCTTCAGCCACAGCCAGGGCAGGAAAGACATGTCCCCCAGTTCCGCCAGCCATAATGAGTACTCTTGTTGTCAACGCTTCACCCTCGCTGAGGCTTTCTCAGGAAAGCGGGTTTCTTGATCAACACGAAATAACAATGCAATGGCAACACATACAATCACTAGACTGCTACCACCATAGCTCATCAACGGCAGTGTTAAACCTTTAGTGGGTAGAGCGCCGATATTAACTCCGATATTGACACACGCTTGTATACCTAACCAAATACCGATGCCATAGGCCAATTGTGCAGCAAAGACTTGACCTGAAAGTTCTGCGGCACGGCCTATTGATAAGGCTCGCCATATAAATACAAAGAACAATACAATGACTGTCATCGCACCCACTAAACCGAGCTCTTCAGCCAAAATTGAATACAAGAAATCGGTATGTGCTTCAGGTAAGTAAAACAGTTTCTGCATACTGCTACCTAGCCCAACACCAAGCCAATCACCGCGTCCAAACGCAATTAATGCTTGCGTTAGCTGAAAGCCACTGCCAAATGGATCAGCCCAAGGATCCATAAAACTTTGTAATCGTTGCAACCGGTATGGTGACAGCCAAGCTAAGGCTGAAAATAATCCTGCTAAGGTAATGATCAAGGCTGCAAATACATCTAATCGAGCACCACCAAGAAAGAGCATGGCCAATACTGTAGATAGAATAACAACAACAGAACCCATATCAGGCTGCAATAGTAATAAGACGGCTGCGACAGCAAGTAAAATTAATGGCCCCATTACCTTAAAAAATGAGCCATATAATTGACCGTGATGACGATGCAAATAATCTGCAATATAAACAATGGAAAATAATTTGATGACTTCCGCTACTTGTAAATTAACAGGGCCTAAAGGAAGCCAACGAGTACTCCCCTTCACTTCTCTACCTATCCCAGGAATAAGTACCAAAATTAATAGGACAACACCAGCAAAAAGTAACTGTGGTGCCATTTTTTGCCACACAGATAGACGTACAGATATCACCAACCAAGCGGCACCCAATCCTACTAAGGCAAATATTATCTGACGGGTAAAATAATATAAGGGCTGAGCCATTTTACTTTCAGCAATCGAAATTGAAGCAGACCCAACCATCACTAAACCCAACACCAGTAATGCTATTGTTACGAACAATAAATGACGATCAAACATAACCGGTGTCTGTGTCATGGTGTTAACGCCTTAACTGCTCGTTCAAATGTTTCACCACGCTCAATATATCCACTGAACATATCAAAACTGGCACACGCTGGTGACAGCAATACGTTGTCGCCATGCTGAGAAATCTTGCTGGCCTTGTTCACGGCATCAACCATATTGCCAGCTTCTATTTGCTGTACTCCTGCCGGTATCGCTTTCGCAATCAACTTTGCATCTTCACCAAACAAAATAATTGCAGTGACATAACGGGCTAACAATGGCGTTAAGGCGGTAAAGTCTTGATCTTTAGCTTGCCCACCCGCAATCAGCACCACTTTTCCACTCTCTGCTAAACCTTCAATTGCAGCGACACATGCACCCACGTTGGTTGCTTTAGAGTCATTAAACCAGCGAACACCATCATACTCAGCAACAAAACGACAACGGTGAGGTAAGCCCTTATATCGTTGCAACGCAGTCAGCATCGCGGTCATAGGCAATGCCATTGCAGAACCCAAAGCTAAAGCGGCTAAGGCATTTGCTAAATTATGTTGACCAACAATTTTCAATGTTGCTGCTGCAATCAGTGGTTGATGACCTTCTGCTAACCATGGCTCACCATCTTTATCAATCACACCAAAATCAACACCTTCACTTTCATGCAAACTAAAACCAATTTGATTGCGTTGTGCTTGAGCTAGATTATTAACGACACTATCATCTTGATTTATCACCATCACGCCATCACCACTGTAAATGCGTGCTTTGGTTTGTTGATAATCATGCACACTGTTATACCGATCGAGATGATCAGGGCTGACATTCAATATTGTGGCAGCAAAGGCATTAAGCGATTTTACTGTTTCTAATTGGAAACTAGACAGCTCAACAATATAAAAGTCTGGTGCAGGATCACTGATTATATCTAAGGCTGGCGTGCCTAAATTGCCTCCCACCTTAATTATTTTTCCAGCTTGTTCAGCCATTTCAGCGAGTAGCGTAGTCACGGTACTCTTGCCATTTGAACCTGTTATAGCAACGATAGGTGCATTTGCATACCGAGCAAATAGCTCAATATCGCCTACCATTTCAACCCCCATATTTCGTGCGGATTCAAGTTCAGGTAATCGAGGATCGACACCTGGACTTAACACAATCATGTCTGCCTGCTCGAGCCACTGACTATCAAGACCACCAGTTTTAATCACCACTTCAGGAAAATCTTGTTGCAGTAAGCCCAGTGATGGTGGAATTTCACGAGTATCCATCACAGCAACATCAATACCTTGTCGAACCAAAAACTTGGCACATGACAAACCTGTCTGTCCAAGGCCAATAATTAGACAGTTATTAGGTGGTGCAATGTGTGCGTTAATGCTCATCGTATTTTTAAACTCGCCAAACCAACTAATACAAGAAACACGGTAATAATCCAAAAACGCACAATAATTCTTGGTTCTGGCCAACCTTTTAATTCATAGTGATGATGAATTGGCGCCATTAAAAATACGCGCTTACCACGTAATTTATACGATCCCACCTGCAGAATAACCGACAGTGTTTCTATTACAAACACCCCTCCCATAATCAGTAGCACCAACTCTTGTCTAATGATGACTGCAACAGTACCTAATGCTGCACCTAAAGCTAGCGCACCTATATCACCCATAAACACTTGAGCGGGATAAGTGTTAAACCATAAAAAACCTAAGCCGGCACCTACCATTGCAGCACAAAAGACGGTTAACTCACCCACTCCAGGGATATATGGAATAGCAAGATAACTAGCAAAACCATAATGCCCCGTCACATAGCTAAATAATCCCAGTGCGGCAGCAACCATCACTGTTGGCATAATGGCTAATCCATCTAAGCCATCCGTCAAATTAACTGCATTACTACTACCTACAATAACGAAGTAAGTGAGTACCATATAACCTGCACCAAGAGGAATAATGACATCTTTAAAAAAGGGAACAATAAGCTGTGTTTCAGCAGGTGTGGTTGCATTGAGATATAGAAATACCGCTGCGCCAGCGCCTACAACCGACTGCCAGAAATATTTATATCTACTCAATAGTCCTTTTGGATCTTGTCTAACCAATTTAATGTAATCATCAACAAAACCAATCACACCAAATAATAAAGTCACTACCAATGCCACCCAGATATGACGAACTGATAAATCAGCCCACAATAAGGTACTCACTGCAATAGCCACTAAAATCAGTGCACCGCCCATCGTTGGCGTGCCCGTTTTACTGAGATGTGATTCAGGACCATCATCACGGACTACTTGGCCAATTTGTCTAAAATTGAGGTGTCTGATCATTGTTGGGCCCACGATCAAAGCAATCACCAAGGCAGTAATAACACCTAAAATGGCACGAAGTGTCAGATATTGAAAGACATTAAAACCACTGTGGAACTGGCTTAAATATTCACTCAGCATTAATAGCATCAGCCTTCTCCCACTTCAGCTAGCACATTGGCTAACTTGTCTAATTGCATAAAACGTGACCCCTTAATCAGACAAGTCACATCTGGTGATATTTCATTTTGTAGCTGCTGTTGCAATGAAACCATATCGTCAAAGTGAATAGCACCATGACCAAAGGCTATTGCAGCATTTTTACTGTCGCGGCCAATAGTAAGTAATTTTTCTATACCGGCATTTTTGGCATCGACACCCATTTGCTCATGTATTTGTTCACTGTCATCACCCAGTTCTCCAAAATCCCCCAACACCAACCAATGCTGGCCTGAGAACATAGCTAAAACTGCCAAAGCTTGTTTATACGAGCCAGGATTAGCATTGTATGTATCATCAATAATTTGCGAATGATTAATCCCCGCGCGAAATTGCAAGCGGTGAGGCACACTTTTCATTGTGGCTAGACCTTTTACCATTGCTATAACAGGTACATCTAATGCCCTAGCTATAGCGATAGCCGCAAGCGCATTAGCCACATTATGCTGTCCAGGCAAAGGTAAATTCACATAATGAAATTCGCTATCCAGTTCAACCATAAAATGACTAGAAGCAGGATCCAATTGTATATCTTTGGCCATAATGTCGGCCTGGTTATCAATAGCAAAACTAATAGTCTTTCTATCAGCAAGTACTTGCTTACAAATATCTACAAAGGGCATATCTAAATTAAGAATGCCGACACCTTGTGCTGGTAGACCTGCATAAATCTCCGCTTTGGCTATCGCGACACCTTCAAGGCTTCCAAAACCTTGAATGTGGGCACTTGCTACATTATTAATTAACGCTATATCTGGATTTACTATTTCTGTTAATACGGCAATATCACCAAGATGACTCGCACCCATTTCAATAACGGCATAATCGTCTGTTTGGTCTAGATGACATAACGTTAATGGCACACCTAACTCATTGTTAAAATTACCTTGCGTCGCTAATACGGTGCCGCATTGTTTTAAAATAGCTGCCACCATTTCTTTAACGGTTGTTTTGCCATTACTACCCGTTATAGCAATAACCTTGGCATTGCATTGTTGCCGCCAATACTGTGCTATCAGGCCAAATGCTTCAATCACATCCTTCACTAATATTTGTGGCAACTCATCATCTTGCTTATGAGAAACCAGCGCTGCACAAGCACCTGCCACTCTCGCTTGTGCCAAATAATGGTGACCATCTACTCTCTCTCCTGACAACGCAACAAATAAATTGCCTCGTTTTACCTGCCTGCTATCAATAACAGCGCCCGTCACAGTGACATCTTGCTCGGGTATATGACAACCAAATAACGCGGCTATATCAGATAACAGTAGTGACATAGTCATTATTTAACACCTACAAATGAATGATGCTCATCATTGGCAGCTTGTAGTGCTATATTGACGGCTTCAACATCACTATAAAGATGTCGTACACCAGAAATCTCTTGATATTGTTCATGGCCTTTGCCGGCTATAAGCACAATATCTAATGTAGTGGCATGAGTAACGGCATAGGTAATTGCTAGCAGCCGATCATGCTCAATATGAACTTGCTCTGGGAGCTTAAATCCAGCCAAAATATCTTCTACAATGGCGACACTACTTTCACTTCTAGGATTATCATCTGTCACGACTACTTGGTCAGCATAAGCTTCAACACTTGCAGCCATTAATGGGCGCTTTCCTTGGTCTCTATCTCCACCACAACCAAATACACACCATAATTGGCCATCAGCAAGCACATGTGGCCGAAGCGCTTGTAATGCCTGAGCCAAAGCGTCGGGGGTATGTGCAAAATCAACAACGACCTGTGGTTGTTGTCCACCGCCATAAGACTGCATGCGGCCATCAACCGATTGACACTCCTGAATCGCTTTACCGGCTTGATTAAAGGCAATACCTATTGCCAATAATGAGCCAAATGCTGCAAGCAAATTATCAACATTAAACCGTCCTATCA
Organism: Methylophaga sp.; assembly: GCA_002733105.1. Lineage (GTDB taxonomy): Bacteria > Pseudomonadota > Gammaproteobacteria > Nitrosococcales > Methylophagaceae. Next base: position 133,182 of record NVUI01000002.1, read on the forward strand.
GCTGGCTGTTAATATTGGCTTGTCCCCATTTACTGTCTACAATAAAGCTGATGTTTTGAGTGGTTGTCTGTATATCTTCTGCATTAAGTGTCGTGTTCTGCTTCGTTATTGAATCTATTTCACAACCATAGGTAATAAGTTCAATATCTGCTGTGGCTAATGTCTCTATGAGTTGTTTACCAAAAGTATCATTATTATTGATCACCGCTATTTTTACGCTTGTAAATTCAAACAAGCGTTGTTTAGCTAGAGCATAATCAGACATGCTGTGATGATAATCAAGATGGTCTCGACTTAAGTTAGTGAGTACTGCCACATCAATGGCAACACTATTTAATCTTCCCTGCTGTAACGCATGTGATGACGCTTCAATCACAACATATTTAATTGCTTGATGGTGAAAGTCTGCCAGCACTGCTTGTAGTGATACAGGGTCAGGTGTCGTCATGCCTGACAATCTCAAATCACCTATACGCCCCACTCCTAATGTACCAACAATGCCACATGCCAAGCCTAATGATTCCAACGATTGAGCAATAAACTGGCTAACTGACGTTTTACCATTTGTTCCAGTGACGGCCATCACTGTTAATTCTTGTGAAGGTTGGTCATAAAAACGTGCAGCAATTTCACCGGCTTTATCTGATAAATCTGCTATAAAGTAAGCCTTTACTTTTGACTTTTCTATTGCTAATTTCTCTTGAGATGAGAGTGTTTGCTGAGCATCAAATAATACAATTGCAGCGCCACCATTTAATGCCTGCACTAAATACTGAAAACGCTGTTTTTCATCCTTAACAAGAGATAGAAATAATGAGCACTTTTTCACTTTACGGCTATCTATAGAAATATCTGCCACACTAATATCTTCGATAAGGGATAAATCAGCTACAAGCCCTTCAAGCAAAGCAGTCAATGAATTCATGTGTTTACTAGTAGCATTCATTTTTGAGCCATCTGTAATTGCGTCATCGGCAAATCATCAGGTGGGATGTTCAATAAACGCATTGCTCCAGACATCACCTTAGCAAAGACAGGAGCGGCAATTAAACCACCGTAATATTGCTCACCTTTTGGTTCATTTATCATCACCACCATTGCCAGTCTAGGTTTGCTCGCAGGAATAACCCCTGCAAATAATGACAAATATCGATGCTTTGAATACCCACCTTTTGATGCTTTTTTGACCGTACCTGTTTTGCCTGCAACGGTATAATTGGCGACTGCCGCTTTCTGGGCAGTACCGCCAGGTTGCACAACAGCCTCCATCATCGTCAGGATCTGTTTCATTACATCACTTGAAAACACTCGCCGGCCTCTAGGAGCCTCAGCTGTTTTCACAAAGCTGACTGGTCGTAAAATCCCACCATTAGCCAGCACCATATATCCACGAGCAAGCTGTAATGCCGATGTTGCTAATCCATAACCATATGCCAAAATAGCTCTATCCAATTTCCGCCATTTTTGAAGATCAGGTAAGTAACCCATCGCCTCACCAGGGAAATAAGCTCCGGTAGGCTCTCCCATACCAAAGGCTGAAAAATCTTGCCATAACTGTTCAGGCTTAAGTGCAAGTGCCATTTTACTGGCTGCTACATTGCTGGATTTTTGAATTAAAGTAGCAACATCAATTTGTCCATAATCCCGAAAATCTCTAATAGTGTGACCACTTACTTTAAATAAACCCGGGTGTGTATCTATTATTGTAGAAGGTTCAAACTTGCCAGATTTTAGACCACTCGCTACCGTAAAGGGCTTGACTATTGAACCAGGCTCAAATAAATCGGTTACCGCACGATTACGATAATCACTAGACTTCAATCCTCGCCGATTATTAGGATTAAACGACGGTTGATTAACCATCGCTAGTATTTCACCCGTCTTAATATCAATAATCACCGCGCTTCCTGAATGTGCTCTGTGCTCTGCAACAGCTGATTTTAATGATTGATAAGTTAAATACTGTAATCGTAGATCAATGCTCAAACTAATATTTTGACCTGATTTTGTTGCTTTTAATTGTTCTCCACCACCGACAAAATTACCACGGCTATCTCGTACCATTCGCTTCAGACCAGGAATGCCCTTTAATACACTTTCATGGGTTAACTCCAAGCCTTCTTGGCCAGCATCATCAATATTTGTAAAACCAACAATATGGGAAGAAACTTCGCCAGTTGGGTAATAACGCTTATACTCACGCTGTAATGCCACACCATGAACATTAAGTTGTCTAACCTTATTTGCTAACTCAGGAGATACTCTGCGTTGTAAATATACAAATTCTCGCTGCTGGTTTGCCTTAATCTTTTTCTGTATTGTTTTAATATTCAAACTAAGTGCTTTAGCTAAATTTTTTAACTTTACTGAATTAACATCCACTTCTTGTGGGTTTAACCATACAGAATGTACCGGGGTRCTGATGGCTAAAGGCTCACCATGTCGATCTAATATCATGCCTCGATGAGCTGCCACAGGTACTTTACGGATATGACGAGCATCACCTTGATCACGTAAAAAATCAGGATTAAGCACTTGTATATCCGTTAACCTCCACCCCAGTGCCAGCACCAAGCTGATAAACACTAACCGTACTATATTCAAACGCCAGACACCTATCTGGTGCACTGTTTTTTTACGATGTCGATTCATGGCTTAACCACTATCGTCATCTGTGCTGTTGGCACGATCATGTGCAATTTATTACGTGCTTGACGCTCCACTCGGCCAGGCGTTGCCCAAGTACTTTGCTCTAAAAGTAATCGACCCCACTCTTCTTCTAATTGATCTCTTCTATTTTCAAGTTTTTGTAATGCCACAAACTCACTACGCCCACTATGCTTGGCATAAACAACCACAATGGCGGAAAGCAATACTGCCAAGATCATTAATACAACGGGAATATCAATACGGACATGTTGAAATATCTTAGAAAAAATCATGCTAATTTTTCAACTATACGTAACACGGCACTACGTGCTCGTGGATTGCCTGCCAACTCCTGCTCACCCGCTTTAATAGCTTTACCAATAATCTTCACACGGGGATTAAGCTGATCAGCAGTAATGGGGAAATATGCAGGTAGGTCATCACCTTTAGCTTGATCACGAAAAAAACGTTTTACAATCCGATCTTCCAGAGAATGAAAACTAATAACCGCTAAACGTCCTCCAACCGCTAAGACATCTAATGCTTGCTCTAAGCCTGCCTTTAATTCATCTAACTCATTATTAATATAGATCCGAATAGCTTGAAATGTTCGGGTGGCAGGATGTTTATTTCTTTCCCTTGACGGGCTTGCTTTATCAACCAATGTAGCCAATTGTTTAGTCGTCGTAATAGGCGTATGTTCGCGCGTCTCTACTATCGCTCTTGCGATTCTTTTTCCATAACGTTCTTCACCCAGCGTTTTTATGACTACCTCTATATCTGCCATATCAGCTGTTGCCAACCATTCTGCGGCACTAATACCCGAAGTAGGATCCATCCGCATATCAAGCGGACCATCTTTCTGAAAACTAAATCCACGCTGTGCTATATCAAGTTGGGGAGACGAAACACCGATATCAAGCAGTATTCCATTTATTTTACCTTGCCATAAATGCTCATGCACAATGGTCGACAACTGTGAAAACTCACCTTGCTCAATATTAAATCGGGGATCTTGTTTTGCTAATTTTTGACCTTCGGCTATGGCATCAGGATCACGATCCAACCCAACCAATCGTCCTTGTTCAGACAATTGACTCAGAATAGCTCTGCTATGACCTCCACGACCAAAGGTACCGTCCAAATAAAAACCATCCGCCTCTATTACCAAGGCAGTCAGCGTCTCATCTAACAAAACTGGTAGATGTTCTGAATGGTTCTCTGTCATATTCAGGCCCTAAATTGAAAGGCTTTCTAATTCTGTTGGCAAAATGCCATCAAAATCTTCTTCGACACACTCATCCATTAACGTATTCCAAGCTTGCTCATCCCACAATTCAAACTTGTTGCCTTGACCAATCATCACCATGCTTTTTTGCAACCCAGCAAACTCTCGTAATTTAGCGGGCAATAAAATTCGTCCATTACTATCTAATTCGCACTCAGTGGCATATCCTAATAACATACGTTTCAAGCGACGTACTTGTGGATTTAAACTAGGTAATGCTGATAATTTTTGTTCCACCAATTCCCATTCAGGCAAAGGATATAACTGTAAACAATGGTCAGAGTGATCAATTGTGATAACTAAACGGCCCTCACAACAGACATCAAGATGCTTGCGGAACTTAGCTGGAATGGCCATCCGTCCTTTTGCATCTAGATTGAAAGTTGCTACGCCTCGAAACACATTAAGTCCTCAATTATCGTGATCCACTTTGATCCACTTTTCCCCACTTATCGACACTATATGAGTGACAATACTCAGTGTCAAGCATATAAATGCTCAAAATCCTCTTTTATCGTCAATGACTTAGCATAACTTTGTTAATGTGGGGAATAATCAGATCTAGTGATCAATAAAGACTACTTTTTTATCAAAAAAGTGGCGTTGGAAGTTAAAGTAGATTCTAGATGTTTAGCGTTGAATTTCGTATGAATTATTTTTTATCTCGACAAGATCGCATTAAGATCTAGCAGACTTAAAAAAAATAATTAGCGGAACTGTGTATTTGAAGGGTTTAAGCCTGCTTTCACAGCAGCATAGACTACTCAAATATAGTTGATACGATCAAAGAATAGAAATGAGAAAACATCATTTCAAATTAACTAACCTATTGCACGATCTTGTTGGATATTTTTTTTAATAATGTATTGCTCTACAGAACTGATTGGGACATCAAGTACTTCATTCACAGCATAAAAATCCAATACCTGATATTCAGCTGAAGCGAGAAATAGCTTATCAGAATTAGCAATATCTATACCTTTAAGACCACCTTCTTCAGGCGTCATTATCGCCTTTGAAAATATATCATCAGTAACCATTTTTATTGATTTCCAAGGTTCTAACGACTTATCCCAACATCCATCACTACTTTCATATATATGTAGATATTGTCTTCCAGCATCAGCAACAAATAGCTTTTTTCCATCATTAGAAAATCTAATACCATGAGGATATGCAACACCAGTTAAAACACCTGCAGGTGCTGTAAATCGATTCAATATGGAGGTTAACGGATAAACAAGAACAGCACTCGTATCATGATTGCTTACTGCTACCCATTTTTGATCAGGGCTAATACTAATTCCATCAGGAGTAGATAAGCCTTTTTTTATTAATACACCATTGTTTTTTATTCTGACACCGTCGGTCAATTCAACAGTAAAAGATACAATCGTATTCCAATAATTATTACAGACCATAACTCGATGAACATTATCGCTAATTTGATAACTGGCCACTGAGCCAGGACTATATATTCTCCCTAAAAATCGTCTTCCTCTAAATATAGCTATGGGTGCTAGCTTGATTTCTGATACCTCTACAGTTGCGATGGGACATTTAAATAGAGCGATATCTCCAGCCCTATTGGTCACAACAAAATGCTCACATCCGAGAAAAAATAGGCCATGAGGTCTTTTAAAATCATCTGAGCTGATAGTAATGCACTGAGACAACGTGATTGATTGAGATAACTCATCATTTTCAAGAGATATCTTGAACAAGTGAACCTTATCAACGAGAAAATCAACAACAGCTAACAATTTTTCATCAGCTGAAAATTTTACATCCTCTGTACGCCCTATAGAGGCAATTACTCGATGTAGCTCTGGAGAAGCATGATAATCAAGCTTATTTATGTTCATAAAGCACCCTTACATGTAGATTAGTATTACATCATGAAGGATGTAGGTTGCATATCGTACTTTGGTACAGTTTGAATTGCTCTAAACACTGTCGCACTAGAATTTCTAGTTACTCATTTTCAGGTTCAGGCCTGACACCTTTTTCCAACGCTCGATAATATTTCATTTTTTCTTTCACAAGATATTGCTCCACTGAACTTATTGGAATATCGAGCAAAGCATTTACCGCATAAAATTTCAGCACTTGATGTTGGGCTGTAGTAACGAGCAATTGATCATTATTTATAAGATCAAGACCTTTAAGCCCCCCTTCTTCGGTATTGATTCTACCCTTTAAAAATGCCGCTTTATCAACAAGCTTAATAGACTTCAGTGGTTTGTGTGTTCCACTCCAATCCTCATTATCACTTTCATAGACGTGTAAATACTGACTTCCTGCGTCAGCAACAAATAGTTTTTTCCCATCAGCTGAAAAACGGAGACCATGAGGGTATGCAATATCAATTAATGTTCCAGCAGCTGAAGTAAATCTATTCAGAAAGGGTGATAGTCGATATATCAAAACTGATCCAGTGTAGTGATTACTGACTGCTGCCCATTTTTTATTCGGGCTAATACTAATGCCATCAGGGATGTCTAACCCTTTTTTTATCAGTACTCCCCTATTTTTTATTTGAATCTTCTCCGATATTTTAATATCAAACCCTACAATAGTATGTAAGTAATTGTTTAACACTAATAATCGATAACTATTCTCACCTATTTGATAGCAGCCAATAGAGCCTGGACTGCTTATCTTTCCATAAAAACGTCTTCCTCTGACAAACCTAACAGGCATTAAATTTATGTCAGTTTGGCCTGAAAATGCCTCAGGAAATTTAAAGATAGTAATATCGCCAGCTCTATTCGCTACTAAAAAGTGCTTATCGCCAACAAAAATTAAACCATGAGGTCGTTTTAAATGTTCAGAACTAATCGTTACACAACTGACTATCTCTAATTTTTGTTGAAGGCTACTGTCTGCTATTTTTATTTCAAATATATGGACTTTATTCTTAGTAAAATCAACAATTGCAAAATACTTTCCATCAGATGAAAACTTCACATCTTCTGTTCGAGCAACAGCAGCAATCACCTTTTGTATTTCTGGTGTAGTCTGATAGTCAAGTGTCTTCATTAAAAGTTCTACTTAGTAATTAAATTTTAAAAATGACTTTATAATCTATTCTGACATGCTATCCATACTGACAATACAAAAAAATAAATTTGAGATGGCCGATAAGCCGGGTTCTGTCGAGAACAATCATTCATCTGGGACAAGCATCACTACTTGCCTCAAGCAACCTACCCAAGAACAATACGGGCCGTATCTGTTTGCATGCAAACTGCTCTTCTATTTGGTCTTGCTCCAGGTGGGGTTTACCCTGCCACGACTGTTGCCAGTCGCGCGGTGCGCTCTTACCGCACCATTTCAACCTTACCTACAAACTAAATTATAGGCGGTATATTTTCTGTGGCACTTTCCGTAGGCTCACGCCTCCCAGATGTTATCTGGCACCCTGCCCATTGGAGCCCGGACTTTCCTCACAAATAGCTAAGCTAAAAGCGCGATTGTCTGGCCATCTCAGATAAGATGTTACCTCAGAATGATTACTTTTGCTGAAGTTTTAATGCCATATCGTAAGCTCTGTTTTTACTGACGCCTAGTAGTGAAGCGGCCATAGCTGACGCTTTTTTCACAGATAATTCAGTCAATAATAAGCTCAATATACGATTAATTTCTATATCATCTTTATCTTGTGGTGGTGCACCTTCAACTAATATTACACATTCACCTTTTTGTTGAAAATGATCATTTGTTACCCAATCAAGTAATGCAGCCACCGGTTTGGTGACAATTGTTTCATGTATTTTTGTCAGTTCTCGTGCCAAACATACTTGACGATCTTGACCAAAAATTTCAACCATATCAGCCAATGTTGCTCGCAAGCGTTTTGGGCTTTCATAAAAGATCAATGTTCGGCCTTCATTGGCTAAATTTTTCAAGGCTTGTTGCCTTGCTACTAGTTTAGGAGGTAAAAAACCTTCAAAAGCAAAACTGTCGGATGGCAATCCAGAAGAAGATAAAGCGGCAATGAGAGCGCAACTACCCGGGATCGGAACAACACGAATCCCATGTTGTTTTACCAGTGAAACTAATCTGTAGCCTGGATCGCTAATTAAAGGTGTGCCTGCATCACTAATAAGCGCCACCGACTCCCCTTGCTGTAATCTGGACAACAGAACTTCGCTACGTTGTTGTTCATTATGTTCATGTAACGAAATTGTCGGTGTTGAAACTGAATACTGCTGTAACAGGTAGCCACTATGGCGTGTGTCTTCTGCAGCAATAACGGCCACTTGCTGCAAGATTTCAATTGCTCGTATCGACATATCAGATAAATTGCCAATAGGGGTAGCAACAATATAAAGGCAGGCAACTTGGTTTTCTGACATGTTTTTTATCATCAATTCATAGATACAGTTCTAGCCGTAATATACGCGAACAGGTAATATGTTTCCTTTAATGTTTTCACATAGATTGCCAAAGCTATGACACAACGACTTTATCTATTATTTTTAGCTTTAATTATTTTACTGCTCAGTGCTTGTGGACCAAGCAGCCAAACGATGGTTATCAAACCAGATAATGCAGCTGCTCAGCAAGCTATGGAAGCCGAGCAATCTGGTAATTATTTAACAGCTGCACAGCTATATGATGAATTAGCGCAAACAACTAGAGGCGTAGAACAAGCGCAATATTATCTCCGAGCCGCTCATGCTCACCGGCAATTGAATCACTTTGATAAGGCCCTTGCTTCACTAACAAATTTAGATAAGACGCTGCTTGGTGCCTCCCAACAGCTTGATGTCGCCATATTGGAAGCTGATATTGCTGTATCACAATCAAATGCTGAGCAAGCCTTAGTGATTTTAGACCCTTTTAACCTAGAAGATGCAACATCTTCTCAATATAAAACAGCCTTAGAACTTAAAATTCGTGCTTATGAAATTACTGAAAACTGGTTAGAAAAAGCAAATGCTCATCTTGCTCTAACCGAGTTGTTATCTGATGCGCAATCCATTGATGAAAACCAACAAGCCTTATGGCAAGCACTCACCTCTTTAACACCCCAAGCCTTAGATTTATTTAACCCTGGGATAGCACCTTCTATTGATAGTGGCTGGTTTGCTTTGGCATATACCATTAATAATTATCTAGCAAACCCTGAAGCACTTGTTGTCGCATTAGAAGATTGGCAACGCAATTATCCAAATCATCCCGCAAATCCATCATTGTATGAATCACAATTAGAAAGTGGGACAAGAATACCCCAGCAACTAGAAAATATTGCTATTTTATTACCTGGGTCTGGCCCTTATGCAGCAGCAGCCAATGCTATAAAACAAGGTATTATTGCAGCACATTTTAGTAGTCAATCATCAGCCAGATTACATTTTTTTGCTGTAGAAACAAATAAACAATCTGGCTTTAGTAATGTATTGCAACAATATCAAAAAGCTATTGATCAAAATGCAAGCTTAGTCATCGGCCCACTAGATAAAGAAGCTGTCCGTATATTGGCAGAAGCGGATGAACTACCTATCCCTGTATTGGCTTTAAACCGTCTAGCCAATTATCAACACGCCAATCTGTTTCAATTTGGTCTTGCTCCTGAAGATGATGCCATTGCAGCAGCCAATTATGCAACAGCACAAGGTTATCATCGTGTTATCGCTCTAGCGCCTAAGAGTGCGTGGGGTAACCGAATCAGCTCAGCATTTAACCAACAGTGGTTGGATAATGGGGGTGTATTACTCGGCAGTACTCATTACAATACATCAGATAGTGATTTCTCAAGTAATATAACACCACTATTATCGCTTGAAGCCAGCAAGCAGCGTTACCGCACATTAAAGCAATCTTTAGGCGTCTCATTACAATTTGAACCGCGTCGTCGACAAGATATAGATTTTCTTTTCCTAGTTGCTCGGCCATTAAAAGCACGCCAAATATTGCCCCAACTAAAATTTCATCGTGCTGGAGCAATACCCGTTATAGCGACTTCTCATGCCTATAGCGGCCAAGAAAACAGTCGACAAGACATTGATCTTAATGGACTGACAATCAATGCTATTCCCTGGATTTTCAGTAGTTTAGCGCTATCAGATCCAGCTTATATTGCATTACAGAATCAACCTTCCGAGAATTTTAACCGTATGATCAAACTTTATGCGCTTGGCGTTGACGCTTACCGATTAATTCCAGAATTGAATGGTTTGAGTCGCTCACCATCACTGCTGTTTTTCGGAGCAACAGGCCAATTGTCTATCAACGAAATAGGCCATATTAGTCGACAAACACCATGGGCTATATTTAAACAAGGAAAAATAGAGCAATTACCCTCCGTCTCTGACACTATAATTCAGTGATGTCGAATCAACAGATTGGTGCACAGGCTGAACTATCCGCTTTAGCCTACCTTGAACAATATGGTCTCAATCTTGTCCGTCAAAATTATCATTGTCGCCGAGGTGAAATTGATTTAATTATGATCGATCAAGACACACTTGTTTTTATTGAAGTACGTTATCGGCGATCAGCAAAATATGGCAGTGCATTAGAAAGTGTTAACCACACCAAGCAGTCTCGAATTATTCATACTGCCGAATTTTATCTTCAGCAACACCCTGCTGAATATTCACAATATCGCTTTGATGTCGTAGCTATAAATCCCATTAAAGAGTCTATTAATATCTCCTGGGTTAAGAATGCATTCCAAATTAATTAATACAATGAAACCTTTCTACTACTTTAAAAGTCTCAATCACTATTAAAATAGTAGCCAAGCAGCCTATAGGCAGCGATAATAAATACTTTAACTGTAATCTATATAGGATATGACCATGTCAAAACTCAAATTTCTTTTATTATTTATCCTGCCTATTATTGTATTACAGGGTTGTGCGACAGCGGTCATTACCGGTGCTGCAACAGGCGTTTCTGTGGCCCATGACCGTCGTTCAGCTGGTGCAGTTATTGATGATCAAGGTATCGAATTTAAAGCATCGTATACGTTATTTAATAACAAAGAAATATACGACCAAAGTCATATAAACGTAACCAGTTATAACGGTATTGTTTTAATCACCGGCGAAACATTAACTGAACAGTTAAAACAAAAAATTACTGCTGAAGTTAAAGCCATTAATAAAGTCCGCCGCATCCACAATGAATTAATTATCGCTGCACCTAGTGCCCTGCCATCACGTACTAGTGATACCTGGATCACATCAAAAATCAAAACTAAATTAGCGTTAGAAAAAGGCATCGATCCTTTCTACATCAAAGTAGTAACCGAACATGGTATTGTTTACTTAATGGGTGTTGTCAGCCATGCAGAAGCGGATAAAGCAGTCACGATTGTCACTCAATCAGCCGGTGTGCAACGTGTTATCAAAATATTTGAATACAACGACTAGGTTTTGACTAGCCATGGGTCATTATCTACAGTGACCCATTGCTTTTGGTTATTTAAAATGGTTTTACGACCACTAAGATAATCACTGAAACCAAGACAAAAACGGGTAATTCATTAAACCACCGATAAAAAACATGCGATCGCTGATTAGCATCGGCTGAAAATTGTTTCACCAATTTCCCGCAATATCCATGGTATATAAATAATATAGCCACCAATATCAATTTTGCATGGAGCCAATGCATCTGTGCAATTTGCTCCATAGAATAAAAACTCAGCAACCATCCACCCAAAATTAGCGTTAATAGGGCGCTAGGCGTCATAATTCCAAGGTATAATTTACGCTCCATTATCTTAAAACGCTCGTTCCCGGCCGTATCTTCACACATTGCGTGATAGACAAATAGTCGCGGCAAATAAAATAATGCAGCAAACCACGTCACCACACAAATGATATGGAAGGCCTTAATCCATAACATCTCCTACTCCTTTTCAGCTAATCAATGTTAATATCAGTGTACAACATCATGGAGCTTATCATGCCCAATAACAACACTGTCGAACGCCGCCGTTTTAGTCGTATTCCATTTGATGCTTACGCACATATAAATACAGTAAAAGGTGAATTACACTTAAATTGTGAAGTATTAGATGTTTCACTTAAAGGGATCCTTATTGTCAAACCAGCAGGGTGGCGCGGACAACTTGATGAACCGTTCAATATCGATTTATTACTTGAAAATGCCAATCCTGTGATCAAAATGGAAACAACGGTTGCCCATATTGATGAGAAATCTGTTGGCTTTCTTTGCCAACATATTGACTTAGATAGCATCACTCATCTTAAGCGACTCATTGAACTTAACTTAGGTGATGATGCATTATTACACCGTGAATTATCAGCCCTAATTAGCTAATTGAGTGCGTTAATCGCGTCGGATAAATGACGAACAGGTATTACCTTAATACCTTTAATCGCTTGTCGAGGTGCATTAGCTGCTGGCACAATAGCATATGTAAATCCATGTTTAGCAGCATCACGAATACGCTCTTCTCCCGCTTGAACAGGCCTGATTTCACCGGTTAAACCAACCTCACCAAATAATATCCAATCACGAGGGATCGGCTTATTTCTTAGGCTGGATAATACTGCCGCTAATACAGCCAAATCAGCACCTGTCTCACTCAGCTTCACCCCACCAACAACATTTATAAAGACATCTTGATCACCACAGGTAATGCCACCATGTCGGTGTAAAATAGCCAACAACATCGCTAATCGATTTTGTTCTAGTCCAACCGAGACACGCCGTGGATTACCTAAAGGACTATCGTCGACTAAGGCTTGCACCTCCACTAACATTGGTCGGCTGCCTTCCCTTATAACTGTAACAACACTACCTGCCAGGGCTTCTTCACCACGAGACAAAAAGATAGCCGAAGGATTACTAACTTCCTTCAAGCCTAATTCAGTCATGGCAAAAACACCTAATTCATTAATCGCCCCGAAACGATTTTTAACCGCTCGCAAAATTCTGAACCTTGTTGAAGTATCACCCTCAAAATACAATACTGTATCGACCATATGCTCTAATACACGAGGGCCCGCTAACGCACCTTGTTTAGTCACATGCCCCACTAAAATCAATGTTGTGCCACTTGATTTAGCAAATCGTACTAATTGTGCAGCACTTTCACGCACTTGAGCAACGGTACCTGGTGCAGATTGTAGTAATTCCGTAAATACAGTTTGAATAGAATCAATCACCATGACTTGTGGCCTACGGCTATGTGCCGTTGCAATCATTTGTTCTACATGAGTTTCTGCCAGTAAATCTAACGGCGCCTGCTCTAATTGCAAGCGCTCGGCCCGTAAACGTATTTGTTGCAGCGATTCTTCACCACTCACATATAGAGGGTTAACGCCACTGGCTTTAGCCATCATCGCCATCGCTTGTAATAGCAATGTGGACTTACCTATTCCCGGGTCACCACCAATCAGTACCACCGAACCCGTAACAAGACCGCCACCCAACACACGATCAAGCTCTTCTAGTCCGGTTGTCCATCGAATAGCTTGTTCGGAGCTTACTTCACTTAAAGCTTGAACTTCACTTTTTTGCGCGCCAGCATAACCACTATGGCGGCTGATAACGGCCTGACTTGTTGCCGACGAAGATACTGGGATCTCTTCTGACAAACTATTCCATGCACCACAATCAGCACAACGACCAGCCCATTGTGGTGTTTGTGCACCACATTCTTTACAACTATAGACTCGTTTTGCTTTAGCCACGCTGATACTCTCGTTTTACCCGCTCACTGATCTGACATAACAATTCATAAGGGATCGTTTTAGCCTGCTTCGCAACGTCTTCAACAGCTAACGATTCATTTCCCCAAAGTATCACTTCACTACCTATTGAAACAGTATTGATATCTGACAAATCAACAGCAATCATATCCATTGATACTCTACCCAGAACTGAGGCTGTTTTATTATTTATCATGACCGAGCCAACATTAGATAATTGCCGACTATAGCCATCACCATATCCTATGCTAACAATGCCAACACACACTTCTCTTTGTGCAACCCAATCACCGCCATAACCAACTTGTTCCCCAGCTTTAACTTGCTGAATAGAAATTAATCTAGACGTTAATGTCATCACAGGTTTCAAATCTAAATTACGGGCTGATTGTCCCTCAAAGGGAGAAACCCCATAAAGCATTAGCCCTGGACGCACCCAATCACCATGACTACCGGAGAAAGATAAAATCGCAGCAGAATTAGCCATGCTTATTGCTACTGCGTTATCGTTTTTTGCACAGATCAATATTTTGTTTAACTGTTGTTGATTTCGAGAGTCATTGACTAAATCAGCATTGGCAAAATGACTCATTAACCCAACGGGACCTATGATATTTTCGCTCTGAGATAGTCCTTGTAACGCTTGGTCAACATGTGCAGCATCAATACCCAAACGCTGCATGCCGGTATCGACCATTAACCAGCAAAATGCTAATGGCTGACTCAGCGGTGCTTTAGTGAGTAATTCAAGCTGTGATAAGTGATGAAAAACAATGGATAAAGATTTTTCAGCTGCTGTTTGCAGCTCATCTTCGGAGCTGACACCTTCTAGTAAAACAATAGGCTGCTGGATCCCTGCTTCACGTAACCTGAGCGCTTCGGATAACCGTGCCACCGCAAAAGCATCACTGCCTGGTATGGCTTGCGCTACTTGTACCAGTCCATGGCCATAGGCATTAGCTTTAATCACCGACATCACTCGGCTTTGAGGTGCCAGTTGTTTAACCCGCTGTAGGTTATATTGCAGCGCTGTTAGATCAATATTTGCAACAGGATAGGACGGCACAACTACTCATCACCATAATCATCATAATTATTAAAAGCAAAGTTTTCAAAGCGAGTATATTTACCTTGAAAGGTCAATGCTACAGTACCAATCGGACCATTCCGTTGCTTAGCAATAATGATTTCTGCCTTACCTTTTTCTGGTGAATCTTCGTTATAGACTTCATCACGATAAATAAACACAATTAAATCAGCATCTTGTTCGATCGCACCAGATTCACGTAAATCTGACATCACTGGGCGTTTATTCGGTCTTTGCTCTAAGCTACGGTTCAACTGAGACAAGGCAACAACAGGCACATTGAGCTCTTTACCTAAGGCCTTTAATGATCGAGAAATTTCAGAAATTTCCGTCGCTCTATTTTCACTAGCACCCGCACTTCCCTGCATAAGCTGAATGTAATCGATAACAATCAAGCTTAAACCATGTTCACGCTTTAAACGGCGTGCTCTTGCACGTAGTTCTGTGACAGTCAGCGCAGGTGTGTCATCAATAAATAAAGGGGCTTCATTCAGTAATGCGATCGCTGATGTTAGTCGGGGCCAATCATCATCATTTAGCCGTCCTGTACGCAAGCGRTGCTGATCAATTTGTCCTAACGATGACAACATACGCATTGCCAATGAATCTGCTGGCATTTCCATGCTGAACACGGCCACTGGTTGTTTACTTTTAATTGCTGCATTCTCAGCGAGATTCATTGCAAAGGTTGTTTTACCCATCGATGGTCGTCCGGCTACAATGACTAAATCAGCTGGCTGTAACCCTGACGTTTGCATATCAAAATCAGTAAACCCCGTGGATAAACCAGTGATTGGGCTATCTTGTTCAAACAACGTATCAATACGATCAACAACCCTGCTTAGTACTTCTTTAACCTGAATAAAACCGCCGCCTCGTTTAGCACCTTGTTCTGCAATATCAAATACTTGTCGCTCAGCCAGATCCAACATCTCTTCACTGCTTCGACCTTCAGGATTAAAAGCAACATTAGAAATAGAGGTACCGATAGCAATTAATTGCCGTAAAACAGATCGCTCACGCACGATAGAGGCGTAAGCCACTATATTAGCCGCACTTGGCGTATTATTAGCTAGCACACCTAAATAGGCTAATTCACCCACAGAACTAAGCTCATTACGCTTATCTAACCACTCAGCAAGGGTAATAACATCTACAGGTTGTGATTGCTCAAACAGTTCGGAAATTGCTCGGAAGATCAGCTGGTGATTATGGCGATAAAAGTCATGCTCAACTAATAAGTCAGCCACTTTCTCCCAACTACGATTATCAAGCATAAGACCGCCCAGCACAGATTGCTCGGCTTCAATAGAATGAGGAGGAACCTTCAATGCCTCTGTGGCTGTATCCTTGTAAGCATCAGGATATGTTAAATCTTCCACAGCAGTCACCTAAGTATTCAAACCCATTAATTAGACAGCTAAATCATTTTCACGACTTAGCTAAGTAGGGTAATAATAAATGGAGTCGCACTAAAATGCGACCCCATTATTTTTGTTTCTACGCTTCTTCTTGTTCTTTAGCAATAGCTTCAGCTTCTTCTAACGCTACTGCTTTTGCTTGTTGAGCTTCAGAAGCTTGTGCCTGCGCCTGAAGTTGAGCTTCAGAGGTGACATTGACTTTTACGCTAACAACTACATCTGAATGTAATTGAATATCAATGTTATATTCACCCGTGTGGCGTAATGGACCACTAGGAAGTCGCACTTCATTGCGCTCAATATTGGCACCTGCTTCATTTAATAGATCAGCAATATCTGTCGCGCCAATTGAACCAAACAACTTACCTTCAATACCCGCGTTTGCCATGATGTTAACATCACCAGCAGCCACCAATTTTTCTTTACGTTGTTCAGCTTCCGCTTGCAACTTAGCTGCAGTTGCTTCAAGTTCTGCACGACGAGCCTCAAACACTTCTCTATTGTTTTTATTGGCAGGTAAAGCTTTACCTGTTGGTACCAAGAAATTACGTCCAAAGCCAGATTTAACTGATACTTCATCACCTAAGTTGCCCAGTTTCTGTACTTTCTCTAGCAAAATTACTTGCATCGTTCTATCCTCATTCGCAGTATAAAACTGCTTTTCAAGTCACTCGTCTCATTTCACTGAATGCCGACGAAAATTAAACCACTGTTCCAAAACACCTATCATTGCGAGTAAAACAACCATTTGCGGCATGACTACCACTAATAGTACATAAACGGCTACTAGCCAGAATTTATGTTTTTGTTGCTGCTTCACAATAGCATGTATCACTGACAATCCTTGCAATGCAAAGATCACCAAAACTACGGGCAAACAATCCACCAGCACAGTAAGCCCTGCCTTTAATGGTGATATTTCTATCATCATCAATACAATAGCTAACAATGCTGCAGCTTTACCAAGTCTCAATTGACAAAACTCGTCAGCAAAACCACCCGGATTAAATAATTTGGCTTGCCATGCTCTGCCAATCAATAATCCTAACAGCACATTAATACTGAGACTAGCAGCAAACAAGCCGGTCATCATGCCCGACAAACCAGATATTAGCGTTTGCATTTGCGTTTGATCCAACTCCCAATTTTGCTGTTGAACCAACCTTTCCATAAAAGGCGCTAATATTTGTTGCCACCATGCTACTGGATCGGCCAATACCAAATGGGTGCCTAATACTAACAATATGCCCAAACCGCCTACTGCTAATAAACTTGCAGCCAGTGACCGGGTATAACCTAATATTAACGCTGCACCTAACACAGGTAACCAGCTCAATAACAAAAACAACCCAGAAATTAAATATTGTCCCAGCAACAACCCCGCTACTAATGTAAACAGGATTGTAATTGCCGCTACAACATTTATTCCTTCTTTTGGCCCCATACGCAATGTAGTGAGAGCAATTACACCACTGGCTAAATAGGTCAGTGGTGGCAACATTAAAGCTGCAATCGAAAGTAATGCTGCCGCAATGGCTGCTTGCCATCGGCCTTGTACCGCAAAATCTGCAATTCCACGTAACATGCTTTCTTTACTTTATCTTTTCACAAGATGTTTTGAACAAAACCTATTACTTACTTATGCATATCACAGTAAGGGATCAAAGCTAAGAAACGCGCACGTTTCACACAAGTAGCAAGTTGACGCTGATAGCGTGCTTTAGTACCTGTAATACGGCTAGGAACAATTTTTCCTGTTTCAGTAATATAGTTTTTCAGTAAATTTACATCTTTATAATCAATTTGCTTAACACCTTCAGAGGTGAAGCGACAAAATTTTCTACGTCTAAAAAAACGTGCCATTATTATCTCCTAAGGTGATTAATCGCGAGAGCGACGAGGTCTTTCATCTTCGTCTTTACGCATCATGGGTGATGGCTCAGTCACAGCCTCATCACAACTAACAACAAGATGACGAATAACGGCATCATTGAAACGAAAAGCAGTTGTCAATTCATTCAATTGCTCTACGTCACATTCAACGTTCATCAAAATATAGTGTGCTTTATGTATTTTATTGATTGGGTATGCCAATTGGCGACGACCCCAGTCTTCCATACGGTGTACTACACCCTCTTTGCTAGTAAAAATCTGCTGATATTTTTCAATCATCGCAGGCACTTGCTCGCTCTGGTCAGGGTGGACCAGAAACACAATTTCGTAATGTCTCATTAGAGCTCCTCACGGTTTGAACAGCCTCGTCGTAATTATTACAAAAAGGCAAGGAGTATTACCTAATTCTCTCTAAGGTAATCCGACATTTTACGATACTTTATTGATAAATCACAAATTACGTTGTCGACCAGCTTCAAATAAACATACGCCAGCAGCCACGGATACATTCAAACTCTCGGCCCCACCTTGCATGGGAATATATATCACTTGATCGCAGTGCTCTCTTGTTAAACGACGAATACCACGACCTTCAGCGCCCAAGATAATGGCTAAGGGCCCTTTTAAATCAGCAGCAAAAAGAGCGGTTTCACTCTCACCCGATGTGCCCACCAGCCAAATGCCTCTTTGCTGCAAATCGCGCAAAACACGCGCTAAATTAGTGACTTGAATAAAAGGTAATCGCTCCGCTGCACCGCTAGATACTTTTAAGGCAGTACCGGTTAAACTGGAAGCACGATCTTTAGGCGCAATCACTGCGTGTACTCCAGCAGCTTCTGCCGTTCTCATACATGCCCCTAAATTATGAGGGTCTTGGACACCATCTAAAATAAGTAAAAATGGCGATTCATTCAAATCATCAAGTAATTTATATAAATCAGCTTCATCCAGATTCGCTAAAGGCCGACAACGTGCAATGCTGCCTTGATGCCGGACATCAGGCATCAGCTCATCCAACTCATCTTTTGCCAGTTTTTTAGCTGTAATTCCATGCTGCTTAGCCGCCTTAACCAAGGCTGTGATGCGGGCATCTTCTCGTTCGTCAGCTAACCAAATTTCCAACACCCGCGTGACAGGCAACTCAAGTGCTGCCTGTATTGCATGCAAACCAAAAATCAAATCATCCCGACTTGAATTACTGGCTTCAGATTTGTTTGCTTTGCGGTGTTTGGTAGGCTTCGGCCTCTTGTCCTTCAATGACTGGTTTGACATAAATTTCTACTCGACGATTTAATTGGCGGCCAGCTTCTGTCTCATTGCTTGCTCTAGGTTCATGCTCACCTCGCCCAACGGTAACCAATCGACTTTGAGATATATCTTGTAATACAAAATAATTGATCACAGATTGAGCGCGATGGCGAGAAAGTTCCATATTATAACTCTCTGAGCCGACACTGTCGGTATGTCCTACCACATGTATGACTGTTCGTGGATAACGTACTAAAATATTAGCTACTTTTTGCAATGTAGGCATAAAAGCTGGTTTTAGTGCCGCACTGCCAAAATCAAATGATATTTCACTAGAGATATCAATTTTTAGTGTTTCATCTTCTAATCTTTGAATTTCTAAATCATGACGGTCTTGTTCTTCTGCTAGCGCTGCTTCCATTTCTTTTTGCTGATTATCCATATAATGACCAATACCAGCTCCTGCTGCTGCACCTACTGCAGCGCCGACAATGATGCCGCCTTTATCATTTTCAACGGCATGTCCCAGTACAGCACCCACAACAGCACCTACAGCTGCACCTATTTTTGTTTTTTGGTTAGGATCATCCGTCGTCGCACAACCACTGATCAATGCAACCGTTACGGCAACTAATATTAATTTTTTCACTTCAAGTACTCCCGTTCTTGATAATTAAACTCAATGCTAGATCTAAGTCATTTTGCTGACTATACTGATCTTATAATATTTTACTGAGAAACACGTCATGGAAACACAGTTTATTCCAGTCAACATTGCCCTACTGACTATTTCTGATACACGTACTATAGAAAACGATACCTCTGGAAAAGTTCTCCGTGAGCGTATTTTAGCGGCAGGCCATCAACTAGCAGACCAACAAATCGTTATTGATGATATGTATCAGATAAGAGCGGTTACTTCACAGTGGATTGCAAAGGCGGAGGTTCAGGCCATCATCACCACAGGGGGGACGGGATTAACAGGCCGTGATGGCACTCCAGAAGCGATAAAAGTTTTATTTGATAAAGAAATCGAAGGTTTTGGTGAATTATTTCGCCAAATTTCCTATCAAGATATTCGCACCTCTACTATTCAATCGCGTGCTTTAGGGGGTGTAGCTAACGGTACCTTTATTTTCTGCCTGCCAGGATCTTCAGGTGCCTGCAAAACAGCTTGGGATGATATCTTGCAAGAGCAGCTTGATATTCGCCATCGTCCTTGTAATTTTGTTGAGCTGATGCCCAGATTATTGGAAAAATGATTTCAATTACGCTCTACACTACGGCAGGTTGTCACCTTTGTGACCTAGCTGACAACCTGCTAAATGAAATATTAAACCACCATAAATTAACAATTAACCCAATAGAAATTGGCGATAATGATAACTTAGTCAGGCTATATGGCACGACAATTCCTGTCATAAAATTTGATGACAACAGCGAACTAAACTGGCCTTTTTCACAACAAGATATTGAAACAAAAATAGGACAGCTTCAATCTAGTTGAAACTTTCAAATATTTGAAGCGTCAAAATACAAATACTAAATGTGGCGCCTATAGATGAATCTGCCGGTAGTTTTGATTTCAATAATCGTTTTATGGGGAGGGGAAATAACCTTTTCGTCCGCTGCTGAAATGCCCCCAACACCAGGAGATAGATACGATATTGGTGGCTATCGACTCCATATTCAATGTATGGGGGAAGGCAAACCTACGACTATCATTGATACCGGGCTAGGTGATGACTCCTCCGATTGGCAAATCATTCTTCAGCAATCATCTCAATTAACCCGAACATGCCTATATGACCGGGCAGGTTATGGCTGGAGTGACTATGGCCCTAGGCCTCGCAATAGTAGGCGTATTGCCTATGAACTAGGCTTACTTCTTCAGGCGGCAAAAATCCCTCCGCCTTATATATTGGTAGGCCATTCATTTGGCGGTTTTAATCTTCGCTTATTTGCCGCATCACATCCCAATGATATTGCTGGCTTAATACTTGTTGAGTCCTCTCATGAACGACAATATGAGCGATTAAATATAAAATTACCGCCCCCTTATAAAGGTCGCCGTAATATTGTTATTACCCCCATACAAACACCTAATAGCTCAGACAAGAATAAGCACCAGCTATTACGTGATCATGCCTATAGAACGGCTGGTGAAGAAATTGCTGCTTTGTATGAGAGTTCACGTCAGGTGCAACGTTTTGGCCACATTCCAACCGTGCCATTGATCGTCATCAGTCGCGGAAAACCGGAATGGTCTGGCAATGCCAAAGCGCAACAACGGGAAAAAATCTGGATAGAATTACAACAAGATCTGACTCACTTATCACCTCTCAGTCAACATATTTTTGCTCATCACAGTGGACATGATATTCCTCAGCAGCAACCTGAAATTATTATTGAAGCGATTAGTACAATGATTAATCTTGTCCAAAGGCGATGAGTTTCCATTAAAACCTCGTTATACTGTTTTCTTTAATTTTACAGATAGCTAAAATGACCATTGAATACATTGATACTAAAGCTGAATTAATTCGTTTTTGCCAGCTGATATCTGAGACGACATGGATAACAGTTGACACTGAATTTTTACGCGAAAAAACCTACTATCCTCAGCTCTGCTTAATTCAAGTGGCAACAGACAATCATATTGCCTGCATTGATCCTATCGCTTTGTCTGACTTACAACCTCTTTTAGATATTATTTATAATCCAAATATCACTATTGTTTTCCATGCAGCACGCCAAGATCTAGAATTATTTTATCTACTTTGTGGCGCCGTGCCGACCAATGTATTTGACACCCAGTTAGCGGCAACAGTATTAGGCTATGGCGATCAAATTGGTTACGGTAATTTAGTCAAACAATGCATCAATGTTGATCTTGATAAAGCGCACTCTCGAACCGACTGGACTAAACGTCCTCTAGAACAAGCACAAATTGACTATGCTGCTGATGATGTTCGATATTTACGTGATGTTTATAAACTACTTTGCCAACAACTTTCCGAAAAAAATCGTACTCACTGGCTGAATGAAGATTTTGCTATTTTGACCAATACTGATACTTATAAACCTGAGCCCAACAATATTTGGCGGAAAGTCAAAGGTGTTGGCCGCTTAAAAGGTGTTCAATTAGCCATACTGCAACGGCTTGCTGCATGGCGCGAACACCATGCAATAAAAGCTGATAAACCACGACGTTGGATACTAAAAGACGACATATTGATTGATCTTGCTAAACTGGCACCCGATTCTATTGATAAATTTAGCATTATCAGAGGGCTCGAACAACGCACAATTGAGCGTAATGGCCAAATCCTTCTAGACCAGATTAAACAAGCAAAAACATCTGATAAAGATCTCTGGCCAACCTTAACTAAACCACAAGCTTTAAGTCGTCAACAAGATGCTGTTGTTGATGCATTGATGGCATTGCTAAGAAAATATTGTGAAGATCAATCTATTGCCCCTGCCGCCGTTGCCACTCGTAAAGAGATAGAACGCATGGTCGGTGGTGAAACCAAATTAGCTATTTTGCAGGGATGGCGCAATGAAATAGTAGGTCATCATTTACAAGATTTTCTCAATGGCAAACTATCTATTACTGCCAATTCAATTCAATTAAATACACAAAGAGGATAACCCTATGTCAGCTTTAATCTGTGGCTCTTTTGCATATGACACCATTATGGTGTTTCCCGACCAATTTAAAAATCATATTTTGCCCGACAAAGTACACATGCTGAACGTCTCATTCTTGGTACCTAACTTACGCCGGGAATTTGGAGGTTGTGCTGGCAACATTGCTTATAATTTAAAACTACTAGGCGATAATCCTATCCCGATGGGAACCGTAGGTAGTGACTTTGCCAGCTATGCCACCTGGATGGACAAACATCACATTAACCGCCGCCATGTTCATACCAAAAAAGGTAATTATACTGCCCAAGCTTTTATTACTACAGACATGGATGATAACCAAATCACAGCATTTCACCCAGGCGCAATGAACTTGGCCCACGAAACCCACATCAGTGAAGCCAATGATATAAAAGTTGCGATTGTGTCACCAGATGGTCGTGATGGCATGATTCAACATGCTCAACAATTACACCAAGCAGGTATTCCTTTTATTTTCGACCCGGGTCAAGGCTTGCCTATGTTTGATGGCGATGATTTACTCACTTTTGCCAAACAAGCCACTTATATCGCCTTAAATGATTATGAAGCGCAATTATTTCAAGATCGTACAGGCTTATCCCCTCATGAACTAGCGGAATACGTTGAAGCGCTAATTATCACCCGTGGTGGAGAAGGCTCACATATTTATACCGATGGAAAACGTATTGATATTCCATGTGTTAAAACAGAAACTTTAGCCGACCCTACAGGTTGTGGTGATGCCTATCGTGCAGGATTACTGCACGGTATTTTGCATGGAAAAGACTGGGAAACCACGGGGCGAATTGCTTCATTACTAGGTGCGATAAAAATCGAACAACATGGCACACAAAATCATACTTTTACAATAGAGCAATTTAACGAGCGATTTGAAACAACCTTTGGTTTCAAGCCCTAAGATAAATAGCTAGCGTATTCACTACAAATAACAGAAGTGTGATACATATCATATTTATAGTCACCCTTCGCTTTACATAACATTACTAATAGATATACCCTCAATGTGGAATACCTATAACTAGGCTAACGAATGAATGATTTTGCACTAAAACACAAAGGTTTTACTATTATAGAGCTCATGATCACGCTAGTAATAGCAGGAGTTTTGGCTAGTATTGCTGCGCCTAGTTTTAGTAATATTATTAAAAATAATCGCATGACAACACAATATAATGAATTGCTCGCATCACTCAGCTTGGCTAGAAGTGAAGCCGTTAAGCAAAGCGAGAATGTCATTATTTTAAGCAATAATGGTGCTGTTTGGAATGATGGTTGGACGATATTCATTGATGCTGATAGTGATACTGTTCCTGATGCTAATGAAATTATTCGTGTGCACGGAGCATTATCCGGTGGCAATATCCTTAGATTTAATTCAGCCACTAATAAAATTACCTATATAGGTTCTGGTTTAACCAAAGGTGGCTCAAATGGTACATTTACACTATGCGATGACCGTGGAAATAGTGAACGGAAAGGTCTCATTATTTCCAATACTGGTCGCGCCAGACATGCTGTATCCTCTGACACATTAGCAGGATGTTAGTGATGAACTTCCCTCACTCATATACCTACCTAGCAAACAAACAGTCTGGTTTTACTTTATTAGAAGTATTGATAGCTCTAGTTGTGCTTGCTATTGGTTTACTTGGGCTTGCAGGCATGCAAGCTATTGGCATCAAAAATAATCATAGCGCCTACCACAGAAGTCAGGCTACCCAAGTAGCTTATGATATTGCAGATAGAATGCGAGCGAATACAGTAGGAGTCGATAATTACTTAACCAGTTTTATGCTTCCTTCGGTTGCAACAAATCAAAATGGATGTACTGCAGGTGGGTGCTCATCCACACAAATGGCTGAGGATGACTTATATGAATGGAATCTTACCATCACTGACACTTTACCGAGTGGTGTTGGCACAATAACTATTTCCGGCTTAATATACACAATCTCAATAACTTGGGATGATAACCGTGATGGTGCAGTTGATGCTTCTGACCCAGACTTTCAAGTGAGCTTTCAACCATGATACAGCTTGCAAAAAAACAACAAGGGCTCACATTAATTGAATTAATGATAGCTGTGCTCTTAGGCATATTTATCACTGGTGGCATGATTCAGCTATTTGCAAACAGCCACCAAAGTTATCGGATCCAAGAAAACTCTTCAAGATTGCAAGAAAATGGTCGTTTTGCAATGAACTTTATTACTCGAGATATTCGAATGTCTAGCTATTGGGGATGTCTAAAAGATGGTGAAGATAACACCACTAATAACCTTGATCCTGCAGGGACAAATTATAATGTAAACTTTCATGGTTTTGCTCAAGGAGTCTCTGGCTCTAACGGTGCAACTGACACCATTACCTTAAGAGGTGCATTTAGCAATGGGCTGAGTGTTGTAACACCTTATGCAGCTACCGTATCAGGAAATATTAAAGTTTCTGCTGGTAATAACCTTGCCGATGAAGACATAGTGATCGTTGCTGACTGTAGTCATGCAGATATTTTTCAAATAATCGGTGATCCCTCTACCGGAACAATCACTCATACAATTGATAATTCATATGAGCCAGGCAATGCAAATATTGCTGATCCATCGTGTACTGCTCCTGCACAATGCCTTTCAAGAATTTATAGAAGTGATGCTGCAATACATAAAGTATCAACGATTACTTATTCTATACAAAATGATGCCGCCACAGGACAACCTACTTTATTCAGACGAATTGATACGACTTCTGAGCCTCTCATTGAAGGTATCGAAGATATGCAAATTATCTATGGCGAAGATACTGATGACGATGGTGTACCAAATTATTACCTGCCAGCGGGTAGTGCAGGGTTGGATTTCGATAATGTTGTTAGTGTAAGAGTGAGTCTACTTGTTGCCACTCTAGAAGATAACTTAACAACTCAAGCGGTTCCCTATACCATTTTTGGTGTAACCACTACGCCAGCCGATCGAAAGCTCAGACGTGTTTTTACATCAACAATCGCTGTGCGTAATAGACTTCCATAAAACTTATGACTGATATGAACATGACTATTTATTATATTTCTCAAAAAAGACAATCTGGCGTTGTATTAATCATTAGCTTAATTATGTTATTGCTGCTAACTATTATTGGTGTCACAGCCATGCAAGTAACTGGATTAGAAGAAAAAATGGCTGGTAACAATAAAGATATGAATGTCGCTTTTCAGGCTGCAGAAGTAAGTTTACGCGATACTGAAGCTTGGCTTGCAATCCAAGCAACTGAGCCCGAAGCAAATGCTACCGGATCAAATAGAGTCTGGATTTTAAATAGTATGGATCCAACGGATGGTAACACCATTAACTGGTGGCAAGAACGAGATCAAGCTTGGTGGCAAGCTAATGCTGTCACGTATGGTTCAGCTTTATCTACCGTAGCAACGAGTCCCTATTCAGTGATTGAACGCAAACAATATATTTCAGACACATTAGTATTAGGCACAACTAATGTTCAGCAAGGAATCACTTATTATCAAGTGACTTCCCGTGGAACAGGTGGCAGTGATTTATCAAAAACATTGCTGCAAAGTACAGTTATCAGGAGATATTGAAATGTTTAATTTTCATTTCCGAGCTTTAGCTTTATCAAGTGTATTTATGGTGTTATCTACAGCACACGCAGCTAATTTAAGTTTAAGTCCAGTGCCATTATATTTGGGTGGTGCGGTTGAACCTAATATCATGTTTACAATGGATGACTCTGGTTCAATGCACTGGGAAAATATGCCTGATGATGGCTGGACATACTTTATATATCCACGAGCAAGCAATGTATATGGAACATCAAACTATAGTAATTATCTTCCTGTTTTTTCTGATATTTCATACAGTGTTCGAATAAGAAGCAGTAGTATAAATTCTGTCTACTATAATCCAACTATTACCTACCAACCTTGGTCTACATCAACTGGAGTATCAATGGGAGATATCTCAATAACATGTGCTCCCCATAATCCAACTGATACAGCAAAAGGTTGTAGAAATCTGACTGCATCAAATACTCAAACAGCAAATTGGGAGACTTATAATGGAGATGGGACAACCTTCCCAGGTGCTGTAACTACCGAAAGTGATGTCAGTAAAACATTCTGGCCCGCAGTTTATTATACCTACAATGGTGGGGATACTTGGACTGTTGCTAATTTTACAAAAGTCGAAATTAGATCTACCACTGCAACATATACTACTAACGTATCACGATCTGATTGTGTTACAGCACCTATTTGTACTTATGTCGAAGAGATTCAGAATTTTGCTAACTGGTATAGTTATTATCGTTCTCGAATACTTGCCGCTCGTGGTGGGATTGGTCGCGCATTTGGTAGACAAAGTACTAATATGCGAGTTGGCTATGCTACGATTAATAAGGGAAATTCAACTATAGATGGTGTAAATACAGATTCTATCGTTAAGGGCGTTCGAACTTTTGATAATACCGATAGAGGTAGTTTTTTTGACCTGTTATACGATAGGGATATACCAACATCGGGGACTCCTCTTCGAACAGCTATCGAAGACGCAGGTAAGTACTTTGAACGCACTGATGACAAAGGCCCTTGGAGTGAAACTCCGGGGACAACAAATACAGCCGATCATTTATCATGTCGACAAAGCTATAATATTACTATGACCGATGGGTATTGGAATGGCGCCTCTCCGTCAGTTAACAACTCTGATAATACTGATGGCACAACTATCTCCGGCCCCAATGATGATGATTATAACTACACAGCAATTTCTCCCTATAGTGATGCTTGGTCTAATACCTTAGCCGATGTGGGCATGCATTATTGGAAACGAGACCTACGAACTGATCTAGATAATGAAGTGCCAACTAACGCTCAAGATCCTGCTTTTTGGCAGCATATGGTTAATTTTACTGTTGGGCTCGGTGTAAATGGTACTTTAGACACTACTGCTGATTTACCAGGTCTTACTGCGGGCACAACAGCATGGCCTGATCCATCGGCTAGTAATGGTGCCAAAATTGACGATATGTGGCACACAGCTATTAATAGCAAGGGGGAATTCTTTAGTGCTTCAGATCCAGATACTTTTGCTGATTCTTTATCAGATATTTTATCAGCAATCTCTGACAGAACCTCTTCAGCTTCATCAGTAGCCTTAAACTCTGGCACAGTATCCGGTAGTAGTAAAGTTTATCAAGCTAGATTTGATAGTGGTGATTGGTCTGGCCAATTATTTGCTTATCCTGTCAACGCTGATGGAACTCTAGGTAGCCTTTTATGGGATGCAGCCAGCCTGATACCTACCGCAAGTAGTCGTATTATTGTCACTTATGATGGCGCTGATGGACAACCCTTTGAATGGACAGATATTTCATCTTCCCAACAGACACTACTAGGTAGTGAATCAATACTAGACTACCTACGTGGCGATCAAAGCAATGAAGCAGTCAATGGTGGAACTTTTAGAAATCGCAATACACTATTGGGCGATATCATTCATTCAAGCCCAACTTATGTCGGAACACCATCATTACAATACCCGGATGGACTCGGTACTTCCGACGTAACAAAACAATATTCTGATTTCAGAACAACATACAATGCTAGACAACATCTAGTTTATGTTAATGCAAATGATGGCATGTTACATGCATTCAATGCCGATACTGGTGTTGAGGCTTTCGCCTATGTACCTAACACAATAATGCACAAGCTATCAGATCTTGCCGATATTAATTACAATCATAAATATTATACAGATGCTAGCCCGACAGTGCTTGATGCCTTCTTTGGTGGTGATTGGCATACTGTTCTAATTTCTGGATTGCGTAGTGGTGGACAGGGAATTTTTGCTTTAGACGTGACCAACCCTACAACATTTAGCAGTCAATCAGCGGCAAAAGATAATGTTTTATGGGAATTTACAGATAGTGATGATCCTGACTTAGGTTACACCTTTGGCATCCCAAGTGTTGTCAAACTACAAAATGGCAAATGGGCAGCTGTATTTAGCGGTGGCTACAATAATACCTTTGATGACGATAATGACAGTAGTACAACTGATGATAGTGTCACTGGGAATGCTGTTTTATTTATTGTTGACATTGAAGATGGCAGTTTAATCAAAAAATTTGATACTCACGTAGGATCAGCGCAAGACCCAACGGGTAACAATAAACCAAATGGTTTATCAACACCTTCAGTGGTTGATATTGATGGCGACTTCACTGCCGATACAATATATGCCGGTGATTTATTTGGTAACGTATGGAAATTTGATATTAGCGACCCTAATATAGCTAATTGGAAAACGTCATATGGTACCGTGGCAAGTCCCATACCTCTTTATACAGCTTGTGCTGCATCCACATGCAATTCTACAAACCATCAGCCTATTACAACCCAAATGCAAGTTATTCGTCATCCTTCTAGTGGCGGCTATCTGGTGCTATTCGGAACAGGGCAATATATTGAAGTCGGTGATAACTCAACAACAGGACAAATAACTCAAACTTATTACGCTATTTGGGATAAAGATCAAGGTAGCTTTACCGCATTTAACCGCAGCAATTTATTACAACAACAAATTCTTCAAGAACTGTCAGCATTCAGTTTTGACTTACGAGTCACATCTGATAATGCAATCTCATGGTATGATGGATCCAGCGGTCATAGAGGCTGGTATATTGATTTAGTAAACACTGAAGGTGGCAATACTAATAACTTTGGTGAACGTCAGGTCAGCAACTCTATTGTCAGAAATGGTCGCATTATATTCACTACATTATTACCATCTGATGACCCCTGTGACTTTGGTGGTTCTGGCTGGCTAATGGAATTAGATTTATACTCTGGTGCACGATTATCATTTACTCCATTTGACTTGGATAATGATGGCCTTTTTTCAACGACTGATTACGTGAATATAGGTGACATTGATGGTGATGGTGTTGATGACTACGTTCCCGTTAGCGGTAAGAAATCTAAAGTAGGCATCATCCCGACACCAAGTATTACTAGTGAAGCTGGTGGTGCAAAAGAATTCAAATTTACTAGCGGCTCTACAGGTACCATCGAAGTCACTGTTGAAAATCCTGGGCCATCATATCAAGGTCGCCAATCATGGCGTCAGCTTGATTTTAATTAACTCGTTAAGGTTTTAATATTATGAAATTATTATTTTCACACTTAATCGCATTGCTTTTTATCACCAATGCCAATGCTGCAGAACCTTATATTTATACTGGTTTAGTAAATGAACAAGCCGCTGATGCAGAGATGATTAAGATTGATCATCAACAATATACTATTAATCTTGACACAATTGTCCATGGCCCATTTAAACGTGGAGAACTCGGGCCAATGATTGACGCGGGCCAAAGAGTTGGATTTAATCTTCAAATAAATTCTGCAGAACTATCACGTATTTCAGAAATATGGATATTAGAATAAGTTAAGGATCCTAAATAATGGTACCTCAAAAACAAAAAATATCTGGTTTTACATTAATAGAACTCCTGATTGCTGTGGCTATTGTGGCTATTCTTGTAGCGATAGCTTTGCCAAGTTATCAAGATAGTGTACGTAAAGCTAACCGGGGTGATGCTCAGGGTAAATTGCTAGAAAATATGAATTTTATGGAACGGGTTTTTACGGAATCTAACACTTACGTTCTCGGTGCATCTCTAGCTTTACCCCATACAAGTGCTAAAAACTACAATTTAGGCTTTTCTGCTGGACCGGCAGCATCTACATATACCTTACAGGCGGCACCAAGTGGAGATCAAATGAATGATCCTTGCGAAACGCTGACTCTTTCAAATACAGGGGCTAAAGGAGCTGCAACTGGCGGTTGCTGGTAATAGATTTAAAGAGTGTAGTAAACAAATATTTGTAGAATAATTCCCGCAAATATTCCGGCAATGACATCGTCAAGCATAATACCCAGCCCCCCATGTAGTGCTTTGTCTGCCCAGCTTATTGGCCATGGCTTCAATATATCGAAGATACGAAATAAAACAAAGCCAAGCAGCAACCACTGCCAACCTGATGGTGCTGCGATCATAGTGATCAAATACCCTATTATTTCATCCCAGACTACAGCGGATGGATCATCCTTGCCTAACCATTCAGCTGATTTCTGACAGATCCAAATCCCAACTATAAATCCTATTATTAGAATAGCTAGGTAAATAACTAAAGATAGATCTTTCATTAACCAATAGATAGGTACTGCTGCTAATGTTCCAAATGTACCCGGTGCAACGGGGGCCAAGCCTGAGCCAAACCCTAAGCCTAAGAAACAAACCGGTCTTTTAACTAACTCACGGAAATTAATAAGCGAAGTGGTCATATCCTATTCCTATCAATGGGGATAAATTATCATCTTTATCAAGATAATAAATGCCTTTATCATCAGTGATCATGCCTATCCGTGTTACCTGCCCTTTTAAATCTTTTTCAACTTGAGAAAAATTTTGTGGTGGCACAATAAAACATAATTCGTAATCATCGCCAGATTCTAAAGCAAACCCTTGTGCTATTTTTCGATCTATTTTTGACAGTGCTGAAGACAGAGGCAGCTTATCTAAATCTATTCGTGCTCCCACACCACTTTTTTCAACAATATGACCCAAATCAGCTAATAATCCATCTGATATATCAATCGCAGCTGAGGCTAATTCTGATAAGCTTTGTCCTAAGGATAATCGTGGCGTAGGTCGCTCTAATCTCTGTTTTAAGTATTGTTTATCTTGATCAGTTAATTTAGCATCATCCCATTGATTTAGCTGATACTGTAACGCGGCACCAGCATCACCTAAACAACCTGATACATAAATCATATCGCCAAGTTGTGCCCCACTACGCTGTAAAGCTTTCTTAGGATCTACAAAACCATGCACTTGAATACTGATGGTTAAAGGACCTCGGGTAGTATCTCCACCCACTAGTTGAATATTATGTTCCTTTGCCAATGAGGCTAAACCCTGCGAAAAACTTTTTAGCCAGTTGGTCTCTAATTCAGGCAAGGTAATTGCTAAGGTAAACCAGGCAGGCGTTGCACCCATAGCGGCCAAATCACTTAAACCAACGGCTAAGCTTTTATAACCCAAGCTTTGTGGATCAACATCAGCAAAAAAATGAACACCAGCCACTAAAGTATCAATGGATACAGCGACAACATGATCATGAGGGCATTTCAATAAAGCACAATCATCGCCAATACCTAATAAAACATCTTCACGCTGTGGCGTTAATGTTTCAAAATAATGGTGGATTAATGAAAATTCGGACAGTGCAGACAAGTGAAACCCTTACGATTTATGAGCGCGACGTGCCTTTGATGCTTGGTATTCAACCGTGCGTAGTTTAGAACCCATTTTATCCAATACGCCATTGACATATTTATGACCTTTTTCACCACCAAAAGCTTTTGCCAATTCTACCGCTTCATTCAATACTACGCGATAAGGCACTTCCGGACGGTGAATAAATTCATACACTGCAAGTCGTAGTACTGAGCATTCAACTGGATCAATATCTGATAAATCACGATCTACTGCATAGGATAATTCAGCATCCAAAACCTCGATTTCTTTTGAAACGCCTTCCACCAAAGCAGTAAAATATTTCATGTCAATTTTGTCTGAGTTTTCTGCAGTCACAAAATCTAATGCATCTTTTGCTGGCGTTTGGCCGTTAACTAAAGCTTGATATAAAGCCTGAACCGCAGCACTCCGAGCATGTGATCTTGGCAAGGTACCCGCCATGCTATTTTGCACTCTCAATCTGACGAAGCACATTGACCATTTCAATAGTACCCATTGCAGCTTCTGCCCCTTTATTACCGGCTTTCGTTCCTGCACGCTCAATAGCTTGCTCAATCGTATCAACGGTCAACACACCAAATGACACGGGAATATCGAGCTGTAGTGTGAGTTGTCCCAAACCTTTGGCACACTCACCTGCAACATACTCAAAATGTGGCGTACCACCTCGAATCACTGCGCCTAAAGCAATAATGGCATCATATTTACCTGTCCGGCCCATACGTTGCACGGCTAGTGGAATTTCAACGGCACCAGGAACCCGAGCTAGGTCGATGTCATTTTCACTAGCACCATGGCGAACCAAGCAATCAATTGCGCCTGATATTAATTTATCAACAATAAAGTCATTAAAACGACCGGCAACAATGCCAATGCGTAGTCCTTGTGCTGAAAAATTACCAGAAAATGTTGTGATATTACTCATGGTTAATTAAAAATTCCGATCTGTGAAAAATATGAATATTGTACTGGGTTTAACTGCTTATGCCTAACAAGCTAATATTAAAAATACTAAGGCTGTATTATTTACTTGTTCTTTGCGTAAGGCAAACCTATAGGATCGGCCTCTATAGTAAACCACTCATAAGGTGGTTGATCGATACGTACTGCTGTTAATTGTTCACCCCACACAGCACCACTATCCAATGAAAATACATTTCCGTATCGTCCAGTACCTAATGTTGACCAATGACCAAAAACTATCTTTTCCCTTCCTGTAGCTCGGTCTGGCATATCAAACCAAGGTACTTGGCCTGTAGGCTTATCTTTGGGTTCACCTTTGAATTTCAACGCTAAGCGACCATCTTCATGACAGTAGCGTAATCGGGTAAAGCAGTTAGTGATAAAACGTAATCTATCCCACCCTTTGAGTTTTTTTGACCATTCATCTGGATTGTTGCCATACATATGTTTAAAAAAATCTCGCCAATTGTCACCTTGTAAAACAGCTTCAACTTCTCTAGCTCTTTTTCTGACTTTCTTTAATGACCACTGTGGCGGTAACCCAGCATGTACCATGCTGAACCCTAAACTTTTATCGTGATGAAAAAGAGGTTGATGCCGTAACCAAGTGAGCAACTGTTCACTATCTTCTGCCTCTAACACTGACGCCATAGTATCCATATAATGATGATGTTCATTCACACCAGCTGCAGTGGCTAATAAGTGTAAGTCATGATTCCCTAACACTACTTTAACGCTACTTTTATGTGCCATAGCAAAACGTAGCACTTCAGCTGATTTTGGGCCACGATTAACAAGATCTCCCGCTAACCAAAGTTGATCCGTTTGAAAGTCAAAATTAATTAGCCCTAGCAGTCTTAGCAATTCATCAAAACAGCCTTGGACATCACCTACTGCATAAACGGCCATGACTATAAACCTGTCTCTTTAATAGAGGCCTGCACGTGGGAAAGATCTTTCATCATGACAAAAGCAACCATATTCTAAAAGGTGCAGTTTACACCAAGTCAATCAGCATTTTTAGGCTATTTTAGTACTACAACCATAACGAAAACCTATCTTCTGTCTCACCGACGACGATATAGTGGTTCAGGCTTTAAAACGGTAGCTTGATAACTTTCACTAAAGTCATCAAAGGCAGACATCACCTCTGTTATATTACCTATATTAGCCATCTCAAAGCTATTGATCCCGCACTGTGTCATGTAAAACAGCTGATCATATAGTATATCGCCTTGTGCTCTGATCTCACCTTCGTAACCATAGCGATCACGTAACAGTCTTGCAAATGAATAACATCGACCATCAACAAAAACAGGGAAAATAAGCACAATCAAAGAAAAACTCGCTAAATCCGGGATAATTTCTTCTAAAGGATCACTACCACTTAAGCGTAAACCCAATCCACCGTTATGCTTAACTAACGTTTCATGTTCAGCTTGCCAACGTGTTATCGAGACAGTCACATCACCGACAACTAATTCTGCTTCATCATCTAAATGCAGCCAATTATCTTCGACAATTTGACGATCTTTAATTATCTGCATAAACACGCTCCTTAAATGGATCGATACCCACCCGACGTACGGTAGCTAAGAAGGCTTCATCATCCTGTCGACATTCTTTGAAAACATCTAGCAAGGTAGCGACTGTATTAACCACTTGATCCTTTGGGATGGCGCGGCCTAAACGTAGCCCTAAAGAAGCATCTGCTTCTGAGCTGCCTCCCAAGGTAAATTGATACCATTCCTCACCTTTCTTATCGACACCAAGAATACCAATATGACCAACACTTTGGTGTGCACAACCATTCATACATCCGGACATCTTAATTTTGATATCCCCTAGGTCATACAGGTAATCCAAATCATCAAACCGTTCATTAATTTCTTTAGCTAATGGAATTGATGTTGCATTAGCTAGACTACAAAAGTCTAAACCAGGGCAGCAAATCATATCTGTCAAGGTATTAATATTTGCCGTTGCCAAATTATCGGCTTCTAAGTGAAGCCATAAGGCATATAAATCACCCTGCTTCACATCAGTTAATACCAAATTTTGATCGTGAGTAGACCGTACCTCACCCAAACTAAATTCATCAGCTAAGTCAGCGATAATATCTAATTGCTCCGCTGACACGTCACCCGGAGGGCTTTGCGGTGACTTAAGTGAAATATAAGCTACTTTATAACCTGTAATTTTATGATCAACGGTATTCTGTTTCACCCATCGGGAGAAAGTGGCATCTTCTACCTGCATTTGATCAAAACTTTTATCACTGACTGCTGCTAAGTCATAATCTGGTTCAGTAAAGCACTGTTTGACCCGATCAATTTCTTTTTCATCTAATTTAAGTTGCTCACGGATTTGCACCCATTCTGCTTCAACCAATTCACGGATATGGTCAATACCATGCTCACGAACTGTAATTTTAATCCGTGCTTTATATTTATTATCACGGCGACCTAAACGATTATAAACACGTAATATAGCTTCTAAATAAGACAGTAAATCTTTTTTCTCAAGAAAAGGTCTAATCTGTTGACCAATAATTGGAGTACGGCCTAATCCACCACCGACTAACACTTCAAAACCAATTTCACCTTCGTGATTTTTCACTAGATGCAAACCAATATCATGTAGCTTGGTAGCAGCACGATCGTCATGATTACCAATCACTGCAATTTTAAATTTGCGCGGTAAATAAGCAAACTCAGGATGAAATGTTGACCACTGACGGATAATCTCACACCAAGGACGTGGGTCTTCAATTTCACTGGCATTTACCCCCGCTAATTGATCGGAAGTTGTGTTGCGAATACAGTTGCCGCTACTTTGAATAGCATGCATTTGTACCGAAGCTAATTCAGCAAGAATATCAGGGACGGTCTCCAGCGCTGGCCAATTCAATTGAAAATTTTGGCGGGTAGTGAAATGTACGTAGCCCTTATCATAACGACGAGAAATATCAGCAATTTTACGCACTTGCTTTGATGACATAAGCCCATAAGGAATAGCAACTCGCAACATTGGGGCATGGATCTGAATATACAGACCATTCATTAACCGTAAAGGACGAAACTGATCTGCGGTCAGTTCACCGGCTAAAAAACGACGTGTTTGATCGCGATATTGAGTGACGCGCTGATCAATCATTGTCTGATCATATTGATCGTATTGGTACATCTAGATTCTCTAAACTCGATAATTGGATGAACATTATATGCGATCAGTGCTTATAACAGTAAATTATAAATAGCTATATATTTATAATAATACGCTATAAGTATATAGATGATTATCAGCTAAAACCAAAATCGGATGCCTGCTACCCATTTTGTATCAGAGGTGAACTCGCCATCTTCTCGTACCCAATCTGCCGTATTACCAAATTGCTTACCCCACTCAACACCAATATAGGGGGCAAATTCACGTGTTATTTCATAACGTAACCGTAAACCTAAATTAATATCCGACAAACCACTACCCAAGCCTACCTGTCGATCATTTTTACTGAAAAAATTAGCTTCAATTTCAGGGGTTAAAATCCATTTTTGGGTCAGCAATAACTCATATTCAAATTGAGTTCGTAAACCAACAATACCATCTTCACCCATAAACAAGGCAATATCAGTTTCATAAAAATAGGGAGCTAAACCTTGAATACCAATTACAAACCAATCTCTTGTGGGTTTGGGTTTACTATCATGCCGCCAGCCAATTTGTGCATCCCAATAGGGAGCAATTGCTCGGCTATAAAGCAACTGAAGTTCAATTTTTTCAATATCACTATCAACTATTTCACCTTCTATTTTAACCCACAACTTGTCAAAATCTTGTCCAACCCAACCTTGAGCATCCCATGCCATATCATTATTACTACCAATATCCCTCACCTCCAGCTGATCGATTTTGATCATTGTCAGCACAGGATCATCCGTCATCTCAGTAGCATGGATTGATCTCACTATGAGTAAACTAATAATCAATAGACATAACCGTATCATCAGGAAACATTAACCTCACGAAACATCGAAAACATATGAAAGCGTAAATGGCAGTGATAAGCCCAACGGCCTAGATTATCTGCAGTTACCAAATAACTAATTTTAGAACCGGGCTGCACCATAACCGTATGTTTGCGTGGGATATGGTTTCCATCGCCGGTTTCCAACTCACTCCATAAACCATGTAAATGCATGGGATGGTTCATCATCGTGTCATTAATTAAAGTAAACCTGACCCGTTCACCATATTTCAACGCTATCGGGTCTGCATCAGCATATTTGAGCCCATTAATTGACCACATATAACGCAGCATATTGCCAGTAAGATGCAATTCAATTTCTCGCGTAGGTTCTCGCGGATCAGATGTGGAATATAAATTACGCAGATCGGCATATGTTAAAACTTTACGCCCATACAATTTAGCATGATCCCTTAAACCTATACCGGGATCATCTATCTTATTCATCGGTTGTTCTACTCGCATATCCACCTGTGGACCAAACTCTGTATCTTGGTGAGTAATCGATAATGCACTACCATAACCCGCCACACCGGAGCCCATCTGAATTGCACTCTTCTCCATCATCATCTCAATGGAGTGATCCATTTGATGGCCACCATGTCCCGACATGTCCATCATCATGCCATCATGGGCCATCCCCATATCTGTCATCGTCAAAATAGGTGCAGGATCAAACTCTGGTAGCTCAGCTTTAAAATTTAAATCCGGGGTTAATACACCATAGGCAAAGCCTGTTCTATCAATTGCCTGAGCAAATATCGTGTGTGCTTGATCCGCTTCAGGCTCAACAATCACATCGTACGTTTCCGCCACACCAATACGAAAATCATCCACGGTAACAGGCTCAACATTCTGGCCATCTGATGCCACCACCGTCATCTTCACGCCAGGAATACGGACATCAAACAAAGTCATTGCTGCAGCATTGATAAATCTTAAGCGGATTTTTTCACCTTTGTTAAATAAGCCAGTCCACCCCTGCTCTGGCGTTTGCCCATTCATCAAAAAAGTGTAGGTCATTCCTGTGACATCTGAAATATCACGATCTGACATTCGCATCTCATTCCACATTTCGCGCTCACGCAAAGTTTGTGCGACACCTTTCTCTTTTATATCAGACCATACATCGCCAAATGTACGTTCTTTCATATTGTAATAGTGGCTTTGTTTTTTAAGCTTGGCATAAACATCTGCTGGATCTTCATCTGTCCAGTCTGAAAGGACCACAACATAATCTCGATCATATTCAACAGGATCTGATGCAGCTGGATCAATGACTATCGCACCATATAAGCCCGTCTGTTCTTGGTATCCAGAATGACTATGGTACCAATAGGTACCACTTTGTTTGACATCAAATTGATATTCAAAGGTTTCGCCCGGCTTTATACCAGCATAACTTAGGCCCGGTACACCATCCATATTAGTCGGCAAAATCATGCCATGCCAATGAATTGAACTATCCTGAGCCAAATGATTGGTCACCTTTAGAGTAACTCGTTCACCTTCTTTCCATCGCAAAGTAGGTGCAGGCAAAGAACCATTTACTACGGTTGCAGTTCGTTCTTTACCCGTAAAATTAACATTTTTATACGCAATATCAAGATTAAAATTCTGGCCTCGCAAGGTCTGAGATGAAGTAACAGGCTGATTATTTGCAAAGGTTAATTTTGACCATGGTAATGCAGCAAAAGCTAAGGCAGACGAGGCGCCTAAAACAAACCGTCTACGTGTAGTTGAAGTTATTAAGCCATTTTGTTGTCTTTTCATTACCCGTCTTTCGATACCCTTGCTTCTTAATCACAATAATTCATCCCACATTACTGCATCATTACAATATAGACTATTAGCTAATAGACACATTACAATACTATAACGAGTAACATAACTATTATGTCAAAAGCATCACGTCAAAAACACCGTATCTGGCTTATTATTGCATTTGTTATTGTTAGCTATTTTGCTAGTAAATATTCACCCGAATCTGCAAACCCAGCATCTGCCCAACAAAGTAATATCGAACAGTTAATCCAGCAACACAAAAGTAATGTTCAAGTCAAAATAACCGCCCAAGTATTTAAGCTATTACGTGATGATTTAGACGGTAGTCGCCACCAACGTTTTCTAATTAAATTATCTGGGGGAGAAACGATATTAATTGCCCATAATATCGATCTGGCTCCTAGGCTGGATGAGTTAGAAAAAGGAGATATCGTCACACTTCATGGTGAATATGAATGGAATGAAAAAGGGGGTGTGATACATTGGACTCATCATGACCCTGCTGGGCGTCACATTGGTGGCTGGATAAAACATCAAGGCAAAACCTATCAGTAAACATGAGTAAAGAAATACCACTGAGCGTGAGTTTTCCACCGATTGAAAGTAAAGATGCAAAAACACTTATTCTCGGCTCCATGCCAGGAATAATATCATTACAACAGCAGCAATATTACGCTCATCCGCGTAATGCCTTTTGGTCGATTATGGCTAATTTATATGAGTTAGAAATCGATTGGGATTATCTTCAGCGTTGTAACTGTTTAATCAACAATAAAATAGCCGTATGGGATGTATTACAATCATGCCAACGGCAAGGCAGTCTAGACCAACATATTGATGTCAACAGCATGATCACCAATGATTTCAATTTATTTTTACAACAACATCCATATATCAATAGAATATTTTTTAATGGCGCTAAAGCTGAACAAGTATTTAACCAACATGTTCTACCAACGCTGCTAGAAAAAGTTAATCCAATATCATTGCAACGACTGCCTTCCACCAGCCCTGCTCATGCCGCGATGACGTTTGAGCAGAAATTTTCTATTTGGCAAACTAACATACTGACTGGATAACCACTAAACTAACCAAAGACTCACTATTCAGTGGTTCTATTTGTTATTTCAGCAGGCTATCCAAATCTTTAATATCCAATGCTGGAAAATGTTGTTTGATCAATGCCGTTAATTCAGCTTCAAATTTTAATAATTGTTCGGAACTTATCTCTAATTGATCCGATGGTCCTGACACTGCCTCAGTGATCATGCCTGCACCAATAGTGACATTGCTCAATCGATCAATAATGATAAATGCACCCGTGCTACGGTTACGTTTATAACGATCAAATACCACCGGTTTATTTAGTGAAAATTCACATTGGCCAATTTCATTTAGCTGCAATTCACTAGCCTCATTTTCAGCCAAGGTATTCACATCAATTTGGCTATCGATCTGAGTCAAAACACCCGTACTATCGCTGACACCCACTTTAAAATTGTATTGCTTACCACTTATTAATGGTTTATCCGTCATCCAAACTACTGTTGCTTTAAAATGGCTGGCGACATGTGGTAAGTGAGCACGATGGACAATCATATCACCACGGCTAATATCAATTTCAGTTTCTAGTGTGACTGTCAGTGCTTCACCGGGAATAGCTTCATCTAAATCACCATCATAGGTTACTAATGCTTTAACTCGGCTTTCTGCACCCGATGGCAACACAGTGATCTCATCGCCAGGACGCAAAACACCCGATGCTACGGTGCCACAATAACCACGGAAATTCAGGTTAGGACGATTAACATATTGCACAGGGAAACGAACATCATCGATATTAGTATCGGATGAAATTTCAATATTTTCCAACAAATACATTAAAGTTTCACCTTGATACCAAGGCATATTCTCACTTTTGTTGACCACGTTATCACCCACTAATGCAGACAACGGTACAAAGTGCACATCATCCATACCCAGTTCTTTGGCAAAGGCACTGTATTCGTCACGAATATCGTTATAAACCTGCTCGCTATAATCTTTGATATCCATTTTATTAATAGCAACAACAATGTGTTTAATACCTAACAAGGATGCAATATAACTATGACGGCGAGTCTGAGTTTGCACACCATAACGTGCATCAATCAAGATCACTGCTAACTGACAATTTGATGCCCCTGTTGCCATATTACGGGTGTATTGCTCATGGCCAGGTGTATCGGCAATGATGAACTTACGTTTGGTGGTTGAGAAATAACGATACGCCACATCAATAGTAATGCCTTGCTCACGTTCAGCTTGTAAACCATCCACCAGCAAGGCTAAATCAACCGCTTCACCCGTTGTACCGGATTTAACACTATCTTTAGTGATGGCCTCTAATTGATCTTCATAGATCATTTTTGAATCGTAAAGCAGACGACCGATTAAAGTACTTTTGCCATCATCGACATTACCGCAGGTCAGAAAACGTAAAATCTCTTTATTTTCATGTTGTTTTAAATAGGCATCAATATCTGTGGCAATAAGATTGTCTGCTTGATAATTATTATCTGTGCTCATTATGAATACCTATATTCATTAGAATGATTGACCGAAATCAAGGCGGATGTATTTCGAGAGTCGGAGAAAGATATCCAACGATAAAATCGGACAATAAGGCAATTAATATGGCCGTTCATTTAGAAATAGCCCTCTTGTTTTTTCTTCTCCATCGAACCCGCTTCATCGTGATCAATAGCACGACCTTGTCGTTCTGATGTCGTGGTTAATAACATTTCTTGAATGATCTCTGGCAATGTTTCAGCAGTTGATTCCACTGCACCCGTCAATGGATAACAACCCAATGTTCTAAAACGAACTTTTTCCATTTTGGGCACTTCACCCGGCTCTAATCGCATACGATCATCATCCACCATGATCTTCAAACCATTGCGCTCAACAATAGGTCTTTCGGCTGCGTAATAAAGCGGTACGATAGGGATGCCTTCTAAATGTATATATTGCCAAATATCCAGCTCTGTCCAGTTAGATAAAGGAAAGACTCGTATGCTCTCACCCTTATTCACCTTACTGTTATAAATATTCCATAACTCTGGTCGCTGCTGCTTCGGATCCCAGCGATGATTTTTATCACGGAATGAATATACCCGCTCTTTTGCTCGTGATTTTTCTTCATCACGACGGGCACCACCAAAGGCAGCATCAAACCCATATTTATTCAACGCCTGTTTCAGACCATCCGTTTTCATAATATCAGTGTATCGGGCATGATCAAAAGGATTAATGCCATCGTCTATACCTTGTTGATTACTATGGACTAATAGCTCCAAACCTAACTCTTTCACCCGTTGATCACGAAAGGCAATCATTTCCTTAAATTTCCATGTCGTATCAACATGAAGTAATGGAAACGGTGGTTTGCCAGGCGCAAAGGCTTTCATCGCTAGATGCAACATCACCGCTGAATCTTTACCTACCGAATACAACATAACGGGATTGTCAAACTCCGCGGCTACTTCACGCATGATATGGATACTTTCCGCTTCCAGTTGTTGTAAATGTGTCAGTTTTTTAGTCATATTATTTCTCTATCATTTAAACTAGGGCAACACTCTAAAAAGACCATTTTAAGGTTGGCCTTTCACATGAAGCCCACATTCTTTTGACTCTGGATTTTCCCACCACCAGCGACCAGCGCGTATATCTTCTCCTGCTGTAATCGCTCGAGTACAGGGTGCGCAGCCAATACTGGCATAACCTTCATCATGTAATTTGTTATAAGGCACATCAAATGCACGGATATAAGCCCAAACATCACCATTTGACCAATCCGTTAATGGGCTAAATTTTTGCAAGCCATGATCATCATCATATTCTGAAACAGGCAATTCACTACGCGTTACAGCTTGCGAACGACGCATCCCCGTCAACCATGCTTTTTTATCAGACAAAGCACGTTTTAATGGTTTAACTTTACGCATGCCACAGCATTGTTTGCGTAATTCCACACTGTCGTAAAAGGCATTGGGGCCTTGTTGGGTAATATAAGCTTCAACATCTGCTGCATTGGGAAAATAGACTTTAACCTCTCGATGATAATGTGCTTTAGCCTGTTGCATTACCTCATAAGTTTCTTTTGGCAATCGCCCGGTATCGAGTGTAAAAATTTCTATCTCTGGCGTAAATTTACAAATTAAATCCATCAACACCATATCTTCAGCACCATAACTTGATGCTAAAGTGGCAGGATTATAATCTGCTCCAATTTCAGTTAAAACCTGTTTTACGGCTTCGATTTTATCTACTAACTTTTGTTTCATATCTGTCATTTTTCTTCTTCACTTATATTAA
This sequence comes from Methylophaga sp., assembly GCA_002733105.1. Classification (GTDB taxonomy): domain Bacteria; phylum Pseudomonadota; class Gammaproteobacteria; order Nitrosococcales; family Methylophagaceae. The sequence continues at coordinate 176,632 of NVUI01000002.1, forward strand.
GTGTTGTCAGCATGTTTCCTGTCTTATTTACAACAGACATTTTATACCCACCAATAACAATAATACTGCTAATAAATGTCGCATCACCTTGTCAGAAATTTTTACGCCTAAGTGGCTACCAATATAAATACCGGGTAAGGATCCCATCACCAAAAATGATAATAAACTCCAATCTACAGTGCCCACGGTTGCATGTCCTAGCCCAGCAATAGCTGTAAGTGGTACAGCATGAGCAATATCTGTTGCAACAATTTCTACCCCTTTCATATGAGGATAAAGGAATAATAGTGCCACCGCACCAAGTGCACCTGCTCCCACCGATGACAGCGTCACCATCACACCGAGAAAGGCGCCTGTAGCGACTGTGGCCACAGCTTTATGTTGTTCATCCTGACGTACTCGATACAGTGCACTAACGATTGGATGACCCGCACGAGCTTGTAATAATCCGCCAATAAAACCTTTCAATAACAACGCACTCGAGGTCAGGATCAGTGCCACACCCAAGGCTGAAGTAATTAAATCAGCATGCTGTCCATTCTCAACGCCCGTCGTACTTAATATCCACAGGGTTAAAACTGTGGTTGAAATACTCCCCATTGCTAAGCGTTTGACGACGGTCCAATCCACCACGCCGTGACGCCAATAAGCCCAGACTCCACCGGCTTTTGTTATTGCCGCAAATAATAAATCTGTACCAACCGCTATCGCCGGCTGAACTGCAAATACAAAAATCAATATAGGCGTCATTAATGATCCGCCACCCACACCAGTCATGCCGATCATGATGCCAACAAAGAGTCCAGCTAGTGTATATCCCCATTCCATTTATATATCGATCATTATTTCAAATTCAAAAGAGCAGTAATTCTACCATTCATCATATTCTATCAACAAATATTATTCACACTCTTTATAATCGTTAGCTATATACCTAATTATTATATCCCTGTATGATTTAGATATATTTGAATCGGTATTTTGCTATGCAGTTACATCAATTAAAGTATGTTCGTGAAATTACCCTTCGAGGTTTTAATGTTTCTGCAACGGCCAAAGCTTTAAACGTATCCCAACCTAATGTTAGTAATCAGGTGCAACAACTAGAGGAAGAACTCGGCCTAAAAATTTTTGAGCGTCATGGTAAACGCCTAACCAATTTAACCGACATCGGTAAGTCTATTGTTGAAATAGCCAATAGTGTATTAATCAACATAGATAATATTGGTCAACTGGTAGCAGATAGCCACAATGATCAAATAGGCACCTTATCAATTGGCACAACACATACTCAAGCTCGATATGCTTTACCTCCCGCCATTAAAAACTTTTCTGAGCACTACCCAAATGTTCATTTAAATATGGTTCAAGGAACACCGTTAGAATTGGCCGAATTAGCCGCCATGGGGAAAATTGATATTGCCATTGCGACAGAAGCTATCGGACAACATTTATCCTTGTTTTCATTCCCTTGCTATGACTGGAATCGTACCATTGTCGTACCAGAAAACCATCCCCTACTCTCTGAGAAAAAACTTACCCTAGAAGCAATTGCTCAGTACCCTATTCTGACTTATATCCCCGATATCACTGGTCGTGCTCTTCAAGATAAAGCATTTAAAGATCATAATCTTAAGCCTAATATTATATTTACCGCTACAGATGCTGATGTAATAAAAACCTATGTAGAATTAGAAATTGAATTAGGCGTAGGTATCATCGCCAGTATGGCGTTTAACCCAACTAAAGATGCACCACTAATAGGCATAGATGCAAGTCACTTATTCTCACCAAGCACGACTGTACTTGGTTTCAGACGAAATAGTTATTTACGTAAGTATACCTATGCTTTTATAGAATTTTTTGCCTCGCATCTGACTCGAAAAGTCATTGATGAGAGTATGAAGGCTTGACCCTCTTTTAATTACTGAGACCAAGTTATCCTTCTTCATTCAGGCTGTCATTTATTTAAATGAATGGATATAACATCTAATCTTAATATGATGCCTAATTGATGTTATACGGCCTACGTTTCAATTTAGGAAAAACTATCATCTTCCAGCAACATTTCCACGCGAAAATCTCAGTCTCTCCATCACCTTCTAATATATCTATCCTTTACCCATTCTACCTCCGCATTTCTGTTAATAGTCCTTAATATTTAAGGATCACCTAATTAAGCATGTTTTTTACATAAATACCTTAAATAAAATAAGCAATACTAAATTTTGGCTTGCAATCTATATAATTAATGATTATATTTATATATGTATTTCGAATATATGAGCGGAACATCGTTTTATATATCTGTTAGATACATAAGTTATTCGGTGGTTAACTATGAGTCAATACGTTCTAAACGCTAACCATATTAAAGGAATATAACCATTTACTTTATAACTAAATTAACAATTTTTGAAATTCTGTAAGAAAGACTAAATTAAGTCTGGTATTAGTAATTTAACTTTAATTCGAGGATATAATAATATGTCACAGGAAAATGTGAAAGCAGCCATGATGAAACTCATCGAAGGCATTCAAGCAAATCCAGCATCATCACAAGTTTTTTTTAAAGCCGACACTGAGTGGGTGGAAGACGTCCGTTGTACAGCACAAGTCCGTGATTTTCCAGTCATCACAATTGATGAACCTCCAGTATTAGGTGGTCAAGATGCCGGTGTAAATCCTGTTGAATTAGTACTCGTCGCGCTAGGAACATGCCAAGAGATTATGTATTCGGCCTATGCCTCAGTTATGGACATCCCACTTGATTCAGTAAAGGTCAGCGTTAAAGGTGATCTTGACCTAAAAGGCCTGTTTGGACTTGATGAATCTGTACCTGCTGGTTACACACAAGTTACATTCCAAACCACCATTGAGAGCTCAGCTGACGACGCAACCTTAGTGAAATTGGTAGAAACGGCTGAGAGTCATTGTCCTGTGTTGGATATTTTCACTCGAGCTGTTCCCGTCAATGGTAGCGTTACTATTAATGGTAAAGATATGAATAGTATATAAACAAAAATCTTTTAACTGAAAGACCACTATTTAGAAAGAGAATTAGCTCGATAGTGGCATTAGGTGCAACCCAAGCTACCACTGTTCTGAGAGATAAGATTAAAGAACGATCTAGACAGATCTGTTAGTGTTGAGTTGCACCTAATATCTTGAGCGATATATATTATCAAACTTATAGTTCAGAATCTCTCACCTATTTTTCACAAAAACAGCATGTCATGACAACAACAAAACAATTTTATTGGTCTGTCTGTTTATATCTACTACTATCGATCCATTTTGTTCATGCAAGTTATCTCGAAGTCACTTTATTAGGAACAGGCACCCCTAGGCCTGATATTTCACGCTTCGGTCCAGCTACAGTTATAAAAGCTAAAGGACGCTATTTTGTATTTGATAGTGGACGCGGTATCACGATCCGCTTACAGCAAGCAGGGATCCCGCTATCACAAATAGACCAAGTATTTATAACCCATTTACACTCTGATCATCTCTCCGGCTTGCCAGATCTATGGCTAACTAGCTGGATATGGCAACGACAAAACAAGTTACACATTTATGGTCCTACTGGCATAGAGAACATGACCGCTCATCTTCAGCTTGCATACCAGGCTGATGTTGCCCATCGTATAGAAAACTCGGGCTTAAATCCGTTAACCGCACAAATAAACACCACGGAAATATCAGAAGGTGTTATCTACAATAAAGATGGTGTACAGATAACAGCATTTTTTGTGAACCACGGTTTAGTTAAGCCTGCTTTTGGTTATCGTCTGGATAGCGGAGATCAGTCAGTAGTCATTTCCGGCGATACCAGCTATTCAGAAAATTTAATCAAATTTGCTAAAGATACCGATCTCTTGATCCATGAAATTGCAGCAGCAGATGAAACTTTACTGCAGAACAACCGCCGTCTACAAAAGATTATTCGTTACCACACCAGCCCAGCTCAAGCAGCAATGATATTCAACAAAGTACAACCTAAGGCAGCAATTTATACCCATTTACTGTTATTTGGCATTAGTGAACAACAGCTATTAGAAAAAACGAAATCACTTTATCAGGGTACTGTTTATATTGGTAATGACTTACTAAAAATTGGCATTGGCAAAAATATTACTGTTTATCCCTCTGTCCCATCCCAATAATTTACCGGCCACCACCTGCTTGTCTATTTAACTAAAATAAAACGGCTTACACAGTATAAATCCAACTATTCCAGCACTAAACCTTAAAATACGTACATCAGTGTCCATAAATTAACAACAGCTAAATCGCTCTATTTTTGGATGTAACAACACAACTAAAAGTGGTTAATAACAAATTATGGTTGCAATCCATATCATTCTTGATTATAACTATATAACTATACGGTATACATGTTAAGGATATGACACACATGTTTACCTATTGAAAAGATAAAAACTATTATAAATTCAGTCAATTACATTCTCAGAGAGAGGAATAGTATGAAACAAAATGTTAAGAAATTTAACCGCATTATCAAGTTGTCCGCTTTTGGCATAACAGGTTTATTGATATCTACATCTTCAATAGCAACCACAATTGGTTCTGACTTCAATCTAAAATTCAACCCAACTTCGGCTGCAATGGGTGGTGTTGGTTATGTTGCACCACAAGATGCCGTGGCTTCTGTCTACGGTAACGCAGCAACACTAACACAATTAAAAGGTGATACCGATTTTACCTTCGGTGCTACGTATGCAAATGTAGACAATACGATTGAAACAGGTGGTGTTAAGGGCGACATCGAGTTTGAACATTATCTCCTACCTACAATTGCAGTGCGCCAACGTATAACCGATAACTTGGTAATTGGTGGTGGTTTACAACTCGTTTCTGGCCTGGGTTCTGACTACAGAAGCTTACCTCTAGGTGATCCGACAGTCACATTTATGACCTTTGGGGCGAATATGGCTGCAGGTTATGCGCTTACACCCAAAACCTCTATTGGTGTTTCAATGACACTGGCATACAGCATACTTGAGATTGGTCTTGTTTCTAACACCGGTATACAAGAAACATTTGGTGTTCGAGGTGGACTAGGTATTACCCATGATATTGGCCCGGTGATGCTGTCTGCTAACTACAACTCTGAACTAAATCTGGATTTTGACAATGTAGTTCAGTCTGGACCCGATCAATATCAAAGTTTGACTCTTGAACAGCCACAAGAATTCATTATTGGTGTGGCAAGTACACCTGCAATGTGGACTGATCTTTTAGTCGAAGCCAATGTTATCTATAAAAACTGGGATAATTCTGAGTTATATAAAGATATTTGGAAAGATACCTACACATTCCAATTAGGTGGCCAGTATGCGCTTAACAATAAAATAAAACTAAGAGCGGGCTATAGTTACACCACTGACTTATTGAAAAAGAACGGCTTAGGTAACTCCGTAGGTAAATTGGACAGCCTGAATATCGGCGGTGCAGCTGTACCTATTAATCCAGCGCTAATTCAGTTTATTCAATCTACATTAGCTGACCCATTCTGGAATAACAATATTACCGCTGGTGTGGGTTATGCATTTACTGATTCCATCAGTGCAGATTTACATGTCGGCTACGGTTGGGGTTCAGACCAAACTATCGGCGCCAACAAAGTAGAAACTTCGGTTTATACTGCTGGTGGTGGCGTGACTTGGGCATTTTAATTAGTTCAGCTTTAAGAAACTTAGATTCGATCAAACAGTCGAAAAATTGTAATCAAAATATAGGATAGTAATATGAATATAAAAACTAAATTACGAAAAACTATGAAAGTAATGTTGCCAATGGCATTGGTCTCTGCATCAGTAATGATGGCTAACCCAGTGATAGCAGATGAGACCTGCATGTCACCGTATATGGCCAAAATTGTCGGTCAAGAAGATTTTGTTTATGTATGGACTCTAGGTATGGAAGGCCTAGGTGATGGCCAAGATAAAATGGTGACCGTCGCTGTTAATCCGGACTCTGCCGATTATGGTAAGGTTATTTATACTGAATCTGTAGGTGGGCGTAATGAAGCGCATCACTCTGGTTTTACCGATGATCGTAAATACCTTTGGGCAGGCGCATTAGATTCAAATAAAATCTTTATCTTTGATGTTCACACTAACCCAGCAAAAGCGACATTAGTTAAAACTATTGATGACTTTGTAAGTAAAAGTGGTGGTGTAGTTGGTCCTCATACTACTTATGCATTACCAGGTAGAATGATTGTCACAGGTTTATCTAACAAYCAAGATCATGGTGGTCGTACCGCATTAGTCGAATACACTAATGAAGGTGAGTATATTGATACTTATTGGATGCCTACTGATGAAAACCTAGAAGGTGCAATCAAATCGGGTCAATATGCCGATGGTTATGGTTACGATATCCGCGCCTTACCACGTCGTAATGTCATGATAACAAGTTCGTTTACCGGTTGGTCAAACTACATGATGGACTTTGGTGAAATGTTAGGCGATCAAGAAGCAATGAAACGCTTTGGTAACACCGTCGTTATTTGGGATCTACATACTCGTAAAGCAAAACAAGTTATTGACGTACCAGGTGCACCGCTTGAAATTCGTTGTGCATGGAAGCCAGAGCACAACTACTGCTTTACCACGACCGCTTTGACTTCACAAATTGTTTTACTTGAAGAAGAAGAGCTTGGTGGTTTATGGAAAGCAACAAATGTTGCTGATATTGGTAATCCAGCTGATATTCCGTTACCTGTAGACATCTCAATTAGTAGTGATGATACAACGCTTTGGGTTAACAGCTTTATGGATGGAATGACGCGTGGTTATGATATTACTGACCCTTATAATCCTGTTGTGAAATACGAAAGAAAAATGGGCAACCACGTCAACATGGTTTCATCAAGTTGGGATGGCACACGTTTGTACTACACCACGTCTTTACTGGGTAACTGGGATAAGAAAGGTGCAGAGAATGATCAGTTCTTAAAACTATTCCATTGGGATGGTACAGAAATGACTGAGCAGTTCAGCATTGATTTCATTGAAGAAAAACTAGGACGTGCACATCAAATGCGTTTTGGTGCTTATTCTCTATATGGAAAACAAGCGAAAGTAGAACAAGACGATGCTACATCAACACTAGCAATGAAGAAATAAGAATCTAATTTAGGTATTACAATGTCATATTCTGGTTTTAAAGTTGGTTTAATTGCAATCACAGCACTGTTCTGTAGTACCAGCTTCGCTGCAGAGCGAGAAAGTGATCAGCAACAAGTTCAATTAATCGCTCCAGGATATGGTGAATTAGATTTTGAGGCACCAAAGGCAGGTAGCTATAAATTACCTGCCTTTGGCTTTGCCTATGATGCGAGAGTATTAAACGCAGATGGTCAGTACGTCAATTACCATGATTTATTCAAAGGAAAATATACTTTATTAAGCTTTATGTATAGCCGTTGCAATGATATTAATGGTTGCCCTCTGACACATCTTGTATTTAACCGTATTAAACAAGAAGCCAGTAAAACGCCAGGTTTAAGCAGTAAAATGCAACTGGTTAGTATGAGTTTTGACCCAAAAAATGATACTCCTGCTGTGTTAAAAGCAGTGAGTGGCGGTGCTCATGATGAACATACAGGCCATGGTGGCCATGACCAACATAAAGGTCATGAGGGCCATCAAGCACAGACTATGCCTAAAGAACAGCCTATGAGTTGGACTTATCTTACCGCTGACTCATTAAAAACGCTCTACCCTATTCTTGACAACTATGGCCAATCCATCCAAACAAGAATCAGCGATGATGGGTCAGAAACTGAAACATTTTCCCATATTATGCGCGTATTTTTGATTGATCCTGAGCTTAACATTCGCAATATATACAGTGTGTCATTTTTGCATCCTGATATTATTCTTAACGATGTAAAAACATTGTTATTAGAAGAAGGGGCAATACTACCTCTTATCGAAGAAAAGAACTCTTCAACAAACTCAGCGGTTCGTGTTGGCCCGGGTGATAGTAAAAACGATTATGACTCTGCTGATTACAGCACTAACTCACTCAGTATCACTGCCCGCAAAGGGACTAAAACAGATCTTTTAAAGGTATTAGATACACCACCACTAGGTCTACCCAAAATACCCGTGCCGGCTGATAACCCGGTTACTTTTGACAAAGTTGAGTTAGGTAAGAAACTATTTTTCGACCGCCGACTTTCTTTAAACAATACAAATTCCTGTGCCATGTGTCATATACCTGAACAAGGTTTTACCAATAATGAATTGGAAAAACCACTGGGGTTTGAAGGTCGTGTGGTGCGTCGTAACTCGCCAACCATTTATAACACGGCTTACTTAACCGCACTGTTTCATGATGGCCGAGAAAGCACCTTAGAAAATCAAGTCTGGAGCCCTTTATTAGCACATAATGAAATGGCAATGCCATCCATAGGTAAAGTCATCGAAAAAATCGAGGGCATGTCTGACTACAATGGCTTATTTGAACAAGCATTTGATGGCCAAAAAACCTCCATTGTTACTATTGGGCAAGCATTAGCAAGTTATCAGCGAGTGTTGGTATCAGGTAACTCTGGTTTTGACCGTTGGTATTATGGTAAAGAACAAAATGCTATTTCAGCAACGGCACAACGTGGTTTTAACTTGTTTAGAGGTAAAGCACAGWGTATTGCCTGCCACACTGTTTCTGAGAAACATGCTTTATTTACCGATAACCAACTGCATAACACCGGGTTGGGTTGGAATATTTCCATGGGTAAAGAGCCAGAATCAGAAAGAATACTGATTGCCCCTGGCCACTATGTTTCAGTGAAATATGCCACAAAAATTAAGGCTGGCTATAAACCAGTGAGTGATCTTGGCTACTATGAAGTCACCCAAAACCCTGCTGATCGTTGGCGCTATCGGACGCCAAGTCTAAGAAATATAGCGCTAACAGCACCCTATATGCACGATGGTTCACTTAACAATTTAGAGCAAGTTATCGCGYTCTATAATCAGGGTGGTTTTGCAAATGAAACACAATCTCCGTTGATTAAACCACTCAACCTATCTAAAACTGAAATAAATGAACTGGTCAGCTTTTNGAAAACACTCACCGGAAGTAATGTGGCTGATTTAATTTCCGATGCTTTCACAGTGCCTGTCGGCGACAAAACCAAGGGAGTCCACTAACATGATGAAATTGAACCACCTTCTTCTAGCCCTGCTAATTAGCATAAGCTCGGCAGTAGCCAATGCTGAGCCAATGATGTTTCCAATGAAGGATCGCCCAACAGCAAAAAACTTTACTCTGCCTGATGTTAATGGCCAAGCCACCAGCTTGAGTGACTATCAAGGCAAATACGTATTGGTCAACTTTTGGGCTGACTGGTGCTCACCATGTGTTAAAGAATTTCCAGCTATGCAGACGATGTATGACACATTGAAAGCAGACAATATTGACTTTGAGATCATCGCCATTCATGCAGGACCGGTATCTAATGACATTGAAAACTTTTTAGAACAGGTCAATGTTAACTTCAAGGTCGTATTGGATGATACTGCCAGCCTTAAAGGCTGGAAAGTACCCGGCTTACCCATGAGTTACTTAGTAAATCCTGATGGTGAACTTGTATATCAAGCACTCGGAGCAAAAGACTGGGAAGGGATAACTATGAAAAAACTGATTACACATCTTCAATAAGCAAAATAGGTAAATTTTTAGAAACCATGGTGATAGAAATTAATTTTAATGCTGATATGTGTATGCATACAGGTGAATGCTGCCGTCATTTACCCGATGTTTTCAAAGTCATAGGTGGCCAATTTTTTATTGTCACAACCGCAGGCACAGAGGACGAAATTGCTCAAACTGTCAAAAAATGTCCCTCAGGTGCTTTATCAATAGATAAAGATTATTAATATTTAACAAATACTTTGAGGCTCCCATGTTATTTAAACAATTATTTGATGAAAAAAGCTGCACATATACATACCTAATTGCTGATCTTGACAGCAAAAATGCCATTTTCATTGATCCTGTAGATACCAATCTTGATATCTATATTGCTTTATTGAAAGAACATAGTCTCACCCTAAAGTACTCGCTAGAAACGCACGTACATGCAGACCACATCACCGCAAGCGGAATGTTAAGACAACAATTAGACTGTAAAACAGGTGTCGGCTCGCTTTGTGGTGCTGAAACTGCAGATATTCAAATTCAAGATGGTGATATTTTCCAAATATCCCAACATGAACACATTAAAGCCATTGAAACACCAGGACACACTCTGGGTAGCGTTTCTTTTTTATGGCGTGATCGCATATTTAGCGGTGATGCTTTATTAATCAATGGTTGTGGCCGTACCGATTTCCAAGGTGGCGATGCAGGTAAACTGTATGACAGCATAACTCAACGTATATTTACCTTACAAGATGATACCTTGGTTTATCCTGGTCACGATTATAATGGTCACTGGGTAAGCAATATTAGACAAGAGCGTACCACCAACTCACGCTTAGCAAATAACAACCGAGAACAGTTCATTGACATTATGGACAACCTAAACTTACCTCAGCCCAAATTAATTGACCTAGCTGTCCCCGCCAACAGATATTGCGGCACAGATCCTGAAACAGCAAATCAAGCCGCAACACAACAAACAGATAAGGTAGAACCCATGCAAAAACATCTCACAGCACAAGATCTTACCGCACAGGCAAAACAATACATAACAGAAATTGATGTCGCTAAAGTTAAAAGCACTATCGATCTTAATGCTATTTGCCTTATCGATATTCGTGAACAGAGTGAAGTTGATGAAGGCTGTATAGACAACGCACATTTAATACCTCGTGGAGTACTAGAGTTTAAAATTGATGCTTTAGAAGCGATAAAGGATAAATCCGATACCATCCTGCTCTATTGTCGTTCTGGCGGCCGCTCAGCTTTGGCAGCTAAAGCATTGCAAGATATGGGATATTCCAATGTATTGTCGATGGCCGGTGGCTATGAAGCCTGGAAGCAACACGCTTAAACCAAACACACGACCAGCAAGAAAAGGTAATCAAAATGACTACACAACATCATACTGTACTAATTATCGGCGGCGGTGCTGCCGGTGTCACCACTGCGAATACAATGCAGCGTCAAGACCCATCAATTGATATTGCTTTGGTTGAACCTTCAGAACAGCACTATTATCAGCCTGCATTTACATTAATTGGTGCTGGCGCATACACACTAAAAAAAGCAACAAAAAAACAATCCGACATTATCCGTCAGGGTATTAATTGGATTAAAGATTATGCTGAAACATTTCAGCCTGATGAAAACCAAGTTACCCTCCGCTCAGGTGTAAAAGTCACATACGATTATCTAGTTGTCTGCCCTGGTTTGCAGCTTGATATCGATAAAATAGATGGCTTACGAGAAACGTTAGGTAAAAATGGTGTCTGTTGTAATTATTCAGTCGATGTTGTGGAATACACTTGGCAAACAATTCAACAAATGCAATCCGGTACGGCCCTATTCACACAGCCACCTATGCCGATTAAGTGTGCGGGTGCCCCACAAAAAGCCATGTACCTTGCAGCTGATAACTTTCGAAAAAAAGGCCTCTCAGATAAAATTAATGTTGAATTCTTTAATGCTGGAGGCGCGATGTTTGGTGTGCCTTTCTTTGCCAAGGCACTCGACAAAGTTGTTGAAAAATACCGAATTAAGACCAATTTTAACTACAACTTGATAGCGATCAATGGTAAAGAAAAGAAAGCGACCTTTGAAGGCAAAAATACCGATGGTGAAAAATTCACTATCACCAGAAACTTCGACATGATCCATGTAACTCCACCACAAAGTGCACCAGACTTCATTAAAGAAAGTCCTTTAGCCAATGATGGCGGCTGGGTTGATGTCAACCAATACACGCTACAACATAATGAATTTGCCAATATTTTTGGCCTTGGCGATGCCACATCCACTCCTAATGCAAAAACAGCTGCCGCTATACGAAAACAAGTGCCGATCGTTGTCGACAATATCTTCCACCTGATGAACAGCCATACTCTATCAGAAGGTTATGATGGTTATGGATCGTGCCCATTAACGACTTCCCTAAATACAGTCATGTTGGCTGAGTTTTCTTATGGCGGCAAAGTAACGCCATCTTTCCCATTCCTAGACCCAAGAAAAAACAGATCTATTTGGTGGCTTGGCAAAATAATTGGCTTCCCATGGCTGTATTGGCAAATTATGATCAAGGGCTACCGTATCGACTTGAAACATAAAGCAAGTTATGTAAAAAATCTTACCAAAGAAGGTTCTAAATAACTCTTAATATTGCTCTTGATTATGAATCGACACATGCCTATTTTGATGGCTTATTTACTGCAGGATAAATGTGTATCTACTCTTTCGAGCGAACAGGGAAGTAAATTACTAGGACTGTGGATTTAGCATGAACATCACAACGATGTATTAACCTACTGGAAAAACATATCGAATGACATTTCGGCACAACAAAAATAATATAGGTAAATATCTCCCTATATTAAACTGGCTATCTAATTACAAAAAACAAGATTTTAATAGTGATGTTTTTGCGGGTTTTATCACTGCAATTTTATTTATTCCTCAAGGAATGGCCTACGCCATGTTGGCGGGGTTACCCATTCAAGTCGGGTTATATGCTAGCATCCTTCCCCCTATTATTTATGCCTTTTTGGGTTCAAGCACGACCCTTTCCGTTGGCCCAGTCTCTATTGCGGCCATCATGATAGCTAGTGCATTGTCTGCACCTGAAATCCAGGCATTGGGCAATCCCGTTGAACAAGCCATCATTCTCGCTGCTGAAGGTGGCATCATTTTATTATTAATGGCATCACTACGAATGGGGGGACTGGTAAACTTCATTAGCCATCCTGTATTAGCAGGTTTCACCAGTGGTGCAGCTATTCTCATTGTCTTAAGTCAGATACCTCATTTATTAGGTTTACCAGCGCAATCATGTGGGCTGGATCTAGTCTGTTTAAGTGACCAGCTTCAACATGCTAATCCCTATACTACCAAGCTGGGAATATTCAGCATTCTGGTGTTAATTTTTATGGGGCCACCGTTATTTTGGTTGCTAACCCGCTTCAAAATTCATAATCATCTAAAGACCGCATTTACCAAATCAGCGCCGTTATTGATAATTATTATTACCACCGTCCTAGTCACGTATTATCAGTTATCAGAGCACCATAACGTTAACGTAGTCGGTCATATCATAAGTGGCCTACCCAGCTTCAGCTTGGCATTCATCACTAATTCCTCATCACCATGGATAGCCTTATTACCAAGCGCAGCATTTATTAGCCTTATTGCGTATGTTGAAAGTGTTGCCATTGCTAAAGTTACAGCAAATTTAAGAGGTGAAAAAATTGCTCCTAACCAAGAATTGATTGCCCTTGGCACCTCTAATGTTGCATCAGCTGTGACAGGAGGTATGCCTGTAGCCGGTGGTTTCAGTCGTACTATGGTCAATTTTTCTGCCGGTGCTCGCACCCAATTATCGATGTTAATCGCAGTCGCTTTTCTGGGATTTGCTGTCGTATATTTCACCGATCAATTTGCTGCCATTCCTAAAGCTGTTTTAGCCGCCATTATTCTGGTGGCCATTGCACCATTAATCAAATTTCGTGAGATTATTTCCACATGGAAATATGATGTTGCTGATGGCATTGCACAATTTATTACGTTAGTAGGCGTGCTTGTTCTTGGTATTGAGGAAGGGATTGCTCTTGGCGTACTTTTCACCATCATTAGTTTCTTACGACGAACTAGTCGTCCTCATATCGCCGTTATCGGGCGCATTAAAAACACCGAGCAATTTAGGAATGTGGATCGGCATCAAGTAGAAACATGGGACAACTTGTTATTATTCAGAATCGATGAAAACATTACATTTTCAAATGTAGACTATATTGTGGACTTTATAGAAGACCATGCTCACAATAATGCAAAATTAAAACATCTCGTACTGGTTTTATCGTCTGTCAGCTATATTGATACAACGGCAATAGAACTATTAACAAAAACCATTAAGTCTTATAAAAATAGAGATATAACGTTGCATTTAGCTGAAGTGAAAGGCCCTGTCATGGATAAACTAGAAAAAACAGATTTCATGAATCAGCTAATAAGCTCAGGAAAAATATTTTTCCACACTACGGAAGCAGTAAAAGAGCTCTGTCAAGCCTAAGTCAACTTGATTTATTATTCTATAGCTTTTTGAGACATTAGGGATCCTTTAACATATGTGTAAAACAAAATCGCATTGGGAGACGGTCTACCAGACTAAATCACCTTTAACTGTGAGTTGGTATCAAAAAGAACCCTCGGTATCGTTACAACTTATACATCATACTCAAACGAAGCATGATGCACCTATTATTGATGTGGGCGGCGGTGCTTCTGTATTAATCGATTATTTGAGTCGTGATGGCCATACTAACCTTGCTGTGTTAGATATAGCGCCAACGGCCCTTGCTTATGCTCAGAATAGACTCGGCGATGAAGCAAATAACATTGAATGGTTTGCAACGGATGTTACCGCTTTTATTAGCCCCCACCCATTTTCTATTTGGCATGATCGGGCTGTATTTCACTTCTTGACTGATAAAACAGATAGACAGAACTATATTGAAGTGATGAAGCACTCTCTTTTACCCAATGGACACATTATCATCGCAGCATTTTCCATTGGAGGACCAACAAAATGTAGTGGCCTCGATATTATTCAATATGATGCAAAAAAAATAGCAGCAGAACTAGGTAATGGCTTCAAGTTAGTAGAACAAATAAACGAAGTTCATATTACACCTACAGCCAAAGAACAACTTTTTACTTATTTCAGGTTTATTAAAAAATCTTAAAATTGTGACTCCTCTTACTGAGTCATACATTTCAAAATTGTTTGGGTATAATGCACTTTTTACAAAGTAGTTATCAAATAACCCCACATGACACTTTTTGACTCAATTCAACACTCTCAATCTTTGTTACGACAATTATCCTCACATCAACAAGTGACAGATCATACAGAGCTGAAATCAATTGTGGACGCACTCAATGCTGAACTTGAAGTCATCACTTCGCAAGCAAATAAATTAATCAAATCGTCCGAACTTCAGCAGCCAGTGCAAAATGTTGTGCCTCACATCGATGAAAACTCAGGCTGTTACCAATTTGAAAATAAACAAGGTTTTTTTTGTCCAAATTGTTATGATCAAACTAGCAGTCGAGTAGCCACCAAACGTCTCAATAGAAAATTACGCGTCTGTCCTGTATGTCGAGCAAGTATTAAACCACGCCCTTAAGGTGTAACGGCTATTTTCTAGCTATAAACAATGATTTATCGCTAGTAACACTCGAAAAAAAATCATCTTTCAGTTATCATACAACCATTCTCAAAGGCGAAAAGGGGTTGTTTATTATACCCAGCCATTGAAAATACAGCCTAGGGGTGGCTCCAACCAAGCCTGAGATCTTCTTCATTGAAGAGACCCTATGAACCTGATCCAGTTAATACTGGCGTAGGGACAGGCCGAGACATATTGACACTTTCACGAGTAAATTGACGTTATCCCCTGTCCTTTTTATTATCTTAAAAAGGATACACATGAAGTTTAAAACTTTATCTGTTGTAATCGCAACACTGCTTTCCGCTAACATATTAGCTGAAACAGCTGAAATTGACTTACCTTCAATGGTAGTTAGTGCTGATTTTAGACCCAGCATTGCTCAAGAAACCCCTGTCAGCTTAACAACTATTGATAGTGATACTATTGAGTCTCGTGGTGCACAACATATTGAAGATATCCTCAATCTTGCACCTAATGTAAATATCTCTAGTGGCGCATCACGTGGTCAATATTTCCAAATTCGCGGTATCGGTGAGCGTAGTCAGTTTGCTGCACCAATCAATCCATCTGTTGGTTTAATTATTGATGGTATTGATTTCAGCCGTACTGGTGGTGCTGCAACCTTATTTGATATTGAGCAGGTCGAGATCCTTCGTGGTCCTCAAGGCACACGTTATGGCACCAATGCCCTTGCTGGTATCATTAATATGCAAAGTAAACAGCCTTCTGATGAATTAGAGATCCACGTTGAAACAGGCATAGCTGAATACAATACACGTAACATAGGCATTGCTATTGGTGGGCCCTTAGTTGACGATAAGTTACTCGGCCGGATGTCTATTTACTCGCATCAAGCAGATGGTTATATAGATAATAAATTTCTTCACCGTGACAATACGCAAAACCATGATGAAATAACTGCCCGAGGTCAATTAAAATGGTTGGTGAGTGATGACTTAACTGTTGATTTAAATGTTCTACACCTTAATATCGACAATGGTTATGATGCTTTCACCTTTGATAATAGTCGTAATACATTAACTGATAATCCAGGCCAAGATAAGCAACACACTAATGCCTTTGCCTTAAAAACAGATTGGCGGGCTAGTAGTGCCGTTCAATTACAATCAGCAGTCAGCTATGTAAAATCAGATATTGTTTATAGCTATGATGCTGATTGGGGCTTTGCAGGCCAGTTTGCCCCAGGATTATTTCCATACATTGGTTTTGAACAATTTAAACGTGATAGAGAAAATTATTCATTTGAATTTCAAGCATTATCCAATGAAGACGGGCGAATTTTTAATAACTCAACGGAATGGGTTATCGGCCTATATCATCTAAACCAAGATGAAGACCTTGATCAAAATTCAGATTTTGGTATCTTTGGTGCCAGCGTACTCAAAAATGAATATGACACCAAAAACACTGCCATATTTGGTCAATTAGATAGTCATTTAACTGAAAAACTCACCCTTATTTCAGGGCTTCGTGTTGAATATTTTGAAGCAGATTATAGCGATTCAAATGCACTAAAAATTGATACCAGTGAAACACTTTTCGGTGGAAAATTAGGTTTAAATTATCAAGCTAACGATAACCAATTGTTATACACATCTTTATCACGTGGCTACAAATCAGGTGGGGTCAACACAGATGCGAACATTACTCCTAGCCAACGAGATTTTGACACTGAATACTTATGGAGTCTTGAAGCCGGTATAAAGTCATCGTGGCTAGAAGGTGATTTAAATACTAATATTGCAGTGTTCTATGCCCTACGCAGAGATGCTCAAGTTAAAAGCTCATTACAAGTCGGCCCAGCATTTATTGATTTTCAGGCGAATGCCGCTAAAGGTAAAAATATCGGTATTGAAGCTGACTTAGATTGGTTAATTAATCATCAATGGCGTATGTTCGCAGCTATTGGTTTGTTGGATGCCACTTTTGATGAATATGATAATCCTGATTTATTGGCTAACGGCATCAAAATCAGTGGTCGACGACAAGCACATGCCCCTGCTTATCAATTTAATCTAGGCGGTGAATATTACTTCGCTCATAATTGGACTTTCCGCGCCAATATAGAAGGCAGAGACGAATTCTATTTCTCCAATAGTCATAATGAAAAATCAAGCTCCTACGCACTAGTTAACTCAAGCATAGACTATAAAAATGGGGATTGGAAAGTGACGCTATGGGGCAGAAACTTATTTGATAAAGATTATGCTACTAGAGGTTTCTTCTTCGGTAATAACCCATCTACAGGCTATGCAGATACCAATTATACTCAGAAAGGTGACCCTCGTATTGTCGGACTATCTGTTTCTTGGGATTATTAAAAAGGAAAGAAAATGAGGATTTCTGTTGATATTAGCTTATATCCACTGAATCAAAACTATGTCGAGCCAATTTTGCGTTTTATCGACAAGCTAGAAAGTAACACCAAGCTTGTGGTTAAAAGAAACAGCTTGAGCACACAGATTTTTGGTGAATATAAAGAGGTGATGAATTGTTTAGAGTGTGAAATTGAAACCGTCTTTGCTGTATTACCAGAATCTGTTTTTGTGCTTAAAATGATCGGTACTGATCGTGCAGACATCGTTGACTAATGATTGATGCTGATCTGACTTCAACCGTCATTAACGCTTTACTCACCATGTCGGGTTGGGAAGTTATCGCTTCTCTACTCGGCATTGGTTATGCTATTTTTGCTGCTAGAGAATCACAATGGTGTTGGCCTTTAGCCTTTATCAGCACGTTGATTTACACCCTGTTATTTTGGGAAGGCCAACTTCCCATGCAAGCCTTACTCAATTTTTATTATATGGGGATGGCAATCTATGGTTATTTATTATGGCGAAAACATGGTCATACTGAAGATGATTTACCTATCACTAGCTGGGCATGGTCACAGCAAATCTTGTTCTTGATAACCGGAGCGATTTTAACGATTATCACAGCTTATTATCTACAAGCCATCAATGCCTCTCAAAGTCCCTATCTTGATGCAGGTGTTACTGTGTTTTCAGTACTCAATATGATATTAATGGCCAAAAAAATATTACAAAGCTGGTTATATTGGATTGTAATAGATACTGCTGCCATCACACTTTATGTTCAAAATGGCTATTACGCGACCATCGTGATGTTTTGTGTTTATTTAATTTTAGCCGTAATGGGCTTTATCAGTTGGCAAAAATTTTATCGTCAACAAACAAGCTAAAACCGTGTTGGTGCTTGCATCCATAAATCAATATCTTGTTCACCCAATACATTCATCATAAATAATAATAAACGATATGGTTGTCTGACTTGAGATAAATCAACTAATGCATGTATTTGTTGGTATTGGCTTGCGAACACACGGGCTTGTTGATCGTCTAATAGATATTCCAACAACACTAATTCCAACTCTTTGGGACCAAATACAAACGCATCTAGATCCACCAATGCTGATAATTTACCCTCTTGTTGTAAAAACTGATCCCAACGCAGATCGGGCATAATAGGCACAAATGTTGCTACCTCACATTTTCCAATTATTTCAATGGCATCAGCTAAAATATCAGTCGGAATATCACCGCGTTGTTCAGCCAATAAAATTAAGCTATCTCGCAACCGTTGCGACCACCGCTCGGCCTCAAATTCAGCTTGACTAAATAACCCCCACCTAACTTGGGTTTGTTGATGTAAAGTTGCAATATGGTTGGCAAGCTGAATCACCATGCCATCATCAACATCATCTACCGTAGCCATTGTTCCAGCTACTTTGTTTACGATGATAAATGCTTTCTCATTCTGAGTTATCGAACCAGAGGCAATATAGTTGGGTATTGTCAGCTGACTAAACCCCGTAAGTTTGTTATAAACCTGTTCAAAATCTCCCAATTGTTTTGGCAGATCAACTCCAAATAACTGTTTCATTGCTAGCCAAAAATGAGACTGCGTAGCGTTATTACTATTACAGATTTTTAGTATTAATGGCCCTTGCTTTGTATTACAGTCCCATAATTGATGGGTGCTGTCTTCATACTGCATTGGTAATGCATTTACCTGCATTAATTCAGGTAGTTTTTCTTGCTGCTGTAACGATAATTGTGGGTAATTTACCAAGGCAGTAATTCACCATTGGTATGCCAAAATGAACCACTATYATTCAAGGTCAATTCATCCATACGCACTAACAGGCCAGATACTGATTCATCTGTATTGATCAAACCACCATGACCCGTCATATCTGTTCGGACATAACCTGGATGTAAAATTGCCACCGCAATACCCTGTGGTTTTAAATCTATAGATAGAGATTTTCCTGCGGCATTTACTGCTGATTTTGACATCCGATAGGCGTAACTACCACCTGAATCATTATCATCAATTGAACCCATTCGACTGGTGATAATGCCGACTTTGCTGCCTGAGGTTAAGTTACTCAATAAAGCTTGAGTTGTTAACAACGGTCCTAAACTATTCACTTCGTACATCCGTTTAAAGCTTTCGATACTTTGCTCATCTATATCATCTAAACCAATGCCACCAGCAATACCGGCATTATTAATCAGCCAATCTATTTGTCGTCCGGATAACTTTTTGGCCAATGCTGCCAAACTACTCAGGCTGCTGACTTCAATATTCTCAATAACTTCAACACCTAATAGATCGAGGTCTTTTGATGTGTGTCGACAGGTGGCGATCACATCAAAACCACGTTGTTTTAATTGAGAACAAAGCTCTAGACCAATACCTCTATTCGACCCAGTAACCAATGCTGTCTGAGACATTTTTTACTCCTTTATTTTTAGCATGTTTTCTAATGATGGCGACAATACTACACCTGCCTCGGTCACGATGGCATCAATTAAATGGGCTGGCGTGACATCAAAGGCGGGATTAAGAGCAGAGACTCCCACAGGGGCGATAGATTGTCCATTGATCATGGTGACTTCTTGCTCTGATCGTTGCTCAATTGGAATTTTAGATCCATCATTCAACTGCCAATCTATTGTTGATGTAGGTGCAACTACCATCATTTTCACCTGATGATATTTAGCCAAAATAGCCAACATATATGTGCCTATCTTATTGGCAACATCACCATTAGCAGCAATTCGATCTGCCCCAACAATAACCCAATCCAGTTTACCTGTTGCCATCAATGCTGCAGCAGCACCTTCGCACAGTAACGTCACTGGAATATTATCCTGTTGTAATTCCCATGCGGTTAATCGTGCTCCTTGTAACCATGGGCGTGTTTCACCAGCATAAACTTGCTTGATTTTACCTTCAGTATAAGCTTGGCGTATCACGCCTAATGCGGTTCCAAAACCACCTGTCGCTAATGCACCAGCATTACAATGTGTCAGAACGATACTAGCATTATCAATAAGATTAGCACCTAGCTTCCCCATAATATGGTTGGCAGCAATATCATCAGCATGGAGCGTTTTCGCTTCTTTTAATAACACCACTTCAGCTGGTTCATCTTCGGATAACGTTTCAGCCAAAGCCATCATTCGCTGAATCGACCAGAATAAATTAACGGCTGTAGGACGTGATTGTTTTAATTTGATGACCTGTGCTGCCATCGCTTGTTGCCACTTACTTTCTGCCATAAGCCATGCTTGTCGTGCGGCAAGCACTATGCCATATGCAGCAGTAATACCAATAGCGGGGGCGCCGCGTACGACCATATCCCTAATAGCGATCGCGACCTCCTCCGCATGATCATATTCCAGCCAAATTTGTTGATGTGGCAGTTGACGCTGATCCAGCAAAAATAGCTTATTATCACGCCAAATTATCGGCTGGATTGAATCAGTTTGTTTATCCAATGTTATCTCCTCTCGATAACGGTATAATCGCGTAAATGGAAACCGTTGATCTCATCATACATGCTCGCTGGATAGTTCCTGTCGATGCAAATCATCAAGTACTAGAAAATCATTCTGTAGTCGTCAATGATGGTCGCATTGTAGCCTTAATTCCTCAATATCAGGCAAAACAACTTTATTCTCCAGTCCAACAACATCAGTTGAATCAACATTGTTTGATGCCAGGCTTAATTAACAATCATACTCATGCCGCTATGTCATTATTGCGGGGCCTTGCCGATGACTTACCCCTAATGACCTGGCTAAATGATCATATTTGGCCTGCCGAAAAGCAATGGCTAAGTGATGCCTTTGTTGAGGCGGGTTCAGAGCTAGCTATCGCCGAAATGATCCGCGGTGGTACAACCTGCTTTAATGATATGTATTTCTTCCCTGAAGCGACTGCGCGAGTAGTAGATAGCAGTGGCATTCGTGCCAGTCTGGGTATGACAGTGATAGATTTTCCTAGCGCATGGGCAGCGAATATTGAAGAATATCTATATAAAGGTCAGCAATTACATGACCACGCTCGTCATCATTCACGCATCACCACACATTATGCCGCTCACGCACCTTATACCGTGCCTGATAAAGCCTTAGAAAAAATTATAATGAATGCCGAAGAATTAGATATTCCTATCAGTATGCATATCCACGAAACAGTGGGTGAAATATCACAAAGTGTCGAACAATATGGTGTTAGGCCTTTAGAACGATTAAAAAATCTTGGCCTATTATCACCTCGATTGATTGCTGTGCACATGACACAACTGAATGATAATGAAATCAAATGGTGTGCCGAAGCTGGTGTTCACATTGCACATTGCCCTGAATCTAATCTAAAACTAGCCAGTGGTTTTTGCCCTATTGCTAAATTAGAGAGTCACGGTATTAATGTCACTCTAGGTACTGACAGTGCCGCATCAAATAATGATTTGGATATGTTTGCCGAAATGCGGCAAGCAGCACTACTCGCAAAAGCGGTCGCTCAAGATGCCAGTGCTATTCCAGCTAAAACAGCTATTGAGATGGCCACCATTAATGCAGCAAAATCTTTAGGAATAGAGGATATAACGGGCTCACTGGAAATAGGTAAAGCAGCTGATATGATAGCTGTTGATTTTGGAGAGATTGAAAGCCAACCTTGTTATGACGTTATTTCCCAACTAGTTTATGCAACAGGTCGGGATAAAGTGACGGATGTATGGGTTGATGGCAAACAATTATTAAAAGACCGCCAACTTACCACGCTTAACCCATCTAAAATAATTCAAACTAGCCAAGATTGGTCCAATAAAATAAGGCAACAAACCCAATGACCACTACACATCCCAATGTCGACCCAATTGAAGTAGCCAAGTTTGAAGCTTTAGCAAATGGTTGGTGGGATCCTGAAGGCGAATCCAAGCCTTTACATGAGATTAACCCATTACGATTAGGCTATATTAAAAGTAGATGCAAACTCAAAGATAGCCTCATCATTGATGTTGGTTGTGGTGGAGGTATTTTATCTGAGGCATTAGCAACAAGTGGTGCGATAGTCACTGGGATTGATATGGGTGAAATGCCGCTTAGCATTGCTAAATTACATGCTTTGGAAGCAGAGTTAACCATCGATTATCAACAGATAACTGCCGAACAAAAAGCGCAACAATCTGCAGGAAAATATGACATGGTCACCTGTATGGAAATGCTAGAACATGTTCCAGATCCCATCTCAGTTATTAATGCCTGTGCCCAACTTGTTAAACCGGGTGGCGATATTTTCTTTTCCACACTAAATCGTCATCCAAAAGCTTACTTAGTTGCCGTGCTGGGTGCTGAATACATCATGAAGATACTCCCCAAGGGGACTCATGATTACAAGCGATTTATTCGTCCATCTGAAATGGCAAGGTGGTGTCGACAAGCAGGATTAGAAGTCTGTGATATTACAGGGATGAGCTATAACCCTCTTAATAAAACATTCAAACTAAGTGATGACGTCAAAGTGAATTATCTAATGCATTGTAAAAGAGCAATGGATTAATGCAGCTATTCTCTGCGATTCTATTTGATCTTGATGGTACCTTGGTCGATACAGCGCCCGATCTTGCCTTTGCATTAAATACTTTACTCAAACAGGAAAATCATCAAACACTTCCCTACAATGATATTCGCCCTGTTGCCAGTCATGGTAGTGCCGGTTTATTAGCCTTAGGTTTTGGCATTACCACTGATCACCCGGATTATGCCTCACTTCAACAACGTTTTTTACAGATTTATCAACAGAATATCGCGCGTGAAACAAGATTGTTTGAGGGGATGGAAGTCGTTATCACCGCATTAGAACAAGCCAATATTACTTGGGGAATCGTCACTAACAAACCTGCCTTTCTCACTGAGCCACTATTAGATGCTTTAAATCTAACGCAGCGCACAGCATGCATAGTCAGTGCAGACACCACACCATTTAGCAAACCTCACCCCGCTCCCATGCTTCACGCCTGTAAATTGATCAAAATTCAACCCGAGCAATGCCTATATATCGGTGATGCTGAACGCGATATTAAGGCGGGTAAAAATGCGAATATGAGAACAGTTGCTGCTCTCTATGGTTATTTAAGTGACCAAGATCATCCCGAAGACTGGCATGCTGATGCCTCTATTAATCATCCGCGTGACATTTTGCAATGGATATAGATTTTAGTATTGTCCAACAATTTGCCCAACAGCAGAATGGCCTGATCATTTTACTGATCATAAGCTGTCTTATTGGTGCACTAATCGTATTCCTTATTCGTGGTCGAAAAATTGGTCGCCTCTCCGCTAAAAATGCTGAATTATCACTAACATTAACCTTGGAAAAACAAGCCAGCTCTCAGCTGGATGAAATATTAGATCAAACACGAGATCAGCTTGCGAACACCTTTAACCAGTTATCAAACGAAGCATTAGCACGCAACAACAATAGTTTTCTGAAACTGGCTGAAGAAAATCTCAAACGATTCCAAAGCGAAGCTAAAGCAGAACTAGACAGCAAAGAGAAGTCAATAGAGCAACTGGTCAAACCTATTAGTGAAGCGTTAAAACAAACCACTAAGCAAATTCATGAAATTGAGAAAGAACGTAAAGAGTCCTATGGCAACTTGCGTAGCACTATCGACCAAATGACTCAAAACCAAAAAAGCCTACAACAAGAAACCCACAACTTGGTACAAGCACTACGTCGGCCTGAAGTGCGTGGTCAATGGGGTGAAATGACACTACGCCGCTTGGCCGAACTCAGTGGCATGGTGGCACATTGTGATTTTTTTGAACAAACACATACAGCCACTGAAACGGGTGCCATTCGCCCAGATATGATTGTGCGACTACCAGAAAAACGTGAAATTATTGTCGATGCTAAAACGCCACTTGATGCGTATCTCTCAGCAATGCAAGCCAAAGATGATGTAACACGCCAACAAGAACTAAAACGCCACGCCCAAATCATTCGCAGCCGGATCAGAGAATTATCAGCTAAAAGCTACTGGGCTGAATTTAGCCAATCTGCTGAATTTGTTGTGCTGTTTATTCCCGGTGAGCAATTCCTTTCCGCTGCATTAGAAATTGATCCAAGCTTATTAGAAGATAGTATGAGTCAAAATATTATCCTTGCCACACCCACTAACTTTATTGCTTTGTTACACGCGGTATCTTATGGCTGGAAACAAGTTGCTCTAGCAGAAAATGCAATGGAAATACGTGAGCTAGGTGAAACATTATATAAACGTTTAGCTACATTCACTAGCCACCTAGATAAACTGGGCAGAAGCCTCAATAGCAGTGTTGATCACTTTAATAGATCAGTTGGCTCACTAGAACGACAAGTGATGCCTAGTGGTCGTAAATTTTTAGAAATGGGCATCAGAGCAAAAACTGAAATGGCTGAATTACAACCTATAGATAAACAAATACGGGAAGTTGATATTAAAGTAGAACACGATGACAACAATGCAGACTGATTTAGATGGTGCCTATCAATTTTGCCAACATTTGGCAAAAAGTCATTATGAAAATTTCCCCGTTGCCTCTATTTTATTACCTAAAAAATTAAGGCAACCCATCAGTGTTATCTATGCCTTTGCCAGAACCGCTGATGATTTTGCTGATGAAGGTCAAGCAAATCAAAACACCCGCTTGCAACAATTAGATGACTACTCGACAGCTTTAGAGCAAATCAACCATCAAAACTATCAAGGTTCTGAGCCTATTTTTATTGCCCTTGCTGATGTTATTCAGCAACATGAACTACCGATAGTGTTATTTGAAGATCTTCTGTCAGCTTTTAAACAAGATGTGGTTAAAAATCGTTATATTAATTTTGAAGAAGTACTCAATTACTGCCAACGATCAGCTAACCCTGTTGGGCGTTTATTGCTCTATCTTAACGGCACACCCACACAGCAGCAATTACAACAATCTGACGCTATTTGTACCGCCCTGCAATTAATTAACTTCTATCAAGATATTGTGCAAGACTACACCGAACAAGATCGTATCTATATCCCACAAGATGAACTGACTGCTGCCGGACTAACAGAATCCGACATAGTGCAAGCTAATAGCCATAAAATTGCCCCATTAATTCGTAGTCTATATCATCGTACTGAACAAATTATGGCTTTTGGCCATAGTTTAGGCTGTCAGCTTTCCGGAAGGCTGGGCTGGGAAATAAGAGCCATGACACTGGGTGGCATCCAAACTTTAGCATTATTAAAGCAGCAACAAGATTCCAACTTATTAGTGAGGCCAAGATTAAGTCGATGGTTAATGATAAAGGTAATAACCGTAAGCATCTCTAAGAACGGGTATCGTCAGTTTGCTAAGCAACTATTAAAATAAAATCTGCTTAACTTTAAATTTTCGATCTTCACTTATTTTGCTAAGTCTCAGTAAAGTATCAGCTAGCCAAATCTTGCCATGTTGCTACTACAGTATCAGGGTTCAATGAAAGACTACTGATGCCTTGTTTCACTAACCATCGTGCAAATTCTGGGTGATCTGATGGCCCTTGACCACAAATACCGACGTATTTTCCTGCAGCATGGCATGCTGAAATAGCCATTTCTAACATTTTTAATACCGCCGGATTGCGCTCATCAAACAAGTCAGCTACTAAAGCTGAATCACGATCCAATCCTAATGTAAGCTGTGTCATATCATTAGAGCCAATAGAAAAACCATCAAAGAATTCTAAAAATTGACTGGCCAATATTGCATTGGAGGGTAACTCACACATCATAATTAAACGTAAACCGTCTTTACCTCGTTCCAGACCATTTTCTTTAAGGAGTTCAATCACCCCTTCAGCTTCACCCAGTGTACGAATAAAAGGAATCATCAGCTCTACGTTAGTTAAGCCCATTTCATTTCGTACTCGCTTCATTGCTCGGCATTCTAGCTCAAAACATTCTCGAAATTCAGCAGATAGATAACGTGATGCCCCACGATAACCAATCATGGGATTTTCTTCATCGGGTTCAAATTGTCGGCCTCCGACTAAATTGGCATATTCATTAGATTTAAAATCCGATAATCGCACAATCACGGGTTCAGGATAAAATGCTGCTGCAATGGTAGACACACCTTCTGCAATGCGGCTGACGTAATACTCTACTGGGTCAGCATAAGCTGTGGTTTTTTCATAAATGATTTGTTGTACCTCATCACTCATTTTATCCACTGCCATTAATGCTTTTGGATGTATGCCAACCATATTGTTGATGATAAATTCTAATCGAGTTAGGCCTACACCATGATGAGGCAGTTGTGCGAAGCTGAACGCACGGTCAGGATTCCCTACATTCATCATGATCTTGACTGACAGTTCTGGCAAATTATCTAAACTGTCTATCGTGTGCTCATAATCTAATAAGCCGGCATAGATATACCCCGTATCACCTTGTGCACAAGATACGGTTACTTCCTGCCCCTCCACCAGCTTTTCTGTTGCATCAACACAGCCCACCACAGCAGGTATGCCTAACTCTCTAGCAATAATTGCTGCATGACACGTTCTTCCACCTCGATTGGTCACAATAGCACTGGCTATTTTCATAATTGGCTCCCAGTCGGGATCCGTCATATCTGTCAGTAATACATCGCCTTTTTGGAAGGTATCCATTTGATTAAGATTATTCAACAGGCGAATCCTCCCCTTGCCAATCTTATTCCCTATCGATCTACCCTCAGCTAATATCTTGCTGGTTTGTTTAATTGAATATCTTTCGACTATATTTTTTTGCCTACTTTGAACTGTTTCTGGTCGCGCCTGCACAATATAAATCTTGCCATCTATACCATCTTTGGCCCATTCGATATCCATAGGGCGTTGATAATGCTCTTCAATGGCTAAAGCCATTTCAGCCAATGTCTGGATTTCCTTGTCATTAAGACAAAAATGTAAGCGTTCATTCGCAGATACGGCTTCTGTTTTAACAGGCTGACTTGCTTCACCTGAATAAACCATTTTAATGGCTTTCTGCCCCAAATTACGTTGTAGTATCGCAGGCCGCCCATCTATCAGCGCCTTTTTATAGACATAAAACTCATCAGGATTGACAGCACCTTGCACCACCATTTCACCTAAGCCATAACTACCGGTAATCAAGATAGCATCACGAAAGCCACTTTCTGTATCTAAGGTGAACACCACACCAGCACTACCAATATCAGAACGTACCATCTTTTGAATACTGGCTGACAAGGCCACTTCATTATGATCAAATCCCTGATGTTCTCGATACGCAATCGCACGATCGTTAAATAATGATGCATACACCGCACGAATGGATTGTTTGATCTTGCTCAGACCTGACACATTTAAAAAGGTCTCTTGTTGTCCGGCAAAAGAGGCATCAGGTAAGTCCTCTGCTGTGGCAGAAGAACGTACTGCCCAGGTTACTTCATCTCCATAATCCTGCTCTAATTGAATATAAGCTTGATCAATGGTTGCTTCCATTACTACAGGAAAGGAAACCTCCATAATCCAACTACGAATATCACTTCCAGCCGCCTGTAATGCTGGCACATCAGCAACATCTAAATGATGTAATCTTTTAGCAATCTTATCTTTCAATCCATCTTGAGCTAAAAATTCACGATAAGCTTCTGCCGTGGTCGCAAAACCATTAGGCACACAAACCCCCATAGGCACTAAATGTTGTAACATCTCTCCAAGAGAAGCATTTTTTCCACCGACCTTATCCACATCTTGCATGGTCAATTGATCTAATGGAATCACATATTCAGTCATTCTTTATACCTCATCAATAAGTATGTCAGGCAAGGCTATAATCTTGCATATTAAGCATATTTTCTATTAAATAAATCCACTTCTTTGCCGACTGATCTCCAGCGTTTTTACAATTTGGCTGGCAATTTCTTCAATCGACATTTCGGTGCTATCAATTACAGGGAGCGCCGCTTGTACAAACAATGCATTCGCTATTTTAATTTCACGCTGGCACACATCCAGTGACGCATAATCGCTATCGGGTCGGCGCTCACGTCTAATACGGCTCAATGGTACAGGTTTGATCGTTAACCCTATCAATTTATCTTTATATTTTAATAAATAATCTGATAATTTTTCAGCTTGTAAGTCCTCATCTACCAGTGGGTAATTACTCACTTTCAATGAGAAATTCATTGCTAAATAAAGACTGGTGGGTGTTTTTCCACAGCGTGAAACACCCACCAAAATAACATCTGCCTGATCATATTGATCGGGTCGAAGACCATCATCATGAGATAAAGCATAGTCAATTGCATCAAGCCGTAACCGATAACTCTTATCACTCAAAACTGTTCGACTGTTGCCCTGCGAGTGTGCTGACTCCATTTTAAAACAACGTTCCAACGGCCCTAGAAAAGTATGGAACAAATCAATGACACAGGCATCACTTTGTTCAATAATTTTCTGTGCAGTTTCCCCTACCAACGTACTAAAAACAACAGGTTGCAGAGAAGTTAGGCTATGCGTTTCATTAATTTTCTTACAAGCCTGTGCCGCTTTTTCTTGTGTATCAACAAAAGCGAGTGTCACTGTTACAAATTCCAACCCAGGAAACTGTGCTAATAAACTGGTACCATATGATTCGGCCGTTAATCCTGTACCATCTGATACAAAGAAGATAGTACGTAATTCAGCCTTGTTTTTGATGGGATGATGCTTCTTCATAATCACATACCTATTGTCGCTTATTTAGGCTTAACAATGACATATTTAATAGCAGCATGACAGCTATTTATTATCCGTCTATATTGTGAATCACTATCAGCTTCCTGACCGTGCTACAGCAATGGTTGGTTTAATTTCACGACGCAAAATTTTGCCATTCTTAGTGCGTGGAAAATCCTCAGCAAGATATACTACTTTGGGTGCTTTATAAGCTGCAAGATTCTGCTTGCCAAACTCATATAATTCATCTGCACTAAGATTTTGATTTGCTTGTAAAATAACATAAGCAACTACGAGAACTTTATCCTTACTAATTTCTTCGCCTACCGCAGCACAATCGGCTACCTTAGGGTGTGATTTTAAAACGCGTTCAATCTCATAGGGTGAAACACGATAACCAAAACTTTTAATAATGTCGTCCTTGCGTCCCAAAAACCAGATATAACCATCGTCATCATATCGTGCGTAATCACCAGTGAAAAACCATCCATCATGCTTAAGTTTTGCCGTTTCTTCGGGTAAATTCCAGTATTCAAGAAACAGTCCGGGATCATCATCCGGTACACAAATCATCCCTTCTTGCCCCCGTTCAACACCTTGCAATGTTGCTGGATCTAATAGTTGAATATCATGGCCCGGTTGTGGAAATCCTGCAGATCCTGGTCGTATTGGTCGTGATTTTGTTTCACAAAGATAATATGAAAATTCCGACATTCCCACCGCTTCGTAGATATCAATTTCAAAACGCTGTTGCCAGTTTTGTAATACTTCATCAGACAGATGTTCACCAGCACTCATACAATGGCGCAAACTAGGCACATCGACTTGAGTAAAACCGGTTTTTTGCAATACCTGACGATAAATGGTTGGCACGCCTATAAAAATAGTTGCCTTATGTTTAGCAATCAATTTAGGCCATGTATTGGCATCATTTTGACCTTCATACACAATCACTGTTTTGCCTAAATAAAGTGGATCCATCAATCCTGAACCCAATACATAGGTCCAGTTGAATTTACCTGAGTGTACGATTCTATCCTGACTAGTTTCAGAAAAATCAAACCAATAAGTTGATGCTGGAGTACGACCAATTAAAGCACGATGGGCATGCAATACTCCCTTGGGGTAGCCTGTGGTACCTGATGTATAAACTAAATAAGCAGGATCATCAGCCTTGGTATTATGGGCAGGATCCCACTGTTCAATTGCTTGCAAACTTTGATCAAGATCCAATACTTGAATGTCACTATTTTGCAAACCCGTTGCGATCTCACCTTGGCCTGATAACAAAATAACTTTCAACGCTGGACAATCTCGGATATGACAAGCTAATTTAGCCCACATTTCCTTATCAATAACTAAGACACTAGCCGCTGAATCTCGTGCTAAATACAGTATTTCTTCAATCGTCAACAGTGTGGATGTAGGTACAGATATCGCAGCCAATTTCATCGCACCAAGAAATGCGGTTGGATAATCTAGGCAATTGGGTAAACGGATTAACACACGTTCACCCACCGCTATATTTAAATTTCGTAATAGCTGAGCAAACTGGTTAGTACGACGTGATAACTCAGAAAAAGTGATCTGCTGAGTGCCTAATTTATCATCCTCAACGATCATCGCAATAGTCTGTGCTATCGGTGACTCTAAATGACGATCTGTACAGGCAACACCAATATTAAAATGGCGGGGAACTTGCCACTGCCATTGAGGAAAAGATATAAAATCACTCATAAAATCACTCCATACGGCCAGTTTTCTCGTATGACCTGAGCAGGCATCAGTTGTAGAACATCCATAGCAAAGCGACGGTCATCATCTTGTAAGGAATGTAATGCATTCGCACGTAACAAGGTTTGCAACGCCTTACCAAACATAGGTGGGTCAAGCATTTCTCCATCAAAACGAATAGCCCCACCAAGTAAAGCATCTGCCTCTATCGCCGCTTTCAATATACTTATTTTCTCAGCAATATCTGTCGGTGAAGGCGTGTAAGCAACCTTACACAAATGAATATGCCCCGGATGAATCACCTGTTTACCGGTCAAACCCATCGCTGATTCTTGGCAGGCATGTTTATAAACAATGCGTGATTCATCTTCGCCATGCAGATCAAGCCAACGCCGAACATCATTTGGTTCGATAAATTTTTCTGGCATGCTCGAAGAACCAATCAATGTTTCCACGCCACCGATTACCCCTTTCCCTGCAATTCGAGCCTCAAACATGATTTGGTAAAGAAAGTGTTTAAGCTCTTCCGTCCAATGTTCTGGGGTAATATGAATACCCATCGCTTTAGAAAAGTCATGAATACCAAAAACGACATGTTTAACCGTGCTGTATTGCATAAGATCAGGTGCAATTTTTAGTGATTTTGGATGTTCGATAATGGGTTGAATAGTTATTTTGCTATTAATTCCAACCAACAAATTTGATAAATCTCGTACTTCAGCAGCGCCATAAGCTTCACCAGCCTTGGCCAACATAATCACATCAATGCAGTCACCCATATCGCGAACTAACTGCATGTCTAATTCATATTCATGGGTACGAAATGGATTGATCCGAATGGCTACGGTGACATCTTTATTCTGTTGACGTAAGATGGGTAGCTCCTGCCGCAACAATTTACGGCTCATTTCCTTCTGTCTACAACCATCTTCTAAATCAAAAATTAATGTATGTGCATGTGTATTATGAGCATGTCTTTTCATCCGCTGTGAGGCTGCTTCAAGATCTTCATAACAACCTTGCTGTGGTGAGTATTTTACTGGCGGGTAATATAATTGTATCCCTGGCCAATAATCACCCAATACATGGGTATTAAACACACGACACATATCAACCTCGGCATAAGGTTCAGCATACTGCCCACCTGAGCGTGCCATCCCACTTTCATTCTTTATATTTTGTTCCACTAAAAAACCTCCACGGTCACAACGACGATATGGCAAAGATCTGGATTAACTCTTTTTAAATTTTGTATCACCTTATTCAAGCTCGTTCATGTAGTGGTGATCATCTGTCACACACAATCCTAAACGCCATTCAATCGGTCTATCATCATAAGTATATGCAATGCGTTCAATGCATAATAATGGTGAACCTATACTCACATTGAGCAGTTTGGCTTGTTCATCATTGGCTGAAATGGCGGTCAGTTTCTCTTCAGCACGCACCATGGGTATGCCATAAAGTGTTTCATACATACTATAAAGTGAGCCGTTATATTCCTCTACCTTAGTACTATCCAAACCTGGAAAATCTCTAGCAGGAACAATAATATGGTCAAGGATTACGGGACGTTGAGAAAAACTCAACAGTCGCTTGATCTCAATAACTTCAGACCAATTTTTAAGATTAAGTAAGCCTGCAATTTTTGGATCAACTTGTTGTTGATCACATTTCAGCAGCTGATTTTCAAGTAATTCTGTCTTACCATCAGAAGACGTTAATCGTAAAAAACGTAATTTACTTTTTTCTTCATTATGTGTTGCAACAAAAGTCCCTTTTCCTTGCCGACGAATCAGAATGTTTTCCATTGCCAGCTCATCTACTGCTTTACGTACTGTTCCCTGACTGACTTTAAACCGAGCAGCCAATTCCATTTCACTAGGAATACTCTCACCTGGTTTCCATTCACCGCTAATTAAGCTCTGGGTTAGAGAAATCTTAATTTGCTCATATAAAGGTTTAAATACAGGTGCCGTGGTGATGCTACTCATTTAAATACTCACATAATTATTAGTTATATTTTGCAGTCTAACATTTTATATCTTATATAAGACATAAGATTTATACAAATATATATTCACACCCTCAGTATTACATATATTTATTTCATCTTAAACAGCTAGATGTATATTAAAGCACAAGCATTTTCGCATTATCGATCGAACATTTACAAACATATAAGATATTGATATTAGAATATTTTATCTATACTTTATTTTGTATTAAAGGATGATTAAATCGCCTAATGACTATATTTAAATCAAAAACTAGCCAACTTAATTTAACCAACAAATAACAATATAAATCTTATGTCTTATATAAGACATAAGATYTATATTGACAGATTAAAAGTGCCTAGCTTAGAATGCTTGTACTATAAATTTTATAACTATGCAGCTGACTACTAGTAAGCTCTCAGCTACAAAGCAACTGCTTAGATAGAAAGGGAACACCATGAACACTTATTTTCGGCCTCGCCGTTCTATGCTTTATGTTCCAGGTTGTAATCAACAATATCTGGAAAAAGCACGATCATTAGAAGTGGACTCCATTATTCTTGATCTGGGAGATCCTATCCTTTTATCTGCTAAAGAAACTTCTAGACAGAATATTGTTGCTGCATTGAAACAAGGAGGTTATGGCTCTCGAGAAATAGTGGTACGTGTTAATGACCTTGATTCTCCATGGGGTCATGATGATGTAAATGCGATCGCTAATCTTGGTGCGGACGCGATTCTTTTCCCAAATATAGAAAGTGGTGAGGATGTCATTGCAGCTCTTGATGCATTAGAAAAAGCCGGCAATACTGATATTCCCATTATGGTGATGATTGAAAGCCCTCTTGCGGTATTACATGCTGAAGAAATTGCCAAAGCATCAGATCGTATCGCATGCATGGTCATGGCAACATCAGATCTTATTTCTCATTTACATGCACGCACAACACCCAATAGAGCAGCTGTGCTGACGAGTCTGTCATTGGTTGTGCTGGCCGCGCGCGCTTATGACCGCTCAGTTATCGATGGTATCAATAGTAATCTTAAAGATATGCAGGCCTTTGAATATTCATGCCGCCTTGGTCGCGATATGGGCTTTGATGGCAAATCACTAGTCCACCCTTTTCAGCTGCCTTATTCAAACGATGCTTATACCCCAAAAGCGATGGAAGTAGAGTTTGCAAAAGAAATCATCAAAGAACTGTCTGCGGCGAATGCAGCTGGCCGTGGCACAGTATTGGTCAACGGAAAATTGGTTGAACATCACCATGTCACAGCAGCAAAGCGTTTGCTTAATCTAAGCGATATGATTACTCAATTGGAACTAAATAATGACTGATTCTTATATAAATCAAGGCCGGTTTTTTGAAGATTTTAAATTAGACGAGCATATTCTACATGCCACTCCACGTACCATTACTGATGGAGATGCAGCCTTATATATAGCACTAACAGGATCAAGATATCCTCTTCACTGTGCGCAACCTGTTGCACATTCACTTGGCTATGCTAGTACCACTATTGATGATCTTATGGTCTTTCATATCGCTTTTGGAAAAAGTGTTCCTGATATTTCTGTTAATGCTGTTGCTAACTTAGGATATGCTGAAATCAAATTTTTACATCCCGTCTATGCTGGAGATACACTAACAACTAGCTCAACAGTGATTGGTCTCAAAGAAAACTCCACTAAAAAGACCGGCATTGTCTATGTTCGCTCAATTACTGTTAACCAGAATAATAAACAAGTTATTTCATGGGTACGCTGGGTTATGGTACGTAAAGGTGATATCAATGCACCGGCACCAAAAACGGTCATTCCACAGCTTGATACCGTGCTATCTGTCGAACAATTACCCATATTCCCACAATTAGATGCCAATGATTTTGATACAGCAGTCACTGGTTCAGACAAGCTATGGGATGATTTCATCGTAGGCGAACGTATTAATCACCCTGCAGGAATGACAGTGGATGACAGCGATCACACCTTAGCCACTAAGCTCTATCAAAATAATGCCAAATTACACTTTGATGAACTGGCTATGCAGCAAACCAGTTTTGGCCATCGTCTTATGTATGGCGGCCATGTCATTTCAATCTGCCGAGCACTCAGCTATGACGGGTTAGAAAATGCCATTACCATCGCTGCAATAAATTCAGGCACACATGCCAACCCTAGTTTTGGTGGTGATACTTTTTATTGTTGGACTGAAGTGTTGGACAAATGGACTTTACCAAATCGCACCGATCTCGGTGCCTTGCATCTACGTATGGTTGGACTAAAGAATCAAACGGCTGCCAGCCTAGACAGTAGTCATATTGAGCTTCAATCTAAAAAACAATATCACCCTAACGTAGTACTCGATCTTGATTACACCATATTAATGCCTCGTAATACGAAGTAAATACAAATAAGGAATAACTATGTCTACTCTTATTCATCCTAGCAAAGCATTATTTGATGGCGAACGTACATTACCCATCATTCCATCATGCGAGCATTTTGCTGGCAGTGAAAAGCTGATCCTAAAAGCACTACAATTCCAAGACTCTCTAGGGCCGATATTTGATATCACTTGTGATTGCGAAGATGGTGCTGCTGCCGGTACGGAGCGTGAACACGCCGAAATGATTGTGCGTGTACTTAACTCATCCGCCAATAAACATAAAATGGCAGGCGTACGGATCCATGACTACACCCATAACGCATGGCAGCAAGATGTTGATATTATTGTATCTGGTGTAGGCCAAATCATTAGCTATATCACGCTACCAAAATCCACTGCAAAGAAACAAGTGGCAGAAATGATCGCCTACATTCAGCAAGTAGCAAAAAACAACAATATCAACCGTGAAATCCCGATTCATGTATTAATTGAAACTCATGGTGCATTACGTGATGTTCACGATATTGCTGCTTTGCCATGGTTACAAGTATTAGATTTTGGTCTAATGGATTTTGTCAGTGCTCATCATGGCCTTATTCCCGCTAGCTCAATGCGTAGTCCTGGTCAATTTGAACATCGTCTTCTTGCTCGAGCTAAAACTGAAGTTGTTGCTGCAGCCATCGCTAATGGGGTTATTCCTACCCATAATGTCACCCTTGATTTGAAGAATGCAGAGATCACTGCAGCCGATGCCCACCGAGCTAGATATGAATTTGGTTTTGCCCGTATGTGGAGCATCTATCCCACTCAAATCAATGCCATTGTTGATGCTATGAAACCGGATTATAGCGAAGTTGTTGATGCCGCTGAAATCTTGATCGAAGCACAAAAAGCTGCCTGGGGCCCGATCCAATATGCAGGTGAATTGCATGACCGAGCTACCTACCGTTACTTCTGGCAATTATTACAAAAGGCCAGAACAACAGGCCATGATTTGCCTGAAGCAGCCGAAAAAGCATTTTTTTAAAGGATATCATCATGAATTCAACCTTATCCCCTGGTGCAAAGTTTCGCCTCGCGGTTAATAGTGAACACCCTCTTCAGGTGATCGGTGCCATCAATGCTTATCACGCACGCATGGCTACCCAAGTTGGTTATAAAGCACTGTATATTTCAGGTGGTGGTGTATCCGCAGGTTCATTAGGTGTACCCGATCTTGGTATTTTAACCCTTGATGATGTGCTCACAGATGTACAACGTATTACCAATGCAACAGATCTACCCGTATTAGTCGACATCGATACTGGGTTTGGCGGTGCATTTAATATTGCCCGTACCATAAAGGCAATGATTAAGGCTGGTGCAGCTGCTGTACACATTGAAGATCAAGTACAAGAAAAACGCTGTGGCCATCGACCCAATAAAGCGATTGTCAGCCAAGCCGAAATGACCGATAGAATCAAAGTAGCAGTAGATGCAAAAACGGATGATGACTTTGTCATTATGGCCCGTACCGATGCACTGGCTGTTGAAGGACTACAGTCCGCCATCGATCGTGCTTGTGCTTGTGTAGAAGCTGGCGCAGATATGATATTCCCTGAGGCCATTACTGACCTCAATATGTATCAACAATTTGCCAAAGCGGTCAATGTTCCTATCCTCGCTAATATCACCGAATTTGGTAGTACACCCCTGTTTACGGTTGAGGAGCTAGCACAACATGATGTCAGTATCGCATTGTATCCATTGTCTGCTTTTCGAGCGATGAATCAAGCTGCTCTCAAAGTATACGAAGCAGTACGCCAACAAGGCACTCAAAAAAATACCATCGATATGATGCAAACACGCAATGAACTCTATGAATTTCTCGATTATCACGCTTATGAAGCCAAACTTGACCAATTATTTAGCCATGAAAATGAACGCTAATATTGAGTTTCATAATCTTAAATAAACCGGGTACCTAGTAAGGAAATAAAGATGAGTACTGAGATTAAAAAGAAAAAAGGGGTGGCACTAGCAGGTGTTGCAGCAGGTACAACTGCAGTTTGTACTGTTGGTCATAGTGGCAATGATTTGCATTATCGTGGCTATGACATACTTGATCTTGCTGACCATGCTAGTTTTGAAGAAGTCGCTTATTTATTGATCTACGGTAAATTACCTAACGCCACAGAACTACAAGCCTATCATGCTAAGTTAAAACAACTACGAGACTTACCTGATGCACTAAAAGCAGTGCTGGAACAAATACCGGCTGATGCACATCCCATGGATGTTATGCGTACAGCATGTTCTATGCTCGGAACACTAGAACAAGAAGATGAAAGCCATTCAGATGAGGGTGCTCGACAAATTACTGATCGGCTAATGGCAAGCTTTGGCTCCATGCTTCTTTACTGGTATCACTTTAGTCATACAGGTAAACGTATTGATCTCAATAATGATGAAGATTCCATTGCAGCACATTTTTTACACCTACTACATGGCCGCTCTCCTAGCGATCTGCACACTGAGGCAATGAATAAATCATTAGTGTTATATGCAGAACATGAATTTAATGCCTCTACTTTTAGTGCACGTGTTATTGCTGGTACCTTAGCTGATATTTATTCTGCTATCTCTGGTGCCATCGGTGCATTAAGTGGTCCAAAACATGGTGGTGCAAATGAAGCCGCAATGGTGATTATTCAACGTTATTCCTCAGCAGATGATGCCGAGCAAGACATCATGGCCCGTATGGCAAAAAAAGAAATTATTATTGGCTTTGGTCATCCTGTTTATACCCTGTCTGATCCACGAAATGTGGCTATCAAAGAAGTGGCTCGTCAGCTTTGTCAAAGTGGTAATAACATGAATTTATTCGATATATCAGACCGTATTGAACAAGTCATGTGGCGCGAGAAAAAGATGTTCCCTAACCTTGATTGGTACAGCGCATCTAGTTATCACATGATGGGGATCCCGACTAGTTTATTCACGCCAATATTTGTAATCTCAAGGGTAACTGGCTGGGCAGCACACATCATTGAACAACGGTTTGATAATAAAATAATTCGTCCTAATGCTGAATACAACGGCCCAAATGAGCGTCCATATATAGCCATAGAACAAAGAGAATAGTCCTCTAGAAATTTTTATAAAACAAACTTAATCATTACATCTCTATCCCTAAGGATATTAACAACGTAACTGTAATAACAAGGATCCACCATGTCATCTCCTATCTCCACCGTGCAACAAACACCCGATCAAGTACTCGTTGATATTGCCGACTATGTTGACGATTACCTCATCACCAGTCAAACAGCATTTGATACCGCTCGTCACTGTCTAATGGATACTCTAGGCTGTGGACTAGAAGCCTTATCTTACCCTGCTTGTACCAAATTACTGGGTCCAATCATACCGGGCACACAAGTTCCCAATGGCAGCAAGGTGCCAGGTACACAGTTTCAGCTAGATCCGGTTCTTGCCGCTTTCAACATAGGCGCTATGGTGCGTTGGTTAGATTTTAATGATACCTGGTTAGCTGCTGAATGGGGCCATCCCTCTGACAATCTTGGTGGCATACTCGCTATTTCTGACTGGATTTCACGTACCCGTCAAAACACAGATTTACCACCATTAACGATGTATGACGTTTTAGTCGCAATGATTAAGGCACATGAAATTCAAGGTATATTAGCCTTGGAAAATAGCTTTAACCGTGTAGGTTTAGATCATGTAGTGCTGGTAAAAGTGGCTTCAACAGCCGTAGTAACAGGCTTATTAGGCGGTACTAAACAAGACATTATCAATGCCGTGTCAAATGCTTGGTTAGATGGACAAAGTTTACGCACCTATCGTCATGCGCCTAATACTGGGTCTCGTAAGTCGTGGGCTGCTGGTGATGCCACAAGTCGTGCGGTCCGTTTATCTCTAATGACAATGAAAGGTGAAATGGGTTATCCCTCTGCTCTTACGGCAAAAACATGGGGGTTTTATGATGTTTCATTCAACGGAAAAGCCTTCAAATTTCAACGCCCTTACGGTAGTTATGTGATGGAAAATGTGTTATTTAAAATTTCATTCCCTGCAGAGTTCCATGCCCAAACCGCTGTGGAGGCATCAATCCAACTTCACAGTCAAATTGGCTCACGCATAGATACAATAGAAAAAATTGCACAAATTGATAAAATTATTATCACCACACATGAATCTGCCATCCGTATCATTGATAAACAAGGTCCATTAACAAATCCAGCTGATCGTGATCATTGTATTCAATATATGAGTGCGATTGGCCTCCTTAAAGGTAGCCTTACAGCTCAAGACTATGAGGATAATACTGCTGCTGATCCTCGTATTGATGCTCTACGTGACAAAATGTACTGTATTGAGTTAGACAGTTATACGCATGATTATCTCAATCCAGAAAAACGCTCCATTGCCAATGCATTGCAAATCTTGTTCAAAGATGGCAGTGAATCGGAGAAGGTTGCAGTGGAATATCCAATAGGCCATCGTAGCCGACGTGACGAAGGTATCCCTGAACTTGTCAAAAAGTTTAAAATCAATTTAGCACGTCGCTTCCCCGTCAAACAACAACAAGCAATATTTGATATTTGCTCAAATGAATCTCGACTTAGTGCACTTCCTGTACATGAATTTATGGATTTATTTGTTATTTAGCCTGACCTCGGGATAATAATAGCCAAAACCTCATACTCTACAATTAGTTAACAACAAACACGACTTGCTAAAAAGAGTGCCCTTACGATTATTTTCATCAGTATGCTTATTTTAGTAGATATCAAGGCGGAAGCTGCGTAGCAAATAGCCTAGCTAAAATTAAGCGTACTGAATGATTGGTAATCTCAAGTTCAGCTTATTTAGTCCCCCATGACAGCAAGCAAAAATCGATTTAAGCAGATCAACAATATAAAAATTTAGGTGTCATTAGGCGACACAATATTATATTTATTTATTTTCCTATACACCGTTGCTCGACAAATTCCAAGATGTTTAGACACGTTAGTAATATTCCATTTATTCACTCTCAAACTATTGAGCAAGACTTCATATTCTGAAATTTTTAAATGATCTTGTATCTGATTTTGTTGATTAGCTTGTATCTCTTTAGGCAAATGTTCTTCTCGCACAACACCATCGGAGCACATGGCGGTTGCATACTTTGCTACATTAATCAGTTGTCTAATATTGCCTGGCCACGGGTATTGTTTTAACAGTTCAAATGCCGTATCAGAGATTTTTGTCAGTTTTGCTGTTGCATACGTTTCAAAGATATTGGCAATGACTTTGTGTTTGTCTGTTCTATCTCTTAAAGAAGACACTTCCAGAGTGATCCCATTGAGCCGATAGTACAAATCTTTACGGAAGGTATCTTTGT
Organism: Methylophaga sp.; assembly: GCA_002733105.1. Lineage (GTDB taxonomy): Bacteria > Pseudomonadota > Gammaproteobacteria > Nitrosococcales > Methylophagaceae. The sequence goes on from NVUI01000002.1 coordinate 217,634, forward strand.
CCAGCATTTCTGTTATACCTTTATTCGTTGCCGATATTAATTGTAGATCCAGATAAATTGGGGTGGCACCTCCTAAAGGAATGACTTCCATTTCTGATAACACTCTTAAAAGACGTGTTTGTAAATGCAATGGCATATCGCCTATTTCATCTAAAAACAATGTGCCGCCATTCGCCTCTAACACTTTACCTTTCATGCCTTTTTTCAGCGCACCAGTAAAGGTACCACTCGAATAGCCAAATAATTCACTTTCAATTAAGGAATCTGGAATAGCTGCACAGTTAATGGCAATAAATGGTTTGTCTTTTCTATTACTCTGCTGATGTATGGCTTTTGCTAACGCTTCCTTACCTGAACCTGTCTCACCAATAAGCAGCATATGCAAATCTAAATTTATGATTTGTTTGATTTTCTTACTGATAAGTTGCATATGTGCATCATCGCCAGTAAGTGCCGCAAGGTCGGGGTGTGTTTTACAACGAGATGGTTTGCATTTGATCACTGTATGACACTTTTCAGAAGGCGATTTAGATCGCTTTGGCATCGAAGGTGGCGTGATATCAAAAAAGAAAATAGTATCCCTATCGACGGTGACCATTTGATTATTGACCTGTACATTTTTACTAAAATCGTCAACTATTGTTGAAAAACTCACATCAAAAACGTCATGCACATATTTATTTTTTAAGGATGAAAACTGCTTATACAGCAAATTATAAGCATTCTTGCTCGCAGCGATAATCATGCCATCGTCATTAATCGCCAGCATGCCGGCCCGAATAATATCGCTAACATCGTTATAAGGGGATAACCGTATGATCCAACAATCTCTAAAGTCTTGCATAAAGCTCAATACTTCAATTTGCCTTGCATGCTGCTCAACCAAGCGCGCAACCAGTTTATTTTGACTGGCAGTTTCAGGTGTAAAGGTCGAGGCATTCAGTGCCGCAATCACTTTGCCGTTACTATCAAAAATAGGAGAGACCGTACAGGTAACATTGAGCATTTCAGGGAAAAAATGCTCCCCGGCACGCACTAAAACAGATGATTCTTCGACTAAGCAGGTACCGACACCATTTGTTCCCGATACATTTTCCGACCAGTTGGTGCCAGAATACAAGCCCAGTTTTTTTAATATGTTTTCAGATTCTGGATTATACCGACAATCCAGGGTGATCCCTTCATTATTGGTCAGCAAAACGGTATAGCCAATATCGACAATAAACCGATAAAGCTGATTAACACTATGCTGAGCCAATTCTTTTGTTTTCACAAAAGCCTGCTCATGGTGACGAAGGTCGCTCTGTTCAAGAATATGAGGAGAGACTCGCTGTGTCGGTGACAGTCCATGCTGCTCTATGCACCGAGACCATGAACGTTCAACCAATGAGCCGGTATTTGATACGTCCATCAGCCCTTGTTTATTTGATACTGCATTATAAACTCGTTCAATATGCAGTTCTTGTTCTGCAGTGTATCCCATTTTTTTTTAAACAGTATATTTATTAGATATCTATTTGTTATTAGAAAATAATTACCGTCATACTTTTCCTCAAGTGTTAGCGCGTCCTATTAAATCAACAGCCAATTCGAGATCAACATTTAAATCTTGAATTTGAACCATAGCACATTTAAAAATATCTCGGACTTTGGCTACGCTTTCAATAGATCGCAATATCAAGGAAGCTCATACAGATTAGGCTACTTATGTTTGATATTATCGCAACATTCCCCTCCACACATTGTGTGGAGGGGCTGCTGTTAAGGTATGTAAGAGAGTCTCACATTAAAACGATACGGATGCTTCAACAACAAAACCATCCCACTCACAATCAGCAGACTGGTTACATGCACCACCACCACTGCCAGCTTCTTCGTCTTGCTCCACATATTCAAACTTGATTAAGGTTGAATCATTCATCCAATAACCACCACCTACTTGCAGGCGGTCGCTTTGATCACCACCAGTGACACCACTAGTATCGTTATTAAGCACACCATAACGTGTGGCTAAATAAAAGCTCGGTGTCAAATCTACTCGGGCAAGTACGCCCCAGAAAGATTCCTTAGATTTAGAATCACTTAGACCCAAATTGGCACGAAATGAGCCTGATGTTTGGCCTGCCGGTGCAGTATAACTAAAGTCATCTTCACCTTGACCATAAAAGCCTTGCAAAGTGACCGGTACACCTAATGAATCACCTGACCACATGGCATCAACTTGCCAGATATGACCTTTAATGCCTGGTAAGATCCCCGGAGCAGTGTGACGTGCATTGGTGGCAGTTTTCGCGAATTCATAGTTATCACCATCACCAACAGTAATAAGTGAACGAATAACGCCGCCTTTGGCTAGTGTACATGCGCCACCAATACAGGAAGCATCGCCATCCATTATAAATAAGCCGGCACCAATACCAAACCCACTATTGGAGGTAAACGAAGTCCGTAAACCATAATTATAGCCGCTGTCATCACTAAAATCAGAAAAGAATGATGGTTTAGTCACCGTGGCATTCCAAGAAAGCTTACCAGCATCCGTCTCATAATTACCTAACAACCAAGCACCTTCAGCAGCGGTAATTCTATCGTTGATTGCGTTACCAATCAGTGGGTTTCCCTGCACCGCGGCACCATCTGAGTAATGAATAAAATTCATTGTTGTTTCAACAACATTACCAAAGCGGAAAATAACCTCATCCGTTAAGTCGATATCAACCCAAGCCAGATCCTGAGAAACCGCAAAAGAATTACCAAAATCATTGGGCTCTTCTGCTATTTCAACAAAGGCACTCACTCTATCGGCAATATCAATATTAAACCACATCCCAAAACGAAGGCGATTAAAGCCGGAATCCGCATCTGCATCACCCGCATTAACTAAAGCTCCCGCAGGGCCATCAACTTCGATAGCTGTTTGCCACTGTTGTGCTAAATATCCCCCTGCTTTTACTTTCCCGCCGAATAAATCGGTCTCAGCATGCACAGCAACACTAGCCCCTAATAATAAGGTTGTTGCAGCAACTAACTTTAAATTTTTCATTAAATCGAACCCCCATAAATTTATATATCAAATGTACAATGTGTCTGTACGGACCACTTTTTTTATCGGCCCTAGTAGCCTCCATAGCAATAACTTTGCCAGACTTCGAGTTACTGCATTATTCGGGCAGGAATCAACGATACAAAGGGCTCTCAGGATCATTCAATCTTATTGATAATAAACGATATTATCGAATACATCCTAGCGTTCAACCACGCATGAAACACTTAGTATTTGGCTGTCAGTTCAAGATTATTTCATTTACCAACTGTATCGTTGCGACAATTGTTTATAAGCAATTGTTACAACATTTAGACAGTGTGGTAACAATTCATTTTTCTGCTGAAATAGGTACTTTATGTAGGACTTTGCATATTTGATTGCTCCCAACTTGAACTTATTTCCTCATAGCCCATTTAGTGATTTTAAGGCTTACCTCAAACCTCATTGCCAACTTATTTTATCTATCAAAATAGACTATCTCGACTTAGCAATAGAAGTGGTCAAGGATGTAAAAATCTTGGGGACTAGTAGCCGTTCACATACAGCAGTAATTGATGGGGACATTCTTAAGCCCATGAATTAATTAAACAAGTGTCGCATTTGTAACATCTGTGAGACACAATTTATTTATCGTGACATTGTTAAAAAATGAACATAGTATTCCTTCCATATTTTATTTCACCTCTTAACATCTGGCGTTATTCATTTACCAGATAAAGTGCTTTTTTATAAATTTGTATGGAATACAGATGCAAAAATTCATTATCCGTTCGTTACAAAAAATAGTGACAAAAAAGAATGTGTTGCAGGAAAGGTGCGAATTAGTGCCTTATGAGTGTGATGCGTTGACTGCCTTTCGGGCGCTACCAATAGCGGTGGTGCTAGCTGAGACAGTTGAACAAATACAAGAAGTAATGTGCTTTTGCCAACAACATAAAATACCGGTGGTTTCTCGTGGTGCAGGTACAGGCCTTTCTGGAGGAGTATTACCTTGCGAAGATGGCATCGTATTAAGTCTGGCTAAATTCAATCGTATCATAGCTGTAGATCTACAAAACCGTACGGCAAGAGTTGAACCTGGTGTACGCAATATTTCTATCAGCCAAGCGGTAGAATCAGACAATCTTTATTATGCTCCGGATCCTTCCTCACAACTCGCCTGCACAATTGGTGGAAATGTTGCTGAAAATGCTGGCGGTGTACATTGCTTAAAATATGGGCTTACTGTCAACAATGTGCTTCAGGTGAAGATCGTAACCGCAAAGGGTGAATTAGTTACCTTGGGTAGTCAGGCTTTGGATGCGCCGGGGTATGATCTCCTTGCGGTAATAACGGGTTCAGAAGGTATGCTGGGTATCATTGTTGAAGTTACCGTTAAATTACTACCCATCCCTGAATGCACCAAAGTTCTCATGGTCACTTTTGATTCCGTTGCAAAAACGGGTGATGCCGTCACCAAAATCATTAGCAAAGGCATCATCCCAGCAGGACTTGAAATGATGGACAATATGACTATCCGTGCGGCCGAAGATTTTTTGCATATTGGTTATCCAATTGATGCTACTGCAATTCTTCTTTGTGAATTGGATGGTACGTTAGCTGAAGTCGAACAAGCAATAAATGAAGTCAGTTTATTGTGTAAAGAAGCAGGTGCGATTGAAATAAAATTGGCAAAAGATGAGGACGAACGCAAATTGTTTTGGGCGGGTCGTAAAGCAGCTTTTCCAGCAGTTGGCCGTATAAGTCCTGATTATTACTGCCTGGATGGCACGATTAAACGTAAATATTTAGCAGAAGTATTACAAAAAATCGACAGCCTGTCAGATGAATATCAATTAAAAGTAGCCAATGTTTTTCATGCTGGTGATGGCAATTTACACCCTATGGTTTTGTACGATGCAAACAAACCTGGAGAATTTGAACGAGTAGAAGAGCTGGGTGGAAAAATACTTGAACTATGCATCGCTGTCGGGGGAACCATAACGGGGGAGCACGGCGTAGGTGTAGAAAAACTCAATCATATGTGTCTGCAATTCAGCAGTGGTGAACTAGAACAGTTTCATGCGTTAAAAAGAGCCTTTGATCCCGATGGAATTCTCAACCCAGGGAAAGTTATCCCTACTTTACACCGCTGTGCCGAATTTGGCGCTATGCATGTGCATGATAACAAGCTTCCTCATCCTGACATTCCACGGTTTTAATTTTAAATATGTTAAATTTAGATAACAGTAAACAGCTTGCTTTGATTGTTAACGATGCAATCAAAAATAAACAGCCATTAAAAATCTTCGGAGGAAATTCTAAATCCTTTTATGGCCCAAAGTCGAAGGGCGAACCTGTCTGTGTTGCAGAGCATTGTGGTGTCATTAACTACCAGCCCGAAGAACTGGTACTTACTGTTCGAGCAGGTACAACATTAAGCGAAATAGAATCCATACTGGCAGAACAAAATCAGAAGTTAATATTTGAACCACCCCATTTTGGTGCGAAAGCAACCATTGGAGGAGCAATTTCCTCAGATATAAATGGACCCAGCAGCCCCTGGTTTGGTAGCGTAAGAGACGCTGTTCTCGGTGTTAAAATCATCAACGGTCAAGGCGAGATACTCCACTTTGGAGGAGAGGTGATGAAAAATGTTGCCGGTTATGATGTCTCGAGATTGATGGTTGGCAGTATGGGAACACTGGGTCTTTTATTGGAAATTTCACTCAGAATTTTACCTCTAGAAAAAAAAACAATCACCTTCCTGCTTGAAACAACGGAGGAAGAAGCAATACAACGTTGCAGCCAGCTAAACAGGCAGCATTTGCCTCTGTCAGCAATGGTTTATTATAACAACCTGCTATATATACGCTTGTCAGGTAATATTGCCAGCGTCAATTCTGCGTATAAAACATTGGGCGGTGAGTTACTGACAGACAACAATTTCTGGTATTCAATTCGAGAGCACACCCACCCGTTTTTTTATCAAACAGGAACACTATGGCGGATCTCTGTCCCGCCTGCCACACCGCCAATAAACGATCTAGATGGTCATTGGCTGATCGATTGGGGCGGGGCACAACGTTGGTTTATCAGTGATATGGCAGCAGAAGTTGTGTATGCCAAAGTAGCAGATGTTCATGGCCACGCCACAATCTACCGCAACATTGATAGTATCGGTGACGTTTTCCACCCCTTAACAACATCACAAAGACATTTACACAAAATGGTGAAACAGGCTTTCGATCCACACCGTATTTTTAATCCGGGACGTCTTTATGCAGACTTATGAGTAATTCTTGATGGAATATAAAATTATAGCGTCGATAAAAAAAACACCCCAAGGGAAGCAGGCGGAGGAAATTCTAAGTAAATGTGTACATTGCGGCATGTGTAACGCAACGTGCCCTACATACCAGCTGCTGGGGGATGAACTTGATGGCCCACGTGGCCGGATATATCAGATAAAACAAGTATTGGAAGGAGCCACTCCGACAAGAACAATGCAACTCCATCTTGATCGATGTCTGACTTGTCTAAGCTGTGAGACAACCTGTCCTTCTGGCGTTAAATACGGAAAACTAGCTGAGATAGGCAAACAGCTGATTGATGATAGCCTCCAACGTCCACTACATGAAAAGCTTTTTCGAAAAATTTTACGCATTATTCTACCTTACCCAAATCGATTGGGCCCTCTGGTGAGGATGGGTCAGATATGTCGACCCGTGTTACCTGCATTTTTGAAAAATAAAATACCTGAATTCCAAAATAAGCTTCGTTGGCCAGAAACAAAACATACTCGAACAATGTTGGTGCTCAATGGTTGCGCACAACCTGTTATGAGCCCGAACATAAACATGGCAACTGCCAATGTATTGGATAAACTAGGCATTAGTTTACTTTCAATTTCCAATAGTGGTTGCTGTGGTGCGGTTAGCCAGCATTTAGGAGCAGAGCATGAAGCAAAAAAATTCATGCGTGCAAACATTGACGCTTGGTGGCCCTACATTGAAAATGGTGCTGAGGCTATTGTAATAACAGCAAGTGGTTGCGGTACTGTGTTGAAAGACTACGGTCAATTGTTGGCTGATGATCCTGATTATTCACAAAAGGCATCTATCATTGCAACGCTTTCTCAAGATATTTCTGAAATATTGTCAACAGAGGATATGTCCAGATTGCATACACCGAACGAGAAACCAACTCTGGCTTTCCAGTCACCCTGTAGTTTGCAACATAGCCAACAATTAAGCGGTGTAGTTGAAAAAATATTAACCGATTTTGGCTATCGTTTAACGACGGTGAAGGATGCCCATCTATGCTGTGGTTCAGCAGGTACATATTCCCTGCTTCAATCAAATATTTCAAATCAACTTAAAGTTAATAAACTGAAAACTCTCGAAGAAGAGCAGCCTGAACTAATCGCCACTGCCAATATTGGCTGCCTTCATCATTTACAATCAGGCACCGATATTCCCGTTCAACACTGGATAGAAATTATTGATCGAATGTGATCTTACTATGAACAATTTATCTTTTATGTTTATGTAACACGTTGTTGCAACACCTGTAACTGAAAATGTACACGGTGACCAATAAATCTATATTTTTTAATCTATTTTCATACCTGTTCATTTTATATTTAACAAAAAATAATAATATTAAAATCAGTTCATTCAATAAGTTATTTAAACAACTCAGTTTAAAAAAACTGCTATTTTAGTATCGCTATTTCATTGGCATATTCTTTGCTTTTTTAGTATTTTCAGCCCGAAATTTATGGAGATATAATTTATGAATGCAAATGTAGAAGATATGACTGGCCGAGATGAAGTAGCGCAGTTTCTTGCTCAAGAAACAATACCGATGTTTATTAATGGTCAGTGGATATCACCAGAGGGTGTGAACACAATTGATGTTGTCAATCCATCAAATGCTGAAAAGCTCACCCAAATCTATGCCGGCAATTCAATGCAAGTGTATCAAGCATGCCAAGCCGCACACCAAGCATTTGAAACATCTGGTTGGGCAACAATGCCAGTAACAGAAAGATCAGCGATATTGATGAAACTCGCAGATTTAATTGAGGAAAATGCAGCAGTACTAGGCAAGCTTGAGTCACTTGATGTAGGAAAACCTCTCGCCGGTGTTGTTGATGGTGAAATACCCTTCTCAGGCCAATCATTTCGCTTTTTTGCACAAGTAGCGCTTGATTATGATAAATACAGCACGCCATTAGATGCTGAAAACATTCAGGCACATTATGTTCGCAAGCCTTATGGTGTTTGTGGCTTTATCTTTCCATGGAATTTTCCATTTTTATTATTGGCATGGGGCGCTTCAGCTGCTCTGGCTGCCGGCAATACCATTGTTATAAAACCAGCTGAGTTAACGTCATTGAGTTCATTATATTTTTGTAAGCTGGCCAAAGAAGCAGGTATTCCTGATGGTGTAATAAACGTGATCACCGGATACGGTTCAGAAGCAGGCATGCCTATCGCAGAACATCCACTGGTTCGCAGGATGTCATTCACCGGTTCACCTGAAGTAGGTCGTAAAATCGCTGAAACCTGTGCCCGTAATTTGATTCCAATCAAACTGGAATTGGGTGGCAAAGGTGCTGCCATCATTTTTGATGATGTTGATGTGAAAGCAACCGCCGCAAGTCTGGCAGAAATAATAACCTCCAATACTGGCCAAGTTTGTTGTACTGCGTCACGTTGGTTGGTCCACAAAAATATTTACGATGAGTTCACTCGCGAAGTAAGCCAAGTGTTAAAAAATACTGTTATCGGCAACAGTAATGACGCGAACACTCAGATGGGACCCATCGTCAGCGAAGTCCAACGTCAACGGATCCTGGATTACCAGAAAAAAGGCTTAGCACAAAATGCCACGGCGCTGGTTGAGGGCCAGATATTTGCTCCCGAAGGCTCTGAAGATGGTTTTTATCTTACACCGTCTTTACTTCAAGGAAGCAGTGATAATATTTGCTTTCAGGAAGAAATTTTCGGTCCATCTGCATATATGGTGTCATTTAGTGATGAAGATGAAGCTATTGATTTGGTCAATAGCTCAGATTATGGTTTGGCCAATAGTGTATGGACTCAGGATCTAGAACGCGCCAAAAGAGTAGCCGAGAAGATGATTGTGGGCAATTGCTGGATCAACGCTCACAATGTTTTTGCCTACGGCTTGCCTTATGGCGGGGTCAATCTAAGCGGTATGGGTGGTGGCGTTAATAGCGTTGAAACCTTTGAAGATTACTTAAGAGGCCAAACAGTGGCTCGCCCCTTGTAAGAAAGCAATCGTTCACCGTCACTCCGGTTTATGCAGGCTAAACCGATTCTGCTCCTATGATTGCAGCCTGATAATAAGTAATTTTTACACTTTCTGTGGCCACTTTTAACAAGTGGCCACTTTAATTAAGCAGATTATAAAAAGTTGGTTTCTTAAAAAATGAATAAATATGTCATCCCTTTAGAGCAATTGAACAAAAATGACCTCAATCTCGTTGGTGGAAAAAATGCATCCTTGGGAGAAATGATCGCCAATCTATCTTCTGCCAATGTGCGTGTACCCGGCGGTTTTGCAACCACCACAAATGTCTATTGGGATTTTCTTCGTCAGACAGGTTTAGAACAAAAAATTCAACTTATAATGTCTGAACTTGATATTACCGATATCAATGCCTTAAATAAAGCCAGTCAATCAATACAAAAATTGATTGTTGAAACGCCCTTTTCTAAAGCTATTGAAACGGCGATACGTCAGGCATTTTCTTATATGATTAAACAATATGGGGGTGATGGTCTGGCTGTGGCAGTACGATCGTCAGCCACAGCCGAAGATCTCCCCGATGCTTCTTTTGCCGGACAACAAGAAACCTTTTTAAATGTCAGTGGCATTGACAATGTATTAACCAAAATCAAAGCCGTATTTGCATCCCTCTATAATGCCAGAGCCATTAGCTATCGGGTTCATCAAGGCTTTGCCCATGAACAGATTGCTATTTCAGCGGGCGTACAACAGATGGTTCGAAGTAATCTAGCCACCAGTGGGGTTATGTTTACATTGGATACGGAATCTGGATTTCGCGATGTGGTATTTATTACTGCCAATTATGGCCTGGGAGAAACAATCGTCCAGGGTGCAGTCAACCCCGATGAGTTTTACGTCTATAAAAAAAGTCTAGCTAATAATTTACCCGCTATTTTAAGACGAAACATGGGTAGCAAAGAAATACGAATGGTCTATGAGCACCAGCCAGAGCGGCAAGGAGTAACCATAGAAGATGTGCCCTTGGCCATGAGGAATAAGTTCTGCCTTGCTGACAATGAAATATTAGAATTGTCACGTATAGCTATGGCAATCGAGGCCCATTATCAACAGGCAATGGATATTGAATGGGCTAAGGATGGACATGATGGTAAGTTATATATCGTCCAAGCCAGACCTGAAACAGTGAAAAATAAATCTGAGCGAATTCTGACTCAATACCATCTGAAGGAGAAAGCTGATGTCATCATCACCGGCAGAAGCATAGGTCAAAAAATTGGAGCCGGTAAAGCTAGAATTATCGCACGGCTTGAAGATATGGATAAGCTGCAAGATGGCGAAATACTGGTGACTGATATGACGGATCCTGACTGGGAACCTGTCATGAAGCGAGCGTCAGCTATCGTAACCAACCGCGGTGGAAGAACATGCCATGCCGCCATCATTGCAAGAGAGTTAGGCGTACCTGCTGTTGTTGGCTGTGGCAATGCCACAACACTGATAAAAATGGGGGCCCCAATAACGGTGTCTTGCTCGGAAGGCGATACTGGCTTTATTTATAATGCCGAATTACCATTTACTATAGATAAAATCCAACTTGATGAGATGCCGGATAAGCCCGTTAAGATCATGCTTAACGTGGGCAACCCTGATCGTGCTTTTTCCTTTTCCTCCATGCCCAATGATGGCGTGGGGCTCGCTCGACTGGAGTTCATTATCAATCGCATGATCGGCATTCATCCTCAGGCCTTACTGGAATACGATGGCTTATCAGCCAAGCTAAAAAACATAATAAATTCAAAAATCCACGGCTATAAAAGCCCCATCGATTTTTATGTCGATAAATTAACCGAAGGCATAGCAACCATAGCAGCTGCGTTTAATCCTAAGCCTGTTATTGTGCGTTTATCAGACTTTAAATCGAATGAATATGCCAATTTGATTGGTGGCAATTTATATGAACCTGATGAAGAGAATCCTATGCTGGGATTCCGTGGCGCATCACGATATGTATCTGCAACATTCAAGGCCTGTTTTGAACTTGAATGCAAAGCCATTAAAAAAGTACGCGATGATATGGGCTTAACAAATGTACAGCTCATGATCCCTTTTGTACGTCGCGTACCCGAGGCCGAGCAAGTGATCACACTGCTTAAAGAAAATGGCCTAACTCGGGGGGTCAACGATCTTAAAATTATCATGATGTGTGAAATACCTTCCAATGCCTTATTAGCTGATAAATTTTTAGAAAATTTTGATGGGTTTTCTATTGGTTCCAATGATATGACACAGTTAACGTTGGCCATGGATCGCGACTCAGGTCTGATCGCTGAAAATTTTGATGAGCGGGATCCTGCCGTTAAGATAATGTTAAAAATGGCTATCAATGCTTGCCAAAAGGCTAACAAATACGTTGGTATTTGTGGCCAAGGACCGTCAGATCACCCAGATTTAGCCGAATGGTTGGTAGAGCAAAACATCGAAAGTATTTCTCTTAATCCTGACACAGTGATTGAAACTTGGCTAGCCCTGTCCCAAGTATCTGCCGATGATAACGTCAGGCTCGATTGAGCTCTCATGTTTTTCATTATTGAATCTGATGAAACTGAGTTGAGTTGTCTTAAATGAATGATGTACTTACTATTACTTTCCCATTGTTTAGTCTGGTACTCATAGGCTATCTGTTTGGTAAAACAGAGGTATTGAGCAGCACAAATGCGAAGGCGCTTAATGATTATGTGTATTACATTGCACTACCCGTACTGTTATTTTATCAAACAGCAAAAACACCCTTATCAGAATTATTAAATTACCCTTTTATTCTGGCAATCTTGTTGAGTAACCTTGCTATTTTAGCTATTTCTTTTTGGGCAGGAAAAGTGTTTTTTAAGCATTCGACCCAAGTTGCTTCTGTTTATGCTTTTTCAGCCTCCTTCCCCAATGTCGGTTTTATGGGCATTCCGTTAATTTTTGCTGCATTTGGAGAACAAGCGACTGTTCCTACTGTTTTAACGTTGATTATTGGTAATATCGTTGTGCTAAGTTTGGTTGTCATTCTGCTCGAATCGGGGGGGAAATCCGTTACGTCACGCTATACAATCATTAATCATTCTTTATTATCATTATTAAAAAACCCTGTGATTATGGGGGCCATATTAGGATTTTTGGTAGCATGGCAAGGCATCACTATGCCTATAGCCGTAAATAATTTATTACAAATGATAAGTCAATCTACCGCCCCCATTGCGTTAATTGCTATCGGTTTATCTATGATTGGCTTAGGCGTCCAAATAAAACTGAACGAACTATTTTCATTAGTATTTTTAAAACTGCTTATATTTCCGCTGGTCACCTTTTTACTACTATCTTATCTATTTGAGATAAAAAAAGAATGGGCAGTGCCGGCAATATTATTGTCTGCACTACCGACAGGAACACTCGTTTATATCATCTGCCAACAGCATGATCTCTATATAAAAGAATCAAGTGCTGTTTTTCTAGTGACCACATTACTTTCTGTAATTTCTATCCCTCTGTTGTTGTATATCTATCTATAAATAAAGGAAATTAACCATGAATATAATTTCAAAAATCCCACATTATCTTTTTACCATATTATGGGCCACTATTTTTTCCATGAGTTCAGTACAGGCTAATGAAATTAATCTTGAAAAGGCTTGGGAAACAGAAGCTATTTTTAAATTACCTGAATCTGTCATTTATGATGAGAAACGACAAGTTCTTTACGTATCGAATATCAACGAAGATGGTTTCAAGCGTTTAGGCAATGGTTTTATTTCCAAAGTGAGTCTAGATGGGGAAATGATTGAAAAGAACTGGATATTGGGTATGGATGCGCCCAAAGGCCTAACGATAGTTGGCGATAAACTATATGCTACCGACATTAATTCTCTTATCGAAATCGATATTGAAAATGGGGAAATATTAAATCGATTCATTGCTCCCGCAGCGATTCATTTAAACGATGTTGCTGCTGATGATAAAGGGCAGGTCTATGCTGCAGATACACTAACAGATTCTATATATCGGTTAAATAGTCTAGGGTTATTCTCTCTATGGTTGAATAGTTCTGCTCTGGAAGCCCCTAATGGTTTATATATTGAGGGAAAGAAAATGATTGTTGCCAGTTGGGGTTTCCCAACAGATGGGTTTAATACTGAAGTGCCAGGACACCTTAAAATCGTTTCTTTAATCGACAAAAGCATCAAACCATTAGGTAGTGGTAAACCTGTCGGTAATCTAGATGGCGTTGAACCAGATGGAAAGGGAGATTATTACGTCACAGACTGGATTAACGGTAAATTATTGCACATCAGATCTAATGGTGATTCAAAAATCATTATGGATTTATCGGCTGGTGCAGCTGATCTTGAGGTCATTCTTGAAAAGAATTTGATCATTATTCCTATCATGATGGAAAATAAATTAGTTGCTTATAAAATAAACTAATAAGCCATAATAAAACAGTGAAAAGGTGGGCATTAAAATTAAGCAAAAAATGATACACAACTGTCACATCAAAAGTGTAGCAATTCATATACACTTTGCGTATCAATATTAAATATCAAAATATTTTTTAATTATTACTAACAGGAAATTAGATGCTAACCTACTGTTTTGCATGAATATACCCAACTACTCATGTCTCATCCCTTGATGATTCATATTGGCTTAGTAACGATGGAATAGATTTTGCTTTTCCTACTTTTCAAGGATGAAAAAACTGAGTTTTTAATAATAATATTTAACACAAATGGGGAAATTTATGAGTGATGCAATACTTGTTTTGTATGCTGCAGTTCTTGTTGTAAATGGCTGCTTTCTATTGGGTAAAGTTGAAGCTAAATCAGTTTGGCCGGTGAATGTTATAGTGGGTGTGATTGCTATCATCTGCTCAATTTATATGGGGCTAACAGGTTCAGCTTTTGTAGCAACATTGCTATTACTTTTTGCAGTAGTCTTTGTCATAATGGGGATTAATCTTGCTTCTGGCTTAGAAGGTAAGTCAATGGGATACTACTGCCTTTTTGGTGTTCCCGTCTGTTTGATATGGGCCTATACATTCTATATCTCACTAGGCGCAGTAACGTTCGGTGTCTTTTCTGTCCTTTGGGCTGTTTTGTTCGGACTTTTTTCCGGAATATTAGCCTTTGGTAAGGAAAAGTGGGCTGGACCTACAGGTTATTATTGTTTTGCCATTGCTTTCTTTACCTTGCTTATCCCTGCCAGCCTTTCATTTAATGGTATTCCATTGCCATAAATACCGTGCTCTTGCTGACTTTTCACCGACCGATTGGTCAGTACTAGAACTGAGCCCCACATAACTTATAACGACCTAGGTTCAAACTATGTTATGTGGGGCTTATCTTCAATGATTTTTGACAATGATCACATGTAAACTTTTAGGTCCATGTGCCCCAATCTGGATCTCATACTCTATATCTGCAGTGCGACTTGGCCCCGTGATTAAATTTATTGTTCTGGGCAACGGCTCTCCACTTTTGCTAAGTTGTGCCCACACATCTTCCATGGTTTTAACAACCTTATCGGCGTCTAATACAATAAAATGATGATCAGGCAAGAAATTCATTCCGGTTGGCGATGAGGGTGATGAAAGCATGACCAAGGCGCCCGTTTCTTCTATTCCCATAACAGCAAAAGTAACACTGGTAGACAGTGCTTTTGGATTATATTGTGTTGTAGTATCAACACCTTCCCAATCCAGTGAGGGAAAGTCAGTATGTTGGGCGACCGTAATCACTGAACTAATTTGATGTTGGCTGACATATTTATGTACTTCGGTAATGATGTCTCTTTTATGGCTCACCACCGAAACGGTCGCTTTGGCCTGTTCCAATTTAGAAATAAAAACGTCTAGGTTGGAAACATATTTAATTTCTGTAGATTTATTTTTCTTCATTCTTGACCTTAAAATATTATCTTTATGAGAATATTCATCTGATTTTGTTGCAGAACGAATTTTTTGCAGAATGACTCTTTTTGATTCTTTGTTTTGCTCATCCATGATGATCCTTTTTATATTTTTTCCATTGGGAATGAAATGTGCTTCCTTGAGGAGAAGGAAAATCACGTGATTGTGTCCAACTACGGGCTAACAGTAGCTTGTTAAAACGTCCTTTTTTTGCCCCCAAGAAGCTAAGTAATCGAATGCCGATATTAACTAGAAAATGATAAACAACGGGATAACTGGCTAGCTTGCCCCACAACTGGATACCCCCTCTCCAAATCATTGAGCCTTTCCGTTCCTTGAACTGTCTGACACGTAATAATCGCAGTAGTTTTGGTAATGGAATTTTAACCGGGCACACTGTTTCGCAGCGGCCATTTAGAGTACAAGCATTAGGTAGATCACCCGCTTCTTCAAGACCGATAATGGCGGGCGTTAGTACCGCTCCCATCGGGCCAGGATAGACCCAACCATAAGCATGGCCACCCACTGAACCATAGACTGGACAGTGATTTATACACGCGCCGCAGCGAATACAACGTAACATTTCGCTGAGTTCACTATTTAACAAATCAGTACGACCATTATCAATCAACACAATATGCATTTCTTCAGGTCCATCTTGATCATCACTACGCTGAGGACCAGTAGCAAATGTAGTATAAGCCGTAGACTCTTGTCCGGTCGCACTGCGAGCCAGTAAACGACTCAACATGGAAACATCATTTAGTGTGGGAACAATTTTTTCCAGACCTGCTGTAACAATATGCACTTTGGGTAAAGTACTGCATAAATCACCATTGCCTTCATTAGTCACAATGACACTTGTTCCTGTTTCCGCCACCAGAAAATTGGCACCTGTTATGCCTATATCAGCATTCAGAAATTTAGAACGCATAATTTCTCGTACTTGTAAAACTAATTCTTCAACTTCTGTTAAGGGTTTATCGTAACCGTACTTCTTATGATGCTTTGCAAAGAGTTCAATTATTTGTGCACGCGTTTTATGCACACATGGAACAATGATATGACTGGGAGGTTCATTCGCTAATTGAACGATATACTCACCCAGATCTGTTTCGATAGGTTCAATGCCTGCTGCTTCCAAAGCTTCATTAATGCTGATTTCTTCACCGGCCATTGACTTGCCTTTGACAACCGTTTTTGCATTATGTTTATGACAAATACCAACAATAATTTGTTGTGCTTCACTTGCATCTTTAGCCCAGTGAAGTTGCCCTCCTTGTGCGGTAAAGTTTGTCTCAAATTCTTCTAGATAATAATCAAGCTGAGATAATGTATGCTGTTTTATCTGTTTGGCTTTTTCTCTCAATAATTCAAAATCAGAGACTAAACTTATAGCCTTAGCACGATTCTCTACCAATCCTTTTTTAACGGTAAATAATGATTTTTGTAGTTCCGGATCAGCTAATGCCTTGGTAACGTTGGATTTAAATTGTTTTGAATGTGGCTGCATTAGATAATTAACTCCATTTCTCACCAATAGCAGGATACTCAGCAGCCATGCCAGCCAAGACTTCGACAGTATGGTAAAAACGGACTGCTTTCCCTTCTCGCTGACATCGTCCAGCGATATTCATTAGACATCCAAGATCGCCAGCTAAAACAACCTTAGCATCAACATCAATAATGTTTTTTACTTTATCGCTGACAAGGCTGGTTGATATATCAGGATACTTCACACAAAAAGTGCCACCAAATCCACAACAGATATCGGTATCTTTCATTTCTTTCAACTTGAGTCCCTTGACCTTATTCAGCAACTGCCGAGGTTGAGATTCAATGCCTAATTCACGCAAGCCTGAGCAGCTATCATGGTATGTCACCGTGGAATCAAACCGTGCGGATATTTCAATTTTTAACACATCATGTAGAAAAGTCAGAATTTCGTAACATTTATTTGAAAGCTTTTCTACCTTTTCTAAATAGTGAGGTTCATCCTGAAAAAGTTCAGGATAATGAACTTTTATCATGCCAAGACATGAAGCTGATGGTGCAACCAGAAAATCATATTGTTCAAATACATCGATAACCTGCCGAGCAATATTTTTTGCCGTATCAATATCACCATTGTTAAAGGCGGGTTGACCACAACATACTTGTGCACTAGGAACGGTTACATCACACCCTGCTGATTCCAGTAGTTTTATCGATGCAAGTGCGATACTTGGACGCATAGCATCAACAAGGCATGTAACAAAGAAACCAATTTTTAATGTTTCACTCATTTAAATAATTACCCTGACCAAAATACAAAAAGCCAACCAATAATCCCAGCCATCAATAAATAATATGCCGTTGGTATCATCGTCTTACGAATAAGATTTCCTTCTTGACCAATAAGCCCACAAGTTGCTGATGCTGCAACAACGTTATGTATACAGATCATATTTCCGGCTGCTCCACCAATGGCTTGTAAAGCAACAAGAAAAATCGGCGATAAATGGGTCTTAATACCAATATCAAACTGAAATAGTGAAAAGGTCATATTGCTGATCGTATTACTACCAGCAACAAACGCACCAAAAGCACCTATCACTGCCGCAAACATGGGCCATGTCACCCCAGCAACGTCGGCCACTGCCTGTGCAAGTTCGATAGGCATACTGCTTAATCCAGAATTATTGTCTTGTGTTTGCAGCATGATCCGCACTAACGGAACGGAAAAAACTAACACTGGAACCGCTTTTAACAATGAGCTAAAACTATCCTTCAATATAAAAGCAGATTGTTGAATTGATATTTTATAATAAGGGATACAGAGCGCCACAGTGGCCAGAAATAGCGTTCCAGGCAACAATAAAGGCTTAATATTAATACTGATATTCGTTCCCAGTATATTTTCAAACGGCATTACAACTGATGAAAGTAAACTACTGAAGGGTAAAAATGGCAGGCGAGCAAGAACCAATAATAGGGTGACAATGACATAGGGCATAATGGCTGCAAATAATGATTTTCGCTTTGGCTGTGTTTGTATTTTTTCAAACCGTGCATTACCTATCCAGTCTTTATGCCACTGTTTTTTATCTGGGAAACGCCAAATATTTTTCGGTTGTAGAAAGCCCATATGAGCAGAGAGACTGGTAATGACAAGGGCAATTAAACCAGCGAATAATGAGGGGAATTCCGGCCCTAGAAACACACCAAATAAAACATAAGGAATGGTAAAACAAAGCCCAGAAAACAAAGCAAAAGGATAAACTTCCAATCCTTCTTTCCATGATCTATTGGTACCAAAAAATCGCGTGACTAGGGCAACCACAAACAAAGGAATAAGCGTGCCAATAATACCGTGCAATATGGCAACTTGTGCACCAATTTGGAAAACCAGATCACTTACATCACCGATCGAAGCGGTCGTACTCACATAGGTCTCGACCACTTGACTACCCGATAATCCGGTCTGGACACCAATTAAGATAGGCGTGCCCATTGCGCCAAAAGAGACTGCTGTGCTTTGAATGATTAATGTTGCCATCACAGCGGCCATGGCAGGAAAGCCTAACAACATCAAAAGTGGTGCTGCAACTGCTGCAGGTGTTCCAAAACCGGAAGCACCTTCAATAAAGGAGCCAAAAGACCATGCAATAATGAGCACCTGTATGCGTGGATCTGGCGTTATCGCTTTAAATTTATCGCGTATTACCAGAACCAAACCGGTATGAAATAACATATACAAAAGCGTTAAAGCACCAAAAACAATATAAAGTATCTGCCCCGCAATAAGTAAACCTTCAATACTGGCAGCCACTATTCTTATGCCGGACATCTGCCAATAGAAATAACTCTCAACAACGGTGATTAAAAATGCCAACGGCATCACTCGACTAGCAGGCCACTTAAAAACGACGAGTAAAATAAGCACCAGTAAAAGAGGGAAAATTGAAAGAAAAGCGATCATAAATTTTTAACCGTGAAGGAATTAGGTGTTAATGCAAAAGATATACCAACCATTAGAACAGATTATTTTCAATCTATTTCAACCCCAAAAAACTGCTATCCATCTAATAATACTAACAATTTTTTCATATTTTAAGATAGCATGAGAACCTGTTCCAAATTAATTTCAGCAAATATTCTCAATTTTATGAGACAGATGTTCAGTTAAATGAGACAGTCAATATATTCCTTTTTACAAGCCCTTCTTTTAGTTTCCCAAACAAGATAGTTTGTAAAAATGTTCCAATCCATATTAGTATTAAACTTCAGTCATAACACTGATCACTAAAATTTTTATGGAGATGCCTAAAAAAATGATGTCCTCAACCAGTAACTTAAATCGCCTTGTCATTAGCCTGTTTTTATTGCTTATTTATCTGCCAGCTAATGCGGCGATAAAAGAGAATATAGTTTGGCAAGGAAACTATGATTATGTGGCAATAGTCCCTACAGAAAGAGCAAATCAACCGCCAAACAACCACCCTATCCAACTGAGTCCTCAAGATATTTATAACTTATTAGGCAGTATTCGCTTATCTGATCAAGACAACAGTTTTTTTAATCTTGATTTTTTCAGTTCCGACTCTGAAGATATCGAACAATATCAGTTTGATAACCAAGTAGCGGCGTCAGCTGATGCATTATTTAACCCTAAAGAACTACGTAAAATTAGTGTGCCGATTTCAAAAGCCTTTGCAGGCTTAACATCAAGTCAAGATATTGTATTCAGCGTTTCCGGCTCTCATAGTGGTAGTTTTGGCAAAAGCACTAGAACCACAACTGCCCGTATTTTTTATCAAGATCACCAATTACATCTGATCTTCGGTGAAGTCTTAGTAGACATTAAAAAGAAATACCTGCGAAAAGGGCTGTCATCTGATGTGCCCGAAAAAATTGAAGACCATGACTTAAAGAATTTTAGATTAAAAATAGGATCTCGTACCGAAGCATCAAGCCATATCATGGTTTTACGTACCGATAATATGCATCGCTTAAATGTACGCCAACGTAAAACAAGAACGGACTGGCTCATCATTGATACCGCTCTTTTTATGGCTGCAATGGAACAACATAAAGTCACAGAAAAAACTAGCCATGTCATTGCTGAAGAAACGGATGCACTGCAATCACAAACACAGCAACTTGCTCAAGAACAGCAGAAGTTGATCCAAAAAGTTGCAGATTTAGAAGAAGGAAAGGTGCAAGAACATGAGCCCAACCAAACACTAGAGCAGCGCCTGAGACAGCTTAAACAGTTACATGAACAAAATGTCATCAGTGATGAAATTTATAATGAAAAAATGAGATCACTGCTCGACGAACTGTAAAAACATAACTCACACCATTTCCGCTGACGTGGGGGTGGTGTGGGCTTATTTTCCCACCCGTAATCTCTCATCCCTTGCGCAAACTCACTAAAATAAATAACATCGGCCAACAATACCCAGAACAAAAAACCACTGCTAAGGTTTGTCTCAGGGGTGAGTTAAATGCGACACTTGTTTATTAAATTCAGACACATTTTATTGAAAAACGCTCTCAATTAGGGTCAGAATAATAAGTCTAATCTCAGCAGAGATGACCGATAGCATAAAAGACAATACGGCTATTTTATCTATTAAAATTAATCTGTTAGCTAAGATAAAATCATTAGTACAATCATCGCCATCTGTTCTGTACAACAGAAAATAGGTCAGCTGGCATATTACTTGCTCTTTCCCAAACTGAACTTAAACATTAACTACTCTATGTTTAAGTTAATACTTGTTCGATATGATCGTTTTATTAACTAAACAATACATAAAGGGGCATCAATAATGTCTGATGTAAAGAAATTAGCTTGCACTGTCATTGCAGCTCTCGTGCTGAGTGCCAGCAGTCAAGCTGCCGAAGTAACGACTGATAGGATTCTCCAAAATAAAGAATCACAGAACTGGTTGTCTCATCACAGAACACTTGATGGACAAAGGTTTTCTCCATTAAATAAGATTAATAAGAAAAATGTTAAAGACCTTAATGTTGCTTGGACATTTACGATGGGTGGCGTTGAAGGTGGTGGCATATGGCCACATGGCGGTTTACAAGGTACGCCTTTAGTTGAAGATGGAATTATGTATGTGACTGATGGTTGGGGAAGTGTCTATGCATTGAAAGTCACACCAACTGGTGGCGAATTATTATGGAAAATGGATCCTGAAACAGATAAGGAATGGGCTGGAGCAACCACATGTTGCGGTGTTGATAACCGTGGTATTGCTTTATGGAAAGACAAAGTAATTTCTCATACGCTTGATGGGCGTTTAATTGTTACTAATAAAAAGACAGGTGAAATAGAATGGGAACGCACCGTAGCAGACCCCGCTATATCTGAAACAATTACCGCAGCGCCGCTAATCGTTAAAAATATGGTGATTACCGGTGTTTCTGGTGCAGAATACGGTATTCGTGGTTGGTTGGCTGCAACAGATCTCACTACTCATAAAGAAGTGTGGCGTTTCAAAACCATTCCTGAGCCAGGTGACGTTGCAAACGAAACATGGAAAGATGATCATAACGCTTGGGAAAATGGTGGTGGTTCAACTTGGGTTGTTGGTTCGTTTGATCCTGAAACAAACCTGATCCTCTGGGGCGTTGGTAACCCTGGTCCTGATTGGGATCCTGAGTATCGCCCAGGTGATAATCTCTACACTAATAGTGCAGTCGCTGTTGATGCCGATACCGGTGAGCTGAAGTGGCATTTTCAGTATACTCCAAACGATCCGTATGACTATGATGGTGTAAATGAAAATACCTTAGTAGACATTAACTATAAAGGTAAAAAACGTAAAGTCATGTTGCATGCTGATCGAAATGGATATGCATATGCCTTAGATCGTGCCACGGGTGAATTTGTCTGGGGCGAAGCCTTTGTGGACAAAATGACTTGGACATCAGGTCTTGATCCAAAAACAGGTCGTCCTCTAGATTACAATCCAAACTCGGATGTCCAACTTTACGCAGAAGGAACAGCCCCAAACCGTAAAGATAAGGTAGGCGTTGCTTGTCCGGGTAATATGGGTGGTAAAAATTGGCCACCAACTTCTTACAATCCAAAACTGCATCTTTGGTACATTCCTGTTATCGAAAGTTGTAATACGATGACAAATGACCCAGCAATTGTAGGCGCTCATAAAGACCATGGTGAATGGTGGACGGGTGGTGGACCTAGCCAGCATGAGCAAATCGTTGGTAGTGTTAAAGCAGTTGATCCAGATACAGGTAAGGTTGTTGCTACCTATCCAATGCAATATCCAAACCTTGGTGGTACTCTTGCAACAGGCGGAGACCTAGTGTTTACTAGTCGTCCTGAAGGTGTCATTGCCGCATTGGATGGTAAGAGTTTGAAAGAGCTTTGGTCTTTCGATACTGGTGGTGGTTTGAATGCGCCTCCAATGACCTTTAGTGTTGATGGTAAACAGTATGTTGCTGTCCTCGTAGGTCTGGGTGGTGCTTGGCCTAAATGGTTTGTGGATGGTACAGCTGGACTAGAAAAGCTTGAGCCAAGCTCTTCGCTTTATGTCTTTTCTCTAAACTAGTATTAGTAAGTCAATAAAATGCATAATCCTGAAAAGGGTTATGCATTTTTCTAGGTACAGTTTCAGTGTTTTTTCTTTCTTTTAATATTTAACCAGAAGGTTTAGAGACATTTCTACTGCCATAATATTTTAGACATGATGATGTTAAGTTTAGAATGCAATAACAACCATTAACAGAATGGAAATACGCTATGTTTTTTATCAACCCTTTACTGATAATCCGATCATCAACAGTAATTTTATTATTGCTACCTTGCCTACTGTTTGCTCATAATAACCCTGAGTTTATAAACAAACCTCTTAGCAGTGTTGAGGTTGAATTATTAACAGCTTCTGGCAGCAATAAAAATGCTAATAGTGCAGAATTCATCATTGTTCCACCTAAAGAAACGGTGCGAGTAGTGTGGAGTGTAAATTCAGACAATAAAGATAAGGTAATCTTTTCAGTAAAACAGGGTAACAAGATCATCGCGAAGGATATACAGAATGGAGCGGAGACAGACCCGAATCTCATTAATGGAGAAATGTTGGTCATAACCGATGTGAAAGGAGCTGAAGCCTCGTTTAAACTAGACATATTGGCTAGACTAATTGTGGTTAAAAACAAAAAAGGATCTGCTGATACTTCTGCAGGGAAAAGAGTTTATAAAAAGGCAAATTGTATGGGGTGCCATAAATGGCATGGCGCTGGAGGAGGAGGCTATGGCGGCGCAGCACTTTCTCTGAGAACAACTCAACTAGATTACAATTTTATTAAATATACCGTTCGCTGTGGCAGACCAGAAACCGGCATGCCTTATCATGGTCGTAAGTCATATAAAGGCGATGATATCAGTTGCTATGACGTAACAGGACAGGAGCTTGCAGAAGATAAACCACCTCGCGCAAGAAGCCTGATCAGTGAAAGAGATATTGATGCTGTAGTAAAATATGTGGTGAACGTAATTAAAGGCTCAGGTGAACCTAACTTCGACCAATGTGTTGCTTTTTGGGGTGAAAAATCACGTCAATGTGACAGCTTTAAACCATGATCGGGATGATGATATGAAACGATTTATACCCCTTATATTCACCATAACTCTCATGCCATTATCACTAGTTTGTCATGCAGAGGAAACAACAACTATTGAGCTGAAAAAGGAAATACGTGACATCGCCCTTGGCATGCATGTTACTGAATTACCAGCAGGTCGTTATAAGGATTTTACCTGTGTGGATCCTGACAAGGCTCTTGAAACCTTAAATGATTTTGAAGAATGCCCAGTCGATAATCTAAATCTTTATGAAGTTCGGCTAAAATACGATACTTCTGACAATGAATGGGAAGCGGTAAATGACCGCTTTAAAGGCACCAGAATATCTGGCCATCCGGTAATATTGTCTATTCTGGTAGACAACAAGGGAGCAATACAGGGCATTCGAGCTTATACCGATCCTGATGCTTCACCATTCACTAAAAAACAAGCTTATCTATTATCAGATAATATCAAAAGGCATTATGGTAATACCGACTGGAAATGTGTGGAGAAGCCGCCGGGAGAAAGTGGAAACAAACCCATTAGTTCAATTTATATCGATCGTATGTGTAATAAAATTATTGACGGTAAAAGGATCAGGATTGGGGCCAAAGTCTACCGAGCCCTTAATCAAAAGGGTAAGGAATACACTAATTCGTCCACTTTCGAAATTATAAGCTTAATGGCTTTGTCTAATGCATCGTAACTGCGCTTATGTCCACATCCGCTATTTTCAATATTGGAGTTAGTATTTTTATAGCTTAGTGAAGACTTGTGGCCTACCCTGTTTGCCCTTCCATAAGGGAGCATTCTAACAGCAGCCCTAACATTTCGTCACATATTAGATGTTGCAAGCTCAATCAAGCCAGTGCCAAATTTTGATAGAGACTTGTCTGAAAATGTTTTAGGCGTTAAATGGCTTAATGCTAATTATAGTGTGTGTTTTTATTTTTGGATAAACAAGTGAAATATTTGCTTCTTATACCCATCCTACTTACTGCTATATTGCTTATCCTATACCAAATCTTTAATTATCCTAAGATCACAGAAATAGATTTCTATAGTGTATTCTCCGATGGCTTTGCTTCAGTCTGTATTCTAAGTGCAATTTTTGCTTTGAGAAAGGCTCTCAAAGACAGATACATGTATCTGTTTCTACTACCGGGATTTTACCTTCTGTTTATATCGCTAGTGACAGGCACCTTAAATGAAATATATGAGCCTCCTTTGCTAGTCACCACCCTTTTCGAAGATATGTTTCAGATAGTGGGGTATGTTTTAATCATAATAGGTATCTACGCATGGGGAAAACATAACGCTAAAATCATCTGTCGTTTGGATGATCTCGCAAGAACGGATAGTTTAACCCACTTATTAAATCGCAGATCATTCATAGAAAAGGCACAAATAGAATTCAAAAAAAATCGACGATACCAAGATCAATTTTCTATTTTGATGATTGATATTGACCATTTTAAATCAATTAATGATAAATATGGGCATGCTTGTGGCGATAGAGCTTTAAAAAAGTTTTCCGATATCACTTCAGTACAACTACGTGATACAGACACTATCTGTCGCTGGGGTGGAGAAGAGTTTTTAGTGCTTATTCCTGAAAATAAACCAGAATCATCTATAGCTGTTGCTGAAAAGTTACGATCACATATTGAAAATATTTCAATTGTTAATGGAAAAGATGTTATTCATCTTACTGTAAGCATAGGAATAGCGATCATAGAGGCTAATGATCATTCTCTAGATGATTTAATTCATCGTGCCGACCTTGCACTTCTAGAAGCCAAAAAAAAGGGTCGAAATTGCGTGGTATTAGCGCCTATAGTACATAGAACTTTGTCGAGTTTTCGCTACGCTCTCACATAATGATAATTATTTATTTTCAGCTTTGAGTTACTGGGAAATTGAAGATGGAACCGACCACTCACTCGTATTGAGAGGGGGCAGAAGAAACCATATTATT
>NVUI01000011.1 GCA_002733105.1 Methylophaga sp.
AATAATACCGATGGTAGCTACACCCCTGACACCATTGACTACACTGGCAATGACGACACAGGCTTAATTCCCAATGCCAAAGTTGAATTTGAATATGAAGCTAGGGCAGATGAAACCACCCTATACTTTGCCGGTTCAAAAGTTAAAACCACCCAACGGCTTAAAAACATCAAAAGCTATGTAGACACCAACTTAGTGCGAGATTATCAACTGACTTATGACAATCAGGGGGCGGCTAATCGTTCACGCTTAACTCAAGTTCAGGAATGTGATGGTTTAGGGGCATGTTTTAATCCAGTAGTATTCTCTTACGAAATTGAGAGTTACAGTGGGTTTCAGTCTGTAAAAGGTAGGCAGCACTCCTCAGCCAACTTCAGTGAATATGAAGGTAGTTTAGGTGATTTTAATGGCGATGGTATCACCGATATCATTGCTATTGCCACGGCATCRGCAGGCTTTTATACCTATGTTGGGTTAGGTAATGGTGATGGGACCTTTCAGCCTGTAAAAGGTAGGCAGCACYMCTCRGCMAACTTCAGTGAATATGAAGGTAGTTTAGGTGATTTTAATGGCGATGGTATCACCGATATCATTGCTATTGCCACGTACTCAACAGGGTTGTATACCTATGTTGGGTTAGGTAATAGTCTTGAAACTAATGGCTTAACTACCATCACCTCTGGCCTAAACAACAAGACCGAGATTGCCTACAAACCCCTAACCGACAACACCGTCTACACCAAAGGCACAGGTGCTATTTATCCTGAAGTCGACATCCAAGCTGCCATGTACGTTGTCTCCAGCGTTAAAGTGGATGATGGCGTGGGCGGTCAACGCCAAACAAGCTACCAATACCAAGGCCTTCGTTTGTCTTACTTACGTGGTTCACAAGGCTTTGCCAGCATGAGCGCCACCGATGAACTGTTGGGTATGACCACCACCACCGACTATAGCCAAACCTATCCATTCACCGGCCAAGTTATCAAAAGCGTACAGATCTACAACAACGGCACCCCCTCCGATATTACCGACGACATTATCCTCAGCGAACTACATGCCAACTTTGCTACCATCCAAACCCATACTGGCACAGAAACTGTTGCCACCCATACCGGCACCGTCTTCACCTACGCCAATAGCTTAACCAAGAAAAACTACAAACTAGACGGCACCCTAGTCAGCACCATCACCACCACTAACCACTATGACAACTTTGGTAACCCCACCAGCATCACCGTCACCACCGCTGGACTGGATTATCAAGGCATCATGGAAACCTACACCACCCAAACCACCAACAGCTACACCAACACCACAGCCGATTGGCATCTAGGCAGACTCACCCGAGCACAAGTCACCCAAATCATGCCCGAGAGTCATAATAATGCATTAGCCGATGCCCTAGCTAACCAACAAGGCCATCCTGACTTAAGCAGCATAGGCCAACTCACCAACCTACCTGCCAGCCTAAGCTACAGCGCCAGTAACATCACCGTCAGTCGCGATCCTTCTAGCCTCACCAGCAGTAGTGGCACCGACATCTTTCTACCTCAAACAGACTGGACCATTGCCAGTGTTGACAGTGAAGAACTCTCCTCAGCCGGCAACCATCGACCCGCCAGTAATGCTATAGATGGCGACACCAGCACCATCTGGCATACCGAATGGCGCCAAAGCGACCCATTACCGCCACATCACATCGACATCAACCTAGGGAATAGCTACAGCCTAACTGGTTTTGAATACACCCCCCGCAGCCAATGGAATGGCGGCATCATCAACCAATATGAATTTTATGTCAGCAGTGATGGTATCAACTGGGGCAGCCCCGTTGCCAGCGGCACCTTTAACGGCAGCAACAACCCCCAAACTATTGTCTTTAGTGCCAGCCAAGGTCAATACATTCGACTCAAAGCTTTGAGTGAAATAGACGGCAACGCCTGGACCTCCGTCGCCGAACTTAACATCCTGCACCAAACCGGCCCCAGCCAAAGCTACTACCAAGTCCAAGCCAATGATACCGCCGCCAGCATAGCCGCCTTAGTATATAGCGATGCCAATGCCGCTGATGCTCTACAAACCGCACTAGGCGGCAGCATCGACCTCAGCATAGGTGCCCAACTAGACGTGCCTGCTAGCCTAAGCTACAGCAGCAACATCACCGTTGCACTTGAGACAACCCAACTTACCCAACCCACCAGTGGTGCTTATTACACCATCCAAGCCACCGACACCTGGGCCAGTATTGCCAGCATTCTTTATGGCAGCGCTGGCACCCGCACCTCCGCCTTTAGCTACGATAATGTCACCGGCTTACTCACYCAAGAAATARTMGARCCYGAYAATGCCGCCCTGAGCTTAATCACCGACTACCAATATGATGCCTATGGTAATAAAACCACCGTTACCGTTAGTGGCGGTGTAGGAGCTAGTGCCATCACCGCACGTAGTACCAGCAGCAGCTATGACACTAGAGGCCAATTTGCCATCTCCACCACCAACGCCCTAAATCATTCACAAACCCACAGCTTTGATAACCGCTATGGTGTCATGCTCTCCATGACCGGCCCTAATGGCCTCACCACCCACTGGGCTTACGACAGCTTTGGTCGAAAAATATCAGAAACCCGCGCCGATGGCACCAGCACCACCATCACCCGAGCTTGGTGTGATGGCTTTAACAACCAAACCGGCAACACCACCTGCCCCACCAATGGTGCCCTTGTCCTCACCAGCCAAACCGATGGCAGCGTCGCCTCAATTGCTTACAGCGACTTATTTGGCCGTATTATACGTACCAGCACCACCGCCCGTGATGGCCGTCAAATCTACCGCGACACCCAATACAACAACCGAAGTGAAATTATCAGCAACAGCCTGCCTTACTTTCATGGCGACACCATCCTATCAAGCACCCTCTACTACGACGCCCTTAGTCGCGTTTATCGCGAAGTCTCACCTGATGGTAGCCAAAACAACACCGGCTTTAACGGCTTATCCACCACCGCCATCAACGCCCTAGGTCAAATCAACGAACGSACCAAAAACGTCCTAGGCAACATCGTCCAAGTATTTGATGCCGACGCCAACGATACTTTTTATCGCTACGACGCCTTTGGTAATTTAATTGAAACCGAAGATGCTCATGGCAACCTCATCAGCAACAGCTTTGATATTCGTGGTCGTAAAATAGCCATGAGTGACCCCGACATGGGTCACTGGACCTATAACTACAACACATTAGGCGAACTCATTAGCCAAACCGACGCCAAAGGCCAAACCGTCACCCTGGTTTATGACCTACTAGGCCGAATGGTAAGTCGAAGCGAACCCGAAGGCACCAGCAGCTGGGTGTATGACACCGCCTCCTTTGGCATTGGCAAACTACAGACAGAAACCGGCGTCCTAGGTAACAGCAAAACCTTAAGCTACGACAGCCTAGGGCGTGCCACCCAAGTGGATACCAACATAGATAGCACTAGCTATACAATCAGCACCCGCTATGATAACTACTCCCGTATCAACACCATCACCTATCCTAGCAGCCACCAATACCCCACTGGCCTTATCGTTGAATATCACTACACCCAAACCAGCCTACAAGGTGCCGACGGCTACCTCCACAGCGTCACCAACCAACAAAATGGCACCGTTTACTGGCAGGCACAACAACAAAATGCCGCCGGCCAACTGACCGAAATCAGCCTAGGTAACGGCATCACCAGCACCCTCAACTACCACGCCCAAACCCAGCTTATCAGCACCATCAAAAGCACCAGCCAAGGCGGCAACTTTGACATCCAAAACCTCGGCTTTGAATTTGACAGCATAGGCAACCTCACTAAGCGCACTGACTACAACCAATACCTAGGCCTCACCGCTTTAAACGAACAATTTAGCTACGACAGCCTCAACCGTATGACCAACTCCACCGTTTACCAACAAAGTGGCAAAGCCTACAGCTACGATGCCCTAGGTAACATCACCTTCAAAACAAGTGTAGGCAACTATAGCTATGGCAACAACGCAGGTCCCCATGCCGTCACCCAAACCAACCTCAACGGCACACCCACCCACTACAACTACGACACCAACGGCAACATGACCAGTGGCAACAACCGCACCCTCAGCTACACCAGCTACAACAAACCCCACCTTATTAGCAACGCCACCAGTAGCATTCAATTTACCTACGGTGCTGATAGAGCCAGAATCATTAGACAAGATATCACCAGCGGCAAAACCCGCTATTACATTGGCAGCCTGTTTGAACGAGAAATCCATAACAGCCTCACCACCGACACCCACTACATCAAAGCAGGGGGCAGTAGCATCGCCATYGTYACCTCAACCAGTGACAACAACCATAGCGTCAATTATCTACACAAAGACCACCTAGGCTCCATTACCAGCATCACCGACCATCTGGGCTTAATCATAGAAGAACAAAGCTATGACCCCCATGGCAAACGCCGTAATAACGACTGGACTGATATTAGTGGGCCCACCCCCACATCTGCTACTACTGATAGAGGCTTTACCGGCCATGAACATATTGACGAAGTGGGTTTAGTGCATATGAATGGTCGGGTTTACGATCCGACTTTAGGACGATTTATCTCAGCCGATCCGAATATTCAATCACCGCTTAATGCGCAGAGTTTGAATCGTTATAGCTATGTGATGAATAATCCACTGTCTTTTACCGATCCTAGTGGCTTTTTCTTTAAGAAGTTGTTTAAGGGGGTTAAGAAGGCGATTAAGGGACTCATTAAAGCGGTTAAGAATGTTGTTAAAGGCGTAGTAAGTATTGCTAACAGGCTTGTTGATACTATCTTTAGAGGGCTAGCCAAAGTGCCAGCTTTAAATGGTTTGGTACAAGCTGCTGGCTGTGTCATAAGCGGACCAAACTGTCCTCAGTTTTTAGCGTTTTATAATGCTCGGCAGACATATGCTGTGACGGGAGATTTAAGAGCCGCATTCCGATCAGGCATTGTTGCCTATGCTAATGCACATCTTTTTGGTTATAAAAAAGAGTTTATGGGCTGGAAAGAGTCGCTAGTCTATGTTGTAAGTGCTCAAGATACTAAAGCAGGGGCTGCACTAAATTTTGCCTTTAGTGGGGGCGTCGACCTGAATAGTATTTCTGCAGAAACGGTAAAGAATTTAGCTGTAACGGTAAAAGATTTTTATGTAGGTAAAGCGGTAGGCCATTTAGCTAGAAAAGCAGGCTTAACGGTAATGGAATTCAATGTTGTACTAGGTCTGAATTCTTATCTGGGTAAAGCTGTTGCAGGTACTACTTACCATAGAGATCAAGAAAATCGAGTTATTATAGAAGGTTTTTTTAGTAGAGATAAGGCTGCTGTACTGGGTGTTATATGGGATGTTAATGATACAGTATTAGGTTATCAGGGCTTAATTGATGCTGTTGGCAATGACTATATTAAGTATGGGAGCCGACACCATATAAGTGTCGGTCATAGTTTGGGAGCTCTTCGTGCAAGTAACTTAGTTGCAGGTGGTCATGCACCTTCAGCAGATATTTATGCTCTTCCTTTTGGAAATAGTGCACCTGACAGTGTTAATGTAACTTTAGGTGCAGCTGACTCCGTTAATGGTGGTATTTTAGGTAAGATATTTAACCCAAATGCTCGGGTTGAAACAAGAGAATTTGGCTGTGCTCAACACTTAATGGGATGCTATGCACGAGGGTTATAATTACCAATTAAAGGGGGCTGCATTCCTTTAACGATAGCATTATTCAATTACATCTACAGAAATCAAAAATCAAGGGGTCAGCCAGCTTGATATTCAAAAATCAAGGGGTCAGCCAGCTTGATATTTAATTAAAATCTTGCTATCTTATGATATATGGCACGCCACCCAAGAATTGTACTACCTAACCAGCCTTTGCATATTATGCATAGAGGTAATAACAGGCAAGATATCTTTGAAACAGAAGCAGACATGATCCGGCTCAAAGACGATCTCGCCCATGCGCTTTCTAAGTCACACTGTAAATTACATGCCTACGTCATCATGAGTAATCATCTCCATTTATTATTAACCCCCACAGATAAAGCAGACCTTAGCCAGTTTATGCAAACCATGGCTAATCGCTATGTTCGCTATTTTAATGCTAGCCGTAATCGAAGCGGCACGATTTGGGAAGGGCGCTTTAAATC
Organism: Methylophaga sp.; assembly: GCA_002733105.1. Taxonomy (GTDB): domain Bacteria; phylum Pseudomonadota; class Gammaproteobacteria; order Nitrosococcales; family Methylophagaceae. The sequence continues at coordinate 6,189 of NVUI01000011.1, forward strand.
ATGCTTGGTTGATAGCGATAACTACCTCTATACCCTTTATCGYTATATTGAAATGAATCCGYTGCRTGCCAACATGGTTAACTCCCTGACGGACTACCCATGGTCMAGCTATCACCATAATGCACTTGGAAAGAAAGATACACTTATCACCGAACATCCCTTATATCGACGACTAGGCAACAGTCCGGTACTGCGCRSCCAACACTATCAGGCAATATTTGATACACCCAACAGCGCAGAACAAGAACAAGCAATAGACGAGGCATTGATGCGAGGAGAAGTATATGGAAGTCATGATTTTCATCAAAAAATCGCGAAACGAATAAAGAGACCGACTCAATTGGCAGCGCATGGCGGCGATAGGAAGAGTGATAATTATAAGAACCAAGCTGGCTGACTCTTTAAATCTCTTCTCTTTGAGCTGTAACTTATTGATTTATTTGGGTATATATTCTATCCTTGTGGCCATAATAGATGGCTCTGTTTTTTATCGCAATAGAGTCTATAATTATTTTTTATGATTATGTAGGTTTCTTGGCGGGCTGTTGAAAACGACCAAGTTCCGGTGAAGGCTTGTAAATAGTAGTAGATTATATTTTAACCTCTCCATTTTAAAATAGTAATGGGGTGAATCAGTTTTACTGTTAGTTTTTAACCGCCTATCAGGGGATTGCATTATGGCTGTCTGTTCTATTATGTCTTCAGATAAATTTGAAGCGACCTTTCCTGAGATTCATCATCAAGTATGTGAAGAGTTGGGAATGGGGTTTGTTCCCGATATTTTTCGTTGTGTGGCCGCTGCCAATCCAGATTTAGCGATATCTTCGTGGAATATGGTTAGAAAGAACTTGTGTGCAGGTAAAATACTTCGAACGACCAAAGAGCTGATGTTCTCTTATATAGCGCATAAGAAAGGATGTAATTATTGTGATATAGCGCATCATGCTCTAGCGTTACATTATGGTTTTACTGAAGAAAATATCAGTAAAATTCTGAATGATATTAATGAAGTTAGAAATCCAGTGTTACGTGTAGTATTAAAGCTTGCTGATTTTTCTGTGGACAATCGGTTTGATGAGGTTGCTATCCTAGATGAAGAATTAATCGAATTAGGCTTTACCCGTGATGAAATAACAGAATTAGTTGGCATGGTTTCCTGTGCATTGTATATGGTCAATATTGCCGACAGCTTAGGGATTGATGCAGATAAAGAATTTAAGGATGTTATCGAAAATATAAAATAACTAAGTGTAAAACTCAACGTGAGTGACTTTTATTATGCCTAAAATTAAAGAAAACAAAATTTGCCCCAAAATTATAAATAAATCTCTCTTTTATAGCCATTCTACATCTAAAGACCTCATTATTGAGGCTTCTTTACGATCTGCAAGCCTGCTGGAACTCAGTCAAACCGTCAACGTAGATGGATCTTTTATTGATGATTTAAAAAATATATACAAAACAACCCGTTTTTCCGTTGATATAGACGGTTGTGTCTTATTTAGGTTTGTTAATGGACTATGGTGGGAAGCGATGAGCATTATACAAACCCATAAGTTTAATGACCAATGCCAATGGGAAAAAGTCGATAATAAACAGTTTAATAAAATAGATTCTTTATATCAAATGCGGCAGGATGTCGCTACAAGCGGTAAAAACAATAATGTTAAAACATCTGGAATAGGGGCTTTTCTTTCTCAAGGTAATATTCATTTTGAGCGCTTTAGAGGCACACATGGTGGTATTGCGTTTAAACCAACGGCAGGTAATGTATTTACACAATACGACAGTGCTTTTCTAACGCATGTTGCGGCTATTATTTCATTCTGCGTAAATAAGGATGATTCGAGTCATTATTTACAGGAGGTTTATCAAAATATTCAGGGGATCGCCGACAAAGTAAAGGTGGCATCTGAGAATACAAATATTACGCCGTCTTTGTATATTAGCTCAGATACTGAGCTGCATAGTAAGCTAGGTTTTTTACGAATTATTAAGTACATTGTCGAAACCCGACAATTGAATAGTTATATTGTGGTACTTTCAATCGATCAATCAGGTAGCTTCATTAAGCTGTTAGACGAAAAGGTAAAACAAGCCTTCTTGAATAAAGCGATTACTCGCATCAAAGCTATCATTCCCGATAATAATACACTTTCATATATCGATGACACAGACTTCGCGTTCATTGTGATTAATTCTGAACCGTCGATCGTTATAAAATTATTGTCGCAAATTTCGCATGCTTTTTTAAATCATTTGTTAGTTGATGAATATAGAGTTCACTGTGAAATTAGAGCGGGTTATAGCTGTTATTCAAGTAGCTCATCTCAACCAGAAGAGTTGCTAAAAATGGCTTCTATAGCGCTTTTTCAAGCACAGAGTAGCCAGGAAGGTAAGATTATTGGTTATGAAAAGGAGATAGTACAGAAATTACAGCTTCGTTTAGAATTATCTCTATTATTGTCCAGTGCAATTGACAACAATGAATTTGAAGTTTATTTTCAACCAATTGTAGCGGTAGCTTATATAGACAAAGCCATACATCATTATGAAGCACTAATTCGCTGGAATCATCCAGAAATAGGTCTCATACCGCCAGATAAATTTATCGATGTAGCAGAGGAAAATGGCACTATTATCAAACTAGGATATTGGGTCATTAAACGAGTCTGTGAGTGTTTGTCAATGCCAGCTGTACCAGAGGAAGTTGGTATTTCAGTCAACCTTTCTCCAATACAGCTAGAGGAATCTGACTTAGTACAAAAAATTATTGATATCCTTGACGAATATTCAATTTCCCCACAGCGGATTACACTTGAGATCACTGAATCGATGGCGATGAAGAACTGTGAGTTAACTAAAATAAAATTTTCAGAGTTTCATGCTGCCGGTTTTAAGTTATCAATGGATGATTTTGGTACAGGATATTCATCATTAAGTTATTTGCTAAATTTTTCTTTTGATATACTAAAAATCGATAAATGTTTTATTGATAATACACTGACTGATGAAAAATATGCTGTCATAGGTCGCGCTGTGGTTAAGTTAGCACATGATTTATCCCTGTCTGTTGTTTGTGAAGGAATAGAAACAGATGAGCAATTTCAAATGGTCAAAAGCTGGGGTACAGAAATGATCCAAGGCTATTTATTTAGTAAGCCTAAGCCTTGGGGTGATTTTTATTAAATAATCAAGGGGAGCCTCAGCCAGCTTGATATTTAAACAAGTCAAAGTACAATCGGGGAGGGCTACATCTTATATTTCTTAGTCAGGATCTTTCTAGGGCAAAAATAGCTCTATCAATGTGTTGAGATAGCGTAGGCCTTTTTCTGTGGGGCGAATAAAGTGAATATCTCTTGTTAGCAGTTGTTGTTGCTCTGCTTGTTGCAAGGCTTGGTCAATATGTGAAATGGGCAACCCGGCATGTTGATAAAACAATGGGGTTGGAAAGCCATCGGTTAATCTTAATGCATTGAGCATAAACTCAAAGCCAATATCTTTTTTGCTGATTTTTTCTTCGGTCTGAATAACAGTTTGAGAACCGGCTGTTTCAAGATATTTTTGTGGTTGTTTTTGTTTAGAGCGACGGGTGATAGATTGCTTTGATGCATCACTGATTTTTCCGTGAGCACCTGCACCAATACCAATATAGTCGCCAAATTTCCAATAGTTAATATTATGCTGACATTGTTTATTGTCTTGGGCATAGGCCGAGATTTCATATTGAATATAGCCTGCCTTAGCCAATCTATCTTGGTTAGCTAGCTGCCAATCTATAATATTGTCTTCATCAGGTAGTTTGGGTGGTTGTTGATAGAAGAGGGTATTGGGCTCCATGGTGAGTTGATAATAGGAAATATGGCTAGGTGATAGGGAAATAGCGGTGTCTATATCGTGCTGTGCTGTTTTTTCTGTTTGATGGGGCAGGCCAAACATAAGGTCCAGATTAAAATTTTCAAAGCCGACTTTATGTGCTGTTTCAACAGCTTTTATCGCTTGTTGTCTATTATGGATACGACCTAGTGTTGTTAACGATTGGTCATTAAAACTTTGAATGCCGATAGATAAGCGGTTGATGCCTAAAGCACGGTAGTCAGCAAAGCGCTGTGCTTCAAATGTGCCGGGGTTAGCTTCTAATGTGATTTCAACATGAGGACTCAGTGGTAGTAATGCACGTATAGAGGAAAATAACCGCTCATAAGCCTCGGCTGAAAATAAGCTAGGTGTGCCACCACCAATAAAGATACTTTGTACCGTTCGCCCCCAAATATAGGGTACTTCTTGTTCTAAATCATGGATAAGTGCATCAACATAGGCATGTTCTGGTAATGCCTCAGGAGATTTGTGAGAATTAAAATCACAATAAGGACATTTTTTAATACACCAAGGTACATGGATGTATAAGCTGAGGGGCGGTAGGGAAGTGAAATTAAACATGGTTATTGACGCTTGGGTTTCCAGCCTTTTTTCCATTGAGGAAGAGGCACAATCGCGGGCGGCTCTCCATTATCACCAAACCATGAGTCTACGGCATATCGATGGCCAGAATCTTTGTCGATTATCGTCGCTGTATTGTGAGGCGATAATAGCCCTCCACGTGATGTTCTTGAAGCTTGTTGATGAAAATTGAGCAATCCTGCATCGTATAATATTCGTAGATACACCGTGGAGTTGGTGGCTTCATCAATACAATCTAGTTGACCATCTAATCCCTCTGAAACATAATTTTCCGCACGGTCTCTATTTGTATTTGACTGCTCCCCCGTGAGTGTTTCAAGCAAGGCGATAGCAAGTTGAATCTGTTGGCGTTCTTGTTGTGCATTTTTGGCAACAGGTGAAAACAAGTGGGTAACTGACTGCCATTGCTGGGCCGATAAACTAATAAAAGCAAATTTATTACACGTATGCCCATGACAAACTGAGTAGTGGTTAGGGGATGGGTAATAAACAAAAGGTGTATTGATATTATCAACAAGATCTTGCAGTTTATCTACGTTACGAATCGGCTTGATAGATGATTGAGCATCATATACAGGGCTACATGCACATATTGCTAATAAAAACAGCAATAGAATGAGGTGTTTCACGTGATAAAGGTAGCTGTACTTGTTAATACGGGGATGTCTCATCTCGGAATGCCTGCATAAATTGTCTTATCGCTTTACCTCGATGACTGATTGCATGTTTCTCTGTAGCAGATAGTTGGGCTGCGCTACACTGTGAATCTGTGACCCAAAAAATAGGATCATAACCAAAACCACCCTGACCCATCGGGGCTGCTAAAATAGCACCTCGCCAGTCTGCCTGACAAATGAGCGGTGTAGGATCTTTAGCGTGACGCATCATCACTAGACAACATTGATAGCGAGCGGTACGTTGTTGTTCTGGCACACCTTCAAGTGCAGCCAGCAGCGCATTAAGGTTGTTTTCATCATTAGCATCAACACCTGCATAGCGTGCAGAATAAATACCCGGTGCACCGAGTAAATAATCTACTTCAATGCCTGAGTCATCAGCAATGGCCGCTAAACCTGTGTGCTCAGCTGCATTGCGTGCTTTGATAATGGCATTTTCGACAAATGTTAGCCCAGTTTCTTCTGCTTCAGGTACCTTGAATTCAGCTTGGGGGATCACTTCAATATCCATGGTGGTAAAGAGTTGGGAAAACTCACGCAGCTTTCCTTGATTACCACTGGCTAATACAATTTTATCCATAAGATAGTTTATGCGTCTAAGGCTTCACGTTGTTTGGTGATTAGGCTGGCAATGCCTTCTCCTGCAATCAATAACATAGCTTGTAACTCGTCAGGTCTAAAGGCATGGCCTTCAGCAGTGCCTTGAATTTCAATATAAGCACCGGCTTCGTTCATGACTACATTCATATCGGTTTCAGCATTAGAATCTTCAGCATAATCAAGATCAAGTACGGGTTCGCCGTTGTAGATACCTACCGATATTGCAGCTACTTGGCCTATTAGTGGGTTTTTCTTAATTTTTTTCTGAGCAAGTAATGAATCAATCGCATCATGAAGTGCAATATATGCACCGGTAATAGCAGCTGTTCGTGTGCCGCCATCAGCTTGGATAACATCACAATCAATAGTGATGCTACGTTCACCTAAGGCTTTTAAATTGATAGAAGCACGTAAAGACCGGCCAATTAAACGTTGAATTTCTTGTGTACGACCACTTTGTTTGCCACGTGCTGCTTCACGCGCCATGCGTGAACCGGTTGAACGGGGAAGCATGCCATACTCAGCGGTTACCCATCCTTCACCTTTACCACGTAAAAATTGAGGAATACGTTCTTCGACCGATGCGGTACACAATACTTTAGTGTCGCCAAACTCAATTAATACTGATCCTTCAGCATGTTTAGTGTAATTGCGAGTGATAGTAACTTGGCGTAATTCGTTAGTTTGACGACCGCTTGGACGCATAAGGTCATTCCTTAATATAGGTAAATAATCCGATCATTATACGTGGCTTAAATGCTATTACCGATGCTTTTAGTTAATATGTTTGATTATTATCTTAATTCAGGAATGATTGTGATACGAAGCATGACCGCATTTGCTCGCAAAGAGCAGCCAACACAACAGGGTGATTTGACATGGGAAATTCGTAGCGTTAATCACCGCTATCTGGAAACATCATTACGCCTTGATGAGCGATTTCGCCCATTAGAAATGAAAATAAAGAAGTTGTTTTCAGCTAAGCTGGGACGTGGAAAAATTGATGCAAGCCTGCGTTATAAAGCGCCTGAAGAGCAACAATCATCAATGAATATTGATCAAGGTCTCGCTAAGTCACTGATAACGCATTGTGATGATCTTGCTCTATTAACTACCAGACCGGCACCGGTTGATATGCTGAAAATATTGCAATGGCCTGGCGTGTTACAAGCTGATATTTTAGACCAAGAAGCCTTAAATAAATCTGTGATGGCAGCCTTAAATGATGCCATAGATGAGTTAATTGTCACGCGTGAAACCGAAGGTGCGGCATTGCAAAAAATGATTGAACAGCGTTGTGATGAAGTTAATAATATCGCTATTGATGTGCGTAAACGGATGCCAGAAATATTGGAACAGCAGCGCACCCGTCTTGCGGAACGTGTGGCGGAGTTGCAGGTTAATCTTGACCCAGAACGGTTAGAGCAAGAAATGGTCATGCTGGCACAAAAAAGTGATGTTGCTGAAGAACTTGATCGATTACAAAGTCATGTTACCGAAGTGCAAAATGTCTTACAAAGAGATGAGCCCACGGGCCGACGTTTAGACTTTTTAATGCAAGAGCTGAACCGTGAAGCTAATACGCTAGGTTCAAAATCGATTAATACAGAAACAACACGACATTCGGTTGATTTGAAAGTGCTCATAGAACAGATGCGGGAGCAAATTCAGAATATTGAATAAGACAGTGTTAATTTACCAAGACATAAAAACAAAAAACCGCGAGTAAATCGCGGTTTTTTATGGCCAGTTTTAAATGGGTATTAAGCGGTATATTTTCTTCTAATGCCCATTAATCCAAATAATGCAGGAGCAAATAACCAAAGCGCTGCTGGAATAGGTACTTCAGAAACAGGAGGGGTATCACCTGTATTGAAAAATGCTAAGTGAGACAATCCATGAGGTTTTTGTTGGTTGTTTAAACCTGCAAATATTGTGCTCCAATAGACGCTAGTGACAGCTTGATCAAAGAAAACAACTAAAGTTGTTTTGGCTGCTTTAACTAAGAAACCGGTAAAAGATGTGCCAGGGTCGAAGAATCCACTAGTTGAACCTAGTTCAGAATAAAGAGCATTATCAATGCCATCTTCATATTTAGTCCAGTTGACAATACTAATTGATGTGCCAAATGCACTTAAATATGCAGATTCAACATTTTGCCCTGTTCCTTGACTGATTGTGCCAGAGGCAATAAAAGCACGATCTGGTCCTGTGGCTGGGGAATTTAAATTACTGTCTGTATTTACATATAGATAGCTGTCAGTAATCACGGTCGCAGCGGAAGCAATTTGTACAAATGATAAGGCAGTGAAAGCATATAGTACTGCAACGATTAGTTTTGTATAATTTTTCATGGTTGGATATTCCTTTTAATTCAACAATCCATTGTTAAGAGTGAACTTCTCCATATAATAGGCTCTGTAGAAGGAAATGTAACCCCACTTTTGAGGGGGGAGGGTATTATTTTTCAGTAAAAAGGGATGCAAAATACTGGTATCCTGTAGATAACTATAGAACACGGGAATAATAATGGTCGGAAGCCTTTTTATTGTTGCAGCGCCATCAGGCGCTGGAAAAACAAGTTTAGTCAATGCGTTAGTGGCTAATCATAACGATATAAAATTGTCGATATCTCATACTACCCGTCAACCGAGAGATGGTGAAGAAAATGGGCTGGACTATCATTTTGTTAGCCAAGATCAGTTTGGTCTAATGCGCGATGCCGGTGATTTTCTAGAGTCAGCCACTGTTTTTGATAATAGTTATGGTACTTCAACTGATGCTGTAATGAATCAATTGCAGCAGGGGTTTGATGTTATTTTGGAAATTGATTGGCAAGGCGCACAGCAGGTGCGGCATAATCATCCAGCGGCTACCAGCATATTTATTTTACCGCCATCAAAAATAGCTCTAGAACAACGATTGCGTGGTCGAGGACAAGATGATGATGAGACTATTGCGCGGCGAATGCGTGATGCTGAAAGTGAAATGTCACACTACGTTGAGTTTGATTATTTGATTATCAATGATGATTTTGACGAGGCATTAGTTAATTTAACCGCAATTATCATGGCAAAAAGGCATTCACTTGAAGTGAAAAAGCAGGCGCATGTTGGTTTGTTAACGGAACTTCTGGCCTAAGTGTCAGATATTACGTAGAATTACATGCTTTAATTCTGGGGTAAAAATATGGCTCGTACAACGATAGAAGATTGTTTGGAAAATGTAGATAATCGTTTTCAATTAGTTTTAATTGCATCAAAACGTGCACGTCAAATTTCAATGGGTGCAGATCCCTTAGTGGATGTTGATAATGATAAACCTACCGTTATCGCATTGCGTGAAATTGCTCTAGGGCTGATCGATGCGTCTATTTTAGAAAAAACTAGCGCTCGCGAGCATGCTGAAGAATCCATTGTTGGTGAAGAAGAGTTACGAGCAGGATTGTAAGGAGGGCCTAATAAAGCCATGAATTGTAATCTAACTTATTCAGACTTAATCATAGCTGCCTAAATCTTGTGAACGCAAAGCCTACGGTTGAGTCAGAACTGGTAGAAATCCAGCACTCTGAACCGATATTAACCATCGAAGACCTATGTTTTTCGACTTCGAATTACCTAGAATCTAAGCAGGTCGATGACATTCGGCGTGCTTATTATTTTGCACACGATGCACATGAAGGGCAGATACGCCGTTCGGGTGAACCCTACATTACCCATCCTTTAGCTGTTGCTCATGTACTGGCAATGATGCATATGGACTATGAATGCATTATGGCTGGCTTACTGCATGATGTGATTGAGGATACTCATGTTAGTCGTGAGTCATTGGCTGCAGAATTTAGTGAACAAGTTGCACTGTTAGTTGATGGCGTGAGTAAACTAGCGCAAGCGACTTTTGAAACTAGGCAGCATGCCCAAGCAGAAAGTCTAAGAAAAATGTTGTTAGCAATGTCACAAGATATTCGTGTGATCATCGTTAAATTAGCAGACCGTTTGCATAATATGCGCACTCTTGGACACTTGATTCCAGAGAAACGTCGCCGAATTGCCCATGAAACACTGGAAATATATTCACCTATAGCCCAGCGCTTGGGAATGAATTTAATGCGTTGTGAATTGGAAGACTTGGGCTTCCATGTTTTGTATCCAACCCGTTATCGAGTGCTGTTTGAGGCGGTGCGTAAAGCCCGAGGTAATCGCAAGGAAATAGTCAGTCAGATCACCGCTTCAATCCTGAACAGGATGGAAGAGGAAGGCCTAACAGCCGATATTCAAGGGCGAGAAAAGAACCTCTACAGCATCTATAAAAAAATGGTGACCAAGCAGTTATCATTTGCTGAAGTAATGGATGTTTATGCTTTTAGAATGGTCGTAGATGATATCGATTCTTGTTATCGCATGTTAGGTGTGATGCATAACTTATATAAGCCCGTTCAAGGGAAATTCAAAGACTATATTGCGATTCCTAAAGCGAATGGTTATCAATCGTTGCATACCGTATTATTCGGTCCTTATGGTCTGCCTATAGAAGTACAAATTCGTTCGCGCGATATGGATCAAATGGCCGAAGCAGGTGTGGCTGCACATTGGTTGTATAAAACAGGTGAGAGTGAAGGTAGTAGCCAAGCTGAGCGACGTGCAAGACAATGGCTGCAAGGTATTCTTGAGATGCAGAAAGGTTCAGGTGATTCAATAGAATTTCTTGAAAATCTGCGAATTGATCTGTTTCCAGAAGAAATTTATGTATTTACGCCGAAAGGTGAAATCATGTCATTGCCTCGAGGAGCAACGCCTGTAGACTTTGCTTATGCAGTGCATTCTGATGTGGGTAATAGTTGTGTTGCCGCACGAATAGGCCGGTATTTATCACCACTTAGTACACAGTTAGAAACAGGGCAGTCAGTAGAGATCATTAGCTCTCCAAATACACACCCTAACCCTGCGTGGTTAAATTTTGTTATTACCGCAAAAGCACGGACTAATATCCGTCAATATCTTAAACATCTTAAAAATGAAGAAGCGATCTTATTGGGAAGAAGGTTGTTAAATAAACATCTTCGGGCTTTTTCCACTGGCTTGGATGATATTTCACAGCAACGTATTGATGAACTGGTCGCAGAATTTGAACTCAATAATTTTGAGCAAATATTAGATGATATTGGGCTGGGAAATCGTTCGGTATTGTTAGTGGCTCAAAAGCTAATCCAGTCAGATACTTCGCAAGAGCAAAATCAACAACCCTTGATGATCGCTGGAACAGATGGGATGGTGGTTAGCTTTGCTCGGTGCTGTCACCCTATTCCAGGCGATCCTATTCAGGGCTATGTGAGTACGGGCCGGGGAATTATTGTACATCAAGTTAACTGCAAAAATGTCCATAATTTACGAGATAAAAATGAAAATTGGCTAGATGTCGCTTGGGCATTAGATGTCAGTACCGAATTTCTTGTTGATATCTTATTGCATGTGAAAAACCAACGAGGCGCTTTGGCGACTATTGCTGTGGCAGTGTCTGAAACAGATTCTAATATTGATAATGTTGTGGTAGAAGAACGTGATGTTGGTTATGCTGATTTGCATTTAACCATTGAAGTGACTGGGCGCCAGCATTTGGCTCGTGTTATTCGTCGTTTACGCCGAATTGATATGGTGGAACGAATAGCTCGCGTGAATCAATAATAGTGAACACAGCCTTATAGTGTTATTCCTGAAATTTTTTCAACACACATATTTATTTTAATCAGACCATCATGATGATGGTGATAATGGAGAGCAACATGGCCCGTGAAATTATTTATACTGCTAATGCACCGGAAGCAATTGGCACCTATTCTCAAGCGGTAAAGGTTGGAGATACGGTATATTTATCAGGGCAAATTCCATTAGTGCCAGCAACAATGATGGTGATAGAAGGTGATTTTTCTACACAAGTTCGGCGGGTATTTGATAATTTAACTGCTGTGGCCGATGCCGCAGGTGGTACTTTGCAAGATATCGTTAAATTGAATATTTTCCTTACAGACTTGAGTCATTTCGGCACTGTTAACGACATTATGGCTGAATATTTTCAGCAGCCTTATCCTGCCCGAGCAGCAATTGGTGTGGCCTCTCTACCTAAAGATGTACCCGTAGAAATGGATGCCGTTATGTATTTGGGTGCATAAGCGAACAGTATTGATTAGGTAACTTGCCGTGAATGACAAAATAACGTTAACACAGCCTGTTATTAGTCTAAAAGGAGTGGGTGAAAAAGTCGCTGAACGCCTGCAAAAAATAGGCATTGAGCAAGTTCAAGACTTGCTATTTCATTTACCACTTCGATATCAGGATAAAACACGATTATTGCCTTTGGGCAGCCTTCGATCACAGCAAGAAGGTTTAGTTGAAGGGGTGATTAAACTGAGCCAAATTAAGTTTGGCCGTCGTCGTTCATTACTATGTCATATTGAAGATGGTACCGGTTCTTTGGTTTTACGCTTGTTCCATTTTTCGAAGTCACAGCAACAACAATTGGCTGTCGGGGTGAGAATACGTTGTTTTGGTGAGGTAAGATCAGGCCCATCTTGTTTAGAAATGATTCATCCTGAATATCAGATTATCACTGACGATGAAATTGTGCCGGTTGATACGGATTTAACCCCCGTTTATCCAACCACGGAAGGTTTACATCAATTGAGTTTAAGAAAACTATTAAAACAGGCTGTGGTTTGTTTGGATCAAGGATCTTTAATTGAATTGATCCCTGATGAAGCGCGCCTACATCCTGTTGCAGATACCTCATTAGAGCAAGCGCTACGATATGTCCATCAACCACCACCTGATGCGAATGTACAGCAGTTATTAGATCGACAACATTCATCGCAGCGGCGATTAGCCTATGAGGAATTACTAGCGCATCAAATTAGTATGCGTCAACTACGGTTGCAAATACAGCAGCATCAAGCCCCTGTCTTAGTCGGTGAAGGGAAACAAAGACAAGCACTACTTAAGCAGCTACCTTTCGCTTTAACAAAGGCACAACAGCGCGTAGTTGAACAAATCTTGACCGATATTAGCCAGCCGAGACCGATGCAAAGATTGGTACAAGGCGATGTGGGCTCGGGTAAAACAGTGGTGGCAGCGTTAGCCATTATTGAAACAATCTCTGCAGGATGTCAGGCAGTGATGATGGCACCTACTGAACTGTTAGCTGAGCAACATTTGCACACGTTTAAGGTTTGGCTGGCGCCTCTTGGTATCAACGTCGGTTGGTGTGCAGGCAAACAAACGGCAGCTGAGCGGAAACAAGTATTAATAGATATTAAATCAGGTGATATCCAAGTCGCTATTGGCACACATGCTCTGTTTCAGGATGAAGTCACATTTAACAATTTAGGCTTGGTAGTGATAGATGAACAACACCGTTTTGGTGTGCATCAGCGTTTAGCCTTACGTGATAAAGGTCGTCGAGCTGATATGGTGCCACATCAATTGGTGATGACAGCAACACCTATCCCCAGAACATTAGCCATGACGGCCTACGCCGATCTGAATGTATCGGTGATAGATGAATTACCGCCAGGGCGGTTGCCGGTAACAACGGTGGTTGTTCCAGAAACACGCCGAGATGAAATTGTCACTCGTGTACATGCTGCATGCAAGGAGCAACGCCAAGTGTATTGGGTGTGCACATTAATAGATGAATCTGAATTTTTACAATGCCAAGCTGCAGAAAAAACAGCTGAACAATTACAACAAGCTTTGCCTGAATTACGCATTGCGCTGGTGCATGGTCGAATGAAATCAGCAGATAAAGAAGCGGTGATGCAAGCCTTTAAACAGGGTGAGATAGATTTGCTGGTGGCAACAACGGTTATTGAGGTTGGTGTGGATGTGCCAAATGCAAGTTTAATGGTGATCGATAATGCGGAGCGTTTAGGTTTGGCCCAATTACATCAATTACGCGGGCGAGTAGGGCGAGGGAATGTGCAGAGCCATTGCGTGCTGATGTATCATCCACCATTGTCTCAAAATGGGCAGGCTAGATTAAGTTGTTTACGTGAAAGTAATGATGGCTTCGTTATTGCTCAACGCGATCTAGAAATACGTGGGCCAGGTGAGTTATTAGGCACCAGACAAACCGGCTTACCGCAGTTTAGAGTAGCAGATTTGATGGAAGATCAAGACTTATTAGCCGTCATACCTGAAGCCGCAGATCATTTTTTAGCGACAACCCCAGATCGGGCTGATGCGCTTGTTGCCAGATGGTTTGGGCATAAGATTGATTTTGGACATGTATAAATAAATGATAGCGATACGAAATGAATAATTGGAGTAAATGGCACACACCACAACGGCGTTTGATGCCATCAGCGTTACGAAGTTGGCTAACGGATGCAGGTTCATTAACACGGCGGTTGCAGGCATATAATAAAAATGGTTTTTCAGTACAGTTGCTTGGCAATCATTGGATTAAGCCTTTAGCGGAAGAGTCTTTATTGCTGCAAGTGCCTATCCATCAAATGTCGCTTCAGCGTGAAGTAAGATTATTGGACGGGGACACAGCAAATGTTTATGCTCGGACAGTGATCCCTTTAGAGACGTATTATGCAATGAAGCAGCGCTTTACTACATTGGGTAATAAACCGTTAGGAGAGTTATTGTTTACTGATCCCTCTGTTGAACGTGGTTCAATAGAAATAGCCTGTCTACGGGCAGGTGAATGGCTGTATGAAGTGGCTTTGCTTGAAGAAAATTATCGTCCTGATGAATTATGGGCGAGACGTTCGCGATTTTACATAGGCGGCAAAATCTTGTTAGTGAATGAGATATTTTTGCCGACATTAAGGAGTGTGTAGTGGCTCAGCGTGAAGGAATGTTACGCCCTTATATACAATTAATGCGATTGGATAAGCCCATCGGTATTTTATTGTTATTGTGGCCTACACTTTCTGCTTTATGGTTTGCTGCAGAAGGGCTGCCTGATATGACTGTTTTGATCGTATTTATTTTGGGTGTGATCATTATGCGTAGCGCAGGTTGTGTCATTAATGATTATGCAGATCGAGATTTTGATGGGCAAGTGGCACGTACGTTGAATCGCCCATTGGCTTTAGGGCTGATCAATCCTAAAGATGCACTCATACTCTTTTGTATCTTAGGATTGATAGCCTTTATATTGGTATTACAACTTAATACTTTAACCCTTTGGATGTCTTTAGTCGGGCTATTTTTAGCAGTAACTTATCCTTTTATGAAGCGTTATACTTATTTACCTCAAGTGTATTTAGGGGCTGCTTTTGGCTGGGCTATTCCGATGGCATTTGCCGCTCAAACCAATGCAGTGCCTGTGATTGCATGGTTATTGTTTTTAGCAAATATCTTGTGGGCAACTGCTTATGATACTTTCTATGCGATGGCTGATCGTGAGGATGATATGTTGGCTGGTGTAAAATCGACTGCAATTTTGTTCGGAGAGGACGATACCCTTATTGTAGGAATATTACAGCTTAGTTTTTTAGCCGTGATGGCGTTGATCGGTCACCAGCAAGAAATGAGTTTTATTTATTATCTCGGCCTATTATTGGCCGCCGTTTTTTTTGTTTATCAGCAAAAGATAATAATAACTCGGGAACCGGCACAGTGTTTGCAAGCCTTTCTCAATAATAATTGGGTGGGGGCGGTATTATTTTGCAGCATTGTTGTTCATTACAGTTTAGTGATGGCTTAGATAATTTGATGAGGTTATAAGTGAGCGATAGTTTATACACCCAAAGAACACGAGAAGAGTACGATACGATTTTTCGTCAGTGCATCAGTCTTAATACGGAATTGCATAAGTTAGTGCCGTTAGCAAAGCAAATGCATTTGTTATCATCAAATGCAGTCAGTTCAGCAGCACGTGCTGGTAGCGAGGGGGATGCATTTCGTGTTTTGACCCAAGATATTCAGCTACTGGGTGATGATGTTTCTGTGTGTATTTCTGATACTCAAAAGATTATCTCTGACATTGTTACCTTAGCCTCAAAGCTAACCAGATTATTTACCAGCTTTGTTTTGTTCAATAATGTACTCAGTCATTTTGAGAATCAGAAGATGGTTACTTCTGCCAAATTTTTTGAGCAAGGTCAGAAAAAAATAATGGATGAAATCAGAGATAATAACCAAAAATTAAGTCGAAGTATTGGTGTGTTGGTCAATTTGCTTTCTCCTATTTCGACCTTAGTAAAAAAAGGAGAATACCTTGCAGTGTGCTCTTCAGTTGAGGCCGCTAGTTCAGGTGAATATGGTGTTAGTTTTGAAGCGGTCGCATCTATGTTAAGAGAACTGGTTGGTCTATTGGGAGAGCAATCTTCACGGCAAAAATCATTATTACGTGATTTGTCTGAAGCCATGGAAATACAACAAAATAATCAGAGGAATTTACTTTATGCGCGTTGAACATCTCTATAAAAAAGGTACTCACAGTTGGATGGTGATGGGCCGCGATGAAGACCGTCGTAGTGAAGTTATTGATACTAATCAATATCTTATACAACATAATGGCCGTGGTTTATTATTAGATCCTGGTGGTGTAGAAAATTTTGCTGTAGTGGCAGCAGAATTTTCTAAACACTTTGATTTGGCCAATGTTGAAGCTGTTTTTGCATCACACCAAGATCCAGATGTTATTTCATCACTCTCTTTGTGGATCCAAACAAATCCAAAATTATTAGTTTATGTGCCTAAAATTTGGGTTAGTTTCATTACCCATTTTGGGGTGAAACTTGAAAATATTCGCCCAATACCGGATGAAGGCGGAATGATCACGCTTGGTGGACATGATTTGGAAGTTATTCCTGCTCATTATTTGCATTCTTCAGGCAACTTGTCACTTTATGACCCACAAACTAAAATCTTCTTCTCTGGAGATATTGGCGCCGCATTATTGCCGGATGATTACACTGATTTGTTTGTCACCGACTTTAATAAACATACCCAATATATGGAATATTTTCATCGCCGCTGGATGCCCTCAAATACAGCAAAATTAAGCTGGATAGCACAAGTACGCAAGCGTGATGTTGAGATGTTATGCCCTCAACATGGTGCTATTTTTAAAGGTAAAGATGTAGAGCGATTTTTAACATGGTTTGAGAATTTAGATGTGGGTTCTGGCTGGAGTAGTGTTAAATAATTGTGAATTATTTTTTAGGCCAGTATTTTTGCATTTCTAAAAATAAGAAAGAAGCTGACCAAGTAATTAATACCAAGCCAGTTAAAGATTCTAAACCGGTTAGAAATCGGATGTGGCCAGAAGGTTCAATATCACCAAACCCGAGAGTGGTGTAGCTAGTGAAAGAGAAGTAACTACAATCTAGTAAACTTTGGTTGAAGTTACCTGACAAGGCACCCAACCCTTCGAGATTTATCATCAGATAATAACCTAAAGCGAATAACCAAATCTCAAATATATGGGCAAGGATAATAGTAAATACCCCTAAAAGTACTCGAAAACGAGGCAGGATTGGAACAGAAGGTAATTTTTTAGCAAGTTGGTATAGCATTTCATAGTGAATAGTGACTGCTGCGGTCACTAAGATAGCGTTAATAATGATGGAAAATAACATATTTTTAATTACTTTTTTGCTTGAGTAACACGATTTCTACCCGCCATTTTAGCTGCATATACAGCCTGATCGGCAGCATTAACTAGCTGTTTGGATGAGGTGATTTTAGGGTTGTTTTGCATGGTCGCTAAACCAATAGAAATAGTGATATTCAAGATAATGGATGGGGTAGCTTGAAAAGGTGTGTTTTCGATATTACTACGGATCCGCTCAGCGATATCCATGGCGACTTCTGGCGGTGTATCAGCTAATAATATAACAAACTCCTCGCCACCATAACGAGCTAAAACATCACTGGTTCGCATCGTTTCATTAAAAATATGGGCGACTTGTTTAAGTACGTTATCTCCTGCTTGATGACCATGTGTATCGTTGATACGTTTAAAATAGTCAAGATCAAGGAAGAGACAGGACAGGGGTGTTGTGTTTCTTTGTGCTCTGTCTACTTCTTCCTCAATCCTTTGATCGAAGAATCGCCGATTATTAACACCTGTCAGTGGGTCACGAAGCCCTACTTGTTTAATATTTTCCTGTAGGCGAGCATTTTCGATACATGCCGACATAACAGCCGCTAGATGTTGCAAAAATTGTGTACCAATATTGGCCTGAAAACGATCTAGTTTTCGACTACCTAAATTCAAACAGCCAATTAACTTTTTTTGCCGAACCAATGGCAATATAGCTACTGATCGCAGTGAGCTATTATCAGGGAAAAGTTGCTGATGTTGATGAGGAGAAAAGGCCGATAATCGAGGTTTGCGTTGCAAAGAAAAATATTGGCTGATGAGCTTTTCCGTATCAGTAAATAATAAGCGATTTTCCCAATTTTTTGCTTCTATTTGATCACTTAATAAGCGCTGAAATTCATATTCTGGATCAAGCAGTAATAAAGTAACTTCTGACAGTTGAAATTTATCTTTATGCTGCGTCAGAATAAGGGAAAACAAGTTTTGTAGACTTGGACTATTTAACAAGCTAAGTTCATATTCTTGAAAGTTAGCTTGTTTGCGTTCGTTGTTTTTAGCGATGCGAATAAATGAGTCAAGCTGGGCTTGAACTGCGTCAACATCTTTTGGCATCTGAAAGCCTTGTGATCTTGAATGACTATTCATAAGCTCTAATCATGGCGTATTGTACGACCAATTGTCCATACTTCTATTGTCGCCGCCCCTGCTTGGCGAAGTAATGTTGCTGCTGCATTTACAGTATGACCGGTGGTGAGCACATCATCTATTAAGGCGACATGCTGGGGTACAGAAGGTTGTATTAAGGTAAATGCCCCGTGCATATTACGTTTTCGCTGATCGTAGGGTAGAGATGCTTGTGGATCTGTGTTCTTATTTCTTATCAAACAATGCTGATCGGTCGAAATAGATAATTGTTGGGAGAGTGCCTTAGCCAATTCTGATGATTGGTTGTAACCGCGCATTTTTAGGCGCCGATGATGTAATGGAATTGGGATAAGAAGTTGCGGTAGTTGACGCTGTTGTAGCTGCTCAGACATTAAATGAGCAAACAACTTTGTCAGAAATATTTTATCGTGATATTTCAAAGCAATAATAAGACGATCAATCGGATCTTGATAATGGAATAAGCTAAAACTTAAGTCTTGTTCGGGCGGCTGATTGAGGCATTTACCACACATGATGGTAATAGGCGAAGGTGTTGCACAACGAGGGCAGGCATTACCCAGTTGAGGTAGTTGCGTAATGCAGGCATCACACAGTGGCCATTGTTGGCTACAGCTACCACACAGCAGACAAGGCACTGGCATGAGTTTACTGTATAATTGTGTCAAACCATGCGTCAATTTTGATAAGTAATCCATTGCTATCAAGATTTAAATCCATTTAAATATAATGAAATAATACCATGCCTGAAAATATAGCTAATGCCGACCAACTAATACGCCATAACTGGAAACTTGAGCAAGTTGAAGCACTATATGATTTGCCCTTTTCCGATTTAATGTTTCGAGCGCAAACAGTTCATCGAGAAAATTTTGATCCTAATGCTGTGCAAGTGAGTACTTTATTAAGTATTAAAACAGGTGGTTGTGCCGAAGATTGTGGTTACTGCCCACAAAGTGCTCATCATGAGTCGGCCGTTAAGGCTGAGCCTTTGATGCCTTTAGATAAAGTGTTAGAAAGTGCCGCTGAAGCTAAAGCAACAGGTGCAAGTCGCTTTTGTATGGGGGCTGCATGGCGCAACTTAAAAGATCGTGATCTTGAACGCATTGTCGACATGGTGACAGGCGTAAAGGACTTAGGCCTAGAAACCTGCGTGACTTTAGGTATGTTAGAACAACATCAAGCTAAACGCTTAAAAGAAGCCGGTTTAGATTACTACAACCACAACCTTGATACTTCACCAGAGTTTTATGGCACAGTGATTAGTACACGTACTTATCAAGATCGATTGGATACTTTAAGTTATGTTCGTGATGCTGATATCAACGTATGTAGTGGCGGCATTGTCGGTATGGGCGAAAGTCAAAAAGACCGTGCAGGCTTGTTAGTTAGTTTAGCTAATATGCCGAGTCATCCTGAGAGTGTTCCTATCAATCTATTAGTCCAAGTTGAAGGGACGCCAATGGCCGGCACCGATAATCTAGATCCATTAGATTTTGTACGTACCATTGCTGTTGCACGATTGATGATGCCAAAATCATGTGTGCGTTTATCTGCTGGTCGTGAACATATGAGTGATGAACTGCAAGCGATGTGTTTTCTTGCGGGTGCTAATTCAATGTTTTATGGTGACAAGTTACTGACGACAGATAATCCAGACACTGATCATGATCAGAAGTTATTTGATCGCTTGGGTATTAACACCTTGATTGGTGAACCTGCTGCTGTCGCCAAGGAAGCCTGTCGCCATTAGCCTGCCTTGGTCTAAACAATTAATTGCCAATCTAGCTGAACGAAAGGCTGCTGGACGATACCGCCAGCAACGGATCCGTATTGGAGAACAAGGTGTTGCCGTTGTTATTGATGGTAAGCCACTACTGTCTTTTTGTAGCAATGATTATTTAGGGCTTGCCAGCCACCCTGATTTAAAAAAAGCCTTTATCAAAGCCGTTGATAAAGAAGGTGTCGGTAGTGGCGCTGCACATTTATTGACCGGACACAGCCAATACCATCAACAATTGGAACAGGCCTTAGCCGAGTTTACCCGTCAGCAAAAAGTATTATTATTCTCCTCTGGCTATCAAGCTAACTTGGGTGTTATTGATGGCTTAATGATCCGTGGTGATGTCATTATTCAAGATAAACTAAATCATGCCTCACTATTAGATGGTGGGCGTTTATCTGCTGCTAATCAATTACGTTATCAGCATGCTGATATAGCTGCATTATCAAGGCGGTTGCAGCAAGTTGATCAAAAAAACTGCCTGCTGGTAACGGATGGTGTGTTTAGTATGGATGGTGATATTGCGCCATTACCAGAACTTATCACTTTAGCTAAACAGCATAATGCCGCGGTTATGATTGATGATGCTCATGGTTTAGGCGTGTTAGGTGAACATGGCCGAGGTAGTGTAGAACATTGGAATATTGCTGCTGCAGACAGGCCTATTGTCATCGGCACCTTTGGTAAGGCCTTTGGCACTGCCGGTGCTTTTGTAGCAGCGGATGATGAAGTGATTGAAACTTTAATTCAACAATCACGCAGCTATATTTATACCACAGCACAACCAGCTGCCATTGCTGCAGCAACACTGGCCAGTTTAGAGTTGGTTCAGCAACAAAATTGGCGGCGTGAAAAATTACAGACTTTAATTAGCCAATTTAGAACAGGGGCTAAAGCATTAGGCCTACAATTAATGGATTCACCAACCCCCATACAACCCGTGTTAATAGGTGATGATAAACAAGCCATATCAATAGGAAAATCTCTGGAACAAAAAGGAATATTAGTTGGCGTTATCAGACCACCTACTGTACCAGAAGGCTCAGCACGATTACGTATTACCTTGTCAGCCAGTCATACTGAGCAACATATCATTCAACTATTAGATGCGTTGGAATCAATCTGTGCACATTAAAGTAACCGGGCAAGGGCCTGACTTAGTGATGTTACACGGCTGGAGTATGAATAGTGCTGTTTGGCATGACATGGCTGATGCTTTGTCACACAATTACACCTTACATTTGGTTGATTTACCGGGGCATGGTCAAAGTCATTGGCAAGAGAATGCTTTAGAGTTGGATGTGCTGATTGATAATTTAGCTAAGCAACTGCCTGAAACAGCCTATTGGTTAGGCTGGTCATTGGGTGGATTAATTAGCATTGCTTTTGCACAGCGATTTCCGCAACGAGTTAACAAGTTGGTTCTTATCGCAGCGACGCCCTGTTTTGTGCGACAGGATGATTGGTCTGATGCGATGGATGTTGCAATCTTTAAGCAGTTTGCCGATAGTCTTAATGACAATCAGGCAGCAACATTACAACGGTTCTTATTACTACAAGCAAGAGGATCAGAGCATAGCCGCGAGACACTTCGGCAATTAGGCGAACAGTTGGCGATAGAAAATCCACCTAAAGCACAAGCGCTGCAAGCTGGGTTAACATTATTGATAGAAACGGATATGAGAACTCAATTTTCAGAGCTTGATTGCCCGATAAAGATGATTTTAGGCGATCGTGATACTTTAATCCCCAAAGACATGTTATCAGCAGCAAAACAATTGCAAGCTGAAGTCGATATCAGTTTATTATCGGGAGCAGGACACGCTCCTTTTATTGCTCAGGCAGTAGAATGCCAAACATTAATTGAAAATTTTTTAAATGAATAAGCAACTACCCAATAAAACATTAGTAGCAAAATCATTTGGTCAGGCTGCGGCTAACTATGATGATGTTGCTGTGTTACAAAGACAAACGGCCGATGAGTTACTAGAACGGTTGTTACTGGTCAAACTTCAACCTGAATGTATATTGGATTTAGGAACGGGTACCGGTAGAAACTTAGATTTATTGGCAAAGCGCTATCCTCAAGCACAATTAATAGCGGTCGATATTGCACCGGCCATGTTACAACAAGCAAAGATGAACTATCAGCAAGCACAAGGTTTAAAACGATGGTTACCGACTAAAAATAAACCGATCTATCTTACTGGCGATGCTGAAAAATTACCGTTGGCTGATAATAGTGTTGATTTGATTTTTACTAACTTAACTTTGCAATGGTGTGATCCTAGAACAAGTTTTGCCGAGATCCAACGCGTATTACGCCCAAATGGTTTATTAATGTTTACCAGCTTGGGGCCAGATACTTTGCATGAGTTGCGCCAATCTTGGGCTACGGTTGATGATTATACCCATGTCAATATGTTCTACGATATGCATGACGTGGGTGAAGCGATGATGTCAGCAGGATTAGCAGAACCCGTGTTAGATACCGATCGTTTTATCTTATCCTATGATACTTCGATGGCATTGATGAAAGACCTAAAAGTACTAGGTGCTCATAATGTAAATGCAGATAGACGACGCGGGTTAACCGGGAAACAGGCGTTAAATCAAGTCGCCATTGCTTATGAACAGTTTCGTAAAAATAAAATATTACCCGCGACCTATGAAGTGGTTTATGGTCATGCGTGGGGTAGTGATAAAAATAACCAACAGGTGGCTAATGATGGCAGCATCAGTATCCCTGTTAGTCAGATCCAGCGGCGGCGAACCTCATGACCAGTATTTTTGTCACTGGCACAGATACGGGCGTCGGTAAAACAGGTATCAGCGTGGCACTCATTGAATTATTACAGCAACAAGGTTTCACTGTTGCAGGCATGAAACCGATTGCCAGTGGTTGTGAAAAGACGATTGATGGCTTGCGTAATGGCGATGCTGTGCAACTAATGCAACAGGCTAATATTGGCTTGCCTTATGAGCTGATTAATCCCTATGCTTTTGAACCTGCTATTGCCCCCCATATCGCAGCCAAACAAGCAGGTATTGAGATTGATCTAAAGGTTATTCAACAACATTATCAGCAGATCCAACAACAAGTTGATGCCGTTGTAGTAGAAGGTGCGGGTGGTTGGTTAGTCCCTCTCAACCAACACCAAACCATGGCTGACTTAGCCGTCATATTAGATTTGCCGGTTATTTTGGTGGTCGGTATTCGACTGGGCTGTATTAACCATGCCCTGCTAACCGTTAAAGCGATCGAGTCAACCGGCTTAAAACTGCAAGGCTGGATTGCCAATCATCCTGAAGCTAGTGAACAAACAAAAGAAATTGTAGCAACATTAAAGCTGCATATTACAGCTCCATGTCTGGGTAATATCCCTGTGCTTAGTGCTAAAGAAAGAGCGGTAAATTATTTAGTTGATCTTTGAGTGATAACTGGAAGTTTCCACAAGTATTTTTTTTGTAATATGATAATACCTTGATCTAAGACATTGAAATAAAATAAATAATAAAGGATTATTAGTTGTGGGCACAAAAAAGATAGACAAAAAGGTGATATATGGACGGTTCCGTATAATAAGTTATTATATTGGTAAATTCGAGAGTAGTTAAATATGTCAAAAATCGAATTCTCAAAGGATGAAATTAATATTCTCACTAAAAAAATTCAGCACTATTTTAGTGAGGAACTAGAAAAAAACATCGAACAATTTGACGCTCAATTTCTGCTTGATTTTATCTCAGAAGAAATAGGTCCATATTATTACAATCGTGGATTGTATGATGCCCAAACAGTATTAGAGAGTAAAATGGAAAATATATCGGAAGCTATCTATGAAATAGAAAAGGTTACAGAATTCCGAAAGTGAAAAGCACAAAATCACATAACAATCAGCTCAAATTGACGCATTTACACTACGCTCCAATGCGCAATTTAACTGGGCATTATGTACCATTATTTAATCAATTCTAAGAGAGAAATATTATGTCCTCTAAAACCGCGTTAATTATTGTCGACTTACAAAATGATTATTTCCAGGGTGGGAAATGGGCGCTAGAAGGTACTGAAGCTGCCGCTGAAAAAGCGGCAGCATTACTTAACAGTTTTAGAGCAAGGGATTTACCTGTAGTACATATCCGTCATGAATTTCCAACAGCAGATGCTCCCTTTTTTGCACCTAACTCAAATGGCGCAAAAGTACATTCATCAGTACAAGAACTAGCAGCTGAGCCAGTTGTAATTAAACACCAAATCAATAGTTTTAAAGACACTAATTTAAAAGAAATTTTAGAGGAGTTGAATGTCGATAGTGTATTAATTTGTGGTGCCATGAGCCATATGTGTATTGATGCAGTCACACGAGCTGCTAATGATTTTGGTTATAATTGCACTGTCGCACATGATGCTTGTGCCACATTGGGATTAGAATTTAATGGCATCACTGTTCCAGCAAATCATGTACATGCTGCTTTTATGGCCGCACTTGATTTTGCTTATGCAAATGTGGCATCCACTGATGAATTGTTGAGTGAATTCGAACAACAGTCATAGAAACCACATGCTCTTGGGCAGCAAAAATCGCTGCTCGCTGCTCGCGCTGCTTTATTTTTGCTGGTGATGCGAAGCGTTATGTGTTTTTATTAAGATTTTAGTATTGTACCCGAACGGGTGAATTCGGGTATAATTTTCATTTTTCACCGACAATTAAGAGTAAAGAAAATGAGTAAAGGTACAGTTAAATGGTTCAACGCCGATAAAGGCTTCGGTTTTATTACACCAGAAGATGGCAGTAAGGATCTGTTTGTTCATCATTCAGAAATTCAAGCGGGCGGTGGATACGCTTCATTGAATGATGGCCAAGCCGTTGAATTCGAAGTTGGCCAAGGCCAAAAAGGCCCTTGTGCAAATAAAGTTGTTCCTATCTAGGCAGCAAGGCATAACAAGCGAAGGTAGTCGGGCGGCTTTGCCGCCTGCTGCTTTGGTCGTTAAGCGAATAAAACGGTTGAGTAAGCCGTTTTATGCTTATAGGTAAACAAGAAGCATGAGTCAGGAATATATCGGTCGTTGTCATTGTGGAAATGTACAGTTCACAGTGAGGACAGATTTTTCTTCGGCATCACGCTGTAATTGTAGTATATGTAAGCGTAAGGGAACGGTAATGCTGGCCGGCGAAGAAGGCAGTTTTCAACTTCTTAACGGTGCCGATAAACTATCAAAATATCAATTTGGTACCGAAATAGCCGAGCATTATTTTTGCACTAATTGTGGCATTTATACCCATCACAAGCCACGATCAAACCCTAAAATATTTAGAGTGAATGCGGGTTGTTTGGATGGTGTAGACTCATTTTCTATTAAAGCTGCCATGTTTGATGGTGCTAATATTTAGCTTGTTATTAAAGCATTATATTTTAATAATTAAATTGGAAATTGAACGCTTTCTTTTTGATTCGATTGCCACGGTGGGTATTTGTGCATTACGTTTTGAAATAGAGTGCTTTCAATATGGGTGTTCAGCCATTGCCTCAGTTTTGGATAAGGACTTTGCTCAAACCAAGCTAACTCTGTAAAGGCAAACTGGCGAATAAAAGGGAAGATGGCGATATCGGTAAAGGTGATGTTGTTACCTGATAAATAGGGTGTTATTTTTAGCTGTTGCTCAAGGCCTAATAATATTTTTTCACCTTGCTGCCGGTAGTACAGTGCGGATTGTTCAGGGTAGCGATCAGCATATTTATATCTATCTAGCCAATGTTTAAACTCACCATCGTTAACAGTGATTAATTCATTATTGATGTTGTTTAGCCAATGATCAGGATCTGATTGGTTGAGTGCCCAAAGCATAATATCTAGACTTTCATCAATAACAGTATTCTCAGAGGTGAGTAACACAGGAACGGTCGCTTTGGCAGAGATAGCTAATAACTGTTCAGGCTTGTTGCGTAATAGCACTTCACGTAATTCAACTTGAATGCCACTGGCTGCTATTGCCATGCGTGCTCGCATGGCATATGGGCAGCGGCGGAAACTATATAAAATGGCGCGCATATTCATCTTTTACACCACAGCTGCAGTATTTTCATCCTCAAATGGTCACATTTTTCGTGTGAATAATCCTTGCTGTGCTGCAAAATATAAATACGCTGACTAAAAAGAGACTATTTATTTTAGTATTGCACTAACACTCGATAGCGTAGTGTCTCACTACTTTCTGCTGGAATGGTGATTTGCCATTCGGCAGTGCCTGAAGCCACTTGTTGATGAGGGTGGCTTTCTTTTATCATTTTCCATTCACCCGGTACAGGTTCACGAACGGTCACGGTAACAGGTTCTGATTTAGCATTTTTTAGTTCAATTTGGTAGCTACTTTCATATGCCACATTATGTGGTTTGTAATGGGCGACTTTTTTGAAGTTAGTTTGTTTTTTATTAGCAGTAATATCAAAAGCATCGCCGAGCTTTAAACGAATATCTTCATTTTTAGGCGTATGGTCAATACCGTCTTCACCGACAAATTGTGCATTACCTTTGGAATCATTTTTATAAACACGGACAATACCTTTTGGGATTGGCATGCCCAGTTTTGCTTGTTCGCTATTGTTGAATTCTACAAATACGCCTATTTTTATTTTTTGGCCAAGTTGGCCATAACTACTGCGGTAATAATAGTTATTACCTTGTAATAAAAACTGCTTTGTTACCGGAACTGAGGTTGCAGAGAGTAGGGCGACTTGTTTGGTTTGTTTATCAGCTAAGTTGGTCGGACGTTGTAGGCTGTATAGGTGATATTCAAATAGACTTTCTTCAGCAACAGCAGAGTCCATTTCTACCATTTCCATTCTTGCTATTTTGGTGACAGATCTAGCTTGAAATTGTGGCCGTACCTGATTAACATCCCCCGCTACTAATTGCAGCTTGGCATGATTATAACTAGTGCCGCTTTGGTTAGTAAGGGTGATCCAGCCCGTTAGATCTAGTTGGCTATCATCACTATTAAGTTCAGCGACATAATCGGCTTTCCAAGAAAGACCTCCGGTCAGATAGCCTAGTTCGATAGTTTGTTGTTGATCAGAAGAACTGGTCAGTTGTGTCACTAATGTAGGCTGATCACGTAAATTATCAGGCACATTATTAAAAATATATTCCCCCCGTGGGTTGGTCACTATTTTATTACCTATTTTAACGGTGACGCCGCTATTGGTACTTAACACGATGGCATCTTCAATGATTTCTATGCCTGTTACAGGGTTGATGGTGGCAATTTGGATTTGTTTGCCAGTATATTTTTCCAGTAATTTTTGAGGGGTTAATAAATCAAAATCAAAATTCTGTTCTAGTACCTGTAATTTGTTGCGTGGGTTTAAGCTCCGTAATAAAGCTGTTTCAGGGCGCATTCGAGCACTGACACCTCGGAAGGCAAGGTGGTTTAAGCCTTTATTTAAAGTGACTTTGCGTTGATCTTTTATGAGAGCAAGGTTTTCATTATAAATAGTGACAGCAACCGATGTTTGGTCATCAAGTGTTGTACGTTGTTCATTGTCACTTGCTAATACAGGGCTTAACAAAGTAGTTGAAAAAGCAATGAGAGGGAGCAATGATTTCATATCGTTTTCCTTATGATCTAAGTTGATTATTTTATGGAATTTGTTGACAGAATACACCTAACAAGATCGATTAAGGTTAAATGTTTATAAAAAGTTGGCTTGTTAATTAGTAACACCTAATATAGCTTGTTTGAATTATTTATTATTTGAGAGAAAGTGAAATTTCAATTATTAAAAAGCTTGTGGGCATGAAGTGTCAGACTTATGACATCAATTATCACGGTTTCGTTCAGTCTTTTCTTGCTATCAGCCATTCTGTGAGAGCCAACACTGATTTGAGTGTGGTGTCTGGGGAGGAAAATTTATCCCCTAATCAGTCATAGTCCACTGAAGTGAAATTGTCGATCATTCTGACAGCGCCGGCTATTAATGATGGCTACTTTATTTATTTTGGCTGATCCCGTTTTCAATGGCTTAGTTGTGACACTATTGTTAGGAATTTTAGTATCAATAGTTCTGAGGCTACTGCTGATCTTCGTTAAATAATATGGGTTGGCGTATTATTCACTCTTGAGCCGAACGAAGATTTTCTGCCTGACGAGATAGGGTATGTTTCACTAGAGCATTACGATCAATTTCACTCATATGCGTAAATGCTAGTCTTAATAGGTAAGGTTTCTGCTCTGATCTTTCATAGGCATTGTTGCATGAAACAACATTTGCCAGTGCATGAATGACGATGCCGGAAGGGCGCAATTCAATATGAACCTCAACAGGAGTTTTTACTTCGATACTTTCAGCAGAGAGGAAGGCCAAGCCACCACCACTTAGATTTGCTTCAATAATATCATTTTTTTCGTCATCACTTTGTTGACGTAGCAGTGTGTGACCAATCAGGTTTATTTTTTCATCTAACAGTCTTAATGCTCGAGCAACTTCACGATCATTTTGACTAATCTGATCTGTTAAATGTGTAAAGGCTATCTGCAAGGTACGAAGTTGAACGTGGTTTTGGCTATCGTTACTTTGTAAAGGGTTATTGATACTGAAGCCAAGTTGTTCAACTTTATTTTTGTCAATGGGTTTACATCGCAGAATAATAGTATCATTAATCCGAAAATATTCACGGCGATCACTATTGAATTCTGGCATATTTTCCATAATGTTTTTCCTACGTCATTTTTTAGCAGCTATTAAGTTATGGCATAGTATGCCAGATATTCCAATACCTTTAAATTGTACCTCTGGGCAAGCTAATTTACTGCTATCTATTAATAAGGCCATTTAGGGTCATTAGCATAGATGTTTTGTCGTTAAGAGCTTGACTATCATCTGATATAATTACCCATTACTAAATCACCTGCCACTCAGCTGGAAAGTCTATTTTGATGACATCGACGCACGATATTAAACATTTGTTACAACAACGAATCCTGATCCTTGATGGTGCAATGGGCACGATGATTCAAAGCTATAAGCTTGAAGAAGAAGATTATCGTGGTGAACGCTTTGCTGATCATCCCTGCGATGTGAAAGGTAATAATGATCTTTTATCTTTAACGCAACCTAAAATTATCAGTGATATTCATCGGGCTTATTTTGACGCTGGTGCTGATATTGTTGAAACCAATACTTTCAATGGCACATCAATTGCGATGGCAGATTACCAGATGGAAGATTTGGTTTATGAATTAAACAAGGAATCTGCCAGATTAGCGCGTGTGATTGCTGATGAGTTTACTGCCAATGACCCAGATAAACCACGTTTTGTAGCCGGTGTATTAGGCCCAACCAACCGTACGGCTAGTATTTCACCGGATGTTAATAACCCGGGCTTTCGTAATGTTAGCTATGATGAATTGGTAGAATCTTATCTCGAATCTATTGCCGGTTTGGTAGATGGTGGTGCTGATCTGTTATTGGTTGAAACGGTATTTGATACCTTAAATGCTAAAGCAGCATTATTTGCGATAGAAACATATTACGACCAGCATGATATTTATTTACCCATCATGATTTCTGGCACCATTACCGATGCCAGTGGTCGGACATTATCAGGCCAAACGGCTGAAGCATTTTGGAATTCACTGGCACATGTGCAGCCGATTAGTATTGGTTTGAACTGTGCTTTAGGCGCTGAGCAATTACGCCAATATGTTGAAGAACTATCGGGGTTAGTGACCTGCCATGTCAGTGCTCATGCTAATGCAGGTCTGCCCAATGAGTTTGGTGAATATGATGAATCACCAGAAGTGATGGCGGCTCAAATGAAAGAGTGGGCTGAGTCAGGATTTTTAAATATTGTCGGTGGCTGTTGTGGTACATCGCCAGCACATATCAAGGCGATTGCTGACGCTGTTGCTGATGCTGCTCCTAGAGTCCCTGTTGAAAATCAACATTATTGCCGCTTGAGTGGCCTAGAACCTTTCACTATTACACCCGAGAGTCTTTATGTGAATGTGGGTGAGCGTACTAACGTAACGGGGTCTGCCCGTTTTGCTCGATTGATTAAAGAAGGTGATTACGATACGGCCTTAGATGTTGCTCGCCAGCAAGTAGAAAGTGGTGCGCCCATCATTGATATCAATATGGATGAGGGCATGTTGGATTCAAAAGAGGCGATGGTGACCTTTTTGAATTTGATTGCCGCCGAACCTGATATTAGTCGTGTACCGATTATGATCGATTCATCTAAATGGGAAGTGATTGAAGCAGGTTTAAAGTGTATCCAAGGTAAGGGTATTGTTAACTCGATCAGCATGAAAGAGGGTGAAGATAAATTCATCGAACAAGCCAAACTAGTTCGCCGTTATGGTGCGGCTGTCATCGTAATGGCATTTGATGAACTAGGGCAGGCTGATACTCGTAAACGTAAGCGTGAAATTTGTACACGATCGTATGAATTATTGACTGAAGTGGTGGGTTTTCCACCAGAAGATATTATTTTTGACCCCAATATTTTTGCCATTGCGACCGGTATTGATGAGCATAATAATTACGCTGTTGATTTTATTGAAGCAATCGGTGATATCAAACAGGCATTACCTCATGCCTTGATCAGTGGTGGCGTGAGTAATGTGTCATTTTCTTTTCGAGGTAACAACCCCTTGCGTGAAGCCATTCATGCTGTTTTCTTATATCATGCTGTTAAAGCGGGTATGGATATGGGGATCGTTAATGCCGGTCAATTAGCTATCTATGATGATTTGCCAGCAGAGTTACGTGACCATGTTGAAGATGTAGTACTCAACCGCCGTGATGACTCGACTGAGCGGCTTTTAGATATTGCCGATAAATATCGTGGTGATGGCAGCAAAGCGGTTGAGAAAAAAGAAGATCTCGAATGGCGTGATTGGCAAGTAGAAAAACGACTTGAACATGCCTTAGTGAAAGGGATCACGGACTTTATTGTAGAAGATACCGAGTTATGTCGTCAAAATGCACAACGTCCAATTCATGTGATTGAAGGTGCATTGATGGATGGCATGAATGTGGTGGGTGACTTGTTTGGTGAGGGCAAGATGTTTTTGCCACAAGTGGTGAAATCAGCACGCGTGATGAAAAAAGCCGTGGCATATTTAATGCCTTATATCGAAGCCGAAAAAGGCGAGGGTGGCGGTGTTAGTAGTAACGGCAAGATCCTAATGGCCACTGTTAAAGGCGATGTTCATGATATTGGTAAAAACATCGTGGGCGTGGTGTTGCAATGTAATAACTTTGAAATTATCGATATGGGCGTGATGGTGTCGTGTGCTGATATTCTTGATATGGCTAAGAAAGAAAATGTCGATATTATCGGTTTATCAGGGTTGATTACACCTTCGTTAGAAGAAATGGTGCATGTTGCCAAGGAGATGGAACGCTTAGGCTTTCAGATCCCGGTGATGATTGGTGGTGCAACGACATCATTGATCCATACCGCAGTTAAGATTGAACATAACTATAAAGGATGTAGTGTTTATGTAAAAGATGCATCACGTGCTGTGGGTGTTGCTCAGAGCTTATTAAGCGATACCCTACGTGATGATTTTGTGGCAAAAACAAAAGCAGATTATGTTGATAAACGTGCTCGCCATAAAGGGCGCAAGAGCACACGTCGCCAATTGAAAATTGCTGATGCACGAGCTAATAAAACCAAGATTGCTTGGCAAGATTACACGCCAACAGTGCCGGCAAAATTAGGCGTACAAATATTTGATGATTATCCCTTAGCTGAATTAGTGGCTCGTATTGATTGGACACCCTTCTTCCAAACGTGGGAATTAGCTGGTCGTTATCCAAAAATACTAGATGATGAGATTGTGGGTGAGCATGCAACGCATTTATTTGGTGATGCCAAAGAGATGTTAAACAAAATTGTTGATGAAAAATGGCTAACAGCACGAGCCGTCATCGGTTTATTCCCCGCTAACAGTATTAACGATGATGATATTGAAGTGTATACCGATGATAACCGTGGCGAAGTATTGATGACTTTACATAGCTTACGTCAACAAGGAGAAAGACCACCAGGCCGGCCTAATGCTGCATTGGCAGATTTTGTTGCCCCTAAAGAAAGTGGTGTGACAGACTATATCGGTGGTTTTGCAGTGACTGCGGGTATCGGCATTGATGAACATGTTGACCGTTTTGAAGATGACCACGATGACTATCAAAGCATTATGCTCAAAGCTTTGGCTGATCGCTTGGCAGAAGCGCTGGCGGAACGGATGCATGAGCGTGTTAGGACTGAGTTTTGGGCTTATGTGGTCAATGAACAGTTAGCTAATGAAGATTTGATTGATGAAAAATATCAAGGGATCCGTCCTGCTCCTGGCTATCCTGCTTGTCCTGATCATACTGAGAAAGGTCTGCTATGGGAGCTATTAGAACCTGAGAAAAATGTAGGTATTACGATTACGGAAAGTTATGCCATGTTGCCTACAGCAGCAGTGAGTGGTTTCTATTTTGCACATCCTGAGTCACGTTATTTTGGTTTGGGTAAAATTGATCGTGACCAAGTAGAAGACTATGCCCAACGTAAAGGATGGACGATGGATGTGGCTGAGCGATGGTTAGCACCGGCGTTATCTTATGATGCAGATGAATAATGAAAAAATTATCTTTTTATCTGATTTCTGCGTTGAATAAATTTTTCCGATTCTCAGGTACTTTTTGTACATTGCGATTCTCAAAAATAATTCGCCTTGAACTCAAATAAAAATCTTAGTTTTTAGAGGACACTAATGTGAAAGATGAGATTATTGATTTACAAACAAAACTATCATTTCAGGATAGTTTGTTAGAAGAGTTAAATCAGGTGGTCATTGATCAGCAGCAACAAATATCACGCTTAGAATTAGCTCTTGACTCAATGAAGGTACAAATTAATACCATGCAGACCGGGACCCAAGAACCAGGGCAGCAACATGAGATCCCTCCACACTATTAATGATGCAACAGCGACAATGTGTAATTCTTCAGGGTGATGTAGATTGGTGTCGATCTTCAGCCAAAACACTGTTGGCAGGCTTTGATCCAGACAATATTCTAGTTGTGCCAGACAAGCAAGCTCAAAGCCAGCTTGGTAAAGAATTTGATGTTGTTATTTTTGATGCTCAACAACAATTTTCCCCTAATCATCTTGGCATTATTATCGGGACAGTCAAAGCCGGTGGTGTACTTATTTTGTTGTTATCAGCTCAACCATCATCAAGTTTATTTTTACAACGTTTTAACCAGATCGCTACTGATTACAAACAACATGATTGTTTTCATATCGTGTGTCAGGGTGAAGCTTTACCTGAGTTATCGATCACAACACAGACGGCTAATATTAATTCAACTTATCAAACAGATGATCAGCAACAGGCTGTTGCTGCTATTTTAAAGGTAGTACATGGTCATCGACGACGACCATTAGTGTTATCAGCTGATCGTGGCAGAGGAAAGTCTGCTTCATTAGGTATTGCCGCTGCCCAGTTAATCAATGAAGGTAAGCAAACAATTTTGGTTACAGCCCCTAGTTTAACGATTGCTAGCACTGTGTTTGAGCATGCCGCCAGATTATTAGCTGATGCAACTGTCTCTACGGGTCTGATTTCACTGCAGGGTGCTGAAATTAAATTTGTGGCACCTGATGCCTTGATTGAATCAGATCAAAAGGCTGATTTATTGTTGGTGGATGAGGCTGCAGCTATTCCAGCTTCAATATTGGCACCACTATTACACAAATATTCACGTATTGTTTTTGCCACCACCTTACATGGTTATGAAGGCACAGGACAAGGTTTTGCCATCCGATTTCAGCAGATACTTGAACAGCAGACACCTGATTGGCAACACTGTCAGATGAAGACGCCCATTCGTTGGGCAGAAAACGATATGTTAGAAGCTTTTAGTTTTCAGTCTTTATTGCTTGATGCTATGCCGGTAGCAGAGGAATTAGTTTCAGATTGTCAGCTTGAAGTATGTGCTTTTGAACGAATTGATCGGAAACAGCTGATTGATGATGAASAAAGTCTAAAGGAGCTATTTGGTCTAATGGTGTTAGCACATTACCGAACTAGACCTTCTGATCTACAGATGATGTTAGATAGAGATAATATTAGTGTTTATGTGATGCGATATCAGGGACATATTGTGGCTAGTGCTTGGCTGGTGAATGAGGGAAAATTAGATGATGAGCTTGCTTATGCCATTTATGCCGGAGAACGTCGTCTTAAAGGGCATTTATTACCACAATCTTTATTAGCTCATGCAGGGATTACTTCAGCTGGATCGCTACATTACCAACGTGTTATTCGTATCGCTGTTCACCCTGCGATACAACAACGTGGTATAGGCAATCAATTATTACAGCGCTTGATTGAGCAAGCAGCAAGTATGGGTAGTGACATGATTGGCGCTAGTTTTGGAGCCAGTACCGACTTATTAAATTTTTGGACACAATCAGGTTTTATACCGGTGAGACTGGGAATTCACCAAGATGATATTAGTGGGTGTCATTCGGTCATGATGTTGCATAATGTGTCTGATTCAGGCCAACAAGTATTGGATGATGCAGCAAGACGTTTTCAACAGCACTGGGCCTACTTATTGCGTCATAATTTTAGACAACTTGATCCTGATTTAGTTATCACTTTTTCACAATTATTATCACCACACGATCTGCCATTATCATTAGCAGATATCAGTGATATACGAGCTTTTGCATTGGCTCAAAGAGGGTTTGATTTTACCCAGGTATCATTAAATTGTTGGCTACAACAGCTAGTTCGACAGGCTGATTTTGTTCAGCTTTCAACTCAGCAACAGCACTTAATTGTGATGAGCGTGTTACAGCAACGAGATTGGACCGATATCGCTCAAAAATTAGCTTTTACCGGAAAAGCACAAGCAATGACGGCCTTACGTGAAGCCTGTGCATTGTTAATTAATACACTTCCCGACGGAAAATAATGGTATCACTACCTTTAAATAGCCCAAAGCTAGCCCGACCGGAAGCTTCATCATCATAAGCGCCATCATTATCAAAATCACCTAATAACCAGTCATGGGTAGCTGATAGTCTACTGTGAATATCAACATAGCCTTGGTTATCTTCCCCTGGTGCTGAGAATGTCAGTGTCGCCTCTCCATTAAGTAAAGGACTGTTATTGGTTAAGGTGCCAGAAGTAGTGCCACTTGCTATATTCATGCTGCTAGTTCCAGCAATTAAACTGCCACCACTCGTTGCTGCATTTGATAGCCGTATATGTGAAGCTAAATTCAATGCAGTACATTGGTCGAGTGAATTATTAACCCAATTGATACCATTAAAAAATTCAGCTTTAATAGCGATAGGTAACGGTGCTAATTCTGAACCATGTGTATTAGCGATGTTTAAACGGCCAAAACGAATTGGCTCTCCTGCTGGTTGCAAGGTATAAGGTAAAGCGGTTGTTTGAACATTATCACTATCTGTGATGGCGGTGAAAATGAGATCAACAACATTACTAAATGGCGCAATGCGACTATTAGCTTCATGAAGATAAGCATAACGGTCATTACCAAAAGAAAACGTAAGCTGACCATTGCCATTGTCAGTCAAAGAAGCAACATCAGCTGCCCAATTGAGTCGGACTAGATTGGTCGCATCAGCACCCAGTTGAGAGGCATCCGTTATGGGTGCCGTCACATTAAAATCAGTGGTCACAAGCTTGGCAAATGAGTCGGTATAGTTTTGGGTAATCACCGCAGGACTTTCTGCATTATAAGCAGTGACGTTGAGTTGTGGTTTGGTTTGATAAGTAAAAACTTGTCCACTATAACTAAAGCCTGAACAAGCACTGGAAAAATTACCATTAGCGGCCGTTATTACTTCAAAGTGGTCTGGATAAAAACGGCCGATATATGGGCTATCAGCAAAGGCCAGTGCTTCACCAAAATAATTGACTGAGCTTAGACTAAAAGTAAACACACCTACTTCAGACACTGACTGACTAATGGTATGAGAACCCTTATCTGCTAGAACAAAGTTAA
The DNA here is from genome assembly GCA_002733105.1 of Methylophaga sp. GTDB lineage: Bacteria > Pseudomonadota > Gammaproteobacteria > Nitrosococcales > Methylophagaceae. The sequence continues at coordinate 42,483 of NVUI01000011.1, forward strand.
AGTTTGATACCGAACGTGTTCCAGTAGAACCGCCTATAGGTGTCACAAGATTGTGAGCCGTTGTAATACCAATTAGCTCAAAATTGGGAGTGACTGGATTATCAGTGAAATCAGTATCGGCATCATGAGTCCAACAGGCCGCATTTACTTTCAAATTGAATAGTTCACCGGCTTTCTTGAATTTACTGCAGCTTGCATCACCGCTTGGACAATCAGCACTGCTGTCATCACTAAATGTAGCTAACATCACTGGCTTACTCACGAAAGTATCATCTCCTTCTAATACCAAACCATCGACAGTAATATGTCTTGCGTTAAGTTGTAGTTGGCCTGCGTCATCGTATGTGGCTGTATAAGTCGCTTCGCCATTAATATTAAAGAATAAGTCGACGGCTGTTCCTGGAGATGACGTCGCAATATTAGTACCCGATATACTGATTTCTTGTGTGCCTGTGTTAGGGCTTATATAGGTTGACCAGAAATCAATAGATTGTGTGCCCGCGAGTGCACCGACACACTGCACTCCCGTATCACTTTTCTTAACTGCACGAATGGTGATATCGGCTGAGGTTTTACATGCCGTCAATGGAGATACGTCAAATACAAAACCTGCACTGGAAAAATCAATAGAACAGCTAGGATCAGCGCTTGGACCCTTAATACATTGGATAGGATTTGTTGGCACAATAGAGCTCGCGCTGACATCTAGTGTGATTATTTCAGCAACGGTATGTGTCAGATTTAGTGTTACGGAACCATTTGAAATAGTGACAGGATTTACAGCCCAACCCGTAGCGGGTGAGAGAGTAACATCAACATCTGGAGTATATAAGGCACTACAATCAGCGTTAGTACAAGCTTTGATAGTCACTGAAGAGGGCGTGCATGTGAGTGCAGTTGATGAGTACGATAATTCAAAATGATCAATCACGGCTAGGGTTGGACAGGCATGTGTTTGTGCCATGACTTGTTGGATTTGTCTTTGGGAAAGCGCTGACTCAAATATTTGCATTTCATCAATACTGCCACCAAATGGAGCAAAATCAACGCCTTCACTTGAAGCGTTTGTTTCATTACCAATGCTAGCGATACCAGAATCCGTACCCCAAGTACCAGTGTAAGTCCCACTAGCCATCAAAATACCATTAACATAAATGAGTCGCCGTTTAGTGCTAGCATCATGAACGGCCGATACAAAGTACCAGTTATTATCTGGAGGCAAAACAACTGCAGATGTATCTAGACTGATGGGACTGATGCCTCGTGAATAGAATCGCAATTTCCCAGAGCTTGGTTCATTTAAGCTAAGGGCATAACCGCGTTGGTTATTGTCATCATCAGAAAATATTCGCCCACGAGTATTTTTGGTCGATTTTACCCAAGTAGTGAGCGTGAAACTGTCCGTTAAATTGGGGAGGCTTGGTAAGGCAATATAATCATCAACACCATCAAACTGTCCAAGTCCACAGCTACCGGGGTCTCCGATAATAGCGGGATTAATTTGACTCGTTGCAGTGCCATTTTGAGCTGTACCATGATAATTATTCGTTGTTTCGTCAATGACTTCATTAGCAATGCCATTCCAATTGACTTCATCCATATGCCATGTGGCTAATGGTGTATAGCAATTAGATATTGCTGTTCTATCTGCATCAATAGTCGCTTGAGATATTTCACCGGTGTAGATTTTAATTTCATCTAATTGGCCACGGAAACGATAGCCGCTAGATACCCACCATCCACCAATACGTAAATGCGGGTGAACCACTGCACGTGAATTATTAATGGTACCTCTACGATGAGTTAATGTTTGTTCTATACCATCGATATATATTTTGTTCTCAACAACACTATTGTTAGTAAATACAACCGTCACATGGTGCCAGGTGTTTCTTAAGATATCTGAAGCAATCCCATAGATATCACCTCCTCCGGTATTAAAACCAAAGTGTCCAGAATAAAACCATAAATCATGGATATTCCAACCAAGCGGCATTACTGAATTAGTGCCATCCCAGTTCATCCAAAAACTGATAGAGGTTTTATCGCCTACAGTTGTGGAGACAGGTAAGTTGAGTATATCAATCGCGCCACCATCAAAGTCACCAGCAGTACATGTTTCAGGTTTATTGCCACTAGCAGGAGACAATATTTTAGAGATACTGCCACTGACATTACCATCTGCAGTGCCGATACTATCAACTAAAGATAGTGTGGATGACCAGTCATCATTAAAATTATAACTGGCAATTAACTGTTCAGGTTGTGGTGCGGGATCCGCTGGACATGCTCCAGTATGGATATAGTTCAGATCAAGATTGACTTCAGCTTGTGTGAGTGCACCATTATAGATCTTTACTTCATCTAAAAAGCCAGAGAAGCGGTATCCTGTACTAATAAACCAACCTCCTAGACGGAGATTGGGCTGCACAATGGCTCTAGCATTATTAGGGCTATTTCGGTGTTGTGTAAGAATTTGATCAACACCATCAATATAAATCTTATTATTGAGTACATTATTGTTAGTAAATTCGGCAACAACATGGTGCCATCCATTTGCTAGGCCACTGGAAGAAATACCGTAAACATCACCTACTCCAGTATTAAAACCAAAACTGCCATTTATCATCCAAAGATCGTGAATATTCCAGCCTATCGGCATGATTGAATTGGTGCCATCCCAATACATCCAGAAACTAACAGAGGTTTTATCCCCTGATGTGGTTGAAACAGGTAAGCCGGAGATATCAATACTGCCACCACCAAAAGAAGCACTGGCACAAGTATTAGGGTGTGCGGTGGCAGCATCAGCGCGATGCCTACCTATTGAGTCATTTACTACACCATGATGACCACCAATGCTATCAAGTACAGAACCAGTTAAATGCCAATCACTTTCATCAAAGGAATAACTAGCAATCTTTACCGCTGCGGTAGCGGTATTGTTGATTAGAAATAAAAATAATAAGCTGATGAGAGTACTAAAACGCATAAACTGTTAATTCCAGTGTGGAGGATATAACGGAGGTAATCATTGATAATAAGTTTTTTTCTAATATTTTAATGTTAGCCAACGCCCATTTTTTTATCTGTATTTTGATAATCATTAGCGATGAATAGTGACATCTAAAGTACGAGAAACATAATCATGCTGACCATAAGCCCCATAATCTGCTTTTGCTGTTAACTGATAAATATTGGTTGAAGTGAGATTCTCCTCATAATGACCAAGAAGAGAGCAAGTTAAAGTCACTGTGAAATTAGGAATTAAGGCAAATTGTGTCGGTGGAGTAGCAGGGCAGACATCGTTGCCATCTATGCTTGCTGCACCCCAATCAATAGCTGCCTTTGCAGCTTGATAAGCACGCGCACTTTGTAATGTTAATAAACTGGTGCGTTGTTGTACGCCCGCAATATTGACAAGGTATTGTCCCAGCAAGCTGACTATTATCAATACAAAAATAGCGCCGATTAAAGTGATACCTGATTGCTTGTTCATGGTTGATTATCTACATGGATTTGATGTAATAAACGTACTGATTCCCCAGTTTCATCTGCGACAACAAGCTCTAACGACACTAAGCCAGCTCTGGTGCTGGAGCCTGCGTTATAACGGAAAGTACAATCTGAAATAAAATTGGCCTGAATCGCATTGCCACTGGCCGGAGGGAGCGGTTGGGCTGCTTGAATAGCATACCCATCATAACGCATCAGCACTTTATCTTTAGCAGCCGTGGCAGAAATATCACAGGCATAACTAATGGGCGTATCGATAATAAAAAACCGCTGCTGTGGTGATGAAAATGGGAACTGAAAAGCAGAAAATACGATATTAGTGGCTGTTGATGTGTTGCTAATAATCGAGGTGTTATCACCTGCATATGGATCGCTGCCAACGGAGTTGAGAGGATAAACAACAACACGATCACTGCCTAATGAAATGTCAGCAAAATATTGCAGTGGCCCTAACGCATCAAAACTAGTATCGGTTAATGAAAAATCCAGAATATTACCACTACCATCACTGGCTAGTTGTGAGCGATAGCGACCACCATCAACCAGATGCAATAACTCCAGTGTTCTGCCATCAGCAGAAATTCGGATGCTGTTTGGTAATGCACGGCGAATATCACGCTGCATACGTTTTAAGGCAGAGTCAGCCGTCGCTGTGAGGGTGGCACGGCGAGTGCTATCAATATAAGCATTGATCGGCTGGGTGAGAACTTGCGTTGTTATCCCAGCCACAATGCCACCGACAACTATCACAATAATCATTTCAATTAAGGTGAAGCCACGTTGAGATTGATGGGGAGGATAAAGGTGCTTAGCCATTAATAATCAGCTCGGTAGCCAGTCAGGTTGACGGAGTTACTGGTACCAGCAAAAGTGACCGCTACAGTAATAGCCTTCATGTTAATGGTTGAAATAGTCACATTGCTGATGGTGACATCTACGTTATAGTTGTTTAAGCCAGTCATAGCCACATTCATTTGGTCATAAGCACCGGTATCGCTTAAGCCATCATAATCATCAATATTATCAAAAGTAGCTCTTGTTTCACCTGCATTAGAGCCATCGGGGTCAATGATGGGCAATAACTGGATTTCTTCAAGATAGGATTCAGCAATAGCGATAGCTTGTTGTTGGATAATAGGATCGGCACTATGTCTTGTCGTTTGGTTCATCACATTGAGTATGCCTGTTAGAGCAATACTGATGATCACAATGGTCATGATAAGCTCTATTAGTGTCGCACCATGTTGATAGCTTAATGGTGGTTTGTTTAGGGGATATGCAGGATTAAGGTGTACTGTCATACCCAAATCCTGTTGCTGCCACGACAGTGATTTGCCGATCGCCAATAGCAATAATATTGTTCATATCCGCTTCACCTAAGGCATTAAAAGTAGTGTTGGCTTGAGTTGCGGTTAAAGTCACGCCTGATTGTGAGCCCGTATAACCAGCAGCACCAGTAGCAGGATGAAAAGCAGCTAGGTTGCCAGCAAATAAACCACTGCCACAAGTATCTTCTCGCAATACTGAATAGCTATTTTCATTGACAGAAAAGCGCGTTTGACAGCCTGTGGCTACAGCTAATTTCTGAGCATAACGAATGGCATTTAATGTGTCATCGAATAAGGCGCGCTCATTAAAGCCTTGATTGCTAAAAAAACGCGGTAAAGCAGTAGCCGATAAAATTGACAATATAACAATCACCAAAATCAATTCGATCAGTGTGAAACCAATTTGATGCCGGCTGTAATATTGATTTTCAGCACCATTTTTAACACATCGTTTATTATGTTTTAAAAAGGGGTATCTAGATAAATTTTGGCTAAGTGTATTTAATAAGGCCATTAAATCCTTCCTGACTACACAATATATACAGCCCTCAATGATATCCGTAAGGATATTTCCGACCAAGTCACTTTAGTTTGCTTGATTCTGAAGCTTTCAAATAAAAAATGTAGATTACTAAATATTTACTTAGCAATTAGATTTATCTATGGTGTAAGTCGGAAGATTCCCTGCAGCAGTAGGATGTGCGTACTGAACTTCGCAGCCATTAACACCATTAAGTCTAAATTCAGTTCCTGAAAGGGTAAAGCCATCGAAATCTACCAAATTTGTAAGGCCATTCGCATCTGCAGTTGGGTAGAGGTATACAACCGCTACATCGCCATCAGCTCGAGAACGAGTACCATTGTTGTTTACATCAAGCCAAGTACTTGTTGCATTTGAGGCTTGATTCCGAATTAATGCTGTTGCATGAATCATTGACGCACTAGATATCAAAGCTCCTTTCATACCCTCTAGACTTGCAACTTTGGCATCTTCTTGAAGATTAATAAATCTAGGTAAAGCAGTGGCTGCTAAGATACCTAAAATTACAATCACCATAATGAGTTCAATCAGGGTAAAACCTTGTTGTTTGTTCATTTTCATTCCCTTTGTCAAATTTTCTAAAAAAATCACTTACTCTCAACATACCTTGTTTTATAGGTGGCTAACGTCCCATTGCTACTCCGCCTAAATCCCACATGGGTAAAAATACACCCAGAGCTAACACTAAAACAATCAAACCAATAAAAGTGATTAAAATGGGTTCTATAGCACTACTCAATTGTTCACTATCGTGCTCTACTTCACGTTCGTAGAAATTAGCAACCTCTTCAAGCATGTCATCTACCGAACCTGATTCTTCACCCACTGATATCATTTGTAATACCAGAGGGGTAAATAGTTCACTTGCAATGGCAGTTTGAGTGAGTGATTCTCCGYGTTCCAGTCCTTCGCGCATCGCTAAAATACGGTTTTCTATAAAAGTATTGTCAACGGCACGACTAACAACGGTCAGTGTTTGGGTGATAGGAACACCGGCACGGAATGTCATTGCAAATGCGCGAGAAAAACGGGCAAGTGTGGCACGTTCAATGATCGTGCCTACGATGGGGAGACGTAATTTATATCGATCCCACTTGTAGCGGCCAGCTTCGGTGCGTAAGTAGCTTTTTAGCGAAATGCCACCACCAATAATAGCGATCAGTATAAAATGCCAATAGTGGATACTAAATTCTGATGTTGCCATTAATATCTTGGTTGCCCAAGGCAGCTCGCTGCCGAAACTAGCAAACACCTTGGCAAATTCGGGGATCACAAACAAATTAATAATAGCGATCGCAATAGCCATGGCTACGAGGACAAATATTGGATAACGAATAGCAGACTTAATACGATCGCGAGTTTGTTTATCAATTTCCAAATATTTATGAATTTGCTGGAAAGCAGTATCCAATTGGCCGGTATTTTCACCAACATTAATCATGCTAGTAAATAACTTGGAAAAAATAATGGGATATTTTTGCATTCCTGATGACAGTGTTTTACCCCCTTCCAGATCTGCTGCTATTCCTCCTACAGCGGCTGCTAGACCTCGATGGGTCATATGGGGTTTTAATCCATGTAGCGCAGGGAGTATCGGAATACCTGCTTTTAATAAAGTTGCCATTTGCCGACTAAACATAATAAGTTCACTGTCGTTGGGCACTTTGTTTGTGTTTGCGGCTATAAATTGGGCGAGGATGTCGGGTTTATCTTGTTCAATTTCGTTAATATCAACAGGTGTGATGCCAATATTGATTAAATGGCTGGCTGTTTCATTTGCTGTGCGGGCCTCTAATTCACCAGAGACGGCATCGCCATGTTGGTTGCGTCCTTTGTATAGAAAGAGGGCCATATCAATAATTACGCTTGTTGATGACTGATGTTAGATGAGTGTCGAGTTGACTTTTTCTTAGGGTGCGAATCAATATCGCTGGCAATGCGCAGTACTTCGTCTAAAGTGGTAATTCCTTGTTTGGCCAAATCAATAGCATTCAACGTTAAACTTCTGAAATCATCTTGGCGTTGAGCCTGTTGTATAAATTGGACGCGATCATTTTGCTGTAAGCACGTGGCTAGTATTGGCGTGATGATCAATAACTCATAGACACCAATCCGGCCTTTATAACCCGTGTGATGACATTGATTACATCCAACATGTTGACGGACTTCTGGCCAATCAGGTTGCGGTCCTAACACTTGGCCTAACCAAGCTTTATCTTGTTCGGTAAGTTCATGAGGTGCACTACAATCAGGGCATAAACGTCGTATAAGACGTTGCGCTAGCACTGCTTGTAGTGAAGAGGCAACAAGAAAACCTTCAGCTCCCATATCTAACAATCGGTTAACCGTACTAGCAGCATCATTGGTATGAAGAGTTGAAAATACCAAGTGGCCTGTCATTGCGGCACGTAAGCCTATTTCAACTGTTTCTTGATCGCGCATTTCACCTATCAGAATGATATCAGGATCTTGTCGTAATGCCGTTCTCAAAACAGCGGGAAATGTTAAACCAATTTTATCGTGTATTTGGACCTGATTGATTCGAGGCAATTGATATTCAACAGGATCTTCAGCAGTAATTATTTTAGTTGCCGGGGAGTTTATTTCATTTAAAGCAGCATAAAGTGTCGTTGTTTTACCGCTACCTGTTGGACCGGTCACTAATAACAAACCATGTGGTTTTTTGATGAGATTACGTAGTGGTCTTAGAACATGATCGGGAATGCCTAATGTTGTGAAATCAAGTAAACCTTGTGAATGATCAAGTAGACGCATAACAACAGATTCACCATGTACCATCGGCATGGTTGATAATCGTACATCAATATTTTTATTATTGACTTTAATATTGAATCGGCCATCTTGCGGTAGGCGTTTTTCTGAAATATTTAATCCTGCCATCAGTTTTAGGCGAGAGGTTAATGCAGATGCAACGCGTGATTCATCAACAAGTTGTTCTTGTAGTACACCATCTATACGTTGACGGATCCTGAGTACATTGCTATCGGGTTCAATATGTATATCAGATGCATGCATGGTGACAGCATCTTCAAAAATAGCGCGAAGAAGCTTAACAACAGGGGCATCGGCTGCTGTTGTTCCTTCTCCTAAAGATTGTAGATCAAAATCACTTTCAGCAAGTTCGTCATCAAGAATTTCAGCCAAAGAACCTATTTGTTCTGTTTTTCGATAACCGGAATCTAATTGAGTGAGTAAGTCATTTTCACTAATGGCAGCGACATTAATAGGACAATTTAATACTTTTTGAATTTGGTCATAAGCATAGAGATCAGTGGGATCAGCCATACCGATGGTAATGGTGTCATTTTCTTGGGCAATTGCAATGGCACGGAATCGACGAGCATGTATTTCAGGAAGCAGCTTAAATGCTTTCGCATTAATGGGGTATTGGCGTAGATCTAAATGAGGGATCCTAAGTTGTTCAGAGAGTAATTCGAGTAACTGTTTTTCTTTAATAAAACCCAAGTCAATAAGGGTTTTACCTAATTTACGGCGAGTTTTTTTTTGTTCTTCGAGTGCGGTGTTCAACTGTGCTTCAGAAATGAACTTATGTTCAATTAGCAGATCACCGATACGAATTCGTTTTTTGATATCCACGTAGGCAGTACTCAAATCAATTTAGCATCAGACTGAATTGTGTCATATCAAGATGTTAGATGCGAGAGTTAATTTAATTTAGCATTCTAATTAATGCTTTATCCACAGCCCTCCATCTTCTTTTTGGATGAGCTCAAGCGGAGTTAAACTCTGCCCAGTGCATGGTCCTGCAATACATAGTCCATCATCAATATTAAACAGCGCACCATGTGTAGAGCATTGAAAATGCGTACCTTCAATGGAAAGGAATTCATTAGGCTGCCAATTGAGAGGGATACCAAGGTGGGGACAATGATTTTGAAAAGCTTTTATTTGTTGTTGGGTTTTGTGTAGAAACACTTCAAACACACCTTGAGCGGTATCAAGGCTAAAACTGCGGGATTGTTCGTCCTTTAATTCATTGGCACGACACAAAAAGTAACTAGTCATATTATTTAAACATCCACAGTTGTTAAGTTGGCTAAGCCTTGTTGTCCACATTTTTGTCCTGCAAGACAACAAGCTTGTGCTAGGTTTTGTTCAATTGATAAGCCATTAATGATGCCATTAATTAATCCCGCATTAAAGGTATCGCCCGCAGCAAGGGTATCGACAACTTGGAGGGGCGGATAAGCCGGGCTATGAATAATTTTACCACGGGTAGATAACCATGCTCCTTTATTTCCCCAACTACAGCTTGCTGTCATATGGAAGGGGAGTGATTGTAGAAATGTTTCAGCATCAGAATAGCCATGATGTGAAGCATAGTCTTGAGAGAACATTAGAACCGAGGGACTAGAAAATAATATTTCAATATCCGTGCGAGGTTTTTCTATTTCTAATGAGCAAGGTATATCTGGGTGTTGGGCGGCAAGCCACTCCAACATCATTTTAGTTTGCTCAATATTACGCCCTTCAAAATGGATCCAATCAAATTGATCTAGCTGAATTTGTTGAAAATCAGTAAATGCAAATTCTGGGCAGTCACGATGGTGGACAATGCTTCGGCTGCCTGTTTGCTGACTAACGGTAATATAAGATGTTGGTATTTTTCCGTTAGTTAACACACGGCATGCAGATGTATTAATGTGATAGTGGTTAAGATCATCATGGATTAATTGTGTATCGGGTTCATTAATCAAAACACCAGCCCAATGACACTCATGGCCCAGCTGGCTTAATACCACCAGAGTATTGGTCGCATTCCCCCCTCGTGATACTGACTGGGATAGCGCTCTAATTTCACTATCTTCGTCAGGATAACTATCAACTAGATTAATGATATCCAGTGTTGCTATGCCTATTGCTAGTATTTTTGCCATGGTAGCTTGGGTGAAACGGACTTTCTGATGATATTAAAGAAAATCAGTAGCTTTGATAAATTAGAACTTATCAAAAATGAGGCTTGCTGCACGAGCAATATCATCTACGCTGCCTATTCCGGCAATAGTATGTAACTTGTGTTGATTTTGGTAATAGTTAATCAGTGGTGAAGTTTGGTCTTCATATACCTTCAAGCGGTGACTAATCGTGTCTTCATTATCATCAGCACGTTGGAATAATTCACCATTACAATTATCACAGTGGTCTTCAACTTTAGACGGAGATAAGTGAATATTGTAGATAGCGCCACAGTCTTGGCAGGTACGACGACCTGTTAAGCGTTGCATTAATTCTTCGAAGGCAACATCTAGTAAGACGACACCTTGTAGTGGTTGACCTAGCTCAGTCAACATTTCATCTAAAGCCTCTGCTTGGGGAATATTGCGAGGAAAGCCATCAAGAATGTAACCTGCTTGAGCATCTGCTTCTGATAGGCGCTCACGAATAAGACCAATCACAATATCATCAGAGACTAGTGCGCCGGCATCCATAGCAGATTTTGCTTGTTTGCCTAATTCTGAACCAGCGCTGACAGCGGCGCGGAGTAAGTCGCCAGTAGAGATCTGAGGAATGCCATAATTTTTGGATAATACAACACCCTGTGTGCCTTTACCTGAACCTGGGGCACCTAATAATACTGTTCTCATTGCTGACCTCTTTTCAATATCTGTAATTAATTTAATGTTTGACTAAAAGTGCTGTTAGGACATCTACTTGTTCTACAACTTGTTGGGTGATGGTTGATAATATGTCTTCATTTAAATTCAATAAATCCCATGCGGCGGGATCGAGTGGTGGCACATGATTATCACCACTGTGCCCTAGCTGTGCTGCACTGCAAAGAATATCTGCGATATGTACCACTGCCACCTCAACGGCAAATTCTTCAGCTGAACTAGGATCATGATGGTAACGAGCGGCTTCTTCTAATGATTTGGGTAAACGCCATGCCTTAATGAGTTCTTGGCCGACATGAGTATGGTTAAATCCAAGTACTCGCTGTTCTGCTTCATAAATAACACCATTACCAAATTGTGAGCTATTAATTGCTTCGCGGGCTAATTCTGGCACTGATTGATAAAGTATTAACGAGCCAATATTATGTAAAAGGCCAGCAATAAAAAATTGTTCTGTTGCTCGATGGCCACATGCTTTTGCAAGGTATTTTGCTGCCACAGCCGTAGCAAGACTATGTCGCCAAAACTCAGTCATATTAATCAATGAGCTAGGAATACCACTGAAAGCATTAATAACGGATGTTGCTAACACAAGGTGGATTAACTCGCGAGTCCCGATGATAGTGATAGCACGTGAAATAGTACTAATTTGAGATGGAAAACCATAAAAAGGACTATTGACCACTTTAAGCAATCTGGTGGCTAATGCTGGATCAGTGTTGATCACTGCACTAATATCATCAGCAGAACTATTAGGATCTTGCATCAGCGCATCAAGTTGAGTGTAAGTGTTAGGTGGAGAAACTAGCTCAAGAGACTTGTTAACTAGTGCATCTGGTGTAAGTGCCATTGTTCTAGTTTATCCTTCGGTTGTTTCAGCAGTGATTTTATTAAGCTGAATGTCAAACAGTGTTTGCATGACAGGATGTGAAAGATCGGTATAACGAAACAGCTCTTCAAGCTGTTTTCGTTGTAAGTCTTCTTGCGGCGTCAAATCTGTGTCAGTCATATTAGCGTAAACTCAGGGTTGATGATTGCAGTAGTAGTTGGCTTAAACTTGCGCCTAGTTTACCTGCAAATCGATCTAAGTAGTTAGGTCTCGGTGTGTAATCAATAATATCTTCTGCACCAATAATATCTCTTGCGACAGTACTACTATTCGCTAAACCATCGATTAAACCTAATGGCAATGCTTGTTCACCAGACCAAAATAGTCCAGAGAATAATGCGGGATCATCCACTAGTCGATCACCACGACCTTCTTTAACAACATTGATAAATTGTTGATGGATATTATCTAGCAGAGAGTGAGCATGCTGAATATCAGCCTCTTTCATAGGTAAAAAAGGATCGAGAAAGGCTTTATTTTCACCCGCAGTGAGCGAGCGACGTTCAACCCCAATTTTATTGATGGCATCGGTAAAACCAAAACTATCCATTCGGACACCAATAGATCCTACGATACTGGCTTTATCAGCGTAAATCTCTTTGGCAGCTACAGCAATATAATAACCACCAGACGCACATACATCTTGAATAACGGCGTAAACAGGGAAATCGGGCCGTAATTGTTGTAAACGCTTGATTTCATCATTAATGATGCCCGCTTGAACAGGGCTACCACCCGGTGTATTCAATCTAAGGATGAGCCCTTGAGCATGTTCGTTATCAAAAGCATCCCGAAGACCTGTCACGATAGTATCTGCATTCGCTTCGGCATCGGCTGCAATCACGCCGTTAATTTCAACGAGTGCGGTGTGCCTTGCCGTATCAATAATTTGATTGCCTTTAGGCATCGCTAATAGCACGATAGCAACTAAATATAACAGTACTAATCCTTTAAATACATAGCTCCAGCGCCGACTTGTCCGCTGCTCTTTTAATGCAGCAAAAGCAAGTTCTTCTAGTACTTTTCTCTCCCATGAACCTTGTTCCGTGTCCTGAGAGGTATTGTTACTCGTATTAGATGAAGGGAAATCACCGAAGATGGCCATGTTAAATTCGTCCTGATAATTAAAAGATGCAGTAAATCATATCAAACATACGATAACAAGTTGGACTGTGTGAGCCTTAGCACGCTTTTAACCAATTTTGTAGCTGATGTAAGTCATCAACAACGGCAAGAGGATGGCAAGCTTGCAATGTTGTTATAGGATGAGCTCCGTGACTAATGCCTAGACTATTAGCGCCCGCATTATGTGCCATTTTTAGATCATATTCTGTATCACCAATCATCAGTGTCGCTCTGCTTTCTACACCAAGATATTCCATTATTTGTTCTATCATTTGTGGATGAGGTTTGGAATGGCACTCATCGGCACAACGAGTAGTATGAAAATAGCTTGCCAGCCCGGTAGATTTTAATACTTTATCAAGGCCCCGTCGGCTTTTTCCTGTTGCAACAGCAAGAAAATAATCTTGCTGAGCTAATTGTTGGAGTAATTCACGAGCATTATCAAATAAAGGTGTTTGCTGAGGATTACTTAGCCATATTTCTCGATATTTATCAGCTAATACTTCAACTAAGGTCTGACTAGCATCCGGGTATAAAGCTAACACAGCTTCATTCAGTCCCAAACCAATAATATGATTAATAGCACTATTTGGCAGTTCGGGTAGATCAAGTTGTTGAATGGCTTGTTGCATGCAGTTAACGATATGCCCTGTGGAATCCATTAATGTGCCATCCCAGTCAAAAACAATCAACTGAAAGTCGGTCATGATTGTTCACTTAATTTTGTAATAACATTTTGTAACGTAGTGGGTAACGGTGCTTCAAGCATTATTTTCTGTTCTGTTCCTGGATGAGTGATACCTAATTTCCATGCATGTAGAAATAAACGCTTTAGACCAAATTTTTTCATGTCTTTGTTGAATGATCGTCGGCCATACTTGTCATCAGCTGCGACCGGGTGGCCGATATGGGCGGCATGAACACGAATTTGATGGGTTCTTCCGGTAAACAAAACCACTTCAGTTAACTGAGCATGGGCAAAGCGCTGTTTTGGGATAAATAGTGTTTTGGCCTGTTTACCTTCAGGATCTACTCGAACCATACGTTCACCTGATGAAATAGTATTTTTTTGCAGTGCAGCCTCAACCAGTTTTTCTTTTGTTCCCCAATTATTTTGTAGTAGTGTCAGGTAACGTTTGTTCATATCATGTTGGAGCATTTGCTGTTGAAGATGAAGTAAAGCTGGGCGATTTTTGGCTAATAGCAAGCAACCAGAGGTATCACGATCAAGGCGGTGAACTAATTCTAGGTAGGGGAGCTCTGCACGAATAATACGTAGGGCTTCGATAATCCCTTGCGGTATATTACTACCTGCATGAACGGCGAGACCTGAGGGTTTATTAAGCACGAGCAAGTCATCATCTTCAAATAACACACTATCATTAATTCGTTGCTTGAAGTGATCACTCACTGAAGAGATAGAAGATGTCTCTTTAGTATGCAAAGGAGGGATACGAACACTGTCGCCTAATTGTAGTTTGTAGGTTTGCTTAATGCGGCCCTTATTAACGCGGACTTCTCCTTTCCTTATTGCTCGGTAAATTCGGCTCTTTGGAACCCCTTTTTCTAATGATAACAAGAAATTATCAATTCTTTGGCCTGCATTAGAGGCTGTGATCTCAATGAATCGAACCGGATTAGTTTTAATGGCGTTGGAAGTCATAACAATGATCGATTTTATTGTTGCTGATATAACAACTGACTGTTATAGTCAACAATTGGTCAGATGAAAAGAAGCCAGTATACCGATTTTTTAATAAGACCAAAAAATGGCATCGTCGCTCCCTCAATTAAATTTAAGAAGGTTGATGCGGCAATTGCCCCAACAAGTTTAAATACGCGTTTGATATGGATCGAATGCGATTGAGTGGTGCTCTATATAGAGCTAGAAAAATTTAAGTGGTTCCTACGTCTTGGTAAAAACGAACAAAAATGTACTAAACAGGACATTGGCAAGTAATTAATAAAAAATAAATATCCGGCCAGCTACGCCAGGGGGTGAAGCGCCGATATTAGGATGTAATGCCGCAGAATTTTTATTGTGGCAGTGGTTTTTTTGATTCATGGACATGATACAAGACTACGATATGTTTAGGTTAAACAATGTGCAAATGTAAGACGCGTTGTCACTATTAATTGCGTGAAATGACAGTTTGGATCGTCAGTCAATGCCGGTGCATTATCCTTGAGATAAGGATAACTAAGCGTGTGAACCTCAACTAGAGGTTAATGCATGAAACGAATTTTAATTAACGCAACTCACGAAGAAGAGTTGCGCGTAGCGATGGTAGATGGTCAACGTTTGTTTGATCTAGACATTGACATCCCTTCACGGGAGCAGAAAAAAGGTAATATCTACAAAGGTAAAATTACTCGGGTTGAACCCAGTCTTGAAGCTGTTTTTGTTGAGTATGGTTCAGAAAGACAAGGATTTTTACCCTTAAAAGAAATCTCCAAAGACTATTTTAAGCAAGGCAAGAATGATGGAACATCTGGACGTATTAATGTTCAGGATGTACTTTCTGTTGGTCAAGAATTAGTCATTCAGGTTGAAAAAGAAGAGCGTGGCAATAAAGGCGCTGCGTTAACAACATTTATCAGTCTGGCTGGGCGCTATTTAGTATTAATGCCAAATAGTCCTCGTGCTGGTGGTATTTCACGTCGTATAGAAGGTGATGAACGTACTGAACTACAAGAAGCATTACGTTCATTAGAGGTGCCTGAAGGTATGGGCATGATCGTTCGTACTGCGGGCGTAGGAAAACAAGTTGAAGAGTTACAGTGGGATCTAGAGTATTTAGTACAACTGTGGACAGCCATCGATAAAGCGACTAAAGAGCGCAGTGCACCGTTTTTAGTTTATCAGGAAAGCAATATCATTATCCGTGCTTTGCGTGATTATTTGCGGAAAGATATTGGTGAGATTTTGGTAGATTCACCTGAGTTTTATCAAACAGGCCATGACTTTATGCGCATGGTGATGCCGCATGAATTAAGTAAATTTAAGCTTTATGAAGATAAAGTACCACTGTTCACTCGCTATCAAATTGAAAGCCAAATTGAAACGGCTTTCCGTCATGAAGTGAGACTGCCATCCGGTGGAGCATTGGTTATCGACCCAACAGAAGCATTAATTTCGATTGATGTGAACTCGGCGCGTGCAAATAAAGGGAGCGATATTGAAGAAACTGCATTCAATACAAACCTTGAAGCAGCAGAAGAAATAGCTCGCCAATTGCGGTTACGTGATTTAGGTGGCTTGGTGGTGATTGACTTCATTGATATGGGGCCTAGTCGTCATCAGCGTGAAGTTGAAAATCGCTTGCGTGAGCATTTAAAAGCAGATCGTGCTCGGGTGCAAGTCGGCCGTATTTCGCGCTTTGGTTTATTAGAAATGTCTCGTCAACGTATACGACCATCATTGGGTGATGCTCATGAAGAAGTGTGTCCTCGTTGTTCTGGGCTAGGTCATGTTCGTGGTGTTGAATCTCTTGGTTTAGCCGTGCTTCGACTGGTTGAAGAAGAGGCCACTAGAGATGGGATTTCCCAACTAGTCATACAATTACCGGTTTCAGTTGCCACTTTTATGCTGAATGAAAAACGGATGCAACTGGATGCTATTGAACGTCGTCATCAAGTAAAATTATTGTTGATCCCAAATCCTCATATGGAAACACCACACTATGATATTGAGCGAATTAAAGAAGGCGGGGAACGTGTTGAAGTAAGCCATCATTTGATGGTCACACCAGAGCCAGAAATGCCGACAACATTAAAGGATAAACCAACAGTAGAACAAGCTGCTGTAACGGGTGTGTCACCTGCTGCTCCGGCTCCAGTGATGGGCAAAGAAAAGGCTATAGATCAAAAACCAAATTTACTGAAACGTTTGTTGAACGTACTTACCGGCAAATCTGCTGATGCAACTGAAGAGAAAGACAGCGATAAAGTTGAAGTAGAGCAACCAGTAGATGATAAGCCTAAACGAGAACAAAATAGACGACCACGCAATCGTAATAATCGCCGTGGACCAAGACGTCGCCCTGATTCAGATAAGACTGGCCAAGAGGGAAGTAAAGAAAGTAATAAAGAAAGTAATAAAGAAGGTAGTAAAGAATCTCAGCCTCAAACAAAACAACAGCCTTCTCAAGCAAAAGATGATGATCAATCTCAGGATCGTAATTCTGGTGCTAAACGATCACGACGCGGAGGACGTCGTCGTCGTCCTCGCCAAGAAGAAGGGGACACGAGCACTAATGGCAGCGATGGCAATAAAATATTACCTGAAAAGAAAGAAGTTGATGGTAATTCTGTCCCTAAAACGGCCCCCGAGGTTGATGGCAATATTGTTCCGCAGCAAGGCAGTGAGGCACAGTTAGTTGATGGTAATAAGATACCAGCAGAATCTCCACGTAAGCCAAGAAATACTCGCAATAGTGGACCTCGCCGTAGAAGACCAGCTGCTAAAAGAAAACCTGAACAAGAAGCTGGAGTAGAAAAAAAATCAACTTCGGCAGATAATGCTAATACAAAAGTTGAAAAAACAACGACTACTCAGGTTAAATCAAGCGCAGATGCCAACGAATAGTTCTATTTCTAGTCAACAACTGTTGGCCTTAATTGGCCAACAGGTTGACTATATGCAGCAACAATGTGAAATCATTGAGTTACTTGATAGTTGTGAATTTGTTTTGCAGGTGCTAGATCGTGGTACAAATATTCAGGCCACACAATATGGAGAAGGGCATAGGGCTGTACCGGTGACTTATATCTTACCTATATTTGATGGCGAAGGTAATCTACATATTGAACTAATAGCGGCAGGCCTAGATCAGTTAATAGTTAATTAACCTGAACTAGAGTTAAGTAAGTCTCGCACTGCTAGTAAATCTTTTTCAGTATCAATACCGTGGCCAGGATCTATTTGGGCCATTGTCAGATGAATTTTTTTGCCATAATATAAAGCACGCAATTGTTCTAACGATTCTTCCTGCTCAACAATACAGGGTTCTAATTCAGCATAGTGAGTTAGGAATTTTGCTCGATATCCGTATAGACCAATATGGCGATAATGTGGTAAATCAGCGGGGAGTGTAGATGGTTGATCAAAGTGATCACGCATCCATGGTATGGGGGCACGACTAAAGTAAAGTGCATAGCCTTGTCTATCCATAACAACTTTAACAACATTAGCATCAAACACTTGTTTTTCTTGATCTATCTGATGGTATAAGGTGGCAATATCGGCATCAGGATGTTGCTGTAGATCTTCTGCGACTTGGTTGATAAGGCTTGCAGGTAGGCACGGTTCATCCCCTTGAACATTAATAATGATGTCATCATCAGCAAAGTGCTTAATAGTGGCCACTTCAGCAAGGCGATCTGTACCCGAAGGGTGGTCGGCTCGCGTCATACACACATCAGCGCCAAAGCCTTTGGCTACCTGTTCAATTCGACTATCATCAGTGGCAATAATTACCTCACTGGCAAGACTTTCTTTAGCACGGTTGTAAACATGCTGAATCATGGGTTTGCCAGCAATATCTAACAGGGGTTTACCGGGTAATCGAGAGGAAGCATAGCGAGCAGGTATTACTATTTTGAAGGGCATCTAAACGGCTTCATCTGCGGATAATTCACGTGCTTCATCAGCCAACATCACCGGGATATCATCGCGAATAGGATACGCAATTCGGCAAGCAGGACAGATGAGTTCTTGTTGCTGTTTATTGTAGATCACACTGCCTTTACAGCTGGGGCAAGCTAAAATTTCAAGTAGGTTTTTATCCATGGGATGAGAGTCCTGCTATTGTTTGTAATATTTGTTGATCAAGTTTACCGGTTATTTGGGCTTCAATGGGGATCACCCACATATTTTTGTTAGCAAAAGACTGACATTTTACGGCATCTTTTTCAGTCATGAATATAGGCTTATCGTCACCAAAAGACAGATCAGTGATTTGAAAAGCATAATGATCGGCAAAAGGATGGGAAATAATATGAAGGTTTTGTTGTATTAACTGTTCAAAAAATCGTTGAGGATGACCAATACCGGCTACAGCATGTACAATTTGATCGGCAAATTCAGAGATGTTCTTACGTAGCGTTGGATCTATTAAGTTAATGGCCACAGCCTGAGAGAGCGTCATCCTGAAATCTGTGGGAGATTGCCCACCATTATGCACAATAAAATTAACGTGTTCTAAGCGCGCTAAAGGTTCGCGTAAGGGGCCTGCAGGTAGGCAGTATTGGTTGCCAAATAAGCGTTCACCATCAATAATAGCGACTTCGATATCACGGCCCAGAGCATAATGCTGTAAACCATCGTCAGCGATAATAATATTGCAATCAAATTGTTGCAATAGCATTTGACCTGCTGCATGCCTGTTGGGTGCAACGGCTATGGGGCAATGAGTGTGTCGACTAATAAGAATAGGTTCATCACCTACAATTGAAGGATCACTGGTCGGTGAAACTATTTGTGGATATTGTTTGGCATGACCACCATAACCTCGACTGATAATGCCAGGACGCATGCCTGCTTTTTGTAGTTGTTGAGTCAGCCAGATCACAAAAGGTGTTTTTCCGGTGCCTCCTAGCGAAATATTACCCACGATAATGACCGGAACTGATAAATGATATTGCTTGAAAATACCTAGGTGATAGCACCATTTTCGTAGCAAGATGATCATACGATAAAATGCTGATAAGGGAGACAGTAACCAGCGTATGGGATGTGGCTGATACCAGCTATTAATAAGCCATTTCATAACGACAGTTAATTATTTGTCCTGAAATTGTAAGCGATACAGTTCAGCATAGTGCTCACCTTTATTCAGCAATTCAGTATGAGTACCTGCTTCAATGATTTCACCGTTGTGCATAACGATAATTTGGTCCGCTTTTTCAATGGTTGATAGGCGGTGAGCAATCACCAGTGTTGTACGCTGTTTCATCAGCGCTTCTAGTGCCGCTTGAATATGGCGCTCAGCTTCTGTATCTAGTGATGATGTCGCTTCATCAAGGATCAGAATGGGGGCATCACGTAACAACGCACGAGCAATCGCAAGGCGCTGGCGTTGGCCACCAGATAACAGCACGCCATTTTGACCTACCTGTGTAGCAAGCCCATCAGGTAAACGCTCGATAAAATCCCAAGCATGGGCTGCTTTTGCTGCGGCAATAATTTCATCATTACTAACATGTGCTTTTTGGCCATAGGCAATATTGTTGGCAATGGTGTCATTAAATAACACCACTTGTTGATTAACCAGTGAAATTTGTTCGCGTAAATTAGTTAAAGATAATGCATTAATATCAATACCATCAATCTGAATTTGACCACTGGAGCAAGGATAAAAGCGTGCTAATAAGCTAACTAACGTTGTTTTTCCACTACCAGAATGTCCGACAAAGGCAATAGTTTGGCCAGGATTAGCATGGAAAGAGATATCTTTAAGTACAGCGCCTTTTTTACTGTCATAACTAAAGTTAACATGCTGATAACTGATCTCTCCTCGTGCTCGATCAAGGGTTTGGGTGCCGTCATCTTGTTCAGCTTTTTCATCAAGTAAGGCAAAAATACTTTGGGCAGCAGCAATGCCTCGTTGTAGTTTGCCATTGATCTTGGTGAGGCGTTTGAGTGGCGTTAGGATCATAAACATCGCGGTGACAAAGGAAATAAAACTACCTGCAGATATCTGTTCAAGCATTTCTGGTAATGTGGCAAGATATATAACAACAGAAAGACCTAACACGGTAATTAATTGGATAATCGGCTGGCTAATGGCATCTGTTGCTACCATTTTCATCCGTTGACGGCGGTTTTGTTGATTTACTTTATCAAAGCGTTTTATCTCGTACTGCTGGCTACCAAAAGTCTTAACTTCTCTGTGCCCCTCAATGATTTCACTACTGATGTGACTCACACTACCCATAGATTCCTGAATAGTTTTACTGATACGTCTGAAGCGGGTGCTAATTTTGTAAACCAGTAAAGCGATAATAGGAACGGTCATTAAAATAATCAGTGATAGTGTGCCATTGAGGTAAATCATCCAAGCCAATAAGCCAAGAATAGTGAGAGTGTCACGGATTAAGGTCAATATTGCATCGGTGGTGGCATTTGCCACTTGCTCCACATCATAGAGTAGTTTGGACATAAGCTGTCCAGGCGTGCTTTGGTCATAAAAACTAGCAGGTAAGGAAATAAGCCGATCAAACATTTCTGAACGTAGGTTTTTAATGACATTTCGGGCGATCCATCCCAATCCATAAGAAGTAATAAAATTGGCTACACCACGTACTAAAAATAGTGCAATAAGGCCTAATGGGATCCACTTAATCGTGTCACTATCACGTTCAACAAAGCTACCATCCATCAGCGGTTTCATGATCGCGGCTAAGCCTGTTTCAGTTGCTGCAAAAATTAGCATGGCGACGATGGCGATGATAAATACGGGCCAATAAGGTTTAACGTAAGTTAATAAACGCTGGTAGAGCTCACGTGCGCTCATAGTATCAGTGGGTGTCATTGAGGGGCTTTTGATGTTTGTCGGGTGGCTAATGTGAGCTTAGTAAAACCAAGTTGTTGAGCGGTATCCATGGCTGATACGATATGTTGGTAAGCAGCATCAGCATCGGCACTAATAATAATATGAGGGTCATCATTATCGCCAGCTGCTTGGCGAAGAATACTTGCTAATTGTTCACGACTAGGATTATTTAAAGTTGTTTCGTTGATGATAAATTGTCCATCAGCATTAATGATAATGTCGATCGACTGTTGCTGTTCGACTAAGGCAATCCCCGTTGCTTGCGGTAGATCAACTTTAAGAGAGCTTTCTCGAATAAAGCTGGTTGAAACCATGAAAAATAACAACAATAAGAAAACAACATCAATCATCGGTGTTAGATTGACATCAGGATCCTCTTGTTTTTGTGGCGATAAATTCACTGACTGTTATCCTCATCGGGATCAAATTCTCGATCACCATGAAGAATTTCAATAAGTTTCATCGCCTGTTCTTCCATATTCACCACTAAAATATTTATTTTTCCACGAAAGTGACGATAAAAAATGAGGCTGGGAATAGCAACAAGTAAACCAGTCGCTGTGGTGATGAGTGCTTCTGAAATCCCCCCTGCTAGAGTTTCAGGATTACCCACACCTTCGGTGGTGATCACTGCAAATACTTTAATCATGCCGATCACGGTACCGAGTAACCCTAATAAAGGTGTGATGGCCGCTATGGTGCCTAATGAGTTAAGATTCTTTTCTAAAGATAAGGTGACGTGACGGCCAACATCTTCAATATTTTCTTTAGTAATGTAACGAGAGCTATTACGATGAACTAGCCCTGCTGCTAAAATTTGTCCCAGTGGTGAGTTGGCTTGTAAGGCACGAATACGACTTTCATCAATTTGGTCATACTTTAACCACTGCCATATTTGAGTGATAAGTTCGGCAGGGGCGATCCGCTTAGCCTGTAAGCTCCAGAATCGTTCAGCGATAATACCAATAGCAATAACTGAACTGGCAAATAATGGCAGCATTAGCCATCCACCAGCTTTAAAAAGTTCTAACATATTATTATCAGCCTTATGATTCGAATCATGGGTATATATTACTTTAATTAGACGATTGAATACGGTTATTTTTTTCAGTCAATTTTTAGTTATTTCTACAACAGTCTATTCCAAACACCATAACGTTAAAAACAGCTGATTTCAATTATTTAAAGAGGGTTGATGAGTCCATATTTTTTTGGATGTTTGTCTTTCTGCCGTGATGGACAATACATTAAAATTTACAGATTTAAATTGAATAGCACCATCAGCAGCAGTATTAAATTGTCGTATGCCTTTATCCTGATAGCGTTTTGTAACACTATGATGAGGAAAGTGATAACGGTTGTTATAACCGGTAGGAAATAACACAGCTTCAGGATCCACCATATTAATAAAAAGGCGACTGGAAGAGGTTTTGCTTCCATGATGAGGGGCGACCAGTACTGTGGATGCCAGATTTTCACCATAATGATTGATCAGCAACTGTTCGGCACTATGCTCAATATCTCCAGGTATTAGCACGCTAACAGACTCTGTAGCTATTTTTAAAACACAGGAGAGGTTATTGCTGCTACCACTGTCTTTGATGTTTGGATGAAGTATAGAAAATGTAACACCATCCCATTGCCATGATTGTCCAGCAAGGCATGGTGTTGCCTGAGGTAACAATTCAGGTGTGCTACTGAGAATATGATTGATTTGTATACCTTCTATAAGTGATTGAGCACCACCGATATGGTCATTATCACCATGACTCACGATAAGAGTATCGATATGGKGAATACCTTGTTGCCGTARAAAAGGCAGAATAACAGCTTCTCCAGTATTGAAATCAGCACTGAACTTAGGACCTGTATCAAATACTATCGTATGTTGTTGCGTTTGGATGACAGCTGCTAATCCTTGCCCTACATCTAATAATGTAAACCAAAATTCATTCTTATCAGGTTTGTCAGCCGTGATGAATAATAAGGGCGTTAACCCTAATATTCCCAACCATTTCCCTGGGGATCCTCTTGGTAATAATAAAACAGCCGTACCTATAATAATGGGTATCCAATAAAGTGTTGGGAGATGGATACTAGTCCAATGTGAAAAAGGTAGTGAGGCTAAACAATCTAGCAATGGCCATAGCAGAGTAAGGATCATATCCGCGAGTTGAAATAATAAAATGCCTGCAGGTTGCCATAGCCATAACAAGCAACTGGCGAGTAATAAAATAGGGACAACTAATAGGCTAATAACCGGTACAGCAATAAAGTTAGCAATAGGTGCGACCACCGATGATTGCATAAAAAATAACAGAAGTAGAGGGGTTAAACCAAAAGCGATGAGTGTGTGTATTTTGGCCCATTGCCAATGGGGGGATGGAAATCGATTTTGACTAATAAATAAAATAATACTGACGGCGGAAAAGGATAGCCAGAAACCCGCTGATAATACTGACAAGGGATCAAATAGTAAGACCAGTATTAAGCTAAGGGCTAAAATATGACTTGTTGTTGTTGGCCTGCGAATTAATACCAATACCATAACCGTGGTAACCATTATTAAAGCACGTTGAGTCGGGATAGAAAATCCAGCTAATGCAGCATAAAATAGGGCCAGAATAAAACCACCGATAGCACCTGCCTCACGAGCAGGCAACAGCAATAAGTTGTTAGCACGTCTTGACCACAACCAGCGAAAACACAAAAAACCTAGAGTAGCTGCTAGGCCAATATGTAGGCCAGAAATAGCTAATAAGTGACTGGTGCCAGACCAACGTAGTATTTGCCACTGTTGGGGATCAATATTGTGTCTAATCCCTGTTACCAGTGCTTGAATTAATCCTAGGTTTTTTGAGTCATCCAAGTGTACTTTGATTGTGGTGGCTAGCTTTTGACGCAATACATTAATCGAATAAAAAGGCGCAGCTGCAAGAAACTTATTAGTGGGATTTGAACGAACATAACCTGTCGCGCCAATACCTTGCTGAAATAACCAGCTTTCATAATCAAATGAACCGGGATTCATCATGCCATGAGGTTGTTTTAGGCGTACGGTAAGTTGCCAGCGGTCTCCCGAATTTAAATGTTCGGGTAGTGGTTGATACCAGTTCAGGCGTAACATATCAGGTAATTGTTTATGGCTAGATTTATCCGGTGTAAATAGAAAGCGAATACGCCTATTTTGGTGTTCAGGCACACTTGCAATAGTGCCTAATATGACTATATCTTGGCCTGTCAGACTGGAAGGTAAACGATCATTGATAATTAGATTGACATAGAATAGGGTCCAGATCGCCCCCAACATTAATGAGGCTAACCAACGGGTATGAGGTAGTAACAATAAAATACATGCAGGAATTATTGCCCAAAACCATTGAGTAGATGGCATAATAGATAGATGTAAAAACAGTACGCAACCAAGAGTAAATGAAACAGCAGTTTTAATCATAATATCCTTATAATGACAACCGATTTAAYATTCAGGGGCCTAGATGCCTCGTAAGACTCTAAAACGTATCTTGCCAGATCATAAGACAATGCGCGAGCATCCGCATTTGCAAAAATTTGGCCGACGTTTGGCTGAACCAAAATTATGGCATTTAAACCGCCGTTCAGTTGCGGGTGGCCTAGCTTTGGGGTTGTTTTCCGGCTTTCTTCCTGTGGTAGGGCAAATGTTTATTGCCGTAGCACTGGCTATTTTTTTTCGAGTTAGTTTGCCTATTGCAGTGATTAGTTCATGGTTTAGCAATCCATTAACGTATGCTCCGGTGTTCTTTTTTGCATATAAGTTGGGAGTGTGGATCCTGCAAATGCCAATAGAACATCATTCTTTTGACTTGTCATGGCAATGGTTAACAAATGAATTTTTACTTATTTGGCAGCCATTATTATTGGGTAGCTTGATATGTGGCATTATTTCAGCCCTGCTGGGAATACTTTTTGTTCGCTTACTATGGCGATTAATGGTGATTCGTAACTGGTTAAAAAGAAAACAAAAGAACGGTAAAAAGTAATAATATTTAAGTATCTAAATACAAACTTAATACTCAAATACTGATAATTCTTATATAAACAGAACAAAATAACCAGGAGATGGTGTGTATGTTTTATGGTTTATCCTTAGAAAATAAGGTGAAATTTCTACAGGCACTTAAGTCTATTGCAGAAACATACCCGGGAGGAATGTACGCCCAAGATATGCTAATTTGCGTTGGAAAAAATATCGCATTCCGATCAGATGAAAAATTCATGGCTAGCTTTGATGCTCACGCAAATAGTGATCAAGAAAAAAGCTTGTTATGGCGATTGCACGTTCTTGCTTGGGCGGGATTAAATGCATTACACGTAGAAGGCGACTTTGTTGAGTGTGGTGTACTGAGAGGATTCAGTTCAGCCGTATTGTGCCAGTTTTTGGAGTTCGATAAATTATCTCGTGAGTTTCTTTTGTACGATACCTTTAGTGGCCTGCCCGAAGAAACATCAACTGAAGCGGAACGAAAAAATTGGGATTACACCATGCTGGACAGCGACAAGCTTTATCAAGAAGTATGTCAGATATTCTCTCCCTATTCTAATGTCAATATTATTAAAGGCATTGTGCCCCAGTCTTTTGAAAATACAGTGCCAGATAAGATAGCGTATTTACATATAGATATGAATTCAGAAGCCGCTGAAATGATGGCACTAGATCACTTGTTTGATCGTGTATCACCAGGTGGTTTGATCGTGTTGGATGATTATGGTTGGATAAGTAATGTGAACCAGACTATTGCAGAGTCTAAATTTATGCAGGAACACCAGCACGCTATTCTTGAGTTACCAACCGGTCAGGGCCTAATATTAAAGCATTAGAGTTCAGTTTTCTAAAGGTGTGATTAATCCACGCTTCCTTCAGTTAGCTCACCATCAAGTAAGGTGAAAACCTTATCCATTTGTGCGGCAAGCTGAATGTCATGTGTGACGATGACAAGTGCCGTTCCAAAAGACTCATTCAGTTCAATAATTAGATCAAAAATAGCCTTAGCAGTTCTATGATCAAGATTACCAGTAGGCTCATCGGCTAATAAACAATCTGGTTGGGTAATCAGTGCACGTGCTAATGCAGCACGTTGCCGTTCGCCACCTGATAGTTCACTAGGCTTATGTCGTAAACGGTGGCTCAGTCCTACCTTGGCTAATAATTCTTCAGCTTGCTGTTGTGCATGTTTAGGTTGTTGTCCACCAATAACTAATGGGATAGCAACATTTTCTACAGCAGAAAACTCTGGTAATAAGTGATGAAACTGATAAACAAAGCCCAAGCTTTGGTTGCGTAACTTACTCAGCGCATTAACCGATAAATTATTAATGTCTTGTCCGTGAATTTCAACTTTACCGGCACTGGGTTGGTCTAATCCGCCAAGTAAATGCAGCAGAGTACTTTTTCCTGAACCAGAACTGCCAACGATGGCTAGACGGTCACCCTTGTTCACTGTCAGGTTAATGTCATTGAGTACATTAGCTTCTAAATCACCATCAGAAAAATGTTTAGCGAGATGGCGACATTGAATAATGGTGTTAGTCATAGCGTAAAGCCTCAGCAGGTCTTATTTTTGCGGCGCGCCATGATGGGTAAATCGTGGAAATAAGCGATAGAATAAAAGCGGTAATACCAATAATGGTGACATCATTCCAGTGTAAATCAGAAGGTAAACTACTAATGTAATACACATCGGCAGGTAAGAATTGATAACCTATGAGCTGTTCCAGTTTCGCAATTAAGGTTTCTACATTGAGCGCTAAAGTCACCCCGCCAATGATGCCAATCAGTGTGCCAAATAGGCCTATTAGTGTTCCTTGCACCATAAAAATAGTCATAATGTCACGTGGTCTCATGCCCAATGTTCGAAGTATGGCTATGTCTGATTGTTTGTCGGTGACCATCATGATTAACGTTGAAACAATATTAAATGCTGCTACTGCAACAATGAGTAGCAAGATAACAAACATGACTGTTTTTTCTGTCTTAAGTGCACGGAAAAAGTTAGCATGCTGATAAGTCCAGTCTGCGGCACGAAAACTGGAAGGTAGCGTGGCCAGTAATTCACTGGTAATTTTAGGTGCTTTGAAGACATCATCTAATTTTAAGCGTAGCCCAGAAACTTTGCCTGGAATACGAAATAGTTTAGCGGCATCTTCAACATTCATAACGGCTAGCGCACTATCATATTCATACATACCAATTTCAAAGACACCAACGACATTGAGTCGTTTTAAACGAGGCATAACTCCTGCGGGTGTTGGCGTAATATAAGGGGTGATTAAGGTGATTTTATCACCTGTTGCGGCCCCCATAGCGATCGCTAGATCTTTACCTAAAATAATGCCAAAACTACCCGGTTTAAGTGCAGAGAAGTCGCCTTGAATGACTTTATCACCAATGGTTGAAACACGAGGTTCAAGCTCAGGGTCGATACCTCGGATTAACGTACCTCGAACTCGGTTGCCTTGACTAAGCATGGCTTGGCCTTCCACAAAGGGTGCTGAATCAACTAAATGAGGTGCTCCTTCGATCATTGACTCTAATGCTTGCCAGTCTTTTAACGTGCCATCTGGCCCGGTGATAAAAGCATGGGATGTCATGCCTAAAATGCGTTCACGTAATTCCTTTTCAAAACCATTCATCACCGACAGCACAACAATCAGAGCTGCCACACCAAGGGCAACGCCCAACATGGAAGTTAAAGATATAAATGAGATAAAATGATTGCGGCGTTTGGCACGGGTATACCGTAAGCCAATATAAATACTTAAAGGTTTGAACATATCGTTATTTTTATTGAGGCCATATTATTTCAGCCCCTCCAAAAGTAGAGGAGCTGAACAAATAGGACATTATGTTGCGTAAATAGTTTTAGTGCCACTTTCACTGCCGAGTAATAATACATCTGCAGGGCGCATAGCAAACAAACCGTTGGTGACAACACCGACAAGATTATTGAGTTCTGTTTCTAATTTGATGGATTCCATAATATCCCAACCATGCACATCAAGAATAACGTTGCTGTTATCAGTGATAAAGCCTTCTCTATAAACGGGTTGCCCTCCCATTTTGACGATTTCACGTGCAACGTAGCTACGTGACATGGGGACAACTTCAACCGGTAAGGGAAATTTGCCTAAGACATCAACTAATTTGCTTTCATCAGCAATACAGACAAATTTTTCACTGGCAGCAGCGATAATTTTTTCGCGCGTT